>NZ_JAUSPS010000027.1 GCF_030652775.1 Acetobacterium sp. | reverse complement strand
AAGGTTTGAAGGACCTCACTGATGGATGCTTCCACCGACGCCACATCGCCTTCGATTACCAGGGAACCATTAAAACGATCAACGTAACCGATTTCAACGTCTCCCGCCTTCACCGCCACATCGGCCGCAATAATAGCCGCTTCACTGGGCGTAATGGTCAAGATTCCGATGGATTTGCGGTTATCATCCAATCCCAATTTTTTGTAGATGCTGTTGTCAGGGTTTACAATAATATGCGCTAACGTAACCTGTTTTCCTGGAACGTATTCCTGGATCACTCTTTTGACATCTTCGTTCATTGTTGAATTCTCCTTTTCAGTTAGAGCACCTTCAACGAAACAATCATATTAAATAATCATTTATTTGTCAACACTTTAACCTTAAATACTTTCTGCTGCGGTAAATAACAATCCCCGCTTCGACAATTTCAAGTTGACACGGTGATATGCATAAGGTTAATTATTAACCCTCATCTATGAAAACGATATTTTTCGATTTTTATCAAGGTTTTCAGAATCAGCAAACAATTAATCCTTATGCATTTCTTTTTAATTTTGTATTGGCAGCTTATTCCATTTCATCTGGTAAAATCATTGCCACCGTTTCATGGGGTCTGGCAATCACATGTACCGATATGAGCATGCCTACTCGTGAAGCTGCTGCTGCTCCGGCGTCTGTGGCAGCTTTTACCGCACCCACATCGCCTCTGACCATCACCGTAACCAGACCGCTGCCAATTTGTTCTTTCCCAACCAATCTTACATTGGCCGCTTTCACCATGGCATCTGCCGCTTCAATTGCGCCAACCAATCCTTTTGTTTCAATCATTCCCAACGCTTCAGTTGAACTCATTTTTTCCTCCAGTAATTTTTTTTTGTTTTATTCTTCTCATATTTATGGAAATCCTTATCGAATTAATCGCTGATCTCCTTTGAAAAGCTTTCTCAACACAGTGAATGAACTCAGTGCTTTTATTTTTTTGCTTCACATAAATCCTGCCAGTTTGCCGGATATGCGGCAAAGAAAAAAGTACAATGATCTGGCGAGCTAAATGTTACCGGTGTCTCTTTAGGAATAAATATCACATCGCCGCCATGACCAGTGTATGTTTTTCCATTGTAGGTAATTTCCAAAGTTCCTTCTATTACATAGTCCAATTCATCATAACCCAAATACCAGTCAAAGGCTGATTTTTCAATTTTCAGAAAACCGGTTGCCATATTGGGGCTTTCCTCAATTGATAAGATCTCCTTAAAGGTCACCTGATCGGTAGGATTTCCGGTATCAAATTTTTCAAAAACGACACTGTTTCTTTTTATGAGTCTAATTCTGTCATGCTCAGTTATCTTTTTTACCTGTTTATTATCCGTCTGGAATGATTCCATTACTTCATTCACAATCCGGGTAATTAGTTCCTCGGAAATATTCACATCCACAATGCGGTCTTTGGTCATCTGTTCATTCTCCTTATTCATTTCTCATTCCCTTTCTTATCTACGGTTTCTAAACAATTTACAATAGGGTACTTTTGAAATTTTTATGTGGTGCTGGAATAACTGCGTAATAAACAAGGTTGCCACTTTCTTTGATTATTTCTACCCCAGCATCCATGGATGCGTTGACTTCCGAAATATCCCCAGTCATAACGACATAGGATTTTCCGCCAATTCCAGAACCCAGTCTCAATTCGAGAAGCTGGACTCCCGATGCTTTCACACAGGTATCGGCTGCCACGATCAACGACGCCATTGCCAAACTTTCAATTACACCAATGGCGCCGATCTTATCAATCGATGTTGATCCGGTCATAGCTGAAAAGATCTGCTCATCAACATTGGGAATCATTAAATCGTCAAGGATAAACGCCTTACCCAGCTCTTTACCAGCTTTTATCGAATTTTCGACTGACCCCACATCGCCATAGATCAAGGTGATATATTTTCCCGGACATGTTGCTGTTGATAACATCAATTGAACATTTGCAGTCTTCAGCATATGATCCGCAACTTCCATACCTTTTGCAATACTATTAAGTTCTACAAAGCCAATTGCATTTATCATATTTTCACTCCTTCTGCTTCAATTGTGATGAATTCTTTCGTGATTTCTTTAATTACGCCTGAAATACTGGCATGAATGTTTGCCCCCAGATTCCCCTTTTCTATTTTTCCAATCAGTGTTCCTTCGCTAACCATCATGCCCTTTTCCACCGTCGGTATGGCGGATGCTCCAATATGTTGTTTAAGGGGGATGACCACCCTACTTAGCTGATACTGGTATTTTTCCAGTGGCGCTTTTACATCATATTTTTTTATACCAACTCGTTCAATTAATCGTTTTACCGGAATCTTTCGATAGTCGATCATTTCTGATGGCGTGACGGTTTCGTCATTTTTGTCAATCCTGATCCCGGCTTTTGCCATTTCCTGTTTGATCATGATATTGACTCTTCTTGGTGATAAACCATTGGGACAAGCGTACAATTCACAGGCACCGCACTCAGAACAACCTAGAGCTGTTTTCATTCCCGAAAAATCCGATAATCCATAATTAGCAATCCGCATCACAATATGAGGTTTGACATGGTGCCCCAGCAAATCTCGGGGACATAAATCGGTGCACTTCTGACATTGGATACAGGCAATCCGCGACTGTTTTAAAACCTGTTCGATGGTCTTTGTTTTTTCCTGGATCAGCAAGGAATCCCGGTTTAGTACAATAATTGCTTTTGTTGTTTTAGTAATCGGTGCATCAAAGTCAGTGATAAGCTTTCCCATCATTGGTCCACCATCAATACCAACTTTTTCGTCCAATGTTTTCACCCCACATAATTCCATGGCTTGTCGGTAACTCATGCCGATGGGCAGACAATATGTTGCTGGTGTATTAACTTCCCCGGTAATTGTTACAAATGTGGTCGTTACCGTTTTTCCCTGCATTGCATAATTTACGTTTAAAACGGTTTCGACATTACATACAATACAACCCACATTTAAAGGAATCCCACCTCTTGGAACAACTCTCTTTAACACCTCATAGACGGTTATTTGTTCATCTCCTGCTGGATAAAAATCATTTAGCGGAAATACTTCAATCTTTTTATAATTTTCTATCTGCTTATTTAAATACTTGATCACATCCTGATGTTTTGCTTTTATCGCAATAACGCCTTTAACCGCATCTGTTTCCTCGATGATTCTGTTTAATCCATCAAGAAAGTCGACGGTGAAGTTTATCAATAATTCCTGATCCACCCGGATTAACGGCTCACATTCTGCTGCATTGACAATAATATATTCGGCTTTCGCAGCCAATTTTACATGCGTCGGAAAACCTGCTCCGCCAGCTCCAACAACGCCAGCTGCGATAATGCTATTGATAAATTCGCTATTCATTCAGGCCCTCCTTACAGTCACTTTTTTCATCAATAATGCCAATAATAATGGCATCAACCGGCGCATTTTCTAGCCCTTCGGTTCTTCTCGCCGAGCTGCCATTGGTAATTAATACCAACTCTCCAATTCCTGCTCCGATTAAATCCGTGGCAACAATTATTTGTGGGTTATCCATTTCTTTATGATGATTCAGCAGTTCTACCTTCAGAAATTTCAAACCTCTTAATTCATCTTCTTTTCTGGTACACCAGATACTGTCTACAACCCGACCAATTAGCATTAACCCTCTCCCCTTTCAATAAACTGACTTGATATGATTTTCAGCGCTTCACTTACTGATGCGGTATCACCCAGCAGGGCGATCATTGTAAAATGTTGGGGACATACACCTTTTATCTCAACGACATCCACATCGGCCGATTTTTCGGCAAGATCCGTCGCTACAATCATTTCAATCAATTTTCCCTGTACCAATCCGACGGCATCAAATTCATCACAAGTCAGGAAATCTTTTGCAAGTGTTCGACTCTGTAGCATTTTTACAACGCCTGCCGACGGGGATTTAATCATTTCAATGTCCATACTTCACCTTTGCAATCCTTTACATCTAAAAAAACAAAAAACTTCCATGTCATTACCCCTTTAAAAGGATAATCACATGGAAGCTTCGTCGCTTTTATACAAATACTCCGTTGCATTTGTCATATTAAATTATGGGCTTATTATCTCAGATTTATCGAGCGATGTCAACCATCATTATTAAAAAAACAATCAATTGAATTTTAACAAAAAGCCTCTTTGTCTGGTTATGTCAAGTAAACAAAGAGGCCAGTATTATTTTATTTTAAACTTCTAGTTTTTTCTTTCGAAAGGCTTTTAAATATTGAACATTAAAATTATCGCGGCCGATTAATGTCTCTGCGGCACAGATATTAGACATCATTTTCTTATCTAATGGGTCAATCAACAGCGAATCCAGGCCTTTTGAAATGGCCATAACAGCAAAATTCCGATTTAGAAATTTCCGCTCCGGTAATCCAAAGGAAATATTAGACAGCCCGCAAATGGTATGGATGCCTTGATAGTTTTCCATAATGGCTTCGACCGTATCAATAAAACCTTTTCCATAGGTAATGTCTGTTGAAATCGGCTGAACTAAAGGATCGACATAAATGTTTTCCATTTTGACACCCTTCTGAATCAACTTATTGATCAGAATATCGGCTATTTTCAAGCGATCTTCTTTCGTTTCCGGCATTTTTTCATCATCCATGCATAATGCGACAATTTTTAAATCGGTGCCGGCAATCAGCGGTAAGATGGTATCCAGCCGTTTCTGTTCCAGGGAAATGGAATTAATCATGGCATCATCCCCATTGAGTTTAATTCCCCGTTCAATAACGGTGGGATCAGGACTATCTATGGAAATGGGAAGCTTTGTGACTTCTTTGATGTTTTTGATCAGCCACTCCATGTAATCCCCTTCTTTGCCAACAAAAATACCTGCATTAACATCAATATAGGTAGCTCCGGCTTCGGTTTGGTCAATGGCCAGCTTTTTAATAAAATCACTATCACCCTGCTTAATGGCCTCACCAACCGCTTTTCGGCTGGCGTTAATTAATTCTCCTACAATGATCATCTTGTTCCCCTACTTATGAAGCCAGTAGATTTCTTGCAAATACGACAGCTTCACCTGCGTCTTCTGCAAAACCATCGGCTCCGATTTCTTTAGCAAACTCTTCCGTTACTGGTGCGCCGCCGACCATGGTTTTCACACTTAAACCAGATTTCTTAATGGCATCCACGGTTTCTCCCATGGTGGTCATGGTGGTTGTTAACAAAGCGGATAAACAAATAATACCAGCGTTGTTTGTTTTGGCAGTTTCAATAAATTTATCAGCTGGCACGTCGATGCCAAGATCAATGACTTCAAAGCCAGCACTTTCCATCATCATCGAAACAAGATTTTTACCGATATCGTGAAGATCGCCTTCTACGGTACCAATCACAACCAGTCCTTTTCCGCCATCATCGCCTTTAAGATAAGGTTTAATGACTTGCATTCCGGCTTTCATGGCATTGGCAGCCATTAACATTTCCGGTACATACAGATCGCCGATGGAAAAAAGCCGACCGACTTCATCCATGGCGCCGATAAGTCCTTCATTCAGAATGATCTGAGGATCCACACCGGCTTCGATGGCTTCTTTTACTGCTTCAACAACATCATCATCTTCAAATTCCATAATTGCATCATAAATTGCTTGTGTACTCATTTTAAATTCTCCTTAATTTATCCTTTTATAATTATAATTCTGTATTACTACCAAACCATGTCGCCTTTTACCAGGCCTGGGAAATTACTTCTGATTTTTTCATCAATCTCTGCTGAGAATGTTTTTTGAACAGAGTTTTCAAATATTTTATTAACTTGATCGAATGCTCTTTCTTCGGCAGTTGATCGGCTTGCTTCCCATTTTTTACGCATTTCTCTGGTCGCAACTTTGGGATAGAAGGCCATTTTACGCATATTCTTTTGGGTATGTTTGAGATCCAGATAGGTTCCCCCTGGTCCAACTTCATGGATGAGATCGAGACAGAGATTTTCTTCACTAAATTCCATACCGCGTTTCATGCGTTTAAGCATTAAGGCTATTTCATTGTCGATAACCGCTTTTGAAAAATCAAAGGCCATCAAACTTCCCAATAAACCACCCATATTAAACATATCAGATCCGGCTAGCAGAGCACCGGTGGTGTTAATCCCCGTTTCATATCCGCACTGAGCGTCATTAATCTGCGAATTCGTTAAACCAATGTATCCGCCTGAGGGGACGCCATAAAATCTGGCCATTTGAGAATGAGCCATTTGCAGCATTCCGGTTTCAACCGCACCTGGGGCGTAGTTCCCTGTCCGCAAGTCTGCGACGGTTGATAGAACCGCATAGATCATCGGCGCACCCGGTCGGATAAGCTGAATTAATGTCGAAAGCGCTAAGAACTCTGCATTGCCTAAAACTAAAGTCCCGGTCATGGTCATCGGTGATGTCATGCCAGCATTCGGTACGATTGTTCCGTACACCGGTAGTCCTTTTTCAGTTAAATAAATTACCGCATCGGTGGAATCCACATCCATGGTTAATGGTGAAACAACCGGACAATAATGATGATTAATAAACGGTCTTTCTTTATAAGCTTCCTTGCCGCCAGCAATGATTGCTCCCAGTTCCAGTACATCTTCCAGATCTTTAATGGTTGGGGTATTGCTTCGGACTGGCTTTTTGCAATTTTTTAAAGCTGGGTAAAAACGCGATACGCTGATTTGACCTTTTGGCGCATCCTGAGCCAGGGTGGAAATGGAAAAAACATCAAAGCCATCCAGCTCATTGATGAGATTAGCAATATTGGCGATGTCTGATGAGGTTGCCCGACGATCTTCTCCGGTTTTTGGGTCAATAATGTTAGGAGCCGAGCTGCCAGTAATTACTACCGGTCGATTATCCGGTAATACAATATCGAACTTAGGATCCTGAGCTGTGAATGTGTATTCCGGTACATAGGACTGTCGGCATTCTTCTACCAATTTTCCCGGAATCTTAACCAGGTGGGTCGTTTCATCGACCGAGCAACCTGCTTTTTTAAAGATTTCTCGGGCTTTTTCATTTCTGACACTTAAACCAGTGTTTTGTAAAATGTCCAATGACGCTTCGTGAATACGTGTTACTTCTGCTTCTGTAAAATAGTCCATAAATTTCATTGATTATTCCTCCAATGTGATTTTATTATTTAGGTAATTGCGAAAGTATCGTTAACACAGCGGTTGGGCTATGATGTCTCGAAATTCCGCAATTACCGCTAATGATTATTTATATGCCTGTGGTAAGAATTTTAATCGGCCGGTTCCAAACTCAGAAATCTTGTAACTGGTAATGAGTTCGTCTTTCTCATCAATACTTACTGTTTCAACTTCAATTAGTCCTAAAGCTCTCATGGAAATCAAATGACCTTCCATGGCTTTTTTCTTAAATTGCTTCTCTTTTCCGTAATCACTTCCAAGTTCCTGCATGATCTCTGCCGAAGTTACGCCTGCTTCTTTTGTAGACATCAGATGTAAAATCCTAAAGCGTAGGGGTAGCAAAACTGCCATCTTTCATACCTCCATAGTTATTTCGTTATTTCTTCTTATACTTTTCTTAAATTGATTAATTCTTTTGGATTCGCTCCGACCAAAACAGCTCCAGCAACAATGGTGAGACCACCAATGATAAGCGTCGGGGTGATTTGCGTTCCAAGTAACAACCAGCTAAAGAATACTGACCATAAAGCATAGGTAATATTTAGTGCCATCGCTCGCGAAGCACCGGTTTTGTTAATTGCTAAATACCAGCAGATGTAAGATCCCCCACCTAAAAGTGCGGCGATGGCGATAACCCCAATACTTGCTGTTGTGAAGGCACCAAAAAGCATTTGATATCCAACAACTCCAAGCAGTAATGGAATAACTGCCACTAAATAGACAAAGAATGAAGTCGCTTCACGAATTCCCACCGCAACTTCCGGATCAACCATGTCCATTCCAAATCCGGAGATAACGCCTTCTGTTCCCCAGCCAATCGCTGCTAAGAAAGCCAGCGCAATACCAGCGTAAAAATATGGGAAAGATGTCGCATCAGGTGGAACCCAGCTGACAATCGCAACACCTATAATTGAAAGTAAAATACCGATCCAGGTTCTAACGCCAATCTTTTCTTTTAGAATAACAACTGATAATATAGCACCAATTGCTGGATATATTGCCGTTATAGCGAGTGCATAGGATGGCCCGGCCAGGGTGATTCCCAACATATAACCAGACATTCCGATCGGTCCCCCGAACATTGCCGCTAAACAGACCAACAGACCCGGTTTGGTGCGGAGACTTCGGCCATATTCTCGCCATTTACCATTGAATAAATTAAAAAGAAAAACCCAAAATCCAGCAAACCCATCATGCAATGCAGCGCCAACAAGCGGTGCGACAAGAAGACTAGCCCCTTCGGTAAATGGGGCCATTCCGAAAGCAATACTCATTATTACTCCACTTAATCCCCAAGTCATCCCCGATACGACCCCGAATCCTAAACCCGATTTCGCATGGCGTAATTCTTGTTTTTCTAGTCGTTCCGTAGTGTTCATAAAAATCCACCTTTCACAATTAAATTAATTTATTCTACAGTTTATTGACCATTTCCTGAATTGCGTCTGCATTATCTTCGATCCAATCCATTAACTTAATTTGATGTTTCAGATAAGCAAGATACTCATAATCATTGAGTTCATCCATGTCGTTATAATACGCATCCACACACCAGTTGATCAGATACATGTTGGCAAAGGCCAGCATGTTTTTCATTGAAGCCTTTTCTTCAACCGTAAAACCGGTTAATCCTTTGAGTTCATGCATCTTCTGTTCATAGGCATTTAAGAAGATCTCGCATTTATCCAGCCGCATCTTGTCTTCTTCTTTGTCTTCCCAGAAGCAACAGGAGTAGATCATTCCCAGGCAAACATCAAAAAGTCTTAATTCGATTTTTGACCAGTCAAAATCGAAGATTCCTACCACTTGTTCGTCCAGGAATTTTACATTGCCGGGATGATAGTCATTGTGGGTGGGGTTATACGGCATTTTTTCAGCTGCCGCTTCAGGGATCTTGTTTTTCTTGATAACTTCAATAATGGCATCCAGTTTTTTATTAAAAAATTCATGGTAGATATTATCACAATTTGTTGCGGCATAATCGGTGAATATTTCTGGCAGTGTTTCAACAAAATCCAATATCTTAAGTTCAACCCGTTCGAGTCCCATCGGGTCAAAGTCTCTGGCAGCATTGTGGAAGGTTGCCATGACTTCAGCCATACTGGCAAACTCTTTATCGGTACAATAGGGTGTCAGCCAGGTATATTTATCTTCACCGCTTAAGTATTCATAAACTGCATAGTATTCAATGTTTTCATCCTCATCGTTGATGACGGGGTTTTCGACCTTAATGTATCCCCTGCCATCAGCGGCTGGAATGATTCCTGCGGCAATATCTAAACCATGTTCTTTAGCAAAGGTAATCAGCAAGTGTTCAAATTCAATTTCTTTTTCCTGAATCCCCGTTTTGTATTTTCTAACAAAGTACTCTTCCACCTTGCCGTCCTTTTCAACACGAATACCAAAACTTCGATTGACATACCCACCAAAAATTTCAAGCACTTCATTTACTTTTCCAAAATCGTATTCATTTTCAATAACTTCAACAACACGATTTCTCAGAAATATCTTGTCCAGATCTTCCTGCAGGCTCGTAACCCCAAGTCGAATTTCCTTTATCTGAGTATACATGAGATAAAGTTGTTCTGAACTTGTCGGCTTAAAATCCAACATTTTTGACGTATCCATTTTCATTTTTAGCTTCCCCTTTTATTTATTGTAATCGACTACTTTCGTACAGTATATAGAAATTACACCTTGAATAAAATCAAATTTCTTGTTAACAATGGTAATATCTTGTTATTAATCAATACTAATTAAACATTTCTACTCGCTGAGCGGATTATTTTTTATAAAAACAACTAAAAAAATACCTCGAAAACTGTTTTCGAGGTATTTATCTTTAAGTTTTTAACATTTCCATTTAAAAAAATGCAATCTGATTGGAAGCCGGCAATTGGTTTAGACAGCCCTGTTTTTCCAGGGTTTCAATGACCGATTTGCTGATCTTGGTGCGGTTTTGCAAATCCTCCCGGGACATATAGGGACGAATCTGGGCTTCTTCGAAGATTCGCTGCGCCGCTTTATCGCCAATGCCTTCTAAGGCATTGAGCGGCGGTAGCAGGGCATTGCCAACAATTCGAAATTGACTAAAATGGGACTCGTAAACATCGACATTTTTAAAGCTATAACCGCGGCACATCATTTCATGGGCAATCTCCAGCACCGTCAAAAGTGACTTTTCTTTGTTCGATACCTTGGTGCCCAGTTCTTTTATCTGGTTCATCCGTTGAACGACCAAACCCTTGCCCTGACTAATCAGCTGGGCATCAAACTCACTGGCCCGGACTGAAAAGTAAGTGGCATAATAAGCCAAAGGGTAATAAACCTTATACCAGGCAATCCGGAAAGCCATCGTAACATAAGCAGCCGCATGGGCCTTGGGAAACATGTATTTGATTTTTTTACAGGAATCAATATACCATTCCGGCACCTTGTTCTTGCGCATATCCTCTTCCCATTCGGGCTTTAATCCCTTCCCTTTTCGGACCGCTTCCATGATAGTAAAGGACGTTTTAGCTTCCAGTCCAGCATAAATCAGATAGATCATGATGTCATCCCGAGTACAAATGGCTTCTTTAATGGTCGCCTTCTTATCGCGGATCAGATCCTGGGCATTATTTAACCACACATCCGTCCCATGGGATAAACCGGAAATACGGATCAGATCGGAAAACGCACTCGGTTTGGTGTCCAGCAGCATTTCCCGAACAAAACTGGTGCCGAACTCGGGAATCCCACAAACACCCAACGGCGATTCAAAATCATTGTCGGTGAAATCGAGGGCCTTGGTAGAGGTGAATAAACTCATCGTTTTTTCGTCATCCAGGGGAATCCCCACCGGGTCAATATCAGTGAAATCCTTGAGCATTTTTAACATCGTGGGATCATCATGTCCCAGAATATCCAGTTTCAGCAGACGACCACTGATGGATTCATAAGCAAAATGGGTAGTGACGGTATCGCTTTCGGTGTCATCAGCCGGGCGCTGAACTGGGCAGAAATCATAAATGTCCTTATAGGTTGGCACCACCATAATTCCGCCGGGATGCTGGCCGGTCGTTTTTTTGACCCCAGCACAGCAAGAAATCACCCGCTCCAGTTCGGCTCGGGTAGCTTTGATGTCTTTTTCGTCATAGTAGTTTTTGACAAAGCCAAAGGCGGTTTTTTCGGCAATGGTAGAAATGGTGCCAGCCCGGAAAACCTTCCCCTTACCAAAGAGCACCTCGGTATAGCGATGGGCTTCGGCCTGGTTCTCGCCGGAAAAATTAAGGTCAATATCGGGCTCTTTATCGCCTTCGAATCCCAAGAAGGTTTCAAAGGGAATGTCGAAGCCATCTTTATCAAGCTTAGTACCACAGTGGGGGCAATTGGCATCTTTTAAATCCGGTCCCACCCCGACCTCGGTGCTGTTAAAAAATTCGGAATGTTTACAGCTGGGGCAACGGTAGTGCGGTGCCAACGGATTAACCTCGGTGATCCCACAAAGAGTGGCCACAAAGGATGATCCAACCGAGCCCCGGGATCCGACCAGATAGCCGTCTTCCATGGAATGATATACCAGTTTCTGGGCAATCAGATAGAGGACTGAGTAGCCGTTTCCGATGATTGAATCCAATTCTTTTTTTATCCGCTTTTCAACAATGTCCGGCAGCGGCTGGCCAAAGAGCTCCTTAGCACGGTCTGCCACCATTTCGCGGATTTCCTCGTCGGATCCTTCAATCACCGGCGGATAGGTGCCATCGGGTATCGGCAGTACTTCTTCGATCATCGCGCCGATTTTGCGGGGATTGTCAATCACCACTTCCCGGGCGGTTTCCTCATCCAGATAGGCAAATTCATCCAGCATTTCCTGGGTGGTTCGATAATATAGCGGCGGCTGTTTGCCAGCATCCTTATAACCCTGACCGGTGAATAAGATTTCCCGGTATAGGGAATCCTCCTGATTGACAAAATGGACGTCGCCGGTGGCCACCACTGGTTTGTTCAGGCTTTTTCCCAAAGCAATGATCCGTTTGTTCAAAGTCTTCAAAGCCTCCTGATCCGGGACACTGTTATTATCAATCAGATATTGGTTATTTCCCAGCGGTTGGATTTCCAGATAGTCATAAAAGCTGGCGATCTGCTGGATCTCATCCTGGGACTTATTGTGAACCATGGCGGTGAACAATTCTCCCGCTTCGCAGGCCGAACCCAATAACAGGTTTTCGCGGTTTTCCGCTAACAAAGACTTGGGAATGCGCGGCTTTTTATAAAAATAATTCAGATGCGATTCGGAAACGAGCCGATATAAATCCTTGATTCCGGCCTGGTTTCTAGCATAGATAATAATATGGTTAGTGGAATTAAGGCGGATACTCCGTTCCCGACTGGACAGGGTATTAAGGGTCTGAATCGAGGTGCAGCTTTTTTTCTCAGCCAGATCCAAAAGCTTGACAAACACCTTGGCCGAGGCCGCCGCATCATCCAGCGCCCGATGATGGTTCTGAATCGCAATTTTAAAATGAGAGCAAAGTTTTTTCAGGTTATGGCGGGTAATTTGGGTTAGCAGACAACGGGACATCGCCAGGGTATCGACCGCCGTATTTTCCCGAACGATGCCGTGATCGGCTAAGGCTTTGTTTAAAAAGCTCATATCAAAAGCGGCATTGTGGGCAACCAGAATGGTATCGCCAGCAAACTCCAGAAATTTCGCCAAAGCATCCGGTTCTTCCATTCCATCAGCGACCATCTGATTGGTGATATTGGTCAGATTGGTAATAAATGCCGGTATTTCACAATGGGGATTGACCAGCGTCGAAAAGCTGTCGATGATCTGTTTGTTTTTAATGCGCACTGCGGCAATTTCAATGATCTTGTGATTTCCGGGAACTAGACCGGTCGTTTCCAGGTCAAAAAAAGTAAATTCGCCGCAGAAGTCCTGATCCTGGTTGCCGTAAACCATATTAAGCTGATCTTCCACCAGATAACCCTCGACCCCATAGAGCACCTTGATTTTTTTCTTGCGACCCAGTTCCATCATTTCCGGATAGGCCTGCAAAACGCCATGGTCGGTGATGCCAATAATGTCATGGCCAAAATTGGAAGCCTGCTTCATAATCTGCTCCACCTTGCTGACCGCATCCATGGCACTGAACTGGCTGTGCATATGAAGTTCTACCCGTTTAACCGGGGCATCATCGGTTTTAATGGTCTCTTTGGAAAGATTAATGTTCCGGGGATAAAACATCATTTCCTGGGAATACTCATCGTAATTGATCTTGCCTTCAACCAGATACCAGCTGCCTTCTTTTATACCTTCGATGACTTCTTCTTTGTCGGTAAAGATTTTGCAGGTAATGCTGTTGGTATTATCCGTGATATTAAAGGTCAGCAGCGTTTTATTGTTTTTCAGCGGCCGGGTGTTGACACCAAAAACCCAGCCTTTTATGACCAGACTTTTTCCTTCGGATTCCCCATTGATATTAAAATCCACATTTTTGAGCCATTCCCAGGTATGGGTTATCTTTTTCCCGGCGACCACATCCCCGGGTTTTTCGGCTTTGGGAAGCTTAGCCGAGCTGGATCCATTCGTTGAACTGCTTGAGCTGGCACTAACCGGCTTAATGGCCGCCAATCGTTTTTCCAGATCCTGCTGACTTTTTTCTGCTACCGAATCGTCATCGGTAAACCGCACCACCAAGTCAGATTCCAGACCATAGTGTTCAGCGATCAAGCGCTTGAAACGACTGGAAAAAATCGCCAGGGCTTCCCCATCCAGCTCGCCAGTGGATCGTCCTCTGACATAAAAGGTGTTGCCTTCGGCAATCAGGGTATTAATCAACAGGATATTGGTTATTTTCTGATTGATGCCAACCAGCAGCTGACTGACCCCTTTGCCATCAGTGGCCAGGAGATGCTCGCCATCCTGATACTGAAGGGGAGCAACCTCGATTTGCAGGGCTTTTGCATAATCAAAAATTTCCTGCATTTCGGTTTTGATAAGTTCAGTGTCCGTTTGTTTTTTAGGACTGGAAAATTTAAAAATCAATTCCCCTTTACTGGAATTGATTTTAATACTATCGGTGATCAGATGATAGTCCGTTATTATTTTTTGATATCGTTCCTGACGTCGGGTTATAATACTCAAAGATCTCGCCTCACATTTTTTCTATTTCTTCCATTAGTACCGAGATGATTTCAGCCTCGGCAATGCTTTTTATAATTTCACCCTTTTTAAATAATACGGCCTTATTTTTCCCACCGGCAATGCCAATATCGGCCGCCTTACCTTCTCCGGGGCCATTAACAATACACCCCATCACGGCGACCCGAATATCTTTTTCGACCGTTCTCAGCTGCCGGTCGATTTCCTGGGCGATGCCAATCAGATCAATTTCGGTGCGTCCACAGGTGGGACAGGAGATGACTTCCACCCGCGGTCGGCGGCCGGTGTATAAACCGATGCCGTGAAGAATGTCGCGAGCCACATCGATTTCTTCCAGCGGATCGCCAGTTATCGATACCCGCAGCGTATCCCCCAAACCATTGAGCAACAAATAGCCGATCCCCATGGCTGATTTAACTGCTGAGCTTCGCAGGATTCCGGCCTCGGTGATCCCCAGGTGCAGGGGATAATCGTACTGCTCCGAAAACTGTTCATAGGAGGCAATGGTAAAGCGCACATCCGAAGCCTTCATCGAAACGACGATATTATTAAAGCCAGCGTCTTCCAGAATCCGGATATGCCGTTGCGCTGACGCTACCATCCCGGCCGGGGTGGCCTGACCCCCGTTTTTCGCCAGGATTTCTTTTTCCAGCGAACCGGCGTTCACCCCAATCCGAATCGGGATACCCCGTTCGGTAGCCATGGCAACAATTTCCTGGATTCCTTTTTCTGAACCGATATTGCCGGGATTGATGCGTAGCTTATCAACCCCATTTTCGATGGCAATCAAGGCCAGTTTATAATCAAAGTGAATGTCGGCAACCAAAGGAATACCAATCCCCTTTTTAATCTCGGCAATGGCCATGGCCGCCGCTTCATCGGGAACCGCCACCCGGACAATTTCGCACCCGGCGGCTTCCAGACCATTTATCTGGGCAATCGTCGCTTCACTATTTCTGGTATCGGTATTAGTCATCGACTGGATGGCAATGGGATTGTCGCCGCCGATGGCAATTGTGCCAATTTTGATGACCCGAGTTAGCTTTCTTTTCTTCATTTTTTGCTCCTATGCGGCCAACCGCATGACATCATTCACGGCAATCAGGATTGCCAAGGCGATCAGGGCAATGAATCCGAAATAGTTGATCTTCATTTCCAATTGTGGACTGAGTTTCCGACGCACTACCATTTCAATCAACAGGATGAAAATCCGTCCGCCGTCCAGGGCGGGCAGCGGGAACAGGTTGATAATCCCTAGATTCACGCTTAACATGGCGGTAAATGCCAGCAGAATAATCAGCCCACTCTGCAAAAAGGTATCAACCATCGATACCATTCCGATCGGACCAGCCAGCTGATCCAGGCCGACCTGGCCGGTGAACAACATCCCAAAGCTCTGAAAAATCAGCCCGGAAAACCGCCAGGTATTTAAAAAAGCGGTGCCGATGGCGTCAAATACGTTGGTATGACCGGTAAACAAGGCTACCACAAGCAAACAGACCACAGCAAAAATAATGTTCATGGCCGAACCGGCCACTAGTACCAGCAACTTTTGACCCCGGCTTTTGGCTTCATAACTGCGCGGATCGACGGGGATAGCGGGATCCTTGGGAAGCAGGTTGCCATCTTCGTCAAATTCCGGTTCTTCGCCCCGCATTTTGCAAAAGCCCCCCACCGGAAAGGCGCGAATCGTAAACAGCGTTTCTTTCCCCTGCCGGCCAAACAGTTTCGGCCCCATGCCAATGGCAAATTCTTCCACGAAGATGCCAGTTTTTTTGGCGACAATAAAATGTCCCAGTTCGTGAACAATCACTAAGACACATAAGATCAGCAATGTAATGAGTATGGTATATAAATTCAAATTTTCACCTACGCAATGCCAATGGTTAATTTGGCAAAAATATAAATTAAAGGAATGATAAAGAGGATACTGTCAAAGCGATCCAAAATTCCACCATGACCAGGCAAAATAGTGCCAAAATCTTTTATTTTGACTTTTCGCTTAATCATCGATGCTGTCAAATCCCCGCATTGTCCGGCAATGCTCCCAAAAACGCCAACAACCAGGTATAAATACCAGGGTAAAACAAAATTGAAGTAGGAACTGAGAATAGTTCCATAAAGAATCGTGCACAATGCCGCAACGACCACCCCGCCAACTGATCCCGCAATGGTTTTTTTGGGACTGATCAGCGGCGCTATCTTTCGGTTACCGATGGATTTTCCAATAAAGTATGCGGCGGTATCGGTTGTGAAAGCAATCACAAAAATCAGCCACATATAATAGACGCCTTTATTAATTGTTTCAAAAAGAAACAGGTGACCAAACATAATCGGCACATAAATCAACCCCATCAGCGTCGCACTGCCCCGTTGAATTCCCACATTTCCTGATAAAATTTCGTAACAGAAGATAATGATGAAGGCGACCAGTAACACCGGCATCAAAAAATAATAATCCAATTTTATAGTAATCATCAGCATGATGGCCAAAATAATCATCAGAACCACATTAATTTTAGGACGAATTAACCGGTTAATGGCTCGGGTATATTCCATCGTCCCGACAAAAGCCAGGAAAGATACCCCAATGACCAGGATAAATCCCCCGGTATACAAAATAAAAATGAGCAGCGGCAGACCAACAACCCCTGTCCAGATTCGGGTTTTCATGGAACTCTTATCAGCTCGTCTGCTCTCTGCTCTGGCTCGTTCCGCCCGGCGGCTCTCCAGACTTCTACTCGGCCGATCCATAGCGGCGATTCCTTTTCTGATAGTCTTCGATCATTTCATAATAGACTTCGACTTCAAAATCTGGCCAATAAATGTCGGTAAACATAAATTCTGAATAGGCCATCTGCCACAGCATAAAGTTGCTGAGTCGGCTTTCTCCACCGGTTCGGATCAGCAGATCCGGATCTGACTGACCGCTCGTGTAAAGATGATCGCTGATGTGCTGTTCCGTCATCGCTTCCGGGGTAATTCCCGCAGCGATAAGCTCCTTGACCGCATGAATAATTTCGTCTCGACCGCCATAGTTCAAGGCAATATTCAATACCAGGCCAGTGTTGTCGGCGGTCGTTTTCATGGCTTTCACGGCGGCTTCTCTGACTTTTTTGCTCAACCCACTCAGATTTCCAATCACGTTGATTTTAACATTGTTTTCATGTAATTCGCCAACTTCTTTATGGAAATATTCGACGGCAATATTCATCAGTCCGTCGACTTCTTCGGGACTCCTTTTCCAATTTTCGGTGGAAAAAGCATACATGGTGATTATTTTTATTCCGGCATCTGAGGACGCCCGGACAATTTTTTTCAATGTCTTCATACCAGCATTGTGACCAAATAAACGGGGACGATTTTTTGCTTTCGCCCAACGGCCATTTCCGTCCATGATTATGGCTATATGCTCAGGCAGATTATCTTTATTTAACTGACTTGTCATATTGCACCCCTATTTCTATTGTATTTACGCATTTTCTTTTTACACTTTTCTGCTATCCAATATTATATGCTATTTTTTAAGATTTGTAAATTCTATCACCTGGGCATGAATCGAAACAAGATTTACTTAAGACTCACTTTCTCAGAATTCAGTGCTGGCTGACAGGGCGCCCCAAAAAAGGAAAAACCTCAGGCATCGCCTGAGGTCTTCCTGGAAATTATTGTGAAAATGAGAATTATTAATATCAATATAACATCTTTTAATCAAAAAGTAAACGATTAAATAAAAATAAATTTAATTTATATAAGGGTTTAGGCAAACCTTAATCGTATTAACGTTCAGATTAAGTGTCAACGTTACGCAATTATCGAATTACCACTTAGTGATCCGTTTTTGCCAAAGAAATATAACGGTAAAGGGTCGGCACCGATACCCCCATACACTTCGCCAGATACCAGATGGTTCCCTTAACCGAAAATGTCCCCATTTCATCGAGTTTCCCCACCAGTTCGACTTTTTCGTCCTTGGATAAAAGCTTCAGTTTATTTAATAGATCCTGCGAGATATGGTTCAGGTTATTATCCACCAGTTCTTTCACATCAATATTTATTTTATCCGGGCCCTTTTCTTTTTGCTCATTTTCAACCATTGGTGGACGAATCATCTTATCTAAGAGATTCCGAGCGGCAATTAAGTCATGACTATCTGAATTAATGCAGATCATGCCAATCAAAACGTCGTTTTCGTCCTTGATAAACCAGGACGCCGACTTGATTGACTCTTTTTTCTTGAATTTTTTGGGATCATTGTTCATATAGGGGACTTTTTTATGAACTTCACTTCTGAGAATTCTCAGATTCGTTTCGGTGATCGGATCGCCTACCTTCCGCCCGCTGATATAGCCATTGCGAATGGCTACCACCGAATGATGCCAGTCGGTCATATCATGGAGAACTACTTCCGTATTTTCCCCCATAAATTCAGCTAAAAAATCCACCAGCGTCACATAGGTCTGCAGTTTTTTATTCAAAATTTCCCTCGCTTTTTCATATTTTTACGCAATCAAGAAGATACCCATGGGCATTTGCCAGAAAGGCATGACCATGGGCGCTTAAATCATCACTATTTTATTTTTTGTCAGTTCACTTTTATTTAGCCGCAATCGCTTCAATTTCGAAAAGAGCGGCCTTAGGCAAAGCGGCTACCTGCACACAGGAACGGGCGGGATACTCTGCCTGACCTTCGAAAAATTCAGCGTAAATGTCATTAACAACCGCAAAGTCTGTCATATTTGCCAGAAATACTGTAGTTTTAACAATATCTTTACGGCTGAACCCAGCCACTTCCAAAACAGCATGCAAATTTTCCAAACCTCTTTTGGCCTGCTCAGCCACACCTATTTCCAATTCACCGGTTTCCGGAATCAGACCCAGTTGCCCTGAAGTATACAAGGTATCTCCAACTAAATAGGCATGGGAATAAGGGCCTACCGCTGCCGGTGCCTTGTCGGCAATGATTGCTTTTTTTTCCATAATGATCTCCTTAACTTTATTAATTTACTAAACCAGCACATATTTCTCGATTGCATGGGCGACGCCGTCTTCATAGAAGGGTAGGGTAACATGATTGGCCATCGCTTTGATATCCTCCGACGCATTCCCCATTGCGACACTAAGACCGGCAAACTCCAACATTCGCAGATCATTATCGCTGTCTCCAATTGCCATGACATTTCCCGGTTCCAGCTTCAATATTTGACAAAGCTGCTTTAAACCAAAACCCTTATTAGCCGAACGATGATTAACTTCGATGTTGTTGGCGATGGCCTTTGTCAAAGTCACCCCATGAATCTGAGAAAACTTCTGCCAGAGCACCCGCTGATTTTTATCACTGAGCAGGGGAATGTTGATCTTTTCAATTTTGGAAGCATTTTTCATGGTAAAATCCAGGACATTATCAACCGCTATGGCATTACTGCGAATAAAGGCAATCAGATCCGCTGATAATTCATTTCGATCACCAATCATATCAAAGTAGCGGCGCTCGCCGTAGGATTGACCCTGATAATAAACTTCGCAAAATAAGTTGCGGCGGGTCAGCGTTTTCATAATCTTTTTCACACTACCAGAACCCAGATAGTTACTACTGATGACTTCATTGGTATTTAAATTGGTGACTGCTGCCCCATTTGAGGTCACAGCATAATTAATGCCCGGGATGTCCATCACCGATTTCGGCAATTGTCCCAGAATACGTCCTGTCGAAGGTACCACATGGATACCTTTGGCAATAGCCTTTTCCAGAACAATCCGGGTTCTTTCGGAGATTGACATATAATCTTTTTGAAGCGTGGTACCGTCCATATCCAATGCAATTAGTTTTATATCCATGGTTTAACCCCATTTCTTATTCCTGATATTTTTTATCACGATACATATCTATAGTCTAACATAAGAAAAAGAGTTTTTCATCAGGTAAGCCTTTACAATTTTCTATTACTTAAGTATTTCTTTTTTTAGAATTTGTACCGGTTTGTCCGAAAAGGTTAGGATTACATGCGCTAAACGTCTGATTTCATCTTCATGATGGCTGACAAAAATCACCGTCCGTTTGTCCTGCTCCCAAATCTTTAAAAAATCATCAATCAGCCGGTTTTTTAGCGAACAATCCAGACTACTAAAGGGTTCATCCATCAGCAGCAATTCGGAAGGGTATAGAAAAGCCCGGGCAATGGAAACCCGCTGGCGCATACCGCCGCTGAGTTCCTGGGGATAATAATCCCCCACCGTTGCCAATCCCACCAATTCCAGCATGGCATCGATATCGTCCTCATGAGAACCCGCTTTATTAATTGCTTTTTCTTTAAAAACGAAACGCAGATTTTCCCGCACCGTCCGCCAGGGCAGCAACCGCGGCTCCTGAAAAATGTAGGAGCTTGACTGGAAATTAATCCCTTCGATGGTTCCGCGATCTGGCTGTTCCAAACCGCTACAGAGATTTAGAAGGGTGGTTTTTCCGGCTCCGGATGGCCCCAAAATTCCGGTGATTTTATTTTTTTCAAAGACCAGATTAAAGTCGTCAAAAATCGTCTCTCCGCCATATTTTTTACTGATATTTTTTATGATAATGGACATTGGCCATCCCCCTTCCGATTATTTCCGATCACATGGAGGGTAATTTTTTCAATGGCCAGACTACAGATCACAATCACCAGCGTCCAGGAAAAAAGCAAGTCAGTTTCCAGATATATTTTGGCATAGTAAAGATTCATCCCAATCGATGGCAGGGCATTGGCCAGCACCTCGGCGGTGACGGTGACCTTCCATCCCAATCCGATGGCATTCATCAACGCTGAAACCGCATAGGGTTTTACCGATGGCACATAAATATCCCGGATAATCCTGGTTTGTTCGACATTATAGATTTTGGCCATCTCCAGCAGTTTTTTATCGGTGGCTCTCACCCCCTGCACGACATTTGTCCAGGTTACCGGAAAGCAGATTAGAAAGGTGACCACCAGTGGTACCAGACCAGAGGCAATCCACAAATTAATGAGAATGATCACCGAAACGACCGGCAACGACTTGATGGCACTGACAAAGGGATTCATGATCTCATAAAAAGGCTTGTTGAGTCCCCCTGCCAAACCCAGCAGCAGACCCAGCACGACCGAGATAAAAACGCCCCCAAAGACCCGCAGTAGGGTGACTCCGATACTCACAAAAAACTCAAAATCCCCAGCCAGGATGATCACACCTTCCAGGGTTTTAAGCGGCGATGGCAGCACCAGTGGGCTGTCTACCCGCCAGGCTGCCAAGGCCCAAAGGAGCACCCAGAAAAGGGTCACTCCTATTTTTCCAATTATTTTCTTATATGGTCTGTCTTGCTTATTTTCCAAGAACGTAGAAATCTTCACCTGGAACTTTTCCTCCAACCGCTTTTGGTTCAAATCCAGCTAAGATGGTATAGTATTCATTTAAGGATTCCTGGGCATCTTTAACCGGAATAAAGACGATGTTGCAATTTGGAATCGCTTTTTCGGCCAGCGTTGCATCGGCCATAATCCCCGCTGCGACGATATTTTTGGCGCCCTCGGCGGGATTGTCATTCACGGCATTGATGGATGCTTCATAGGCTTCCATGAATTTTTCCAGCACCTTGGGATTGGCCGTAGCCCATTCCTTGTTAACAACCACCGCCGTCATCTGTAATTGGGAACCATTGCTGGCTTCTTCCCAGGCTTTTGACATGTCCACGACTATTTTAATATTTGGTTTTTTAGAGGTGATGGTCGTCACAAATGGTTCTGGAATCATCGCAATGGTGGCCTGTCCAGCGGCCAATTGAGTCACTGCTTCACTGTGTTCGGCGACATAATTGATAGTGACGTCGACGCCCGGGGTCAAACCATTTTTTTGCAGTAAGTAGTTGAGCACATATTCTGGGGTCGAACCTTGTCCGCTGGCAACAATAGTCTTGCCTTTTAAGTCAGCGATGCTGGCAACGCCGGCAGTTTCATCGGCGACAATATACAATACCCCCAGGGTATTGACCGATCCCAGGACAACCTGACCCTCGGTTTTATTAAACAGTACTGCCGCTAAATTGCTGGGCAGGGCGGCAATCTGGAATTCGCCACTGATCACACTGGCGGTCAATTGGTCTGGCGCCCCGGCCACGGTAAATTCAGTGGTGACATTTTCGCCCAGATCGACGCCGTTGACAATCATTTCTGCCATCCCCATTCCGGTTGGTCCGGCCAGGGTTCCGACTTTAACGGTTTGCGGTTCGGCCGGTTTTGCCTGACAAGCAGTAAAACCAAGGATCATCACCATCATCAAACCAGCCAGGATCATTAATTTTTTTGCGTTCAGTTTTTGTCTCATTTTCTTTTTCATCTTTTCTTTTCTTCCTTTTCCCTTGATTCCGTTCAAAATACAAATCGCTTTTGTATGATAAACGGTATTCGTTTCAATAGTAATCATTCTAACATGAAGATTGTTTATATAAAAGAAAAAGAAGGTGGAAAAATTCGACTTTCAGAGCAGTCTCCTGGCAAATGTTATTTCAGCTTACATCTAAGGTAATATCTGGTTAATTGTGATATAATCTGCTCAGCAACTATCTTAGGCCGAAAGCGCCTGTCCATGACTTAACAGCGTAACAATCCCATAAATATCCAAGGAGAATCCTATGAAACGTAAAACAAAACACCGCCTGAGTTTGTTCGGTATTGTGCTGTTGATGTTTTTCTTGCCAGCTCCAATTCTGGCAAATCAAGCAGTTCAATCCGGTGAGATATCTAATTCCAGTGAAGTGCGGGTGAACGAGCAAATGACCATCAATGCCCTTTCCGAAATTCCTGATGTGGACAGTAATGGTAATATCGATCAGCAGGTCGTTATTATTTATAAAAATACCAGTTCCTTTAATGTTTCGAGCCTCTCCTTATCCACCAGTGAGGTCGTCTCCGGGGAAACCGTATCGGATCGAGTCGACGTCCTGGAGGTAAAAAGCGATGTCGACATCGATGCGTTTATCAATACCTTGAATGAAAATCCCAATGTTCTGATTGCTGATCGCAATCGTGTCCTGAGAACTTTTTCTCTGCCTGATGATCCCTATGTGACTGATGGCAAAGCCTGGCAGTTTGTCAGTATCGGTGCCGACAAAACCTGGGATCAGGTCGCCAATTCCGAAACCATCGGCGTTGCCGTTTTAGATACCGGACTCAATACCAATCATCCGGATCTGGTCGGCCGAATTATTAGCGGTTACGACTATGTCACCAAAAGTACCGATATCACCGATCAAGATGGTCACGGAACCCTGGTCAGCGGTTTTGTTGCTGCTGCTGCCAATAATGGCATCGGCCTTTCCGGGGTGGCCGGAACAGCCAATGTAAAAATTGCGCCTTACCGGGTCGGAATCAAAGGTCTCACCGTTGCCAATATCTGTGCCGCCCTGATGGATGCTGCCGATCGTTCCGATATCAAAGTCATTAATATGAGTTATGGTGGCTATGAATATAATAACAGCGAAGCCGTTGCCATTCAATATGCCAAAGACCGGGGTAAGGTGCTGGTCGCTTCGGCGGGGAATGAAGGAGAACCAACTGATCCCGAGGTCGGATTGCCTTCTTATCCAGCTTCCTACGATGGCGTTATTTCAGTAGCGGCTACCACCCGTTCCAATGACCGGGCGTCTTTTTCCCAGTATAATAATATGGTGGATCTGGCTGCCCCCGGAGAAAATGTTTATACCACTACCCTTACTGGCGATTATACCAATGATAGCGGTACCTCTTTCTCATCGCCGATCGTCGCTGGTGCCTGCGGCGTGTTATTGGCTGCCAACGGCAACCTGAATGCCAATGATGTTGAAACGGCTCTGACAACCACTGCTCTGGATCTCGGTGATCCGGGCAAAGATGATTACTTTGGTTATGGTTTGATCCAACTGGATCAGGCCTTGGCAAAGGTAACGACTAATAAACCATTGACCGCCTTATACAAAACCCATATTCAAAACCTTGGTTGGGAACCGATGTTTAAACGAAACGGCGAAATCAGCGGTAGCTCTGGTTTAGGCTACCGGCTGGAAGCGATCAACATTATTTTGGATAATCCCGGTTATGACGTCGGCGTTACCTATCGAACCCATATCCAGGATGTCGGCTGGCAGGACTGGCGCTATAACGGTGACCTCAGCGGCACATCCGGCGAAGGCCGTCGATTGGAAGCGATTCAGATTAATCTGACTGGCACTGATGCCAACCAGTTTGATATTTATTATCGTACCCATGTCCAGAATTTGGGTTGGCTCGGTTGGGCCAGTGCTGATGAACAATCCGGCACCGCCGGCTATGGCTACCGCCTGGAAAGTATTCAGATTATGGTGGTTCCCAAAGGGACTCCCTTTGATACCTCTGGTGATTCGTTTATCACCAACCCGCTATGATCTTGTCGCCTGATTTAATCTCTGTCTAAATTTATTAATAACTGTTTTTTTAAGCCGATGGGAAATTTTAAATTTCCCATCGGCTTTTATTATTTCAGATTTGATTATTCGATCGATTTTAGTGATTCCACCATACTGATCCGTTTGATAATCGGTGTCATCAGAATATTGACGATAAAGGTAAAGGCCAGAGTAAAGACCACAGAATAGACAAAACTGCTTGGTTCAATTTCCCGGGCGAACATGGCAATATCTGTTTCTACGGTGGTGATGATAAAGCCATCAAGCAGAACGCCTAAGAATAAACCAACGACGATTCCGATTACGGAAAGAACGATATTCTCCCGGAAAATGTATTTATACACCTCCATGTCATAAAATCCCAGTACCCGGATGGTAGCAATTTCGCGAACCCGCTCAGAAATATTAATATTAGTCAGGTTGTATAACACCACCGCTGCCAGGGCTCCTGCGGAAACCAGCATCACGACCACCACGATACTCAAACTGCTGAGACTGTCCGATGATGACTTGACGATATTGCCGGTGAAGTTCACTGCTACTACACCTTCCCTGGCCAGCCATTCATTGGCAATGGCATTTTCCAGATCCGTTGAGGTATCAGGAATATTGACATAGGCCATATTTACGGTCAGAGGTTTTCCAAAGGCTTCTTCATAAACAGTCGGGGACAGATAGAGATAGTTCTCCAGATAGTTTTCGGTAATGGCACCCAAAACCACCTCATGGCTTTCATCATCATTATAGATCCGAATGGTATCCCCGACCTTCAACCCCAGGCTGTTGGCAACTTTTTCTGACAAAACAGCACCAGCTGCTTTCAGATTAATGGCTTCACCTGATTTCCGATCTTGCAGGTGAATAAAATGATCAATCTTCGCCGCTACTTCCGGTACAAATAGATAGGCTGCTTTGCCACTAGCTGTTCCGGCTTTTTCAATGGTCATTTTGGATTGATGTGCCAGGATATTTTCGCTGAACCGGGTATCATTATCGAGGATTTTTTTGAAGTCGGCCTTTTCAGCCAGGGTTCCTTCATTTTTCAAGGCCATATAACCATCAAAAACAGTAATGTTCTCGAACTGCCGGGGGATCATTGAGAAAATCGCATCCTGGAGCCCGAACCCAGCCAGGATTAGAGCGGTACACCCGGCAATCCCAATCACCGTCATAAAAAACCGACCCTTGTAACGGAGTAGATTACGGGCGGTGACCTTTT
>NZ_JAUSPS010000025.1 GCF_030652775.1 Acetobacterium sp. | reverse complement strand
CTAAACTCTTTTATCATTGGGAGAAGGGTATCAAACCAACGATTGGATAACAAGAGCCGTATGACGCGAGAGTGTCACGTACGGTTCTGTGAGAGGCTTGGGGTGAAATTCCCCTTGCCTACTCGACAAAGATGGCGTAGTGCAAAATAGGTCGAATTATTGTAGACTAACCTAAAAGAACTTACAGGAGGTTAAGGATACAATGGACGAATCAAAAAGACAGCTTTGGGAAGAGCGTTTTGAAGAACAGGCAAACAGCGGAATGACCGTCGACGCCTGGTGTACCCAAAAGCAGCTTAGCAAATATACCTTCTATTATTGGAAGCAGCGCATCCGGAAGGAAAAAATGGAACGAGTGGAGAAAGACGCTGCAGCGCCACTGTTTGCAAAACTGGAAATGCCGGCGGCTTCTGATGAGCGAACAAGTGCGGCGGGGCTGATTATCAAATGGCGGGGTTTTGAGCTGATTCTTTCCGATCACAGTGATATCGCTCTCGCAACGCAGTTTATCCGGCAGCTTTCGCAGCCATGATGGATTGGTTTATCAAAGACACCACCCATATTTATATTGCGTGTGGAGCCACTGACTTCAGAAAGCAGATGGATGGACTGGCGGTCGTTGTTAATACAGAGTTTAAGCTGGATCCATTCTCTGTCAAATGTGCCTTTATCTTCTGCAACCGAAAAAGAAACGCTCTTAAAGTTTTACGTTATGATGGCAACGGCTTCATTCTGGCCAGCAAGAAGTTGCTGAATGGCATGAAATTTCAGTGGCCAAGAACCCCTTCGGAAGTCAGAGAAATAACCGGACAGCAGGTTCAGTGGTTACTTCAGGGGCTTGAAATCGAGCAGAAAAAAGCCCTTCGACCGGTAATGATGACGCTTGAGAACAGCTGCTTTTAACTGCTTCAAAACAACGCAAATAAATTTTCAAAATGGCTTTAAAAAGGCGTTTTCAAGGTTTTTTTATTACCGATAAATGTAGCATTCTGACGCTGAAAATGGTATAATAGTACCAATAAAAAGCAAAGGAATGGATACGGATGACGGGACAAGAAGAACTGCAAATACTCCGGGCACTGGTGAAAAAACAGAAAGAAGAACTGGCCGCCAAAGATGAAATCATTGCCAAACAGAATATCCGGATTGAAAACATGGTGCAGGCGCTTCTGCAGGCCAGAAAGAAACTGTTTGGTTCCTCCACCGAAACAACAAAAAACCTGGATGGACAGCTGTCCCTGTTTGAATCAACCCAGGCACTTGCCAAAGAACTATTTAACGAACAGCATAAAATAACCGTCCCCAGCCATACCCGGAAAGCCCGCCAACCCGGAGTTCGTCAGGAAATGTTGGCCGGTCTTCCGAAGGAGATTGAAGAGTATATCATTCCACTGGACGCGTCCTGCTTTAAGTGTGGCGGGGATCTAACGGTTATCGGCAAACGGATCGTTCGAACCGAAGTGACCTATGAACCGCCAAAACTGAAGGTGAAACAGATCGTTCAGCAGATCGCCAAATGTACCCAGTGTGGCAAAGAAGGCAGTGAGAATCCCAAGGATCATTTTCAGAAAGCCGCTGTCCCGGTGCCGGTACTCTCACATTCCATTGCCACACCTTCCCTGGTAGCCCAGGTCATGTATCAGAAGTTTGCTATGGGGATGCCTTTTGCCCGTCAGGAAAAAGACTGGTACCGGTTAGGGCTGATTCTATCCCGTTCAAATATGGCCAACTGGACCAACCGCTGCAGCGAAGAATGGCTGACCCCGGTTTATGAACGCATTCATGCCGAACTGCGCACCTGTGAGGTGCTGCATATGGATGAGACACGGATTCAGTGTAACCGGGAAGAAGGCCGGAAAGCCAACAGCGACTCCTATATGTGGGTGATCCGCAGTGCGGCATGCGAGAACATCCGAGCCGTTTTCTTCCATTACTCCCAAAATCGCAAAGGGGAGATCGCCAGGCAGCTGCTTTCCGGGTTCCATGGCTATTTAACGACCGATGCGTATTCCGCTTATGAACAAGTCGAGAATGTCCGGCGCAATTTATGTTGGTCACACTGTCGCCGTTACTATATCGACAGCATTCCCTTGACCAGCAATGGGAAAGAAATCCCAGGTTCAAAGGGTGCCGAAGGACGGGCGTACATCGACCTGCTTTTTAAAGTTGAGAATGAAATAAAGGATCTTTCCTATGAGGAGATCAGAGAAAAGCGTCAGGATCGGTCACGCCCCATCCTCGATGCCTTTTGGTCGTGGGTTGACGAAACTGCGGCGATTCCAACGACAAATGAAAAGTTGACTAAAGCCCTGAATTATTCAAAAAACCAGAAGAAATATCTGGAAACCTTCCTGGAAGACGGACGTCTTCCTATCTCCAATAATCTCTGTGAGGCCAGCATCAGGCCTTTTGCGACAGGACGCCGCGCCTGGCTTTTTGCCGATTCGCCTAAAGGTGCAACCGCCAATGCGGTTCTCTACACGTTGGTGGAATCCGCCCGGGCCAATGAACTTGATGTCTTCGAATATCTGAATTATCTTTTGACAGAAATCCCCAACAGTGACTATCTGCACCAGCCGGAAGTACTTGAAAAATACCTGCCGTGGTCTCACGAATTGCCCGAGGTGTGCAGACTCAATCATAACTATAAAAAGTGCCTCAAATAATGATGTCATCAGTATAGCAGGTTTGAATCAGACTTGCTATACGTCATCTTTTGAGGCACTTACCTTTTTTGCACTACGCCATCTTTTGAATCACTTACAGTTCGACTGGTTAAATAGAGAACTTGATAAATTTATGGATTTAAATGAAAAAGAAGTTATAATAGAAAAAACAATGGAAACAAAAAAGGGTCAAAAAACATTTATGATAAAATTCAGAAAAATGTTGGATGTCAGTGAAAAATACAGTGGAACCGTTATTTTATTCAATGATATAACAGAAAGAAAAGAAATGGATCAAATATTAAAAAAACAACAGGAAAAGCTTGAATACTATGCATTTACTGATCCAATGACAGGTGTTTCAAATCGGAGAACCGGTCTTATGATTTTAGAACAGGAACTGTTGTTTAAACATAGGATAGATGCACCTTTATCAATATGCTTTCTTGATATTGATGGTCTTAAGACAGTAAATGATACCTATGGTCATGAAGAGGGGGACGTGTTGATTAATCATATTATCGAAGAAATAAAATCAACAGTGCGAGAAATCGATACAATTAGCCGAATAGGTGGAGATGAATTTCTAATTATTTTTCCCGGTTGTTTTGAATCGGATGCTGAAAAAGTAATCCAGCGAATTAATTGCAAATTAGAAGACTATGATAAAGTAAATGAAAAACCATATCAACATGCTTTTAGCTACGGAATACTGGAATTAAGTGTTGATAACAAATTAAGTATAAATGCTGTGATAAATGCGGCAGATAAAAAAATGTATCTCAATAAGATGCAAAAAAGGTAATAAAAGCCAACGCAACGCCAACAATTCCGCGATAAAAAGATGTATTACAATAAGATGCAAAAAAAGACTAATCGAAAATAACCGAGTTGCATTATATGACGAAGTTTTTCATGCATTCATCAACATGACTGCCAGTGCGGGTGTCAGTATGTACCCCAGACATGGAATTGTCTATGACAGTCTTTTATAGTGTCCTGATTTAGCCATGTACCGGGTAAAAGATCAGGTGAAAATCAATTTTCAAGAGTACGATCCGACCATAAGTTCAATCTTAACAAGAAGAATTACCTTATCAATAAGCGCTTTATCAAAGACATTACCAACAATTCCAATAATGCCAGCATTGTTTCAGCAATCATTGCGATGGCACATCATGTGAATATAATCATGATTGCCAAAGAGAATAGAAGACCAAGATCATATTAGAGGCCTTTTGCCAATTAAAATGGGAATACGCTAACGCTACAATTATCGACCAAGGTCAGGGGTTTTTATTAATAATTTCATAGAATGGAGGTAAGTGGAAATGACAGAAGAAACGATGAAGCTGTTAGTAGAAGCGATTGTAGTCGGAGACTGCACCCAGTCCCTTGATCTGGCCAGGAATTTATGCGATTCCGGGATTAGTGCCGAGGAAATAGTAGTTAACGGGATTGAGGTGGCAATGGCACAGCTGGACGAAAAATGTACGATGGAGCAGTTCAACCTTTTGGAAATCATGCTTACGGGGAGAGCGGCAATGGAAGTAATCAAATTTCTGTTCCCTTCCGGTGAAATGGTGATGGCAAGAAAAGGAACGGTTGTCTTAGCCGTTTTAGAGGGGGATGTCCATGATATTGGAAAGAATATTCTCAAGATGATTTTAATCGCCAGCGGGTACCAGGTGGTTGATTGTGGAAAAAACTGCCCAATTGAAAAACTTTTAGACGTTATCGAAGCGGAAAAACCAATCGCAGTCGGATTAAGTGGCTTAATTTTTCCGGTCATCCCAATGGTCAAACAGGTCAAAGAACGGATGCAGGCACGAGGCATTTATGGGCCTAAAATAATGGCTGGAGGTGCGGCACTTAAACAGTCATCAAAGGAAAATCTCAATGTGGATTTTCTTGCGGAAACAGCCTTTGACAGCGTCAAATATTTAGAACAACTTGCAGGCGGTGAATTAAATGAATAGTATCGAGCGAATCAATGCGACCTTAAACTTTGAAAAGCCGGACCGGGTTCCCGTGTTTCCCCAAATATTTGGTCTTGCCGGAGTGATGGCCGGAGTTCCGGTTGATGCTTATGTCAGGGATGGGCACCTCCTCGCCGAGTGCCAGATCAAGGCGATAAAAAAATATGGCTATGATGCCGTGTTTTCAGTGATGGACACCAGTGTGGAGGCGGAGGCAGTAGGAGGAATTCTGGAATATAAAAAAGATATGTATCCCACAATGAAGACATACGCAATACAGGATAAAGACATGATTGATCATCTTGTTTTGCCTGACCCAAATGTGGCAGGTCGAATGCCCGAAATGCTGAAAGCGGTGAAAAGACTTCGAAGAGAAGTTGGGGATGAGCATCTGGTTGTTGGCTGTGTGATGGGTCCCCTGACTATCGCCAGCCAATTGATGGGAATGGAAACGGCTTTGTATCTAGCCATTGACGAACCAGGCGTGTTTATTAAATTGTTGGATTTTTGCACCGAAATAGCCATTAAATTTGGTCTTGCCCAAATCCAGGCCGGTGCCCATTTACCAATGATATTTGACCCTGCGGCATCGCCTGCGGTCGTCCCACCACAATTTTTCAGAGAAATTGAGTTACCACAGCTTCAGAAGTTATGTCGGATTTTTGATGAAGCCGGATCCCTTGCTAACTGGCTTCACATCGCCGGTCCTACAGCTTCCATTCTACCTTTTTATCCCGAGATTGGGGTTGATATAGCAAATTTTGACTATTATGTATCACCTCAACAAGCAGTAGCGCTACTCCCTGATCTGTGCCTGGATGGGAATATAAAATCGATTTCCTTTATTGAAGACGGACCGGAAGAAATTGCTGTAAAATCCGCTGAGCTTTTAGATCTATTTGAAAATAGGGGTGGCTTTATCCTTTCTTCCGGCTGTGAAATTTCACCACTGTCATGTCCTGAAAATATTGCTGCCATGGTAAATGCAGCAAAGGAAAGAGGATGAGCTGGTGCCAATATTATCTTTTGTGCAAGAAGAAAAAGAACAGCAAATTTTCTTTGAAATGGGTGCAACAATCCGTGAAATACTGGATAAAACAAATATAATGGCAACCATTTCCGGATGCCGGGGCAACGGGGCCTGCGGGTTGTGTACAGTTCAGATCATCGAAGGGGAGGTTAACAAACCTCAGCTAAATGAACAGTTCCATCTCTCCGATGACCAGATTAATCACGGAATTCGTCTTGCCTGTCAGACCAAACCCCTTGAAAATGTGCAGATAGCATTGCTCTATTATGTTTGTGAATCAAACTGGAAAAGGATTCCTGAAAACGAATATATTTTGGATACAGCGGTTAATAGCCAGCCTCTGAATAATAAAAAAACAGAAAACAAACGAAAGTCTTATGGTGTATCGATTGATCTAGGGACAACAAATATCAGCCTTGCCGTTTGGGAGCTGGGAAAAATGCTACGGGTGACAGATCGACAGGGCTTGAATGGTCAGTATTGTTTTGGTGCTGACGTGATGACAAGACTGACGGCTGCGTGTGAATCAGTTGAGAATGCTAAAAAAATAGCGATAACCACTCAAAAATCAATTGAAGAGGCTCTTTTGGACATTGCCATAAGGGAGTTTATCGATCTTGAAGCGATTGAACAGGTGGTCATTGTGGGAAATACAGCAATGCTGACGCTTTTGTCAGAAAAAAATTATGAATTAATGCTAAATCCAGAATGTTGGGAAAAAGAGATTGATTGTCAGCCGGAAGACAGCCAAAACTGGGGTGAGCTATGGAAAATTTCACCCGAAGCAACGATTGAAGTGGTTCAGCCACTTGCCGGATTTGTTGGCTCAGATCTGATTGCCGGTATTCTCGCCACCCAAATTATCGATCAGTTGGACGTGACCTTGCTGATTGACTTTGGTACGAATACCGAAATTGCCCTGTGGGATACAAAAAAATTATGGGTAACTTCGGCTGCTGGAGGCCCAGCCTTTGAAGGGGGTGGGATTTCCTGTGGCATGCATGCAAAATCCGGAGCCATCTTTAAGATTGATTGGACAGCGGACCAGCCAGATTATCATTTCGAGGTCATTGGGACAGCGGAACCCAGAGGCATTTGCGGCTCAGGGATGGTCGATGCCATTGCATATCTTGTCGAACAGGAGAAACTTAACAGCAATGGCAGGTTTCAATCACAGGTCACAACCGAAGGATCATTCATTTTGGATGAAACGCATAAAATCAGCATTAATAATCATGATATTGATGTTTTTCAACGAGCCAAGGCTGCGGTGGCAACGGGTATTGATTGTTTATTGGATAATGCCGGAATGAACATTGCAAACATAAAAAAAATCATTGTTTGCGGGGCTTTTGGCGTTTCTTTAAATATTGAGAATGCCCGAAAGATCGGTTTGCTACCGGAAATTGCGACTCAAAATGTCATACTGGCGGGAAATACTGCTTTAGCCGGGTGTGAAATGCTATTATTAAATGGGAATGACAAAGATTTGGTGGAAACTATAAAAAGTAAGGCTGAGCTGATTAATTTATCAAATTATTCGGATTTCTATGACGTATTTTTAAAAAATCTTTTTTTAAAACCAATGAGGGAGCAAATATAATGGTGAAAGTACAAGCAGAAAATATAATCCAAATAGAAAGTTTTATCAAAGCGACTCAATATATTCTGCGGCTGACACCTATGCAGGATATTTGGGAACATACCGGCAAGTTAATCGTTGAGTATTTTAATGCGGAATGGGTTGCCTTTGTTCAATGCGACAAAAACAATAAAATAAGCGTTCATTCTAGTACGTCTTCCGAGTTTGAACTGCTTTTAAATTCGTGTGATGGTACGATTAAAAAGATTATCATGGATACCATCGATAGCGGATTTATCGCTCTGGAGGAGCTTAAATCTCAGGAACCATTACAGTTTGTGTTTGTCCCGATTATGAATGGTGATCAAGTGGATAAAATCATGATCATCGCACATAAATCAACGGAACCCATTTCAAGGGAATTGATCAATATTTATCTGGGTTCGGCAGGACTGGTGGGAACTGTCAATGAGCTCAGAAATTATCGGCGTCACCTGGAGAAATTAGTCAGGGAACGGACCACCGAAATGGAAAAAGCGTTAAAACAGAACGATCTGATCCTTCATGCCGTCGGGGATGGAATCTATGGTGTCGATGCGGAGGGGCGGATTACTTTTATCAATCCTGCCGCTGCCAAAATGATAGGCTGGGAATCGGATAAGCTGTTAGGTAAGAACAGCCATCAAATCTTGCATCACTCTAAACCGGACCATTCGCCTTATCCGGAAGAGGAGTGTCTGTTATTTTTGGCTGCAAAGGATGGTAAGGTTTATCGTCGGGATAATGATACCTTCTGGCGAAAAGATGGGACGTGCTTTCCGGTGGAATACATTATTACACCGATTGTGGAAGGGGACCCGAGTGCGGGAGAGGTGATTGTTTTTAGGGATATTACGCAAAGCAAACTGGCAAAAGAGGAACTCGAATATTTTGCCTATACGGACCCGATGACAGGGGTTTCAAACCGTCGAACTGGTTTTATTATATTGGAGAAGGAATTAGATCTCGTGTCAAAGAGAGGCATGCATTTGTCAGTATGTTTTATTGATGTGGATGGACTAAAAAAAGTAAATGATACTTTCGGACATGAAGAAGGAGACTGTTTAATTAATTTGATTACCTCCAATATTAAATCATCCGTTCGCGAGATTGATGTGGTGAGCCGTATGGGGGGCGATGAGTTTCTTATCGTTTTTCCGGGGTGTCATGAAACGGATGTTGAAAAAGTAATCAAACGAATCAATGATAAATTAGAAGGGTATGACAAAAAGGGGTTAAAACCCTATAAGCATTCTTTTAGTTATGGCATATTAGAAATAACAACGGATAGCAAATTAAGTGCGAATGATGTCGTAAAAGAGGCTGATGAGAAAATGTATCAAAATAAGATGTTAAAAAAGACAATAAAATAGAGATGGTTAAGATCAATGAAAATTGCTGACAGTGATAAAACTAAGCACAGAAAAGTGAAGGAGTAAGCCATGAAACATCATGCGAAAGAGGCAATCATTGCATCATTTAAAGAGTTGGTCAGCCGTAAATCCATCGACCGGGTGACGGTGAAGGAGATTTGTGACCATTGTGGCGTCAACCGGCAGACCTTTTATA
>NZ_JAUSPS010000008.1 GCF_030652775.1 Acetobacterium sp. | reverse complement strand
GGTTCTCTGCTTATACCAACTGAGCTAATGGGTCATGTGAATTGTTTCGTTTTTCTGTTTTCTCTGCCTAGCAAAAGTGGCAGGGGTAGCAGGACTCGAACCTACGAAATGCCAGAATCAAAATCTGGTGCCTTACCAACTTGGCTATACCCCTATAAAAAAAATAATGATATAGAAATGGGGTGGATAATGGGACTCGAACCCACAACTTCCGGAATCACAATCCGACGCTCTAACCGATTGAACTATACCCACCACGATATAAATACGATAAAATAAAATGGTGCGCCTGAGAGGATTCGAACCTCTGGCACACGGCTTAGAAGGCCGTTGCTCTATCCTACTGAGCTACAGGCGCTCAATTCTTTTCGCAAAAATGGAGCGGGTGAAGGGAATCGGACCCTCGCGACTGGCTTGGAAGGCCAGGGCTCTACCACTGAGCTACACCCGCATTGCCTCTCTTAGAGACAAGTGTTAGTATACTTGAAATAGAAAGAGTTGTCAACTCTTTTTTGCTTTTTATTTTGGATAACTTCTCAGATAACATCTATCCCGAATAAAAGACAGCGATTAAACCGTTTTAATCCCGATACCTTTTTTAAATATGTAGGCTGCAACTAAAAAAGAACTGACGACCAAAGCAATTGTGAACAGAACATGTAAATAAATATTGCCTTCGCACACACCGATATAGGCATAACGGCAAACATTAACCAGCGGAAAAATAGGGTTAATGTAGATAATACTCGATAAAAATCCAGGCAGTTTGGAAACCTCGAAAAACACACCACCTAAATAGGTAAGTGGGGTGATAATGATAGCTAGCATAAAATTCATTTTTTCGAAATTGTCTAATACAAGACCTGCAATTAAACCAACGGAAGCAAAAACGAAAGATGTCGCCGTCAGTGATAAAACAAAAAATAGCGGATGTACAACTTCATAACCAACAAAGAAAATCGTTGCCACGTAGGTCAGAGTCCCCACCAAAACACCTCGGAACATGCCACCACAAACAAATGCAAAAATTTTCTCGGTAATCGATATCGGATAGCTATTGAGATCCTGAATGGTGTTCTGAAATTTTTGAGATATAATTGAAAATGCCGGATTTTGGAAGGCCGCAAAAATTGCGCCCATCGTGGCTAAGCCAGGCACGAGAAAATTAAGATAACTGATACCATCAATACCAACTTCTCTTGTTTGCAACATTACCCCAAAGATCAGCATGTACAAAATATTCGAAATAAGCGGTGCCAGAACCGTCTGCACAGGTACTTTCATAAAGCGATGAATTTCTCTGTTAAAGAGGGTTATAAAACCTATTCGATTATAAAATATAATATTCTTCTTCATGTGCTGCTCCTAACGATTAATGATATTTAAATAAATATCTTCCAGTTTTGGTTTTTCCACAACAAGATTGGTAAATTCCATATTCTTTTCCGATAGTTGTCTAAAGACTTTAGTTAAGTCTTTTTTTGCAGCTTTCAATTGGAGTCTTGTTTTATCTTCAATTTGAGGATGATACTCTTTCAAAAACTCAAAATCACTAAGATCCAGCGCCGCATCAAAGTGAACTTCAATAATCACTTCTCTGGAAAAAGCGTCCATTAGTTCTTCTTTTGGCTCGTCGGCAATGATCTTTCCCCCATCAATAATGACAATCCGCTTACATAGTTTTTCGGCTTCTTCAATGTAGTGAGTTGTGAGAATGATGGTCGTTCCCGATTCATGCAACTTAATTAAAAAGTCATACAAGGTGTGCCGCATTTCGATATCAACTCCCGCTGTGGGTTCATCCAAAATAAGTATTTTAGGTTTATGAACTAGCGCCTTAGCGATTAGAAATCGTCGTCGCATCCCCCCGGAAAGATCTCTCAGTCTGGCATTTCTTTTTTCAGTCAAATACAGCGCTTCCAGAAGTTCATCAACATACGCCTTATTATTCTTGATCCCAAAGTAACCGGATTGCTTTTTTAACGCTTCATCAACCGTAAAAATAAAATCATAGCCGGTATCCTGAGGTACAATACCAATTATTTTTTTTGTTTCCAGCTCTTTCTTGTCAAGATCATACCCACCAATAGTGACCGCACCCTTAGTCTTTTTTACATTACCTGCCAATATATTAATCAGGGTACTCTTCCCCGCACCATTTTGTCCCAGTAAAGCCGTAAATTCGCCTTCCTCAATATTTAAACTTACGTCTTTCAACGCTTCTTTGTTCCCTTTTTGATAGGTCATTGATACCTCTTTAATACTCAGCATCGCTTGCCTCCTTTTTCGATATTTCTGTCATTCATTCCAAAGCGGAATAATTTTTGCGTCAATTTCGCCATTTTTGATGGTAATCAACCCATAGCTTTCGGGATCACCCATTCTGGGCGCCCCCACCGAGCCGGGGTTCATCATTAAAATTTGGCCATTATCTTCAATATAAGCATGGTGGGTGTGACCATAGAGAATTACCTGGGCGTTTTTTTCCAACCCAGCATAGTAAATGCGGTGCAAATCATTCTTGACACCGTACTTATGGCCATGACAGGCAAAAAATTTAAACCCGCCCAAGGTAGTCTCCAGCGTCATGCTACCATCATCAGCAAATGAATCCAAATTCCCCTTCAGGATGTGGATGGGGATATTTGTGATTGTTCGTAAATAGAGGGCATCTTCGACATAATCTCCAAGATGAATAATTACATCCACCTGACCCATTTCCGAAGTGGCCTGTTTCACCGCTTTCAGATTGCCATGGCTATCACTCATAACACCAATTTTCATTTTACCCCCCCATTACTTATCTTTCTTTTTGACTAAATCATCCTTATTTTTCCGTTTTGTTAATGCGCCTGATTCAGTATTTCCTGAGCCTTTTCAACAGCGACCGCCCGATGACTGAGGCGGTTTTTTTCTGCTTTGGTCATCTCTCCGTAACAGCGACCTGATGCCTCGTGGATAAACAACGGGTCATAACCAAATCCGCCGGCGCCGCAATAATCAAAGGCAATTTTCCCCCGCACCAGACCTTCGCAGCATAGCTCCCGGCCATCGGGTAAAATCATCGCAATGGCCGTAATAAAAGCCGCACCCCGCTTCGCTTCCGGCACATCCGCCATTTCCTGCAAGAGTTTTTTATTATTGTCAGTATAACTGACATTGTCACCGGCGTAACGGGCCGAATAGATTCCCGGAGCGCCATTGAGACAATCCACCGACAAGCCGGAGTCATCGCCCATAATGATTAAGTCTTTTCCCATGACATAGGGCTGTAACGCCCGCACCTTGATCAGCGCATTTTCTTCATAGGTTAGGCCGTCTTCAATGATTTCAATATCAATGCCAAAATCCTTCATCGTCTGGACTTCAAAATCCTCGCCCAACATCGCCTTCAGTTCTTTGGCCTTATCCTGATTTGCGGTGGCTAAAAGTATTGTTCTCATTATAACTTACCCGTTAATCCTATAATGTATCTTTTTGGAAGGCGATGATTTTTTTGATGCTTGCTTCTCCCAGTTCCAACATTTTTTGAAGTTCTTCCTTTTTAAAGGGCCGTTCTTCACCAGTTCCCTGAATTTCGATGATTTCGCCGGTTTCGGTCATGACCATATTCATATCAACCTCTGCGTTTGAATCTTCTTCATAACACAGGTCAACGATGGCTTCGTCCTGATAAATCCCGACACTAGTGGCGGCGACAAAATTGGTAATCGGCATGGCTTTGATTTTTCCCTTTTCGATCAGATCTGACAAGGCGTCATGGAGGGCTAGAAATGAACCGGTAATCGCCGCTGTCCGGGTTCCGCCGTCGGCCTGGATCACATCACAGTCAATCCAAATGGTCCGTTCCCCCAGCATTGTCTGATCGATGACAGATCTCAGACTTCTGCCGATCAAGCGCTGAATTTCCATGGTTCGGCCATCAATTTTCCCGCGGTTCCGATCACGACTTTTGCGGGTGTTGGTGGACCCCGGAATCATTTCATACTCGGCCGTGACCCAGCCTTTTTTCTGACCTTTTAAAAATGGCGGTACTTTTTCTTCCACCATGGCGGTGCAAATGACCTTGGTATCGCCCACTTCGATAAGGACTGATCCCTGGGCATTTTTAATAAAGTGGCGGGTGACCTTTATTGGTCTTAATTCGTGGGCTTCCCGGCCATCAATCCGTTGCTTGCTTGTATCTATCACTATTTCTGTTTCCATTTCTTTTATTGCTTCACTGTTTTCCATGTTTTTCCTTTATTATTCTATTATTTTTTAAGGGATTACTGCAAGTCTTGCGGTAATCCCTTAGATAGTCAAATTATTGTTGTTTTTATGCTAAATGTTTGGCAACGACAGCCCGAATAATTTCGTTGGCGACCTGGGCATTGGCTTTTCCCTTGGTGGCCTTCATTACCTGACCGGTTAAAAAGCCATAGGCTTTGTCATTGCCGGCGCCAATATCTTCAACTGATTTGGGATTATCCGAAACGATTTTTTCAATGATGGCTTCCAGTTCCCCGGCATCGCTCATCTGCGCCAGACCCTTTTCTTTGACAATATCACCCGGGTTTTTGCCGGTACTAAACATTTCTTTTAAAACTTCTTTACCGGTGTTGCCACTGATTTCATTGTTTTTGACCAGTTTCAGCAATGCCACCAATTGCGCCGGAGTAATGGAAATGTTTTCCATACTCAGTTCATTTTCTTTTAATAGCGGCGGAATTTCAACCATCATCCAGTTCGAAATCTGTTTGGGTTCGTTATACAGTGCCACCGCTTCTTCAAAGAAGCGGGCCGTGACGCCCGTGGTGGTCAACACCCCGGCATCGTATTCCGGCAATTTATATTCATCAATGTAGCGCTTTTTTTTAGCTTCCGGCAATTCCGGCAGCTCGCTCTTAATTTTCTCGATATAGGCCGGTTCCAACACAATCGGAACCAGATCCGGTTCCGGGAAATAACGGTAATCGTGGGCTTCTTCCTTGCTTCGCAGCGAAGATGAGGACCCTTTGGTGTCATCCCATTTCCGGGTTTCCTGAATAATCGTGTGACCCTTTTTAATCTCAATGATCTGTCGTTTGCTTTCGTATTGAACCGCCCGGATCAGTGCCCGGAAGGAGTTCAGGTTTTTCATTTCAGTACGGGTTCCCAGTACTTCGCATCCTTTTTCACGAATCGACAGATTCACGTCAAAACGCATCGATCCCTGTTCCATCTTACAGTCAGAGACGCCGGTATATTCGAGAATATTTCTGACCTTTTCAGCAAAGGCGCGGGCTTCCTCGGCACTGCGCAGATCCGGCTCAGTGACGATCTCAATCAGCGGCACGCCACAGCGGTTAACATCCAGAAGGGTCCCGTCAGCGGATTCATGAAGTAGCTTTCCAGCATCTTCCTCAATATGGATACGGGTAATACCGATGTCTTTTTTTACCCTATCGACTTCAATGCCGACTACTCCACCGGTACAGATGGGCAAATCAAACTGGGAGGTTTGATAGGCTTTGGGTAAATCCGGATAGAAATAGTTTTTTCGGTCCATTTTGCTAAAGTGGGCAATTTCGCAATTAAGCGCCAAACCAGCCCGGGTCGCGTATTCAACCACTTTTTCATTTAATACCGGCAAAACTCCCGGCATTCCCAGACACACCGGGCAGGTATGGGTGTTCTCATCCTGCCCAAACTCGGTTGGACACGAACAGAATATCTTTGTTTTTGTCCCTAATTCAATATGGATTTCCATTCCAATGACAATTTCATATTCCATGATTTAGACCTCCGTTCCCAATGGTGCTTTTAAATTCGTCAGGCCTGATTCATGCTCAAACGCCCAGGCGGTTTTTAACAGGGTCTCTTCACTTAAGATCGGCCCCAGCAGCTGCATCCCGATCGGCATCCCGTTGTTGTCCAGGCCACAGGGAATTGAAACGCCGGGAATCCCGGCAATGTTAACGGGTACGGTATAAATATCGGTAAGGTACATCTCCAGCGGGTTGCTGGTTTTTTCGCCGATCCCAAAAGCTGTGGTCGGCGCAGTTGGGGTCAACAGCACATCGCAACCACCAAAGACCTGATCAAAGTCAGCTTTGATGATGGTTCGTACCTGCATTGCTTTTTTATAATAGGCGTCATAATAACCCGAACTGAGGGCATAGGTACCCAGCATAATCCGTCGCTTTACCTCATCGCCAAAGCCCTGGCTTCTGGTTTTCTTGTAAAGATCAACCAGATCGCTGTATTCTTCCGCTCTGAAACCATAGCGGATGCCATCGTAACGGGCCAGGTTAGAGCTGGCTTCAGCAGACGAAATCATATAATAAGCCGATAAGGCATAATCCAGATGCTGGAAGGACACGTCGACAATCGAAGCACCCAGGGTTTTATAAATGGCAATGGCATCTTCCAGACTTTTGCGGACTTCCGGTTGGAGCCCTTCGCCGAAAAATTCTTTGGCCACGCCAATTTTTAACCCCTTAACCCCTTGTTTGAGGTTTTGGCTATAATCGATTTTTTTTAGATTGAGGGAGGTTGAATCCTTGGCATCATGGCCGACAATGGCATTTAGCACCAGTGCGCAGTCTTCAACGTCCTTGGTGAACGGGCCAATCTGATCCAGCGACGAAGCAAAGGCCACCAGACCATAGCGGGAGACCAGACCATAGGTTGGTTTCATCCCCACCACCCCACAAAAGGAGGCTGGCTGCCGGATTGATCCGCCGGTGTCTGATCCCAATGTGTAAAAGGCCGTATCGGCTGCCACCGCAACAGCTGATCCGCCGCTGGAACCGCCGGGTACCTTGTTTAAATCCCAGGGATTGCGGGTCTTTTTATAGGCTGAATTTTCGGTCGAAGAACCCATGGCAAACTCGTCCATATTGGTTTTTCCCAGCAGGATGCCGCCATCTTCGCTAAGCCGATCATAAACCTCGGCATTATAAGGGGGATTAAAGTTATACAGCATTTTTGATGCACAGGTGGTCAAGATCCCCTTGGTACACATGTTGTCTTTAAGTCCGTAGGGAATCCCTTCCAGCGGAGTTTTTTTAGCTCGCCCGGACAGCTCGGCATCCAATGCCTGAGCCGCTTCTAAAGCGGTTTCGGTCTGGAGACTGAGATAGGCATCGGTGGCTTTTTCGACTGCGTTAATGCGGTTAACCACCGCTTGAGTTACCTCAGTAACGGTCACTTCTTTTTTATCCAGAAGATCATTTATTTGATGGATGGTTTTTTGACTTAATTCCATTATTGCCTCCTATTCCATAACCCGGGGAACCTTAAAGCACCCGGCTTCGCTTTCCGGCGCATTGGCCAAAGCTTCTTCATTGGTCAGACAGGGCTTGATTTCATCCTCCCGAAAGACATTCTGAACCGCCAGCACATGTTCGGTGGCTTTAATTTTAGATGTATCCAATCCGCTGAGGGTTTCTGCATAATCCAGCACTGCCCCCAGTTGATCGGCCAGGGCGGTCACTTCATCCTCGGAAAATTCCAAACGGGCAAGATTGGCCACGTAGGTGACATCTTCTCGTGTTAAACTCATATTCGTTATCCTTTCTTTGCTGTTGACTTTCTACATTATTCTTTTAATCATTTCATTAAGCATAAATACCGGCGCTGTCTTCTATGTTAACAGCTGAAGCTGTCAGTCTGATTCTAAAAATCACCCTTCATTATAGATCAAACCCACCACCCGTGACAAGGGCTAAAAACGCTTCTTCATCAATTATTGCAATTCCCAGCGACTGGGCTTTTTCATATTTGGTGCCGGATTTTTCTCCAGATAAGAGAAAATCGGTTTTTTTACTGACACTGCCAGCTACCTTGCCACCATTGGCTTCGATCAGGGCTTTGGCTTCCCGTCGGTCGAGAGTAGGCAGGGTGCCGGTGAGAACAAAGGTCTTACCAGCCAGGGTCTGCGACTCCAAGCGGGTTTCCTGAATCATATTCAACCCTGCGACTTCCAGCCCTCTGATGATTTCAATATTGGTGGGGGTCTGGAAAAAATCGACAATTTCGGTGGCCATTTTTTCGCCAATTTCAAAAATCGCTTTGAGTTCCTCCACTTGGGCCTGGATCAGATTGTCCATATTTTGATAATGCTCCGCCAGAATTTTTGCCCCTCTGGCGCCCACCAGCGGGATTCCCAAGCCAAAAATAAGCCGCGACAGATCCCGTGTTTTAGAGGCTTCAATACCAACTAAAAGATTGTCCACTGATTTTTCGCCCAGCTTTTCCAGGGTGACCAGTTGTTCTCTTTTTTGCTCCAGATGATAGATATCCACCGGGTTGATTACCAGTTTATCGTCCATCAACAGCCGCAGCACTCCCGGGCCCAGTCCTTCGATGTTCATCGCATCCCGGGACGTAAAATGCACCAGTTTGCGGAACACCTGCGCCGGGCAGGCCATGTTCAGGCATTTGGTCACAGCTTCTCCGGCAATCCGAAAGGTCGGTTCATCACAAACCGGACAGCGCTTTGGCATTTGAAAAACAACCTCGTTTCCCGATCGCTTTTCAAACACCACATGATCCACTTCCGGAATCACATCACCAGCCTTCTGGATCACCACATGGTCGCCGATGCGGATATCTTTAGTGCGGATATTGTCTTCATTATGGAGGGTTGCCCGAGCGATCACCGATCCCGCTAGTGATACCGGTGCAAGTTCGGCCACTGGAGTCAGAGCACCGGTTCGGCCGACCTGGACGGTAATGGCAGTAACAGTGGTAATCGCCTGATCTGGGGCAAATTTATAGGCGATCGCCCAACGGGGGCTTTTTGAGGTATTACCCAGCAACTCGCGACAGGATAATTCATCCACCTTGATTACCAGACCATCGATATCAAAAGGCAGATTTCGTCTTTCCACTTCCATCAGGCTACAGTAATCAATGATTGCTTCGATATCGCTAAAGGATTTGACCGCACTGGTTTTAAACCCCAGCTTTTTTAAATAACCCAGGGTCTCCGTGTGGGTTTTAGGTTCAAAACCTGCCGCTGCTTCCAGATTGAAGACAAAAATGTCCAATGGTCGGGATGCCGTTAACCTGGGGTCTAATTGCCGTAAGGAACCCGCCGCCGCATTTCTGGGGTTGGCAAAAGGGCTTTCCTCTTCCGCCTGACGACGCTGGTTCAGTTTTTCAAAATCGGCTTTTCCCATAAACACTTCACCCCGAACTTCCAGGGTTACTGGTTCCGGCAAACCCAGTGGGATGGTTCGGATGGTTTTAAGGTTGGTGGTAACATTCTCCCCCACTTCCCCATCACCCCGGGTGGCACCCTGGACAAACAAACCATTTTCGTAATTGAGCACCACCGTTAACCCGTCAAATTTGTATTCCACCACGTAGGTGGCCTCGGGACAGGTCTGTCGCACCCGGCGGTCAAAATCCCGGAGATCGCCGGCATCAAAGGCATTGCTAAGACTTAGCTTGGGACGGCTGTAGACCACCTTGTCAAAGCCCTCTGACGGGCTGCCGCCAACTCGTTGGGTCGGCGAATCCGGGGTGATCATCTCCGGGTTTTCAGTTTCCAGCGCAATCAGTTCCTGCATCAGCTGATCATAGTCGTAGTCTGAAACCAGGGGGGCATCATCGAGATAGTAGGCCCGGTTGTGGGCTTCAATTTCTTTCTTTAAGGCTTCAATTCGGGTTTTGTTCATACTTATTTCCAATCCTTAACCGCTGTTTTAAATTATTTTAACTAAGCCTTTTCCACAAAAGTCGGATCCATTTTTTTGATCCCGACCCCCGGAAACGCCACCGAAATCATGTTGTTTTTTACTTCAACCACGGTACCAATGCCAAATTTCTTATGTTTGACCTTATCGGTCAACACAAATCCATTTTCTGATGAACCACTATGAAAGTTAACGGCATTGGCATTATTTCTGCGAATGGCCACCTTCGACTGGGTCACCCGTTCCGAAAAAGTCTTATTCTTTTTGGTTTCAATGTCAATTTCCGGCTTGCGCTCGTAGCGCTGTTTATTTTCCACACAAACTTCATCCGGCATCTCTTTTAGAAATCGCGACGGGGTTTGGAGCTGACGTCGTCCATAGAGAGTTCGTTCCGCGGCCCAGGAAATATAAAGGCGTTTCATCGCCCGGGTAATGCCGACATAACAGATACGCCGTTCCTCTTCGATATCTTCTGGTGAATCCATGGCTCGGCCATGGGGGAAGATTCCTTCTTCCATCCCAGGGATAAAGACAATCGGGAATTCCAACCCTTTGGCGTTATGAAGGGTCATCAACAGAACCTTACCCTGGTCGCCATCGTACTTATCAGTTTCTGATGATAAAGCCACGGTTTCCAAATAGGCGCTGAGGCTTTGGTCATCACTGTTTTTTTCAAAGTCAGTGGCTGAAGACACCAGTTCCTGGAGATTTTCCAGACGGCTTTCACCCTTATCCATTTTTCCGGTTTCCAGCATTTCCAGGTAGCCGGTTTTTTCAATGACAGCGGAGATCAGCTCACTTAAGCTGGCCGTCTCCCGGATTGCTTCCAATTTCTTCATTAGTTCGCTGAATGCCCGAACCTTATTTTTTACACTGGGACTCAGTTCCGGAATTTCTTCGACGTGATGGAAGGCCTGCATCAGACTGAAGCTTTTAAAATTGGCGTACTCGGCAATTTTTTCAATCGTTGCTGAACCAATCCCCCGCTTGGGCACATTCACAATTCGCATAAAGCCCATGTTGTCTTTGGGATTGCTCAGCACATTTAAATAAGCAATGACGTCTTTAATTTCAACCCGAGAGTAAAACCCGGTTCCGCCGATTAACTGGAAGGGTAAACCGGCTCGCATCAGCGCTTCTTCAAACAGTCGGGACTGGGCATTGGTTCGATATAGAATCGCAAAATCACCAAAGATGCCATTGCCCTTAGTGATATTGTCATTAATCTCGTCAACAATAAATCGAGCTTCATCATAACCCTGGTTAAAGGAAGCAATCATTATTTTTTCATCGCCGTCGTTATTAGTCCACAGCGCCTTTTCTTTACGGCCGGTATTTCTGGCGATGACGCCGTTGGCACAGTCCAGAATGGTCTGGGTTGAGCGATAATTTTCTTCCAGTTTGACCACTTTGGCGTTGGTATAATCTTTCTCAAAGTCCAGGATATTGTTGATATCCGCTCCCCGCCAGCCGTAAATACTCTGGTCGTCATCCCCACAAACGCAAATATTTTTATTTTTAGCGGCCAGCATATTAACCAGTTCATATTGACTATGATTGGTATCCTGGTATTCATCAACCATAATGTATTTAAAGCGATTTTGATATTGTTCCAGAATTTCCGGAAAGCCCTTAAACAATACCAGGGTATTGTAGATCAGATCATCAAAATCCATGGCATTGTTGGCTTTCAGGCTTTCCTGGTAGCGTTTATAATAAAGTCCAACCTGTTCTTTTCTGAAATCACCGGAGTTTGCTTTAATATAGGCTTCTGGACTGACAAAATTATTTTTGGCAGTGGAGACTTCACCGCTTAAAAACTGGTTGGTAAAATATTTGTCATTGAGGCCCAATTCTTTGATCAGACTTTTATATAAACGTTTCTGATCATCCATATCATAAATGACAAAATTGTCGTCATAACCCAACCATTGTGCATGGGTTCGCATGATCCGGGCGCACATGGCGTGAAAGGTCGACATCCAAATTCGTTTACTGTCCGCAATATTCATTTTGGCAATTCGCTCCCGCATTTCTCCGGCGGCTTTATTGGTAAAGGTGATGGCCAGAATCTGCGAGGGCCATGCCTGTCCCGTTTCAATAATATGGGCAATGCGATGGATAATGGTTCGTGTTTTTCCTGATCCGGCCCCTGCCAGTATTAATAGTGGCCCATCAATGGTTTCTGCTGCTTCTCGTTGTCGAGTGTTTAACCCGTCTAATAAACTCATGTATTCTCCTAAATATTTATTCCATAGTTAATTGCAAAGTTCTGCGAACTTTAGGTTCATTTTTGCAATGCCCTAATTTGTTTTCCTTATTAAAATTTCTTTTCGCCATAATAAATGCTTATTAAGACCTTATCCATTTCAGATGCGTCCATTTTTACGGGATTTCTCTGAGTGGAGCCCATCAGCGAATTTTTCAGCAACTCATTGTAGTGGGCTTTGAATTGTTCGGCCGGGATCCCCGCAGCCTGAAAGGAGCTGGGGATACCAAAGGTTTGATTCAGATCTTTAATTTCAGCGATAATGTTTTTCCCGATTAACCGGGATAGCTGTTCCAGATCGTCGGCCACCTGGGGATCCTGCTGATTATATTCCAGCACATAGGGCAGGGCAATGGCATTAAGGAGTCCATGACTGGTGCCAAAACGGCCCCCAAAGGCGTGGGCAATGCCATGATCCATTCCCAGTCCGGCATTTTGAAAGGCGAACCCGGCCAGACAAGAAAAATTGTGGACATGCTGGCGACTTTCGATATCCCCGCTTTCAAAGGACTGGCGCAAATGCGTAAGCAGACCTTCCACCGCCCCTTTGGCGATGGTTTTGGTGAAGTCGTCGGCATTTTTATTAATGTAAGCTTCTAAGCCATGGGTCAGGGCATCCATTCCCGATTCCACCACGACATTGGGCGGCATCGACAAAACCAGCTCCCCATCTAAAATAGCGATATCGGGAATAAAGGCTTTGGTTTTCAGGCCAATTTTGATATTTTCTTCCGGGAAGGTAATCACGGCCGCCCGGGTGACCTCGGATGCCGTCCCGGAGGTTGAGGGAATTGCGACCAATTTAATCCGCTCCCGTTTTTCCGGCGCCTGGCCGGTTTTGATTGCTTCAATGGTTAACCCCTCGTACTCACACATCAGGGTCATGACCTTGGCTGCATCCAGAACGGAGCCGCCGCCGATGGCGATCACCACATCCGGATTGAAGGCTTTCATCCTGATCAGCCCCGTTTCGACATCTAAAACGCTGGGGTTTGCTCCAATGCCGCCAAGGATATCATAATCCTTACTGCTTTCTTTTAAAAATGCCTCTGCCCGTTTGATGGTTCCATTTCTAAATAAGGCGGTCTTTCCGGTTACAATAAAGAACCGTTGTCCCGCAATCTTTTTGATGGCATTCAAGGTGCCGGGTCCGGTGATAATCTCGTCTCCACAAAATTTTAAACTGCTCACTTTTTTTCTACCCCTTTGTCAAAATTTAATGTAATCCTGGTTCCCTTTTTTTCTTCACTTTCGATGATCATGCCGGCATGGTGCTCGTCGACAATCCAATTGGCTATCGAAAGCCCCAAGCCAGTGCCGCCTTCGGTTCGGGAACGCGCCTTGTCGACCCGATAAAACCGTTGGGTTACCTTGTTAATCTCATCTTTGGGAATCCCGATTCCCTGGTCGATGACTTCCACCGACACCCCCTGAAGAGCCTTCTTCCCAATGACTCGAATAATGGTGTTTTCACTGCTATATTTAATGGCGTTATCTAAAAGAATCACCAGCAACTGGGTAATTTGTTTTTCATCACCAGTGATGATCAGATCATCCTCCAGCTTATTGATAAAAGCAATCCCTTTTTTCCCGGCCAAGGGTGCCATTTTTTCACTGACCACCTTGATTAAATAGGTTACATCAACGGGTTCCCGCTGTACCATCATATCCCCGGAATCCGCCCGCGCCAAGAACATCAAATCTTCGACAATATGCTGCATCCACTGGATCTCGTCATAGGCATTGTTGATCCAGGTCAGCTGGCTTTCCACACTTTCATCGGTGCTGGCCTTGACCACTTCCAGATTTGTCTGGATCACGGCAATCGGTGTCCGCAACTCATGGGATGCATCAGCCAGAAATTCCTGCTGCCGCTCGACGCTTTTTTTTATTGGAATCAGGGACCGGCCGGACAAAAAATAACCGCCCAAAAAGGATAATGAAGCCCCGATCAAGATGGTAAATCCCACCATTTCCTGCGCATTTCCCAACAGCGATCGTTCCGAAGCCATATTTTTCATCGCCTGAACTATTTTTAATTCACCATTCTTATTGACCACCACATAGGTGCAAATTTTGTAATCCTTGTCGCCCTGCTTATAATTGCTGATCAGATATTTTTCTTTATTATCTGCAAAATAGTGTTTCGATATTTCCACCAACTTGGCTTCTTCAAGCGGCAGCGAGTAGGACTGATCCAGAACGCTGAACTGTTGATCGAAAATCACATAGGAGATATTATTCTGAACGAGACTGCGAGTATATTCAAAATACCCCTGTTTTTCTTCTTCAGCAACCTCTTGTCCCGCTTCTTGCCGCTCCAGATATTCAATTTCGTTGGCCAGCTGAGAACAATATATTTTAAGATTATTATTCACATTTGTCTCCACATCCATACTCAAAACCACGTACAGAAAAATGGAAATAAATAATAGGAGTCCAATCAGGACTCCTGTATTCATCAGGGTGAGGTTGATCCGAAGCTTGTTAAGGCTTAACATGCTCCTGCTCCTTTAAAACATAACCCAATCCACGGATGGTTTTAATATAGGCCTTTGATGTGTCCAGCTTTTTTCGCAAATAATGGACATAAATTTCGACACTATTCTCCATCGCCATGCTCTCGATTCCCCAGATCCGATCCAGAATCTGCTCTTTTGAGATGGTCATACCGGGATTCCGGATAAACATTTCCAACAATTGGGCTTCCTTGGCGGTGAGTCTGTTTAAGACATCATCCACATATAATTCCCCGGAATTGATATTCAGGGAAATATTTGAAAAGTGGATCACATTATCCTGATAAACCTCCCAGGGTCGTCGCCCCAGCGCTCTTACCCGGGCGATCAACTCTTCGGTGACAAACGGTTTGACCAGATAATCATCAGCGCCCATATTCAGTCCGTTGACCTTATCTTTGGTGTCATCTTTGGCAGTTAACAAAAGAATCGGAACGTTCTTTCCCGCTTCCCGGATCGATCGCAGAATTTCTAAACCAGTCATTCCCGGAAGCATAATATCCAAAATAATCACGTCATAGACATCATGCTCGCTGAGCAGCTTGCCTTCTATGCCATCATTGACAACGTCAACCAATATTTTGTTTTTTTCGAAAATCTTCCCCAATGCTGCAGCCAGGGGCTTTTCATCCTCAACTAAAAGAATGCGCATGGTTTTTCTCCTTTATAGGTTGCTCTCTTCTTTCTTTTTCGCCGGAAATACTTCTTCTAACAGTTCGTCCATGGGCAGAATGGTTCCTTCAAACTTGGGTTCTTCAATGACCCGACGGCATTCCAGGAAAATCCGCACGGCGCCCTCATAGTTTTCCAGAAAATTATCCGCTTGCAGAATTTCCCGATCCATCAGATGGTAGATGAATAGTCCCATAAAGTAAACCTTATCCGGTTCAATATTCTTGAGATTAACGTATTTGAAAAAGGCTGACAACGCATTATCTTCCTTATCCAGAATTTCACCGGCAATCCGCACCCATTCCTGCGACAGGGTCTCGGTGACAGCCTCTTTAAAGGCAACCCATAAAATCGCCCTGGCCACTGAATCTTCGACGATATTCAATGAGCTCTGAACGGCTTCTGCTCCCCGGTTGAAGGCATCAATGATTTTCGGCGCATAGGTTATCTGCCCCAGCGTATAGTTTTTTCTCAGGCCGGCATCGGTATCGATGAGTTTGTTCAGCAGGATATCATCCTTTTTCAGTTCGGTTTGAATCACATACCACTCATCATAGATACAATAGGGCAAAAATCCGAAGTCATTGAAAATATGATTGATAATCCGTTGAACCTGAAGGTATTTTTCCCGTTTTCGCTGAACTTCTTTTTGTTTCTTGAGAAAGGTCTCCATCTGATAATAAAGATTATGCCGTTCAAAAAAACGCTCCATCTGAGCAATGGTTTCTGGTTCATCACTGTAAAAGATCAGTTCGTCCAGTTCCCGCTGTTCTTCTCCCAGACTTCGGCCATTACTCATAATCAGCTGCAAATATTGCTTGTCCTCATAGGTCACCCGGTTACAGGGATGATACAGCGGATTGGGGAAGGTTTCCGTATAGATAAAAAACACCTGCCGGCTTCGTTTGAAATAAATAATATAACCCTTGGTGGTAAAAAAACCCCAACCTTTATCACTTGGTTTATTGCCATGCTTGATATGAAACCCTTCGGTATAGAGACAATTTTTAAGGAGATAAGTAACCACCTTTTCGTTATTGTCAATGCCCATGTTCCTCAGATTCTGTCGATAATAAGCCCAGAGCAGTTCAATGGCGGTGCCTTTGGGATCAAACAAGGCTTCCATCGAAAACATTTTTTGGCTTTTTAAGTTTTTGACAATACACAAAAGCAAACAATCCAAATGGATTGCCTCAATAAATTCGCCGGGTTTTATTTTTTCCAGATCTTCGACAACCCGGTCATTAAAATATTCCAGGCTATCTTTTTTTAGCTTGTCCTGAAGCTTGCTGGTCTTCTGGTTAAATCGGTCAATAGCATTAGCCACAGAAAACAGCGCACTTTCTGAAACAAGGGTCAAAACCACCTTTTTTTTCTTATCCCAGGGATAAAAAACATTTTTCAGAATCACTTCATTGATGATTTCCGAGGATTCCACCTGATAGTCTACCAGCACATCGCTGGGGATCGAAATATAGATCAGTTTGGGATTATTAAGGGTATCGATGATCAGGCCGCGACGACTTAAAAACACATTGGCCTTGATGAGTTCGTCCTCAACTCCACAATTAACCTCCACTTCTTCCAGAAACTGCTCGTTTTGGATCATATAGGCGATAAAATTCCGGGTGGTGTCGAGTCCCTGTTCTTTTAAATTCGTTTCAAACCCGTAAAGCAACAAAATGTGGACAATCCGTACAATATCCCGTTGCCGATCGACGCCACGACTTTCTTTGGCGCGAATAAAGGTCTGATTGAGGGGGGAATTTAAATCGTAATAGTCCGGTGCAACCGAAAAAAGAGCCTCAACTGCCAGCAGAATCAGTAGATCCGCCTCAACCGAAACCATTCCATTTTTTTGAACATCCTTATTTTTTTTAAGGTTATTCATCATCCATTGATACATATCATCTAATTTCTCAATGCCCTTTTTCAAAACATTATTACAGTCTCCACAAAGGCCATCATATTTTATGTTTAATTTTTCGTTATCTATTTTATAATTCCTGTCAAAAAAACCAATTGTTTTTCCACATTTATTACACGGCGTTTTCATTTTTTACAATCCTTCCCTATCGTCCTGCTTACTTTTCTCTATATTCACGAATTCTTACTAGTTTTTTTACAGGCTTCACCCATTCTATTGATGTCACTGTGTATAGTTTACCATAAAACTGCGCTTTTTACTCAAAAAAAAATAAAAGAGCAAGCTAAATTAAGCTTGCTCTTTTATCGATAAAATTAAGTTTATTAAATCATTTCGATGGAATCAATGGTGCCGCCACCAAGGCAGATACTATCCTGATATAAAACCACGACCTGTCCTGGGGTCACCGCTTTTTGCGGTTGATCAAAGGCAACGTAAACCCGATCCGGGGTCACCCGCACCATTACATCCTGATCGGCTTGACGATAGCGGAATTTCGCCGTACATTTAAACTCTTTTGCCGGTGGATAACCGCCCACCCAATTCATTTCGATAGCTTCCAGCGATTTTGAATACAGGGCTGTATGGCTTTCCCCCTGAACCACCACCAATTCGTTCTTGTCGAGGTCTTTGCTGACCACAAACCATGGTTCTCCGGTTCCTTCGCCGCCAATCCCCAGGCCTTTTCGTTGGCCCAGGGTATAGTACATCAGACCCTGATGGGTTCCCTTCACATTACCGGCCAGATCGACAATCTGACCCGGCTGAGCCGGCAGGTACTGACTCAGAAATTGGGTAAAATTACGTTCGCCGATAAAACAGATTCCCGTCGAATCCTTTTTCTTGGCGGTCGCCAGGTTGTTTTTGACGGCAATGTGGCGAACCTCATCTTTGGAAAGATGTCCAATCGGGAACATCACATCAGCCAGCTCTTTTTGTCCCAATTGACAGAGAAAATAGGTTTGATCCTTGTTGTGATCAAAAGCCCGTTTTAATCGGTACTGTTCGTTGACAAAATCGATTTGAGAATAATGGCCGGTGGCCAGATAGTCACCGCCAACCACCTTTAGCGCATAATCCAAAAACCGTTTGAATTTTATTTCTCGGTTACAGAGAACATCCGGATTGGGAGTTCTCCCTTTTTTATACTCTTCCAGAAAATAAGAAAAAACAGAGTCGTAATATTCTTTGGCAAAATTCACTGTATAGTAGGGAATATCAATGGTGTCGCACACCCGCCGCACATCATCATAGTCTTCTGTGGCTGTACATACTCCCGATTCATCCTGCTCTTCCCAATTTTTCATGAAGACCCCAATGACCTCGTAGCCACGTTCCTTTAACAATAATGCTGCAACCGATGAATCAACCCCTCCCGACATGCCCACAACGATTTTCATTTATGTTTTCCTCCTCGTTTTTTCTACCAAATCCTTGTAATGTTAATTAAACCATTTCTTTGACCATTTTTTTGGCCAGTTCATTTAACGCAATGACATCCTGTTCATCTGGCGTGCCCTTAATCATCAGGATCTCATCAATGGTATCGACCTTCGCTTCGTTAATGAAGTAATTAAAGTTCTTATCGGCGCCGCCACTCCAGCTGTAATCGGCAAAGAATCCGACCTTGTGATTATCAACTTTGATTTCGCCCAATTTATAAAGCAGGTTGGCCATTTTGGGAAAAATCTGCCCGTAATAGGATGGTGCGCCCAAAAACAGCCCTTTGTATTTCCAGATATCAGAAATAATAAAGGAAATATCGGTTTTGGCCACATCATAAAGCTTCACGTCTTTGATACCTTCATTCTTTAAGGCGATCGCCAAAATCTCAGCCGCCTTCTGGGTACAGCCATACATCGAACCATAGGCGATCACAACGCCCGGATCAGTTTCCTTCTTGCTCATTTTTACGTACATATCCAGAATATATTTAGGATTATCCCGCCAGATCAAACCATGAGACGGACAAATCGTTCCTATTTCGACGTCACAAAGTTTATTCAGCGCTTTTAAGGCCTGACCGGCCACCTTGCCGACGATACAAGCATAGTAGCGACGGGTCGGTTCTTCAAAAGCGGCCAGATCGTTTTCGTCATCAAAAATGCTCCCCACCGGTGCTTTAAAGCTGCCAAAGATATCCATGGAAAAGAGCACCTTGTCATTAATATCATAGGTAACCATGGATTCTGGCCAGTGAACCATCGGGGTCATGAAAAACTGAAGGGTATGTTTTCCCAGACAAAGGGTATCACCATCACAAACCTCATGAAGGTTTTCAGTGATTTTATAAAAATTATTCATAATCGGAAACGTTTTTTTATTCCCCACGATTTTCATATCCGGATACTCGGCCAGCAGATCGGTAATACCGCTGGAATGATCCGGTTCCATATGATTAATGATCAGGTAGTCAACCTTTTTGGCTCCGATAATCGACTTAATTTTTTCTATATATTCATCGGCTTTGATGGTTTTTACGGTATCGATAATAGCCACTTTTTCATCATTGATCACATAGGCGTTATAGGAAACACCTTCCTGATCAATTGGCCACATTCCTTCAAAAAGTGTTGTTTGATAATCATTCACGCCTACCCAAAAAATATCGTCTTTAATTTTTACTGCATTCATATTTTTCCCCACTTTCCTTATGTTTTCTCAAACTTAAATATAACCTTAAACAGAAAATATTTCAAGTGAAAAATATGGATAGTTAAGAATGGCTCTAAAAAATAGGCCAAAACTGCGGCCTTTTATGGATTGATGGATAGCTGGCAAAAAATAAAAAAGAGATGCGTACACACCTCTTTTTTAAGAAAATTAAGAAAGGAAATTAAAACGTTTTCACACCATGGGTTTATTATAACCGATTACATTTTAAAAATCCAGTACTTTTTTAATTTTTTTATGCATTATTTTAATTTTTTTTCCATTTGCTGCCTTTATTGCTTAATAAAAACTTAGAATAATTTTTACCCTCATTCACTCTACGTTTTTTTTGAAGCTGTGCTATAATGACGTTGATCAAACATTTATCTGAAGTGAAAGGAGCTGGTTAAATGATTGAAACAAAGGATTCCGCCTCTTCAAATGAATCACAATGGACCGAAAAAGAAATTAAAGAAGAATTACGGCGATTATTTCTAGGCGGTGATGACTGGAATAAGGAAGCCTGCATGGGATACTTTCTGAAATCCTGCCAACGTACCAATCTGGATACCAAAACGACCCAAACACTGGCGATCAACCTCTATCACCTTTTTGATGAGCTAACCGTAAGCGATGCAAAAAAATTCTATTACAACGAATGTCACGCCATTTTATCCGGGCGCAATCATATTTAGTTAATGAATTTATTAAAGGACTTTCTCTTGCTTTGAGAAAGTCCTTTTTTACATACTGGAATATGCGGAATAGATATCAAAAACCGGCAGCATGATCGCCGCCAGAATGAACAGCACCAGTCCTCCGAAAATTAGTAGAATAAGCGGCTCCAGCGATGTATTCAGCAATTGGATTCGCATGCGAACCTCATCTGCGTATACGAGATTCAGGGTTTCCAGCACTTTCGGCAGCGATCCGGAGACTTCGCCAATGGCGACCAGTTGGCAAAAAAGACTGGGAAATGCATCGCTTTCTGCCATTCCCAGACCCAAACTTTTTCCATTGACGACCTTTTCCCGGAGTAGGCTCAACTCTTTTTTGATATAGCGATTATCAGCAACGCCCTCCAAACGGTTTAATGCCGCCAACAGATCCACACCGCTTCCCAGGAGCATTCCCAGGGTTGTGGCAATTCTGGCCAGACAGCGTTTGTGATTGAGACTTCCAATTAACGGGAGTTTTATTTTGAGTCGATCCATCAAGTTTGCTACCGATTCGATTCCCATTAAAAAAGAAAACCCTGCTGCGAGACCGACTAGGATCAAGAGCAGCAGTGGCCACCCCGTCCTTAGACCTTGACTCATAGCTATCAAAAAACGGGTTGGTCCAGGCAGTTCCGCATTCATTACCACAAACATATCGACAAAACTCGGGAGCACTGTGGTGATTAAAAAGGTCAACACTAGAACAAAAACAACGCTCAAGATCATCGGATAGAAAAGGGTCTGCTGGAGCTGACGACGATTTTTAACTTCACTTTCATAATGCTCAGCCATTTTTAAAAGGATCTCATTAAGATTTCCGCTTATTTCTGCGGCTTCCACCATAAAAACAAATAAGGACGGAAATGATTTAGGATAAACCGTCATCGCCTGGGAGAGGCTCTCACCAGATTGGATGCGGCGGCCGACCCCAAAAATGTCTTGGGCAAATCCGTTATCTTCGGTTTCATCACTGATGAGCTCCAGACATTTTAAAATCGGAATTCCAGCCGCTAGCATGATGTGAAACTGTCGACAAAAGCGGCTGAAGGCATCATCTGTTACCGAACGGATGCGAAGATGGTACTCTTTTTTTAAGAATTCTGCCGACTTTTTGTTTTCATTAATTTCCAACACAATCAGATTTTGAGTGTGCAGAACCTGAGCCACTTCTCGCTGGGTTTGGCCGGCAACCGTTCCGGTTACGGTCTCGCCCCGATGATCTTTTGCTTTGTAACTAAACTGTTTATCCATCGCGCCACCTTAACGATGCCAATCATTTTCGAAGGCTAACAGCTCCAAGCCCTGGGAAATCGATGTGTTTCCCAACAGCAGCTGACGTTTAAAAGACTCTTCAATCAACTTAAACCCTTCTTCACTGGCTATTTTTCGAATCATATCATAGTCCTCACCTTTACCGATGGCCTCCCGGATTCTTCTGGTGATTTTCAATACTTCCTGTACCGCAATTCGACCTTGATAGCCGGTACCGTGGCAAAAAGAACACCCCACCGGGTAGAAAAGCTCGATGTCCTGGTTTGCGATTCCCAGCAATCTTTTTTCTGCTTCGGTTGCTGGTGCTTTTTTTCGGCAGTCCGGGCACAAACGTTTGATCAGCTTTTGGGAAATCACCCCTCTGAGGGCTGCCGATAACAGGTATAACGGGATCTTCATATCCATCAGGCGGTTGATCGACGCAATGGCGTTGTTCGTATGAATGGTGGATAACACCACATGCCCGGTGATGGCTGCCCTAATCGCCGTTTCAGCCGTATCTTCATCCCTGATTTCCCCCACCATAATCACATTGGGATCCTGTCTCAGAATCGCCCGCAGGCCATTCGCAAAATTAAGCCCGGTTTTTTCGTTTACCTGAATCTGGTTGATGTCTTCCATTTGGAATTCCACCGGATCTTCTATCGTAATAATATTTTGCGTTCGGGGATCCATACCGTTAAGCAAGCTGTACAGGGTGGTTGATTTTCCACTTCCAGTTGGGCCGCAGACCAGAATCATACCATGGGGGGCTTCCAATATTTCCTGCAACAACTGTTTCTGGTCGTTGGAAAATCCCAGCTCATCAACTGACATCAGAAATTTCTTTTGATCCAGCAGACGCAATACTATCTTTTCCCCATGAATCGTAGGAATGATAGCTAAGCGCACATCAATTTGCCGGCCCTCATAGGTCGTCGTGAAAGCACCATCCTGGGGATGGCGCTGTTCGGCAATATCACAGCCGCCCAGTATTTTCAGCCGGGTAACTACGCCTTTCCAGGTTTCTTTACTTAGTTGCCCAACCGCTTTTAAGACGCCATCAATCCGAAATCGCACCTGGATCTTGCGGGGAAAAGCTTCCACATGAATATCACTGGCACCCTGGAAAACGCCTTCATCAATCAGATCGTTTACAAGGGTAATTATGGTCATCTCCTGAGGGGTTTCTTTGCTTTCGCGCTGTTTTATTAAACCACCAGCACTTTTCTGATTCGCATACTTTTGATGGTAGTATTTACCAATCAGACTCTGAATACAGTCCTTTTCGGCGACTAATATTTTTAGTCGTTTATCGGCGATCCGCTTAACACTTCGCAGCGTTTCTTCGTTGGTAGGGTCTGCCATCAGTACCGTCAGCTGATCATGATGCTCCTGTTTCAACGGAAACACCAGATGCTTAATCGCTTGTTCTTTCGAAAAAAAAGGCAAAACCTGGGGATCGATCACATCCTGGCGAGAATCATAAATATCGAATCCCCGTTCATTGTGAAAAATCATCACTAACATCTCTTGGGTGATAACCCGATCCTTAAACAATAAATCTAAAACCGAAACGCCTGACCGCTTAGCTTCTTCGATCCTTTCAGCTATGTTTTGTCGGGTAATCATCTTGTTTTTGAGAAGCATTTCCAAAACCAACATATTTTCCTTCATTTCGCCTCCTATTGACAGGGCTGATTCGTTTGTTCCAGTAATTGCAGTATATCTGATTTGCCAAAAAATATCTATCAAAAACAAACAAAAAGCCCTGAAACCATCATTATGACGGTTTCAGGGCTTTTTGTTGTTTTATTACATATCAAATTTTTTATGAATCAATAAATTCAACTTTTATAATTTCATGCGCATCATACTGTATTTATTAGTTACTTAAAACACAATATGTGTTCTATGCGTTTTATTTACACTCCACTTTAAGGGGCAAAAAAGGGGGCAAAAATCATTGGATACTATACATATTTTATTGATGATTATCACCGTTTTCAACTCCATCGTTTAAAACAATATGAGGGTAAAAACAAAACTGTTATCTAACTCACTTTCCTCTGTCACCTGTCACCAACTGTCACCAATGGCATAATAAAGGCGTTTTGAGGGTGACAGCAAATTTTTCACTTTTTCCATTTTCCTGTCACCCAACAAAAAAAGAAGCCATTACTGGCTCCTATATACTCGGGTCTTTATTTGTCCCTGCATCTGCATAAATCTGTATATCCTGTTTGTATCCTTCAAAAGTATCAACCCGTTTGATATTATAAAACTTATCCCGGTATTTGATAACATTGGAATTGCTGATGTCACTTCTCCAATTGACAACAAATAGCATTTCTTCTTTAGCCTGCACCTGCATCGCTGCATAATGTTCACTGGCTGACAACTGCCTAACATATGCCCACAGTTTATCGGTGTGGATCTGTGCCCAGGAATATTTCGGCGTGTCCCCTGGTTTACTTATAAGTGTTGGTGCTAGAATCTCTATTTTTTTATCTTTTATTCTTTTTTTCATCATTAATCCTTTCATGTGAAATGTCCCACGCTCTTAAACTCTTTAGCATGTATTAAGGCATCACCACTCTTTTTAAAACGGCTTAAAATGGCGATATGACGCTTGTTTCATTCATTAAAGTTGAGGGATGAGATTTATATTAAACCGCTTCCCTAAATTCCTGATAATGATCACACAAGCCCACATAGGCATCCAACAAGCTGGCGGTACCGTCTATCTTCATTTTCTGGCCTTGGGCTTTAGCCGGGACGATGTTTTCATTTCTATCAATCGTTACGCTGGTATTACTTAGGCACCATTTTAAAATGGGGTTATTCTGGTAGTTGATCTTTTTAGCCGCTAAATCCGCCCCTAATCGCTGCATCGGTAGGCTTAATGTTTGGGCGCCTTGCCTACAGGCCACCATGTTAAATCCCTGGGCTTTCATTTCATCCACCCAGTACCTGGCTGACCAGGCATCATAATAAATCCATGACGGGCTGATCCCGTGGATCTGCACCAAATCCAAAAACCATGCGGTCACATCTGAGTAATTAATTGAGTTTCCTTCACACAAGCGCAATAGGCCACGCTCCGCCCACTTATCATAGGGGATTTTATCGGCCTGCACCCGTTCATTAAAAGTTTCCCTTGGAAGCCAAAACATCTGTGTCACAAATCGCTGTTCTGTCTGTGGATCCATCATCAAGGCCGTGGCCGCTGTTAAATCTCCGCACTTTGCCAAATCGGCACCGCCAATAAAATAGGATCCCCTGAACCGCTCCAAATCAAAGGCACTTTCATTATTTAACTGATCCCAGGTTAACCAGGCGTTATAGGAGTTACTCTTGACATTGAAATCCTTACACAGTAACCCAGCTAAATCAGATGGGTTGTTTTCTGCCCGTTTTACTTTATTCTCCAGATCATCCAGTTTTTTAATGGATAAAAGGCCGGGATTCGCTTTAGGCCACATAGTCGGGTCTTTGTATTCGTCCCGGTTGTCCAGCTCGTAAAGGATCGGTAAAAAGGTTTCATCAGCAAAAGTACCATCAACAATTCCACAGGCATAGGAATAGATATCATCAAAGATATTCTCTCTAACGGTTCCGCTGGTTGTAACCATCAACATTAACGGTTGTCGCCTGGCACTCATGGACTGCTTCATAACCTCGTAAACGTTCCGGTCTTTTATGCTGTGCAATTCATCAATCATGCAAAGGTGAGTGTTTAGACCGTCTAGGCTGTTGGCGTTTTTCCCCAATGGCTCAAATCGTGATAGTGTGGGATCAAAGTAAAGGTCTGTTTTTCTTTTCCGGATAAACTTTGATAGATCCGGGGACTGCTTCACCATGTTATGAGTTTCATCAAAGATAATCTTTGCCTGATCCTTTTTACTGGCACAAGAAAAGATTTCGGCTCCTGGCTCATTGTCTGCAATCATCATATATAGGCCAATCCCGGCGGCCATGGTGCTTTTCCCGTTTTTACGTGCCACCATGAATAAAGATTCCCTGTACTGCCTGTACCCCGTCAAATCGTCTATGAAGCCGAACAAGGACATAATATAAGCCTTTTGGAATAACTCCAGCTTAACCGGTTTCCCTGCCCATTCGCCCTTTGAGTGTCTGCAAAACTGCTCAATAAAATCAATTGGTTTATTTCCCCGGTTAATATCAAAGTGATAACCGGGCCGGGGACGCTCCAGCGTGGCCACAATCTTCTTGTATTGCTTCTCAACCCTTTGGGACACAACCACCGCCCCTGTCTGGATCTGTTCCCAATAACTTAAAATGTAGTTTTCTTTAGCGTTCATCTTTAATAAAATCAAGGAGTGCATCACCCTTGGTCTCTATAGGGCCTTTGGGCAATAGATCCGTTAACTGCTTGTATAATAAGCTGTACCGCTGAACAGTTGTATTATAGGCTTTAAGTGCCGGTGATTCTCTCATGAATTCCTGGGCGCCCTGCTTGAATAATTCAACCGGCCCGCATTCTTTTACCTGGTCTTTTAGCTCATCCAGGGTCTCCCCCATGAAAAGTATTTCTTTAACCAGTTTTTCGGCAATCTGCTTTTTATCCTCTGGCACCTGCTTCAATAGCTTGTTAATTTGCCGCTTGTTTTTTTGAATCTCTCTATCTTTGTCTATGTCCATTTTCTTCACCACCTAAGTTTGTCTTGTCTTGCTGCTTCAACCCTGCCTTTATACAAAAATTCAATGGAGGGGAATTCTAAGGTACCCTACTCGATGTTTAAAAACATCACCAATTTATTCACAAGGGGGGGTATTCAGCGTTTTGTGTTCTTTCTTACCTAATTTTCCTTTGAAAAAATAAAGTTACTTATCTGTAATTGTGTAACTTCTGCCCGTTGTCCTTTTCGCCTGTAAATTGCTGACTTTCAAAGCTACACACCTACAAAATGTTCTGTTTTTTCATTATGTCGCTTTATTGTCGATTTTTGACCATTTCGACCCATTTTCCACAAAGGTCTTGTTGTCTTAGCTATCTAAATAATCGCTATTTAATGCGGTTTCAAAGGCCTTTGTCTACTTTTTTCATGTTTCCACTTTTCATTGTGTAACATTCTTAATAAAGCTTGAAGCCTTTGAGCTTGTCATTGATTATATCCTGGGTTACACCGATATATAACAGGGTCACATCAATCGAAGAATGGTTAAAAATCATCTTTAATGTGACCACATCTTTTGTCTGCTGGTAATAATGATAGCCCATTGTCTTTCTTAAACTATGCGTCCCAAAACTTCCTTGCAATCCAATATCCTTAGCTGCGGTTGACAAGATGATATAAGCTCTTTGCCTGGTTATCGGTTTATTGTAACCCTTCTGACTTTTGAACATAAACTCATTATCGTTCAGATCATTGTAATCAATGTATTCATTAGCGGCTTTTTTTAAGATGGGATTGATCTGTAACTTAGTCTGCTTGTTTGTCTTCTTCTCTCTAAAATAAAAGAAGTCTCGGTCTCTGAAATCTTTAACCTTTAAGCTCAATACATCTGATATACGATACCCGGAATAAAACCCGGTTAAGGCAAGGATGTAATCTCTTTCGTTGCGCTCTTTAAGGTATTCAATAAAATTGATTATGTCATTGGTGTCTCTGATCGGATCTACGCTATTCATATTTAATGAGTTCCCCTTCACTGTTAAAGCATAATCCCTCTTTGCATTCCTTTCCGGCTAAATGATGTCGGGTGTGACACTCCTGACATAAGCACTCTAAGTTGTCCCAACTCATTGTAATTTCTGGATCGTGGATGTTTTGAGGTGTAATGTATTTGACATGGTGGCATATACGGGCCGGTTTACCACATCTTTCGCAAATATAGTTTTTGCTTTTCATAAATGCTTTTGATACTTTGCGCCATCGTGGATTATTATAAAAACTTTCCGCATATGCCTTAGCCATGTCTTTTTCTCCTTAGTTTGAAACGGTTGCCAATGCTGATAAGCCTTTGAGCAAATTGTCAATCACTCGCTGGATCTTCTCAACGTCTGCCTGCTCCGGGTTGTACCACAGCAGCAATAAAAATTTACTCGCCGTCTTTGCCAGTGGCTCGGACGCTTGTTGTGCTGCGGTCATTCCCGTTGTCAATTCGATATAGCCTGGGATGGCATCCAACAACGGGGATATAATCCCGTCGTTGTCGGTGCCGTCAAGCCTGAGATATTCTCTCGCTTCTTCAACTGTGATCATTTATTTATACGGCTGCTTCGTACAGCTTAACAAACGCTTCGGTTACAATTGGTTTAGTGTCCGCAACTGCAATGGCTCGATAATCAATCAAGCCTGATTTAAAGCTGGATTCCCTGGAGACTTCAATAACAATCCCTTCGGGGATGTTGTAGCCCATGTAAGACCAGTTCCCCAGGTAAATGTCACCGTCTGCGATATTATCATCAATAACCACTTCACGGCCTAGAATGTAACCAATGCTTTCCTGTTTAGGATCCGCAATAAAGATAGGCCGCTTGTTATCATCTACGATGTTGTAAATATGAGTGTATAAGGTTGCGTTATTGCAAGCCCATTTTGCACCGGCACTATAACCCCGTTTTAATTTGCCCATTAAAGACACAAAGTTTGTATAGGTTGGGATCCCGGCTTTTACATACTCAATAGCATTGGCATCTTTTACCCAGGTGATTGTTTCAATCCCTGTTCCCTCGGTTGTCCCTGCACCATTAACAATTGAATCGGCGATGGTTTCCATCACACAGGCGGTTAATTCATCGGTGATATAGGACTCAAAAGCACTGATGGTCATTTTTTTAGCGGCGGCACTGATTGAAAACACTTTGAGGATCTCATAACCATTAAAGGCCACTGATGCAATGTTTTCTTTTTCGGTCTCAACGGTTGTTCCTTCTACGTGCCATGCCGCTTTACTGGTAGGCGTTCCCACTGGCACACTGATCTTTGTGGGAATGTTGAAGCTTCGACACTGTGGAAGCAAACCGCCCATGGTTCGGGCTTTGCTAATCACTTCATTCAGTGTTTGGGTAGGTAATACGGCTACCGCATTGGTGACGGTGTTAAAGGCATCCGCTCTTTTTTCTGCATCCACAATGGTCTGCGCCCGGGTAAATGCTGCGGTCTCAAAGGTTGTAAGCTTTTGGCCTAATAACGTTTTAAAGAACGCTGTTCGGTATTCTGGACTAGCAAACACATCACCCTCCAGGGCTTCCTGGGATGCTCTGGTTTCAAATGATCCTCCAGTAATGGGGTTAAATTGTCCACGGTCTTCTGGTTCGGTTGTTTTTTGTTTGTCCACGATATTCTCCTTAGCTTGTTTTAATCCGGTAATTTCAATATTTAGGCTCATTACGTCCGCTTCTGGGTCGGTGTCGATGGTTCCTTTAATCTGGGCCGCTCTGGTTTCGATTTCCTGCAAACTGGCATTACGGTAATGATTAAAGCTTTCTGCTACTGTATTAAATTTCATGTTATTTTACTGCTCCTTTTCGTTTTGTTATCGTGATTTTCACTTGCTCTTTTGATGCTCTGCCATCTATAAGACCTGGCTCATCATACGCTAAATACTTAACTACAAATCCATGTTCACTACATAATTTTTCAATTTCTTTTATTAACTCCAATGGCATCATTTATTCTCCCTTGAAAAGTATTCTATTCGCTGCAATCATTACCGCTTTTTTAATTTCATCATTTCCATGTGCTTCAATAGCTGCCCTGGCTTCAACGCTTGTTTGAGGATAGGCCGGATAAGGAACTACCGAACACTCATAGATTTTTGAAATTTTCGAGATTTCCCTGGTATTGGTTGCTTTATCATACTTGTCGCCCCCAGGCGGCACTGTAAAAGCAAATGACATACCTGTCAAAAGATCGTTCTTTACTGCCGTGTGAACGCTTCGGGCTTCTTCAGTGTTCGGTAACTCTGCAATCATTTCAAGCCCTGCCGGGGTTGTTTTAAATTGCAACGTCTTTGGGGTTCTGGCTAAAGGTATGCGGTTATTATCATGGTTGTAAAGTAAACGGGTATCGGTTAAGTCACAATCATCTAATGCACCCCTTTTAATGATTTCGGTGTAGGATCCTGCCGGATCGTTAATAATTGTCGGTGTATCAAATACCACTGGTACACCTTTTATAATAAGGCCTTGTTCTTCCCCTGCCGGGTCGGCGGCTCTTATTTCTGCTTTAATGTCTGATATTCTTGTTTCTTTCATTTTGTGATTGTCTCCTTTTCGTTTAACTGATATTGATCCGCTTTATCGGAATTAACATAATTCAATGACTGTAACCGCTGATCGCCGCCCTCGACTGATGGAAGGTTTAGAATTTCCAGGGCTTGGTTGATTGATAATAAGCCCATCGGCATCAACTCTTTAATGAGATTAACCTTGGTGGCGTTGCTGCTGAATTGTAATCGGCCACTCTCAAACATGATGCTATTTCCAAATGATTGCTCACGGTCATTAAAAAGCTTCCGGGTAAACTCCAGGCTTAACTGTACCGCTATCGGCTCCAGCGTGGATTCATAGAATGCTGAGAATTGATCTTCATTGTAACTAGAATTAATAATGGTTTCCGATACTCCCAGATAATCATAGATCTTTGTTTTGATCGCTTTAATCTGTGCATCATCAATATTAACCGGCTTGCTGTCTATCGGGGTATATTCCATGGTGGTGTCTAACATGGCAATACCGCCATTATTACTGATCCCCATGTAATCATTGATAAATTCTTCTTTTTTCTCTTTCAGTTTTGGCCCGGCCAATTGTCCCGTAAATTGTAGGATCCCCCGGATATTTGCACTTGATTGGATGCTGTTTACCAGTCCTTCATTTTGAGTGTGTGCCAATTCTAGCGCCGGCATGATTGCCCCGTTGGGATCTCCCAGTAAGTCATTATCATTAAAATGTCGTCTTAAGTGGATGATATCCGCATAAGGAAAAAGATAATCTTTCCCGTTGCTAAAAAGCATTTTGCAATAGATCGCCCCGGTACTGTCTGATAGAAAATCAATGTGCTGTGGTCTCATGGGGTAGATCCCTAATAACTTCCCCCGGTCTGATTTCTGCAAATAAGCAAAAGCGTTATTGTATAAAAACAGGTGGGTGGTCATTTTATACCACAGGTCATAGGCGGCCATGTACGGGTTGGGCTGGATCTGTAAAAGCCGGTTGATTTTGCAATCACCATCTACTTTGTTATGGTCTCCATATGTAATCACATGGGATCCTTTGAGCTTGGCGGCGTTTCTGGATATTGCGTCAATGGCTGCCCGGTAAATATCATTTGAATATGCGTCACCACTCCAGGGCGAAAAACCCCCGATGTCGGTAATAATTTCTGTTCTTGTTTCGGTTTCCGGCGGTTTCGGTTTCTTTAAAAAGTCTAATAAGCTAATTTTGTTCACGCTCCTTTCTTGAATAAGGCGCCCGGTTAAAGGTGCCTGCTGTTTTAGTAAGTTCGCACCGACGGCAAATCAGATAAACTTTGTTCTACATAATCTTCAATGCTGACAATCTGATTTATGTTCATAAGAATATCTTTCTTTAACGCCCTGTCATGCACCTTATAGAAATTCGGATCCCCGGCCCATCTGGTTAAATCAACGTCGTTTAAGGTCTTGCCATTAATCAATGTTATTGTTTTATTTTTCATTATTCCTGTTCCTCGGCTTTTCTAATCACCTCTTCCAGGTTTATTTTTCTCCCGGCTCCCTTTAGTTCTTTTCTTGCTTCAATAACAAGTTTTTCGATTTTTTCCAATAAACCACTGACAGCATAAATATAATCAAACACGATACTAGCTTTTGTTGCATGTTCAAAGTATCCGCATTGCAATTTCCAAAGATTTTCTTTTGTGAAATCCGTCAAATCAAAATACCCTTCCGATAAATCCTGGTTGATACATAACGCCTTTTCAATCTTCACGGTTGCATTCATTAATTCACCTTCGATTACTGCCAATAAATCGCTTGCCGCTGCCGTCTTTGTTACAATTTCCATTTAATTTTCTCCTTCATTTTTTATTCGAATGTCTTTGTAGTACCTGGTTGTTTTTGTTCTTACTTGCTTGATTCCAAATGATTTGAGCTGTTTCCCGAGCGCTGATCCTGACATTGGCTTATTAATTCCATTTTGACCACAGAAGCAATCATAAGCTGAAATCACAGTGCCCACAGGCAAATCATTTCCTGGCGATACTTCTATTCTTTCGCTATAGAATGCATAAGCTGAGTCACTATCCGCTTTAAATGTTTCCATTTCCTGAAGCGCTGCTTTCGAAATTGTCAATTTCCAGTTATTCACTTTCAATCTTTTTAGCCCCTGAAGCGCCCACCAGAAAAACAAATCCAGCTCTTCTTCAATTATTTTTCTGGTTACAATAGGATCTCTTGCGTGAGTGGTGATCCCATTTTGAAATTCTTCTTCTGTCCCAAATGTGTTATTAAACGGAATAATGCAAAATCTTCTGTAGAATCCATCTGATTTATCCGAAGCCGATGGCAATCTGTTTAAATTGAAATAATGGGTCATATTAAAGTTCATAACTTTTATGTCTTTGTTTTTACGGTTAACCCTGACGGCTTCACCACATATCATTGACTTAAACGCCGCGCCAACTTTTACGCCGGACAAATCATCATCCATTACAATATTTGCAATCTTACCTTCTGCTGCTGAGATATCAAAATCTTTGGAAAAATCACTTAAGCCGATTGAACAGATATTATCCCTTGATCCTATCAACGCCTGCATAATTTCCATTAAAGCGGACTTTCCGTTTTTCCCATTACCTAAGAAAATAAATGCCTGCTGCACTTCCTGGGCTCTTGGTGAAATCAATAACCCCATGGCTTCCTGGAGGGTCAATTGACTCTCTAAGTCAAGTATTTCATTTAAAAAACGCTTCAATCTTGAACTCTTAAACTCCAGATCATTAACCTGTCTAAAATTCGCCTGAAATTGTCCTGTAAGGCGGTATTCATTACTGTAGGGTAATAATGCCCCTGTTTCTAAATTAACCGTGCCATTCAAGCAATTAGCGAACTTTTTTTCTTCATAGTTTCTTTTTTCTTCACTTGCCACCATTAACATGATTTCGGCAAACTCTTTTGCTTTTCTCACGGTGCGATCTGTGTCGTTTTGGCAACTGGCAAAATAAATTTTATGAAGGCCATGGGCGCCAACGTGTTCATAAAAACCCTTTTCATGGTTGTAGAAAAAAGTTAAGTTCCCACGGCTAAAGCAATGCTTATCTTTCATTACATACCTGGCTAATGAAAATGGAATAACCTTTCCGTCTGATGTAAAATAGTTAAGTGTCTGGATTTTTTCGCAAACGCTCTTTGCGATTCTTTCAACTTCATTTCGATCCAACGGCGGTTGGCACTTAGAATCATTTAAAGTTTGCAAAAATGCGCTAATAATGGTATGATCATTAATATCAGTCTTACCAAAGACCATCATCCCATCACGGAACAAGCTATCATTTCGTTTTCCTGAAGGATAAGCTTCTCCACTAAACCCGTCATTGTCCCATGATTGGGTTTTTTCTTTTTTTTGTAACTTATCCCGCTCTACAAAAATATCAAATAATTCACCAGGCATTTCAGTAATTGGAAGATCCACCATAACCTGGTAACTGCCAATGGTTCCATCTTTCTTTTTTTTCTGGCTGCCAGGGGCAACAATCACACCACCATCCGTCCGTACATCAATGCCTGGAAAATAATCGGCCCGATTTCTTAACCCTTTACGGTATTTGAAATATATATGCATCCCGCCATTTGGGGTTTCAGTCATTAACGTTTCGGGCATTCCTGGCCACAGTTCATTAAACGTCTTTACTCCATCCACGCCATCAACATGATTAACGTCTAAATCCACTACCATAACACCAGACTTTTCGCCGGTAAGCAAAGCTGCTCCTGTTGCATCGGTGAGTTTTACCAATTCATCAAAACTTTTAACCCAACACTTGGGATCGCTCCACTTAACCATCGGAAAACCCGCATTATTATTTATTGGTACCACCGGAAATAAACTATACTTCTTAATAAACTCAAATTTTTCAATTGATATTCTACTCACCCCTTTTCTTGCCTCAACAGTCTCACCTCTTTTAACTTTTGATACCAGGGCCATAAAAAGCTAAACAGAAATTGTCTTATTTCCTGTGTTCTCCTGTAACCATTGGGTTAACCCATCACGGTTAAAGAACACTCTACCACCCAGCCGCAAAACTGGAAAATCTTCTTCTTCTCTGGCTAACCGATAAAGTTGAGCTTTTGGTAATCCTGAAAAATTGATTGCTTCATGGATATTTAGCATTAAACCAAACTCCTTCTGCTGTTTGTTCATTTTGCCACCTCCTTTTCAAAAACAGAATAGCACACGTTTTGTCGTGTGTCAATATTTTTTATACGGTATCACGTGTTATTTATGAAAACATACGTCTTGACCGTTTATTTATTGCATGATATATTAGAAGTACAATTTGAACAAAAGGAGAGCGCTTAGATATGGATATTGGTTCTAATATCAAAAAAATACGAAAAAGCAAAGGCATTACACAAACTGCCTTAGCTAAAAACACAGGCATCCCCTATAGAACACTTCAAGATTATGAAAATAATAAGATCAAAGAACCTGCTGTTAGCAAACTTACCGTGATCGCAACTAAATTAGGCGTAACATTGGGCGAGCTTACTGGCGAAACTGAAGTGTTAAAAAATGAATTGAGGTTAAAAGACATTATCGCTACTGAAAGAAATTTAATTAAAGATCTCTCTTTACTAAAAAAATCATTAAGTGAAATTGAAGATAAGATAAAAAACGAAAATGATCCTGAAATTTTAAGGACTCTCCCTGAACAATACAATGCAAAAAAATTCGATCTTAACCTCTGGAGTGCGATGCACAAAAATATAGAATCAGAAATAAATACTTTGTGTAAAACTCTTGGTACTACAAAAGAAGATTTTATAAAAGAAAATATTATTGATGAAAAAAAATCTGACTATATTGATTTACTTGTTATTGCAAACAAACAGGTTAATTCACTTGTAAAAGATGATCTTCAAAATGAAAATCGTATATTTGAAAGAATAGTTTCCGGCGATCTAGAAAATTTCCAAAAACTATTTACAGACCGTGACATAGTGTTTTTTTGCCAGGCAATGGATTCGCTAATCTATTTAAAGAAGCTAATAGAAAATAAAGATAGTCCTTATCTGCCTTTAGCAGTTGAAAATTTAAGACACAGTCTTAAGCTGTTTTTTTCTAATGATTCGATTGGCATGGACGTTGCACCAGAAAACATTGATGATCTCTTTGAGACTCTCTCAAAAGGTTTTCAATTAAATCCACCACAATAAATCAATCTACTGTCACCTAATAACTTAATCAAAAAATACCAGAAACCCACTAACTAAACCAGTTAGGGGGATTTTCTGTTTTATAGGGTGGTGACAGGAAAATGACAGGAAAAATACTTCCTGTCACCTGAAAAAATGGCTTTAAATAGGTATTCTTTATATATTTGATGACAGGTGACAGTGAATAATAGTATTTAATAAAACCAGAAAGGATGTAGATATTATGTCAAGACCAATATTTAAAAAGAAGATTAAAAACGGCAGGGTGTATTTCTTTTACCGGCTCCGACACACGCAACTAAGAAAACCGCTTGATATGTACGCTAAGACCGAAACCGAGCTGAAAGCAAAGATAAAAAGCAAAGAGTACGAATTAGACCGGGGCGTGACTTCGGATAAGGCTTTCTTTGGAGACTATCTTAAGAAGTGGCTTGATGCTGTTCACATTAACGGCAAAAAAGAAGGGACTGTTCATAATTACTATGTATGTTATGACAACCACATTAAAGGATCCCCTGTTGAAAAGATCCGACTGAAAGATTTAAGCGCCCTAGATCTCCAGGACTATTACCAGAGTATCATTGATACCAAGGGAATCAACGTTGTTAAATCAATTCATAAAATGGTCTGTCCTTGCTTGAGATATGCCTTTGCTAATCAGAAAATATTAATGGACTTCACCAGAGCAATTAAGCTGCCAGCTCCAAAGGAAAAAGATGAGGATGAGGTCTCAAGGGTATTAACACGGGATGAACAGGAGAAGTTTATTAAGGCTATCAAGGGCGCCACTTATGAAGTATTGTTCTTGACTGCATTAAACACTGGACTACGGATCGGGGAACTTCTTGCATTAACCTGGGATGATCTTAGTTTTGAGAGTAAAGAAATATCTGTTTCTAAACAAATGACTTATACAAAGGATCGGACAACAAAGAGATATACCAATAAAATAACCGCACCAAAAACAAAGGCTGGAACACGTGTTATTCCCGTACCTGAGTTTTTAATACCCCGACTAAAAGAACTGAGGGTAAAAGAACTGGAAAAGAAAATGAGATTGCAAAATAAATGTGCTGACCTTAACCTGGTCTTTTCTGCAAAGCTTGGTGGTTATCTGGCTTTCAGTTCTGTAAGAACTTCGCTTGATACCATAATTAAAGAAAACAAAATCGAACATTTCAAAATCCATAGTTTACGCCATACCTACGCAACCCGGCTATTTGAGCTAGGAGAGCAGCCTAAAACCGTCCAGGCGCTGCTGGGTCATTCTGACATCGCGATGACAATGAACGTTTATACTCATGTTTTAAAAGACATCAGTGCCATCAGTGCTGGAAAAATGGATACCTTACACAATGAATTATTATGCAAGGCGGAATAAATAATAAAAATTATTTAGGGGGCAAAAAAGGGGGCAAACTTTCCCGTGTCGTAAATTAAAAGCTCTGAAACCGTTTCTATCAAACGGTCTCAGAGCTTTTTCAAAACTACATATCAAATTTTTTATGAATATGAACCATTGCTTCTTTACCGCGTTCCTTATCAATCAGACAGGAAATCTTGATTTCCGAGGTGCTGATGGTCTGAATGTTGATACCTAGTTCAAATAACGCTTCAAAGAACTTGGAGGCAATTTCGGCATTGGCCACGATCCCGGTACCGATCACGGAAAGTTTGGCAACACCCTGATCGTATTCGACTTTTTGGGCATTGACCTCAAAGGCAAATTTCTGAGCAACGGATACGGCTTCCTGCAGTTCATCCACATCAATGGTGAAAGAAATATCATTAACTGATGTCCGGTTGACATTCTGGACAATCATATCCACATGAATGTTGGACTTTGCCAGAGCACTGAACAATCTAAAAGCAATCCCCGGTTGATCCGGCACTTCAAAGATTGAGATTTTTGCGATATTTTCATCAAGAGATACCCCTCGAACTAATACTTTTTCCATAATAACGTCCTCCTTAATAATGGTTCCTTCATTGTAATTATAGCTTGATCGTACCACCAGTGGCACCTTGAATTTTTCGGCCATTTCCACTGACCGGGGATGCAATACCTTAGCTCCGGTGCTGGCCATTTCCAAAACCTCTTCGTAGGAGATTTCATCGATTTTTGAAGCCGCTTCGACAATTCGGGGATCAGCGGTGTACACCCCATCAACGTCGGTATAGATTTCACACAGTTCAGCCTTTAATGCGGCTGCCACGGCCACTGCTGAAGTATCGGAGCCACCGCGGCCAAGGGTAGTAATATCCTTATTTTCATTGATACCCTGAAAACCGGCGACGATGACAATCTTTCCGGCGGCCAGTTCCTTTTCAATTCGATGGGTATGAATATCATTAATCCGGGCTCGTTTATGAACACTGGATGTAACAATTCCGCATTGGGCACCCGTTAAACTCACCACATCGTGTCCCATCGACTGAATCGCCATCGCCAGCAACGATATCGAAACCTGCTCGCCGGTTGCCAGCAACATATCCATTTCCCGATGGGGTGGATGTTCATTGATCTTTTGCGCCAGTTCAATCAGATCATCGGTGGTATCGCCCATGGCTGAAACCACCACCACGACTTTTTTCCCTTTTTCCTTGGTCTCAATAATCCGACCAGCAACCCGCTTTATTCTTTCTACATTGGCGACACTGGAGCCACCATATTTCTGTACGATTAGATCTTGCATTTACCTCAGTCACTCTTTCCTTATACGTAGATACGGGCATAAAATAATTCAGGCACCGTTTCCTTCAATTTTTCTGCCATTATATTAAAATCACTGGCGGCGATGGCGTTTGTCACCACATAAACCTGATTGTCATTAACGATGACGGTTTTTCGGGCGGCCACCGTTTCCACTGCCGTCAGCACCTGATCCAGCATTTCTTTATTACCCAGATTTGCTCTTAAATAATATTTACCTTTGAATATTTCGGTGCCCATTTTATTAAGATGACGGTTGAGCCGCAGCGGCTTGGGCAAATTCTGTTCGCCGACAATATTGAGGATATAGAGGACATCCCCAACCACAGCATTGGCGGTGGCATCTTTTCCGGCGCCTTTTCCATAAAACTGCAGTTCGCCGATAATATCGCCAGTGATGGAGATGATATTGAACTCGCTGTTGACGTTACTCATAATCGAGGCTTCTTTAAACAGCACCGGTTCCACCGTGGTATAGACATTTTTTTCTTGAAGAATGGAATGTCCGAGATATTTGACCACGTAACCCATCGATCCGATCATCTCAATATCGGCGGCGCGAATATCGGTGATTCCTCGTTTATAAACATCTTCATCGCGGATAATGCTTTCATAAGCCATCGATGAGAGAATCGAGAGCTTGCGGGATACATCGTAACCTTCAACGTCTGCGGTGGGATCGGCTTCAGCAAAACCGATGGATTGAGCCAGCGCCAGAGTATCGCCGAAATCTGCCCCTTCTTCGGTCATTTTCGACAAAATGAAGTTGGTGGTTCCGTTAAGAATCCCCTTAATTTCGGTAACCCGATTGATTTTCATTTCTTCTTTCAAACTGCCGATAATCGGAATCCCGCCGCCGACCGAAGCCTCGTAACGCAGCACCACGCCATTTTCTTCGGCCAGCGTCAGCAATTCCTGAAAATATTCGGAGATGACAGCCTTATTGGCGGTAACCACATGTTTTCCCGCCCGGAGGCATTCTTTGATCATTTCATATTCAAAGTCCATGCCACCCATCAGGGCAATCACCAGGCCAATACTTTCGTCTTCCAGAATCTCACTGGGGTGAGTCACAATTTTTCCGACGGTATCGCCCAGATCCTTGGACGCATCCCGTTCCAGTACCTTGGTTATGACCGGACTTGACTTTCGGGACTCTACATCGGTAAAATTACCAGCAAACTTACCTTTATTTAAATTGATGAGTTCATAGACACCAGAACCAATTGTTCCAAAGCCTAAAAGCGCGATATTCAATAAAATTCACCTCGTATATGTATTTATTCTAAAAACACTTGTTTTTTCAGTGAAAACATTCTATCATATAGCTAGGGGTTATTCAATACCCTCCCGAGAAGATTTTTTGAAGATTTTTCCCGGCACACCAAATTTTTTGGAGGAATTACATGAAAAAAGGCTATAACAGCACGCGATCCAAAGACATCAACGTTACTGCATCCCAGGGCATCCTGCAAGGATTGGCTCCGGATGGTGGACTCTTTGTCCCCAACTTTATTGAAAATATTAATTTAGACCCAACACAATTCATGGAGAAAAGCTACGGCGAGATGGCCAACGCGATCTTTTCAGCTTTTCTCGATGATTTCAGTGCCAAACAAATTGATGATTCGATCCAGGGCGCCTATTACTCCGGTAAATTTGAAGAACAAGAACCGGTTTCTCTGGAAAAGGTCAAAGACCGATATTTTCTGGAACTCTTTCACGGGCCAACCTGTGCCTTTAAAGATATGGCTCTAACTATTTTACCATATCTGATGGTAGAGTCCATGAAAAACGTCAATAACCAGCAGAAAATTATGATCTTAACCGCCACCTCCGGGGATACCGGCAAGGCGGCACTCGAAGGTTTTGCCGATGTTTCGGACATCAGCATCATTGTCTTTTATCCCAAGGATGGCGTCAGCACCGTTCAGGAAAAACAGATGCTGACGCAGACCGGTAAGAACACCTGTGTGGTGGGAATCGATGGCAATTTTGATGATACCCAGAATGGCGTTAAAGTGATCCTCAACGATCCTCAATTGGCGGCCGAACTGGCTAAAGCCAACGTGATCTTTTCCTCGGCCAATTCCATTAATATCGGCCGACTGCTGCCTCAGGTTGTTTATTATTTTTATAGTTACTATGAACTGCTTAAGCGAGGCGAAATCCAACCGGACGAAAAAATAAATTTTGTCGTTCCGACCGGAAATTTCGGTAACATCCTGGCCGGTTACTACGCCTCACTGTTGGGATTACCAATTAATAAGCTAATCTGTGCATCCAACGCCAACAAAGTTTTGACCGACTTTTTTACGACCGGCCACTATGATCGCAACCGGAACTTTTATAAGACTTCTTCCCCTTCGATGGACATTCTGATTTCCAGCAATCTGGAGCGGCTGCTTTACGATGTCTCCGGCGCCGATCCCGATGCGGTTAGTGATCTGATGGCGCAGCTTAAAAATCAGGGTGCTTATCAGGCCTCTAAAACCCTGATGGAAAAAACCAGTCTTTTCTATGCCGGTACTGCCGACGAAGCCGAAACCGCTCAAGCAATTAAAGCCATTTTTGATGAAAGCCATTATCTGATGGATCCCCATACGGCCGTTGCCAACAAGGTTTACGAAGACTATCTAAGCGAAACCGGCGATGCCACCAAAACCGTGATTGTCTCCACCGCCAGCCCTTATAAGTTTGGCCGTTCGGTTTATGAAAGTATTTTCGGAGACTGTAAGTGCAACGATTATGAGCTTTTAACAGTTCTGGCGGAAAAAACCGGCACTACTATTCCCTTGCCATTAAAAGATCTGGACAAAAAAGCCAATCAGCATCAGGGTCAATGTGATAAAACCGAAATGTCCCAGGCCGTTCTTGCTTTTTTAAAAGATCAGGTGGAACAAAATGATTAAGGTTCGGGTGCCGGGAACCAGTGCCAACATCGGCCCGGGGTTTGATGCCTTTGGCCTGGCGCTGTCGATTTATAATACCTTCAGCTTTGAAGAAAAAAATGACGGCAAGCTGACGATCCGGGGCGTTGAAAGGAAGTATCAAAGCGATACCAATCTGGTTTACCGTTCAATGCAGAAGGTGTTTAAAAAAGTAGGCTACCACCCCAAGGGACTTTACATCCACACCGATGTGGATATCCCCATCAGCCGGGGTCTGGGCAGTTCAGCCACCTGCATCGTCGGTGGACTTTTTGGCGCCAATGCCCTGATTGGATCACCCTTGTCAACTGCGGAACTGTTTGACATTGCTGTGGAACTGGAAGGCCATCCTGACAACGTTGCCCCGGCGATCTTCGGGGGGCTGGTGGTGTCGATGAACGATCACGGCAAGAACATTCACATCAAGAGCCAGGTTCATCCCTGTTATGAGTTTTACGCCCTGGTGCCGGACTTTCCCTTATCGACATCCGATGCCCGACAGGTTTTGCCTAAAAAAATCAGCTTTGGCGATGCCACCCATAATCTGCCCCGGGCTACCATGACCTATCTGGCACTAACCAATGGGTCAGCGGATATTTTAAAGCTGTGCATGAGGGACCGCCTGCACCAGCCCTATCGTAAAAAACTGATTGCCCACTACGATGTCATTACCAAAAAAGCCCGGGAAATAGGCTGCCTCAACACCTGCATCAGCGGTGCCGGCCCCACAATTCTGGCTATTAATTCAGTGGCTAACGACAGTTTTCAGCAAGACATGCTTGCCTATTTAGCAGAAAAAGCACCGGGCTGGCAGATTATTCCCCTGGCTCCCGATAATACCGGTGTCCAGATTTTGGAAGGTTAAGCCGATGATCAAAGATTATCTGATTGTTAATAAAAAAATACTGCCCGATTATTATTCCAAGGTGGTGGAAGCCCGAATCTTAATGGAGTCCTCCCAATGTAAATCGGTGAGTGATGCGGTTAAAAAGGTGGGCATCAGCCGTAGTACCTATTACAAATATAAGGATTACATCTTTACCCCTTCGGAAAACTATGGCCGTAAGTTCACCCTTTCTTTTAAACTGGATGATCAGCCTGGAATTCTCTCTAATATTTTGAATATTCTCCGGGATCACCAGACCAGCATTATCACCATTCATCAGGATATCCCCATTAACCAGGCCGCCGTTGTGATTGTGACCCTGGACGGAAAAGATCTGATTTTGACTATCGATGAATTGATGGCGATGCTGGAAGCGTTAGACGGCGTTCATGGTGTTCATCTGATTGCGATGGAATAAAACAAGAGCCCCATTCTGAAAAATCAGAATGGGGCTTTTTAATAATGCTAAATTTTATTTCAGTTTAATAAAGCTCGATCGTATTCGACAAACTGTCTTCGCTGGAGAACCAGTAGTAAGAACCCAAAATATCATCCATCAGATCTTCAGCGATGCTGATGGTATTGGCATCGATAATCGCATAATGAAAATATTTTTCACCCGAATTCAGGGCTGCTTCGAGATCTCCCACAAAGCGATTCTCCTCGCTTTGTTTTTTCAGATCATAGAGCTTGTTTTCTTTGACGAAATAATTGGCCTCCGTGGCAGTGAATTCCGGATATTCAATCAAGGTCTGATCAGGTTGATGTGATTTAAGAAGTTCCGCCGTGGTAACACAGAAATAGTCATAGAAGATGCTCTTTTCCGGCTCGTTGTTATCTTCGATGTTAAATTCCCCCCAGGTGGCATCCAGATAATAATACTCCCCGTCAACCCGGACAATATTCCAGGCATGGGCGCCCTGGCCAATGGCCTCACCCGCCACATAAGAACACTCAATTCCGGTGCGTTTCAACAGATATTGAATGGCTTTGGAATACCCGGCACAGACCGAGCCTTTTTTTCCGAAAACACTATAAATATTCTGATCATCCTGGAGATCTTCCTGATAGACGGTGTTCTTTATCACATATTCGTAGGCATATCTGACTTTTTCATAGTCGCTCATACCATTTTTTATGCCGCCACTGTATTTCTGAAAGGCCGCCTCAATTTCGGCCTGTCGGCGATCTTTCTCGGCTTCGTCGTACGGGTACTCAACCATTACCTTGCTGACTTTCTGATCGCCTTCGTCAAAATAATAAGAAAATTCCCCGGCCCAGAATATTTCTGGATAGTCGTAATCAATGGCTGAAAGAACCCGCTCGATTTCTTCAGTGTTGACCCCACTGACCTTTACTTCGGTATCAAAATCCGTTAGCATTCCAACCACCCTGGCATAGGCCTGCTTTTCATTTTCCTCAAGAAAGGCATAGCCATCAAAGGACTGCTGCTGACTTGCTGCGATTTCTTCATTCTGCTGGGCTTCGGTGTCATCGAAAAACGATTGGATATCCATGCTCCCGACCAGATCTTCCAATGCCAGATATGCCCCGGCTGCTATTAGCAGAATAATAAGCATTGATATAATAATGACAGCGACTACTTTTCTTCCGTTATGATTGCTCACGTCTGTTGCCCCCCTTGTGTGGTCTCTTTTATATATTACCCTTTATTTTAAACATCTGTATTTTTTATCAAGAGATTTAATGCCAAACAGTAAATAATTTTACCACAAATTCTTGTGGACACCCTAAACTTTTATGACATATACTTAATAAGGATAAAGAAATCATAAGGAGGCTACCATGCCAGAGTATCATCCAATCACCTGTACGACAGCCCTGCATGAATTGAAGCGAAAAATTCCCTATGGCTGGGATTTGAATATTTATAAAGGTTGCAGCCATGGCTGCCGTTACTGCTATGCCATGGGAACCCACGGTTTTACCGGGCTTGCTGATTTTGCGGGCAATATTTCGGTCAAGACCAATATTGTTGAAGTTCTGGAAAAACAGCTTTCTTCACCGAACTGGAAACGGGAAATTGTCAATATTGGCGGTGTTACGGACAGCTATCAACCGGCGGAAGCCCAGTATCAGCTGATGCCGGAAATATTAAAGCTGCTGATCAAATACAAGACCCCGGCGATTATCTCGACCAAATCGGATCTGGTGCTCCGGGATTATGACCTGATTGACGAATTGTCCCAGATTACCTATATCAATGTAGCGGCCACGGTGACGACCCTTGATGAAGCCCTGCGAAAAAAAATCGAACCTGGCGCAGTATCTGGCCAGGCCCGCTTTGAGATGCTCAAAACCTTCAGAAAAACCAATGCCTCTACCGGTCACCATCTGATGCCGATTATTCCCACTCTCACCGATGATTCCGATACCCTGAGCGCTTTATTTGAAGCGGGAAAGGATGCCGGTATTCATTATGTGCTGCCCGGCGCCCTTTATCTGCGCGGGGCCACAAAACCAGCGTTTTTCGACTTTATTAAAACTAGCTATCCCGAAAAATATGACACCCTTTGGAACCTATACAAAAAAGGCGGCGCTCCCAAAGAATATAAGGACGAGCTCTACGGCAGGCTCAATCCCCTGCGCCAGTCCTTTGGCCTGTCCAACAGCTACAGCAAACCAATTAAGGAAAAACTGAAGGTCTATGCGCCGTCAGAAGAACAGGTTTCGTTTATTTAATAACCCTTCACAAAATTTATTTCCCGACAAAAGGAGCAATTCACATGCATATACGACCAAAACCCTGGGCTCGCCCAGAACTGGAGGCCTGCGGATTTTTTCAGGCCTATCCCCCGGATCATCTGGGACAATGGCAACAATTATTTAAAAAAAAGCAGCCCCTGCACATTGAATTGGGCTGTGGAAAAGGTACCTTTATTGCTGAATTAGGCAGTCGGCAGCCAGAAATAAATTTTCTGGCCATTGATCTCATTGATGCCGTTTTAGGTTTAACCAAACGGAATATTGAAGCTGCTTATGCTGAAAAAAAACAACCCATTGATAATGTCCAAATCATGTCCTGGGATATTGAACGCATTGATGCCATCCTCTCCCCAGAGGATGGCGTCAAGCGGATTTATATTAATTTCTGTAATCCCTGGCCCAGGCGACGCTACCAGAAAAAACGACTGACTCATACCAAACATCTGAACAAATATAAAAAACTTTTATCTGCAAATGGGGAAATTTATTTTAAAACCGACAATGATGATCTGTTTAGCGACTCGATCAAATACTTTGAGGAAACCGGTTTCACCATAACAACCCTAATTCCCGATCTCAATGCCTCAGATTATCCGGACAACATTGAAACCGAACACGAAAAAATGTATGTGGAACAGGGAATAAACATTAAATTTTTAATCGCAAAGTTATTTTAACCTTAATTATTAAAAATTAAACTCCTTTTCCCAATTAAAATCGCCGGACGTTTCAACACTTTTGGGCCAGTGCTCGCACCAAACCGGTACCTTAGGATTTTCAACCCGATCCAGACTGGGGGTATAGGGTTTGATATCCAGTACCGGGGTGCCATCATTAGCATCAATGTATGGAATCCGGATGATTCCCTTTTGATCATCAATGTCCAACACCGTAACCGGAGTTAATGCAATGGGGTTTGGCCGAAGGGGAGATCGGGTAGCGAATACTCCCATTACCTCCGGGGCCTGTTTATAAGGCTGGGGAGATGAAAGAATACTACGGGTTTCTTCATTGTCAAATTCGCTGAACCACCAAAAGATATTGATATGGGAAAATCCGTCTAATCCTTTCAGCCCTTTTCGATACATTTCTTCCAGTTCAATGAACATTTCCTCTCCCTGAATGTGAATTGTTCCGATTGGTTTTAAATAATAGTTTTCCATGTACTTACCTCCATGATTGTATCCTCAATTTTTTTTATATCCTCATTCTAGACCCTACCACCATGTGAGAGTCAATAAGAAATTATAATTAACTGCTTGAAGAAAGTACTGCGGCTAAACTTAAACGCTTATTTTCTGATCCCCTATATTAATTAACCCCTCAATTATTTAATTAGTTGCTCAATCGTTGCCATTGACACCATCAAGCACCTGCCATATACTATTATTAGCATCACGTCTATAAAAACCAGGCTATTTTTAGCTGCTTTTATTTAACTAAAACACTCTATCATTTCTATAGGAGGTAAACTTATGGATACAAATGACATATGGGCGATCGCTTGCCTTGTCTTGGCAATCATTTTTATATTGTTGGCTCTTATTTTTGCCCTATTAAAAGAAAAGGCTACTATTCTTATTAGTGGTTTTAATACTTTGCCCAAAGAACTTCGAAAAACGTATGACACTCGGCAAATGAGCAAAGATATGCGTAATCAATTTGCTTTGTGGACGATCGTTTTATTGTCTGGAGCAATTCTTTCGCATTTTATCAGTTTCTATTTTGCTATAGCAGCCTCAGTCCTTTGGCTGTTTCTGTTTTTAAAAGAGGTCCATTTTGATATCGATAAAGCCTTTGATCGTTACCGGAAATAACATCGATTCCATTTATATTAATGCTAAATTTATTACTCACACTTTTCCAGTTCAATCTGAATTTCTGTGAGATAGTCATCTGGGTTCCCTTCATTCCAGGGACCCCGGTGGCAAATTTGTCTGTTTTTCCCTTTCATTTTGAAACTTGAATGTTCAGTCAGCCAATAAGCCAGGGAACGGAAAGCTCCGGATATATTTTCAAAGGGTCCGCACACCATTGTTGAAGCCATCATCGCTACCGCTTCGGTTTCTCTAAAACAACGGAGGTTCCCTGACTCAACAACTTTCTCCACCAAGACACAGACCTCCACATCTACATCTTGTTCCTTGAACTCATTATCATGGTAAATCGCAAAACACTGCTCGTTAACTGGCAGGTCAATCTTTTGCTTTTGTATTAATTCTGTCAATTCTTTCCAAAGCAGTCCCTCACAGAAATAATCTGGTATCACCCGCCGCAACGAAATAACCGGATATGAAGGGATCTGCTTAATGGTAAAATCATAGCGGATGTCAATTTTATCTTTTTTGATGCTATCCAATGCCACTTCGATTCTTTTCAGCTTTTCCTGTTCCTGTTCTAAGGACCGCCGGACTTCAATTTGTTTGTTTCTTAATTGATCCGCAATGAAATCCCCAGTCCAATGATCCAAAGCACTCTTTATTTCTGATACCGTATAGCTAATATCCCTTAAAAAGATTATCTTATGAAGCACCGGGATTTGTTCCACCGAATAAAACCGATAGCCGGTATTTGGATCCGTCTGTGCCGGTTTCAACAGGCCATTTTCATCATAGTAACGAAGCATCCGAATTGATACTTGGGTTAATTTTGAAAACTCACCAATTTTGAACATTGCTACCTCTTTCCCTCCGTGTTACCATTTTATGATCGACTAGATAAACACCATTTGTATAAGCACCATATACGCCAGAGTTCCCCCGCCAATGCTCAACAGGTTGTTTCGCTTCCAGATATGAAGTAACGCTACAATCCCCACCGAAATAAACTCTGGAAATCCGTGCGGGGGCACCATAAAACTGACCCCTTTTAAACAATAAACCACCAGAATGGCAATAACCGCAGCAGGTAGCAGATCTCCCAGGGTTTTTACGATTGCGGGCACTTCCTTCCCACCGCCAAAAAGGGCAAATGGTAAAAATCGCGTCAAAAATGTACAAGCGGCGACCACCAGAATCACCAGCATTGGCGTTAAAATAGCTGAACTCATTGACACACCTCCGGATTCTCCCCTTGTTGAATGCTATTTTTAAAGACCAGCAGCAAACACACCGAAGCAATCAGCGCCGGCAAGATAAAAGCGCTGGCTCCAAATATAAAAAGCGATGCCGCCCCGCAAACCGTCCCCACCAGGGCTGGTAGATGGGATTGATAACTATACCACTGTTCAATAAAAATAACCACAAACAGGGCAGTCATGGCAAAATCGATACCGGTCGTATCAAAACCGATAAAACCGCCAATGATAGCGCCAAGGGTACAACCAATAATCCAGTAACTTTGATCCAGGGCCGCCACTGTAAAAAACACCTCTTTTTCATTCAGCTCTTTGGGGATCTTCATCCCACAAAGGAGCGAATAAGTCTCGTCGGTTAATGAGAATACCATATACCACCCCCATTTTCCCATGGCTTTGAATTTTTCGATAAAAGATAAGCCATAAAAAATGTGACGGCTTTGCACTGACAGTGTCAGGATAATCAGTGACAGTAAACCCATACCACCACCCAGTAATCCAATTAGAACAAATTGCATAGATCCCGCATAAATAATCAGACTGATGAAAAATGCCCAGATAAAATTGTATCCAGCCTTTTCCAGCAGAATGCCAAAGGCAATTCCCATAAAAACATAACCGAAAAGAACCGGCAATGATTGAATAAATGCATATTTTAGTGTCTCTTTCTTCATGCCTACCTACTTAGTTTTTCATTGATGATAAACTCATAAATGGCTTCAGCCACGCCATCCTCATCATTGCTGGAAACAATATGAGTGGCAAGGTCTTTAATCGATGCCTTTGCATTTCCCATGGCTATTTTGAGCGGTCCGCAAACCTCGAACATTTCCCGGTCGTTGTCGCTGTCGCCAATAACCATCACCTCTTTCAGCTTAATCTTTAAATACTCGCATAATTTGATTAAACCAAAACCCTTATCCACACCAGTCGGAATACACTCCACACAATAGTCCATCGGTCGAATCACTTCCACGCCATCAATCATGCCAATTTTATTCATGAGTTCATCTAAGAAAACATAATTTGTTGATGATAAAACAAATTTACTGATCCCCAATTCTTGATCGTCGACATACGCTTGTACATCGGTTACCACAATCTGCTTATCCTTAAACTCCTCCACATGGGCTTTAGCCCAGCCTGACCGATCCATCCAGAATAAAGACTGCTCTGTACACACACAGCCTTTATTTGTATATGCCTGCCAAAATATTTCATTCGTCGGTTCAACAATTCGCAATAATTCCTTAATATTCTTCCGGTCTAAATCAACCTCGTGAATAATCTTTTCGTTTTTATAATCCTTGATCACACCCCCACTACCAGAGATGAGATAATCCATTGCCCCAATTGACTGAGCAAAAAAGAGGGCTTCGCTGTCAATTCGTCCTGTTGCCACCACCGGAATAATTCCCATGTTAATTACTTTTCTAAACGCTTGAATATTTCTATCTGAAATTGTGTTAGTACTATTTAATAAAGTACCATCCAAATCCGTTACGATCATTTTTATTGTCATTGCGTTACTTACTCCGTTTCCTTAATTTTTCTTAAATCAATGGCCTATTATAACATATTTTTTTTGCTAAACCTTTTCATTTTTATTTTTTTCTTGCAACTTCTCTATTTTAGGTTATACTGATAATACTTAATTGGGTTAACTATTATCCTACTTAAATATTAATCTGTGAAAGGAGCTTCAATTGAATACAAATGGACACGAACTGTTCAAGGCTTTTCATCACATCAAAAAATCGAGTATGGGGCGCATCCATACATGTTTGATGAAAGACCTCAAACCCCATGAATTTTTTATGCTAAAAACCCTTAAAAAGATGTACGAGGAAGATCAAAAAGAAGCCCAGACAAACAATCTCCCAGCGGCTCCCGGCGTCAAAATTTCTCAACTCAGTCGGGAAACCGCCATTTCCATGCCTGGTGTTTCACAAACTATCTCAACTTTAGAAAAACATGGTTATGTGAAACGAATTGCCTCAAATAAAGATCGCCGTTTGGTTTATGTTAACCTGACCGATGTCGGCCGACAGCTTGAAATCGACGTATCACAATCGGTCTTCCAACTCTATGATGAAGCCGCCGCTATTTTGGGCGAAAAAGACACCCATGCCCTGGTTCTTTTATTAGACAAACTAGCGCAAGTCTTTGATCAGATTGATCAAAAATAAGACTTAGAACACAACGAAACATAAGAAAGGAAAACAATATGATCAAACTTTCACGCTATTTAAAACCCTATCTCGGGATCCTCCTAATAACGTTTTGCCTGCTTTTTGTCCAGGCCATCACCGAACTTAACCTCCCCAATTACATGTCTGATATTGTTAATGTTGGTATCCAGCAAAACGGGATCGAACACGCAGCACCAGAAGCCATCAGTGAAGACGGTTATACCCTGATGACAACCTTTATGACTGAAACAGATAAACAAACAATAACCAATAACTATGCACTGATGGGTCCAGATGATACGTCTAACCCTGCTTATCAAGCGACTGTCGAAAAATTCCCGTCTCTTGAGACACAAAGCCTCTATGTCCTGGATGACCCCAGTACTGATGCTTTCGCAACCCTGGATCCTATTTTCGGAGAAGCAACCTGGACATTCATTAATTACATGCGTTCTCTGGATACCAGTACCGCTGATTCCAGTGCCACCAACAGTATCACCGATCTCGATTTTTCAAAGATTTACGAGGCTCTGCCGATGCTCACACAATTGCCTTCATCCACCTTTGATGAAGCTAGAAAACAGGCCGCCCAAACCCCGGAATCCACGCAAATTCAAACCGCTGTTCAATTCACCAAACAATTCTATACCGAACTTGGTGTTAACGTCGGTGCTATTCAAAATCTTTATATCTTAAAAATCGGGGCATTGATGCTGCTGCTTTCTTTAATTAGCATCACCGCCGCCATTGCGGTTGGTTTTTTCTCAGCCCGAACTGCAGCCGGTGTTTCACAGAGTCTCCGTCGGGATGTATTCAGAAAGGTTCAATGCTTTTCCAATACAGAGTTTGATAAATTTTCGACGGCTTCATTGATCACCCGAAATACTAACGATATTACTCAAATCCAGACTATTATAATCATGGGAATCCGTATTTTATGTTATTCCCCCATTCTGGCGATCGGCGGTATTATTATGGCGCTAAGACGGACCACCTCGATGGGTTGGGTTATCGTGGTCGCTGTTTTAGCTATTGTCTTGCTTATCGGGGTTGTCTTTACAATTGCGATGCCCCGGTTTAAGCTGATCCAAAAACTGGTGGATAAACTGAATCTGGTCACTCGGGAAAGCCTGACCGGTCTGATGGTTGTTCGCGCTTTTGGAAACCAGAAATTTGAAGAGAGCCGTTTTGATTCGGTAAATAAAGATACCACGGCCAACAATCTCTTTGTTAATCGGGTAATGGTCTTTATGATGCCGACCATGATGTTTATCATGAATGGGGTAACCCTACTAGTTGTTTGGGTAGGTGCTCAGCAAATCGCCGCTTCGGCTATGCAGGTTGGTGATATGATGGCCTTTATGCAATACACGATGCAGATTATTTTCTCCTTCCTGATGATGTCGATGATGTTTATCATGATTCCCCGAGCGGCTGTTTCCGGCGATCGGATTCAGGAAGTGCTGGCGGTTAAACCCAGCATTGTCGATCCGGCAGCACCCAAAGAACTGCCGATGAACGCTCAGACCACCCTGGCTTTCGACCATGTCTCCTTCCGATACGAAGGCGCTGAGGAAGATGTCCTTCATGATATCAACTTCGTCGCCAATCCCGGCGAGACCACCGCCTTCATCGGTTCCACCGGTTCGGGTAAATCAACTCTGATTAACCTGATTCCGCGGTTTTTCGATGTTACCTCGGGTTCCGTTAAAATCGATGACATTGATATCCGAGAGGTCACCCAACACGATCTAAGGGAGAAAATTGGTTATATTCCCCAAAAAGGGGTACTTTTTTCCGGCACCGTGGCTTCCAATCTTAAATATGGTGATCAGAAGGCCAATGCAGAAGACCTCGCCATTGCCGCTAAGGTCGCCCAAGCCACCAGCTTTATCGAAAGTAGTTCGGACGGCTTTGAACGAGAAATCGCTCAAGGTGGTAGTAATGTTTCCGGCGGGCAGAAACAGCGTCTATCAATAGCCCGGGCGCTGGTTCGAAAACCGGATATCTACATTTTTGACGACAGCTTTTCCGCTTTGGATTACAAGACGGATGTCGCTTTGAGACGGGCTTTAAAAGAATACACTGGCAACAGTACGGTGCTTATTGTCGCCCAGCGGATTAACACGATCATGCATGCCGAACAGATCATCGTTCTGGAACACGGACGGGTCGTCGGCAAAGGGTCTCACAGCGAATTATTAAAAAACTGTGCGACCTACCAGGAAATTGCATCCTCACAATTATCAGAGGAGGAACTAAACATATGAGCGATCAAAAAAATATAAAAATGCCAAAACGCGGTAACATGGGCGGGGGCGGAATGGGACGAGGTCCTGGTGGTCCCGCCGGAATGATGCCAGGCGAAAAGCCCAAAGATTTCAAGGGCAGTCTCAAAAAACTGGCCCGCTATCTATCCGCTTACAAAATCAGCCTCTTTTTTGTACTGATCTTTGCTGTTGCATCCACTGTCTTTATGATTGTGGGCCCCAAAATATTGGGAAATGCCACCACTGCCCTTTATGAAGGGGTTATGAATATAATTGCTGATAATGGCAAAGGCATCGATTTTAACTATATCGGTCAGATCCTACTTCTGCTCCTTGGACTCTACGTCATCGCCGCTCTGTTTTCTTATATCCAGGGCTTTATTATGACCGGTGTTTCGATGAAGGTAACCTATGAACTCAGACGAAATATTTTTGCCAAAATCAATCGTCTGCCGTTTAAATATTTTGACAAAACCAGCTATGGCGAGGTTCTTTCTTTCCTTACTAATGATATTGAAACCGTGAATCAGACCCTGAACCAAAGTGTTACCCAGATCATCACTTCAGTAGCAACCCTAGTGGGTATTCTGATTATGATGTTTTCCATCAGTTGGCAAATGACCATAGTCGCGCTATTGATTGTCCCCATCTCATTTGTCATTGTGGTGAATATTGTCAAAAAGTCCCAACCATATTTCAGCGAACAGCAAACCTATCTGGGACATATTAACGGCCATGTGGAAGAAATGTATAGCGGCCATAACGTGGTTAAGGCCTTTAACGGCGAAGCATCGTCTTTTGAAACCTTCGACCACTATAACACCACCCTTTACAGTTCAGCCTGGAAATCGCAATTCCTGTCCGGACTGATGATGCCGATGATGACCTTTATCGGTAATCTCGGTTATGTGGCGGTTTGTATTCTCGGCGGTTATCTGGCGGTTAATGGTCGCCTGAGCGTTGGTGATATTCAGGCCTTTATCCAATATGTCCGCCAGTTTACCCAGCCAATTATGCAGATTGCTAATATTTCTAACATCCTGCAGCAAACCACGGCCGCTGCCGAACGGGTCTTCACCTTTTTAGATGAAGAGGAAGAGGTTTCCGAAAGCACCACTGCTTTTGATCTCGCAACGGTCTCTGGCAGTGTCGATTTTGACCATGTGAACTTTGGTTATAACCCCGATAAAACGGTTATTAAAGACTTTTCTGCCCACATCAAAGAAGGGCAGAAAATTGCCATTGTTGGCCCCACCGGAGCCGGCAAAACCACCATCGTCAAGCTGTTGATGCGTTTTTATGACGTGGAATCCGGGGCGATCCTGGTCGATGGCCATAATATCAAGGATTTCAGTCGGGGCGATCTGCGCAGCCTCTTTGGGATGGTACTCCAGGACACCTGGCTTTACAATGCCAGTATCCGCGACAATATCAAATATGGCCGTCTCGATGCCACCGATGCCGAGGTCGAAGCCGCCGCCGTAGCCGCCCAGGTGGACTATTTTGTTCATACTCTGCCAGATGGTTACAACATGTTTTTAAATGAAGAAGCCAGCAATGTGTCTCAAGGACAGAAACAGCTGCTGACCATAGCCCGCGCCATTTTGGCCGATCCTAAAATCCTGATTCTCGATGAAGCCACCAGCTCGGTGGATACCCGTACCGAGGTACTGATCCAGAAAGCCATGGACAACCTGATGGAAGGGCGAACCAGCTTTGTCATTGCCCATCGATTATCGACCATTAAAAATGCCGATCTCATTCTGGTTATGAATGAAGGGGATATTGTCGAGCAGGGCAATCATGATGTTCTGCTTGCTCAAAACGGTTTTTATTCAAATCTGTATAATTCTCAATTTGAGAAGACTGAAGAATTAGAAGACGACTTGATCCAGAATTTAGAAGATTTAATACCGGCACTCTAGTTAAACTGCTGTAAATGAGCTTAGCAAAGTGCTGTGAGTTTTACGATCATCCTATGTTGCTTTAGCTAAGTGATTCAAAATAAAAGGGAGATTATCCAGATAGTCACTGACTATCTGGATATCTCCCTTCTTTTGTTTAAGCGCCATTTTTTATTTTCCCACTCGGACTGCGACGGCTTCGATTTCTTCCCGAATCGACAAAAAGGCATCAACCAGGATCGGATCGAAATGAAGGCCCCGTTCCTTTTTAATAATTTCAAACGCCGTATCGTTGTCATAGATTTCTTTGTAGGGTCGTTCCGATGTCAGCGCATCAAAGACATCAGCAATGGCCATTATCCGGGCGCTGAGCGGAATGGTTTCACCCGATAAAGCTTCCGGGTAACCGCCACCAATCCATCGTTCATGGTGATACATTGCGACCTCACAAACCATGTTATAATAATCCACATCCTGGATCTTTTCCAGGGCATTTTTTAAAATGTTCTGGCCGTTCTCAGCATGCTTTTTCATCAGCACCCATTCTGCTTCGGTTAATTTTCCCGGCTTGTTCAAGATGCTATCCGAAACCATAATTTTTCCCACATCGTGAAGTGGTGCGGCCGCATAAAGCAACCGGATAAACCGCTCATTAACAGTCTCTGGATAGTCGCCATTTTGGAGCAGCACGGCAGCGATTTTCTCGGCATAGAGACTTGTTCTCCGCACATGTTCGCCGGTGATGGTGTCGCGGATTTCGATAATATTGGCAAAGCTGATAATAATCTGTTCCTGGATTTCTTCAATTCGGGCCGTTTTCAAAGCCACTTCCTTTTCCAGTTCCTGTTGATAATTAAGCACCAGTTCTTTGCGTTTTTCCGCTTCGGTTACATCCAGATACCAGATCACATAACCTCGGATCTGGTTGTTCCGCCGGATCGTCTTGATATAAGGCTCGTAAACCCGGCTTTCAAGATAAAACAAGCTGGTATCCTCAGCTTTTAGGGTCTGATCAAGAGCAGGCGATATGATCGCAAGCTCCGTGTCCTTCTTTGCTCTGGCAAACTCCGGAAACAGCACAATAGCCTGTTCATTGACTTCCTTATAGAGATGATTGTGGTCGACCACGATAATAGCATCATCTGGAATTGTCAATAACAGTTCAGTCGAAACCAGCAAGGAATTATTTAGATATCCTTCGATGATGAATACCGCCATGGGCTGAAAACAATGATAAGTACTTTAATCTACTATGCAGCTTGTTGTTGATTTACATAAAAGAGCTCGCGGTAAGTCAGAGGTGGATACCCGCCATTCGTACTGTAAATTCGTCGTCGATTGTAATAATGAATATAGCGGTAGACAATCGTTTTTACCTCAGCCATCAACATGTTTTTTGTATCAATTTTATAGAGTTTCTCCTTTTTCAGTGTTGCGAAAAAGCTCTCCATCCGGGCATTATCATAACAGCGACCGGTACCGCTCATGCTTTGAACAGCATTTGCTTTTTTCAGTGCATTCCGAAACGATTTGCTGGTGAATTGCGTGCCCCGATCTGAATGAAGAATCATACCTTTGGCATGATCATCTCTGCAAGCCTTCTGGAATGCGTCAACACAAAGATCAGCCCGCATGTTGTCATCCATCTTGAAACCGCGAATGGTGCCGTCATAACAATCCAAAATGGGTGCCAGATAAAGCTTTCCTTCTTTACAGGGTATTTCAGTGATGTCCGTTAACCATTTTTGATTGGGCGCTTTTGCTGTGAAATCCTGTTTAATGAGGTTTTCAGACTTCTGGGCAGCGGCGTCGGCTTTTGTAATGCCATTGGGTTTACGTTTCATATGAATCATCAGATTATTTTCTTTGCAGATGCGATAGATCGTCCTTAAACTCCCACAATATTTCCGGTATAGCCGTAGATAATCATAGATGCGGCGTACCCCGTAATTGGCATTTTCCGCATCTTCCTGTATTAATTCATAGATTTGCGCCAAAAGATTTGCATGCTTATCCGGTTTGTTTTTAAACCGCAGATGCTTGTAATAACCTGATTCGCTGACACCAAGCGCACGACAGAGGACGGCGACTGGCCAACGGCTCCGGCGGCTTGAAATATAAGCCATCCGCTGGTTCTTTGCTATTTCTTTCGGCGCTTTACAAAAAAACCAAGTGCATCCTGCAGGATCTCAATTTCTTCTTTGGCTTCCCGCAGTTCCTTTTCGAGTTGTTTTAAACGCGTTGTATCGGTTATTGGGATATTTCCAGGTTCTTCAGAAAACCCGGGCTTTCCTTTTTTGGCCTTGCTAATCCAAGTGTACAATGTATCGACTTTAATTCCCAGTCGATCGGCCGCAGCTTGGTTTCCAATTTCACTTGCCAGTTTTAACGCTTCAAAGCGTTCTTCTGCGCTGTATGCTTTTTTCATAATTTATCAGTCCTTTTTTCTTTCTATTTTACCTCATTTCCTTGCAATTTGGGACTGCACTTTTATGATATCACTCCA
>NZ_JAUSPS010000017.1 GCF_030652775.1 Acetobacterium sp. | reverse complement strand
GTATGATGTCGTGAAAATTTATTTGAAAAGAGGTGATGATCATGAGTTATGTGAATATGGAAGCAATTCTTGGCGACGCAAGAAAGAATCATTATGCAGTCGGGGCGTTTAATATCGTCAATTACCTTACTGCGAAGGCTGCTGTTGAAGCGGCAGAGGAACTTGGACAACCGATTATCATTCAAACATCGGTAAAAACGGTAAAAGCTTTTGGGATCAAAGAAATGATGAGTTTTTTAAAACCAATCGCTGATCATGCAACGGTGAACGTGGCGATCCATCTGGATCATTCGACAGATGTCGAATTTACAAAAGCCTGCATTGATGGTGGTTGGTCATCGGTGATGTATGACGGTTCGCAGTTGACTTTGGAAGAAAATATTAAAAACACCAAAGAAATTGTAACATACGCAAAAAATAAAAAGGTGACAGTTGAAGGTGAATTGGGTGCTATTGTCGGCGTTGAAGATGATATTGTGGTAATAGCCGGAAATTCTGCCCATGCACGGCCGGAAGATTGCCATATTTATTTAAAAGAAACCGGAATCGATGCTTTCGCACCAGCCGTGGGAACGGCTCACGGCGTTTACACCGGTGAAATCAATATCGATTATGATCTATTTGAAGAAATCAATCAATTTTCATCTTGCCCATTGGTGCTTCATGGCGGTACCGGATTAACCGATGAGATGTTTCATAAACTGATTGCGTTAGGGGCTTCAAAGGTTAATATTTCAACGGCAATTAAAATTGCATATTGTCAGGGGATGGTAACCTACACAAAAATGAATCCTGACCAGAATGATCCACTTAAACTGGATGCCTTTACCAAAGAAGGATTGAAAAAAGTAGTGAAGCAACACATCCAATTCTTTAGTCTGAGGGACTAACAGAATTAATAAAATAAAGTCGGCTGCCAAGTTATTGATGATTAAACTGGTGAACGATGATTAAAATACGAGGAGAACAATAATGAAAGATTCCAAATGTATTGAAGAACTCAAAAAAGAATTTGATGCTTATGCAGAAATGTATAGTCCAGAAGGACTGGATCGCGAAGAGCAAATCAGAATGTATAGTATCATGTGGCTCATGCGTAAGTTTGAGGAAGCAGTGAAGCCACTTTGGATGGCGAATAAGGTTCACGGATACTATCATCCTTATATTACTGAGGAAGCGATTGCAACCGCTATTATTACGCAATTGAAAAAAGAAGACTATGTTGGTTCTACCCATCGTGGCCACGGTCATTTAATTGCTAAAGGTGGCAATATCAATAAGATGATGGCTGAATTGTTTGGCAAAGAAGAAGGTTATAACAAGGGTCGTGGTGGTTCAATGCACATCAGCGATATGAGCATTGGGATGCTTGGTGCCAGTGGTATTGTTGGAGCGGCAGTAGCACCAGCAGTTGGCAGCGCTTTAAAAAGTTGGATCAAAGGAACGGATGATGTAACCGTTGTGTTCTTTGGCGATGGCGGTGCCAATGCCGGTTCCGTTTCGGAGTCGATGAACATGGCCGCGGCCTGGAAACTCCCGGTGATTTTTGTCTGCGAAAACAACCAATGGGCAATTGCCACCGATTATGCCCGGATAACCGGTGAACCCGATCTTTACAAACGGGGCACAGGCTTTGGCATTCCCAGCTATCGCTGTGATGGTTATAATATTTATCAGATATGGGAAACCGCAAAAGCTGCCATTGAGCGTGCCCGCGCTGGCGAAGGGCCGACCTTTATCGAATGTAAAACGATGCGAATGCTGGGACATCACGCAACCGATGATAGCTGGTACCGTGATATGTCAGTATGTGATAAATACTGGGAAATTGAACCAATTAAACGAATGGGCGAATTTATGGTTGAAAACAAGCTTGCCACACCGGAAGAATTGGAAGCGATTGAAGCAGAAGCAATGAAAAAGGTCGAGGCGTCCATCGAATACGCAGATACGCAATGCCATGAACCCTCTCCTGATACGTTCTATGATTACATTTACACAGATGGCGAAGTTATCAAGTAGACACTATATTAATTAGTGAGCTTATTAAAACGAAGATTAGGAGATAAAGATTATGTCAATCATTACACTTAGAGAATCCATTACCCAGGCATTAAGGGAAGAAATGGCCCTGGATGAAAACGTATTTATCATGGGTTGCGATGTAGGACTGCGCGGAAATCCATTTGGTATAACAAAAGGTCTAATGAATGAATACGGCGAAAAACGGGTCATCGATACCCCCATTTCAGAAGCCGCATTCACGGGTCTTGGTGTTGGCGCGGCGATTGCCGGGATGCGTCCGTTAGTTGAAATATTATATGCTGACTGGATCACGTTGCCAATGGATAACATTGTCAACACGGCGGCAAAAACATGTTATATGTTCGGTGGACAGGCAAACGTGCCGATTGTTATCCGGGCGCCTTTTGGTGTCGGTGGTGGCGTCGCTGCTCAGCATTCACAGAACAACGAAAACTGGTTTGTCCATGTACCGGGCTTAAAGGTCATAACGCCGTCTACCCCCTACGATATGAAGGGGATGCTTAAATCGGCCATTCGTGATAACGGACCGGTTATCTGCTTTGAACATAAACGTAATTATTCAGTAAAAGGTGAAGTTCCAGATGGTGAATATCTGGTTCCAATCGGAAAAGCAGCAATTCGCAAAACGGGAACCGATTGCACGATTGTGGCCTATTCCTATATGACCTATGTGGCAGAAGCAGCTGCCAAAGAATTAGAAAAAGATGGAATCAGTTGTGAAGTCATTGATTTGCGGTCGCTGTTGCCATTGGATTATGATACCGTGATGGAATCGATCAAGAAGACAAGTCGTGTTGTTGTTGTGACCGAAGCACCACTTCGCGGATCGATTGCTGGCGAAATTGTCGGTGAAATCATTGACCGTGGCTTTGATTTATTGGATGCACCACCTCAGCGTCTTGGCAGCAAGAACTCTCCAGTAGCATACAATGAAGGTCTGGAAGCGATGTGCACACCTAAAAAAGAAGATATTATCGCAGCAGTACGGAAAACATTTGAATAAATTGTGAAGGAGTGTTTATTATGGCAAAATTAATGAATATGCCAAAGATCGGCGTTAACATGACTGACGGTACGGTCACGGAATGGTATGTAAACGAGGGTGACGAAGTTAAATTCGGTGAAATGGCTCTGGCTGCAGAAACAGATAAAGACGTTCAGGACATTCCGGCCGATCAGACGGGCACCGTTTTAAAAATTATTGCCCAAGTGGGCGATAACGTCGAATGCCATAAACCACTGGCAATTGTCGGTGCTCCCGGTGAAAATATTGATAGTCTACTCGCTGAAATTAGTGGCGGCGGAGCTGTGGCAGCACCAACAGAAACGGTGACGGTTACACCGACTCAATCAGCTGAAGTGACAGAAACAGCCTCAACAGGCCGGGTTCCGGTTTCACCATTGGCTAAAAAGATGGCCAAAGATTTGGGGATCAATCTGGCTAAAGTTAAATATACGGGGATCCGTGTCACAAAGTCTGATATTCTTGCTTACGAAAATGAACCAGAAGTTATTTCAGAGTCGCCAACAATTACCATGCCAGATGTAGTGGCAACAACGGTTGCGCCGGCAACTGGAATCAGAAAAATAACTCCTTATGACGGCATGCGCCGAAAGATTGGTAATCGGCTGACTGAAAGTGTGGTAACAAAACCATGGGCAGCCCTTACGGTGGCAGTTGATATGAGCAAAGCCATTGAGTGGCGCAAACGGGTGAATGAAATCGCCGATATCAAGGTCGGTTTCAATGAGATGGTGGCCAAAGCCTGTTCTCGGGCTTTACAGGAATACCCCTTGATGAACACACAGCTGGCCGCCGATGGCACGGAAATTTACGAAATGGAAGACATCAACATTGGCGTTGCGGTTAACACCGATCGAGGCTTGATGGTGCCGGTTCTTAAAAATGTTGCCGCTAAAGGGGTGGTTGAACTGGCAAAAGAATTTGCTGGCCTGGTCAGCCGTACCAAAGAACAAGCGAATAGTCAAGGGGACTTATCGGGGGGAACGTTTACGATCAGTAATCTCGGTGCTCGTGGAATTTCGAGTTTTCGGGCAGTGATCAACCCGCCTGAATGTGGGATTCTGGCGTTAGCAGCAACGATTAAGTCAGCCGTTGTCATTGATGATGAAATCGTCATCCGTCCAATGATGAATATTACTTTGAGTTTTGATCACCGTATTGTTGATGGGGATTATGCTGCACAGTTTGTATCCTATATTGGAAAACTGTTAGAAGACCCGATGAAAATCTTAATGTAGACAACCGTAAGCGGTTCAGGGCGAGCTAAACTTGATGCATGATTCATAACAGGAGATAAATGATGAATAAATTTGATCTAATTGTTATCGGCGGCGGTCCGGGGGGGTATGTGGCAGCAATTTATGCTGCCCAGCATGGCCTTCACACCGCACTCGTTGAAAAAGCCGATCTGGGAGGGGTTTGTTTAAACTGGGGCTGCATACCGACAAAAGCGCTGGTTCAAAACGCTGAAATCCTCCGGACGGTAAAAGAAGCTCATAAATATGGAATCAATCTGAATACCAATGAAATAAAAGCTGATTATTCAGTGGCTCAGAAACGCAGTCGGGAAGTTAGTGGCAAACTGACCATGGGCATTAAAAGTTTGATGAAAAAAAACAACGTGACGGTGATACCAGGTGAAGGAAGTTTGATCAGTGGAAACAGGGTGAAAGTGATGCCGACTGGTGAGATTTTTGAAACAAAAAATATCATTCTTGCGACCGGAGCGCATGCCTTTAAAATCCCCCAATTTGATTACAGTAATCCTAACATTATGACCTCGCGAGAAGCCCTTGAATTGACCGAAGTCAAACCGGAAGAGCGATTTGTGGTCGTCGGAGCGGGGGCGATCGGTATGGAATTTGCCAGTATCTGGGCCAGTTATGGCGCAGAGGTAACCGTTGTTGAAATGTTGCCCCGGGTTTTGCCAAACGAAGATGCTGATGTTTCAAAAGAAATTCAGCGAGCGTTCAAAAAACGTGATATCAAAGTAAAAGTTGACAGTAAAGTTATTTCTGTAGCTGCTGAAGGAAATGGTTTCAACCTTGTTATCGAGAAAAAAGGAAAAACCGAGTCAATCCCATGTGATAAAATTCTTGTTTCGGCTGGGGTTCGGGCTAATGTTGAGAATATCGGCCTGGAAGCAGCAGGCGTGAAACTGACCGAGCGGGGATTAGTTCAGGTAGATGATCATTTACAGACAACCTGCCCGACTATCTATGCCATTGGCGATATGACGGGAAAATTGGCTCTGGCTCATGTTGCGTCAGCTCAGGCATTGGCGGCTGTTCACGCAATTCTGGGAAAACCAGTCAAACAATTTAATTATTCAAATATGCCAAGATGTACCTATACCTATCCCGAAGTAGCCAGTGTTGGATTAACCGAAGAACAGGCCAGAGAAGCGGGCTACGATGTCAAGGTGGGGACATTCCCGTTGGCAGCAAATGGAAAATCAGTAGCAATGAATGAAACAACGGGTTTTGTAAAGATTGTTGCCGACAAAAAATACGGTGAGATATTGGGAACCCATCTTGTCGGAGCCCACGTGACGGAATTAATCAGTGCCGCAACCGCTTATATTGATCTTGAATTTACCGCAGCAGACATTGCCCAGGTTGTGCATCCTCACCCATCGGTATCAGAAGCAATGATGGAAGCAGCGCATGCGGTGGTGGGACAGGCTATTCATATTTAATTAAGGATGACGACAATTTAGTAGAAAGTGAGTATTGCAGTGCCTCAAAAGGGCATGCAATATTCATCAGTAACAAAGGTTTGAAACGAATGGGGTGGGCTGATTATGCTCTTTTATTACAGTGAATCGACAGATCCATATTTTAACCTGGCATTGGAAGAACATATCTTTTCCAATGTTGAATTGCGCGAGCCGTTTTTCATGCTATGGCAAAATGACAACGCGATAGTGATTGGCCGAAATCAGAACCCTGTCAGAGAAATCAATATCGATTTTATCAGGGAAAAAAATACCAGGGTGGCGCGGCGTAATACCGGCGGTGGTACGGTTTATCATGATTTGGGAAATTTAAACTATTCGTTTATTCAGAACTGCAAAAATGGTAAAATGGTTGACTTTTCGCAATTTGCCCTTCCGATCATTCGTGCCCTTGATCATTTCGGGGTCAAAGCGCAGTGTAATGATCGCAACGACCTGGTCATTGCAGGACGTAAATTTTCTGGCACGGCTCAGACAGTAAAAAAAGGCCGGGCATTGCACCATGGAATACTGCTATTTAATTCAGATTTAGATTTTTTACGGCAAGCATTGATGGTTAATGAGGACAAAATTGAAGCTAAAGGTGTTAAGTCAGTGAGCAGCCACATTACCAATATCGTTGATCATTTACCTCAACCAATCACTATGGAGCAATTTCGTAATTGTTTGATGACCAGCATTATAAAAAAGAATGATCCATTTCCGTTTCGTTTGACTGAGAAAGATTTTGAAGCGATCAAGCAACTACAGGAAAAAAAATATTCGACATGGGATTGGAATTACGGTAAGTCGCCACGCTATGAAGTGCAAAAAACCCGGAGTTTTCAAGGCGGTCATCTGAGCGTTTCGATGAATGTTTTACAGCAGGGAGTCATCGATTCGATTTTCATTACCGGTGAATTCTCAGGAGCGCAGAGTATTCACCAATTGGAAAAATTTTTAAAAGGAAAGACACTAAAAGAATCACAATTATTGGAAGTCCTCTGCTACACTAGAGTAAACGACTTCATTTCAGGTATGACAGCCAGAGAATTGGTGAAAATTTTAGTGTATTAATATATTACTATCGATACAAAAGGTTGAACTAAGTTTACATACAAAAGAAAACGTTTAACAAGTAATTAAAATTAAAAAAAATGCGAACCAATGCATTTTTAATAAAAGAAAAGGCGGTACAAACGGATGAAGGAGTATATTTTAAGTATTGACCAAGGGACTACCAGTATTCGAGCAATTTTCTTTAATCATGATGGGGACATCGTCAGTGTGTATGCAAAAGAATTTGCACAATTTTATCCAGATTCAGGTTGGGTTGAACAAGACCCCATGGAAATGTGGGCGGTAACGGGTGAAGTCATTGAAAAAGCAATGGCAAAATCGAACATCAAAGAAGATGAGATCGTGGCAATTGGAATCACCAATCAACGCGAAACATCAATTGTCTGGGACAAGAATACGGGCGAACCTGTATACAATGCAATTGTATGGCAGGACCGAAGAACCGCAGAATACTGTGATCAACTAAAAGCAGAAGATCCGGGAATAGAAGCAAAAGTTAGAAATAAAACAGGATTAATGATTGATTCGTATTTCTCTGCCACAAAAGTTAAATGGATACTCGATAACGTCGAAGGCGCAAGAGAAAGAGCAGAAAAAGGTGATCTTCTTTTTGGAAACGTTGACACCTGGATCATGTGGAAACTTACCGGCGGAAAAACCCATGCCACTGACTACAGTAATGCATCCCGGACACTGATGTATAACATTCATGACTTGAAATGGGACGAAGAGTTGTTAAAGGTCTTTAACGTACCAGCAAGCATGTTGCCAAAAGTTCAGGAAAGCAGCGGACATTTTGGCGTGACAGCAAAGATATTCAAACGGGAAATTCCGATAACCGGTGATGCTGGCGATCAACAGGCAGCAACATTTGGTCAATGTTGTTTTAAAAAAGGTATGGCAAAATTCACTTATGGTACGGCCGGTGTTATGACTGTAAATATTGGGGATAAGCCATTCTTGTCAAACAACGGGCTAACAACAACGATTGGTTGGGGAATTAATGGCAAGGTTGAATATTTATTAGAAGCGGTTGCTTTTTCAGCCGGTTCAGCTATTCAATGGTTACGTGATGAAATGGATATGCTTGATGAATCACCGGACTCGGAATACTTTGCCTTAAAAACGAAAAAAACCAGCAATTGCGGCGTATATTTTGTTCCGGCATTTACCGGGTTATGTGCACCTTACTGGAACTCTTATGCCCGAGCTGCCATTGTTGGTATCGAACGCGGGACAACCAAAAACAACATTATCAGAGCCGTTCTAGAGTCATTAGGATACCAGACGCGCGATATGTTCGATGCATTCTCAGAAGATTTGGGCGAAAGACTATCTATTCTCAAGGTTGATGGCGGTGCCTGCAATAACAATTTACTGATGCAATTCACTTCGGATATCGTCAATGTTGATATTGAAAGACCGGACAACACTGAAACTACTGCAGCAGGTGTTGCTTATCTGGCGGGACTAGCAGTGGGATTCTGGAAAGATCAGGATGAAATCGTACAAAAGAGAACGGTTAATCAGGTATTCAATCCAAAGATGGATGAAGAGCTGCGAAATGAGTTATATAAAGGCTGGAAACGAGCCATCAATTGTAACTTAGAATGGGCAAATGACCGCTAAGCAGTAGCACTAATACAATTTAAATAACGGGGGGCGTATATATGTGGCCGATGTATGCGCCGCCCAAATCAAAAATACGAAAATGAATATGGAGGTGACACCATGAAAACAGATGTTTTAATCATTGGTGGCGGTGTAATTGGTGCTTCCGTTGCTCATCAGCTTGCTCGGTATAATCTGGATATTATTCTGGTTGAAAAAGCGAGCGATGTCTGTATGGGGACGAGTAAAGCAAACTCAGCAATGATTCATAGTGGTTTTAATATTGATGGTGGCACATTAAAAGGCCAGTTAGTATTAGCAGCAAATAAAGTTATTAAGCAATTATGTCAGGATTTAAAAGTAGATTTGGTTAAACCACTGGGTTCAATAACCGTTGGATTTGAAGAAACTGACCTGGAAAAAATGAAAAAAACCATGGAAAATGGAATCAAGAATGGCATTCAGGGGATGAAACTACTTAACCAGACAGAACTTCATGAGATGGAGCCCCACTTAAATCCAGATGCAAAATATGGTCTATTCGAACCGGAGACCGGAATTATAAATCCCTTTGAATACACCGTGGCGCTGGCAGAGAATGCTGTGATTAATGGCGCAAAAGTTCTTTTGGACACAGAAGTTCTGGATATTATTATTGAAAATAAAACTGTAACAGGTGTTAAAACAAATAAAGGCGATATCGCCGCAAAAATTATCATTAATGCCGCCGGGTTATACGCAGATAAAATCGCTGCGATGGTAGAAGACATCGATTTTGAAATCAAACCGAGAAAAGGGCAGTATTTTTTGTATGACAAGAAATGGCGTGATATTTTAACCTATACGATTTATTCAGCACTGACGAAGGTATCGAAAGGGATGATCGTCGTGCCAACCATTGATGGCAATATATTAGCAGGATCAAATGCTGAGGCAGTTGAAGATAAAACTGATTTGAGAACAACTGCACAATCTTTGGATCAGATCTACACAAGTACCATTTCAAACTTATTTCCTGAGCTTCCCAGAATGGGTGATGTAATCACGACCTTCACCGGGCTGAGAGCATCAAGCACCAATGAAGACTTTATCATCGAATCTGCGAAAACGGTCAAAGGTTTTATTAACGCCGCTGGTATCCAGTCGCCGGGTTTAACTTCGGCACCAGCTATCGCAGCGATGATTGAAGGCCTGGTGAGAGCGGAGAATATGGATTTGGATTTTTCACCAAAAGCGAACTATGAAAAAGGCAGACAGGCACCAGTGCTGCTTTCGGATTTGTCATATGAAGAAAGAACCGCCTTAATTGAAGAGAACCCTGATTATGGCGAAATTATCTGTCGCTGCGAGTCGATCAGCAAGGGTGAAATTATGGATGCAATACACCGACCCATTCCGGCGACAAATATGGATGCCATAAAACGTCGGGTCAGAGCTGGTATGGGACGATGCCAGGGTGGTTTTTGCGGACCGAAGGTGCTTGGCATACTAAGTAAAGAGCTGGGAATTTCTCCGCTTGAAGTGACACAAAAAGGCAATGCATCCTTTGTTCTGACTTCTAAGAATAAAGAACTATCTTTAGAAGAAGGAGATAGAAATTATGAAAAAATTAGAGTATGATTTAGTCATTATTGGCGGCGGACCGGCAGGGCTTGCCGCAGCATTGGAAGCGAAACGAGATGGTGTTTCAAAAATCCTGATTTGCGAAAGAGCACCCTATCTGGGCGGCATTTTAAATCAATGTATTCATAACGGCTTTGGCCTGCAATATTTTAAAGAAGAATTGACGGGACCTGAATATGCCAGTCGCTTTATTGAAGAACTGGAAAATTCTGACATTGATGTAAAACTGGGTACCATGGTAATGGAAATAATGGCAGATAAAAAAGTGATTGCTGTTAATCGTGAGGATGGGATGTTTCAGATCGATACGAAGGCATTGATTCTGGCAATGGGATGCCGCGAAAGGACACGTGGTGCAATCACCATACCTGGTAGCCGTCCGGCCGGGATTATGACAGCTGGCACTGCCCAGAGTTATGTTAATCTGGAAGGTTATCTTCCGGGTAAAGAGGTAGTCATCCTGGGCTCTGGAGATATTGGTCTCATTATGGCAAGACGATTAACGCTTGAAGGTGTCAATGTGAAAGGGGTCATCGAATTAATGCCCTATTCAACAGGACTCATAAGAAACAAAGTGCAATGTCTTGATGATTTTGGCATTCCCCTGTTATTGAGCCATTCGATTACTGAAGTGCATGGAAATGAAAGACTGGAAGGTGTTACAATTGCCGAAGTTGATAAAAGCTTCAAACCGATCGAAGGCACCGAACACTATGTGAGCTGCGATACCTTGCTGCTATCGGTTGGCTTGATTCCAGAAAATGAATTATCCAATAATCTGGGATGTGAAATGGATAAGGTGACACGGGGACCGGTGGTGAACGAAAAACGGATTACCAATATCCCATGGGTATTTGCCTGTGGAAATGTTCTGCACGTTCACGATTTAGTTGACAATGTTACTCAGGAAGCTGAAATTGCCGGAAAAGCAGCAGCCGCTTTTATTAACAACAAGACGAATGAAGAAGAAAAGGATGTCATTATCACTCATGATAAAAATATTGGGTATGTCGTTCCCCAGCACATTGATGCATTAAACAACCAGGAACAGACGATTAAGTTTTTTCTCAGAGTGAGGAATCCAGATGAGGATGTCCGATTAATTGTCAAAGATAATTTTAATAAAACGTTACTGAATCTTAAAAAGACAATCGTCGAGCCTGGTACCATGGTAACATTTAATTTACCAAGAGAGTTTGTGACTAAGGATACTTCATCAATTGATATATCGATTTCCAAGGAACAAGCGCAATAAGATGGAGGTGTAAAATCATGGCCATAAAGAAATTTATATGCATCGGATGTCCGAAAGGGTGTAGTCTGAAAGTTGAGCATACTGAAAAAACCATAAATGAAATCAGTGACTACAGTTGTAAAATAGGATTGAAATATGCGCAAACGGAATTCACCGAGCCCAAGAGAACGATAACAACCACCGTAAAATTAAAATCAGGTGATTTACCTTTTGTGCCGGTTAAAACAAAAGAACCGGTTAATAAGGAAAAAATATTTGAAGTGATGAATGTGATCAGTGAATTGGAAATTGAATCACCCGTCAGAGTCGGAGATGTTGTCGTATCAAACATTGCCGGAACCGGAGTCGATCTGGTCTGTACCCGTAACATAAAAAATGCAGGTATGAGATAGATTTTTGTGATTAAAATGATGCGAAATCATGGTATAATAAATGAACAGTAAACATAACCCATCATACGCATGTATGATGGGTTGAAATAGAAATGAGGTGATAACCATGAGTTATGTCAACATGGAAGCGATTCTTCAGCATGCTCGAAAAAACCATTATGCAGTTGGTGCCTTTAACATCGTGAATTATCTGACCGCAAAGGCGGCAGTTGAAGCGGCCGAGGAACTGAATCAAAATATTATCATTCAGACCTCGGTTAAAACGGTAAAAGCTTTTGGCATTCATGAAATGATGAGTTTTTTAAAACCGATCGCTGAAAACGCTCAGGTAAAGGTTGCGATTCATCTTGATCATTCCACCGATGTTGAATTTACAAAAGCATGTATTGATGGCGGCTGGTCTTCAGTGATGTATGATGGTTCGCAGTTGCCACTGGCGGACAATATCAAAAATACAATGGCAATCGTGGCCTATGCCAAGCTAAAGAATGTGACGGTTGAAGGCGAATTAGGTGCCATTGTCGGCGTTGAAGATGACATTGTCGTAAAAGAAGGTGATCATGCTCATGCTAAACCAGCAGACTGTCGCACCTATTTGAAAGAAACCGGAGTTGCTGCGTTTGCGCCGGCTATCGGAACAGCACACGGAGTCTATAAAGGCGAAATTAAAATCGATTATGATCTTTTTGAAGAAATCAATGCGTTTTCACTTTGTCCGTTGGTTCTCCATGGTGGAACGGGACTGAGTGACGAAATGTTTCATCGGCTGATCGGCCTGGGTGCATCAAAGGTGAATATTTCAACAGCGATAAAAATTGCCTATTGTCAGGGAATGGCTGCTTTCAGTAAAGAAAATCCAGCCCAAAATGATCCGCTGAAATTGGATGCCTTCACCAAACAAGAAGTTAAAAAAGTTGTGACCGAACACATCCGCTTTTTTAGTCGGATCGATTAGAGAGGTAACATGATGACAACACAACCAAATTACATTGTTGATTTACATAGTCATACTACCCGATCCGATGGGGGGGACACACCGCAGGAATTTATTTCCAATGCGGCCACTTTAGGAATGAAAGTGATCGTATTTACTGATCATGATGTTCTGCCGCCTGATCAAATCGAAGTAAATGGGGTGATGGTGGATCCCGTTCTTTATGCCAGGAAAAAAGGGATGAAACTGATACCGGGAATTGAATTTTCCTGTGAAACACAGGTAGAAGATGTCCACATTGTTGTGCTAGGGTGCGATTATTCCAATCCTAAAATAATCGAAATGTATCAGAAAATTGTTAAAAGTAAGATATTTTCATATCAAAAGCTTTTAGATATTCTGGCCGATAATGGGTATGATATAACATGGGATGAAGTGTTGAATTATGACGACATTCCGAGAAAAGCCGAGGATGTCCAGAAAAAAATAATTTTCAACCTGATGGCAGAAAAAGGTTATACAAAAACCTGGAGTGAAGCAAAATTATTGATCAGAAATAACCCTGATTGCAGTGTCAAACGAGAAAAACCAGACCCCGTTGACATCATTAACATAGCCCATGAAAGCGGTGGTATTGCCATTTTGGCTCATCCTTATCTCATTGATGAAACCGTTACGACCAATGAGGGGGCAATGACCAGAGCGGATTATATTGATAAATTGATTGATCTGGGTCTCGATGGTATTGAGGCCTGCTATACCTATGATAAAACCACTTATAATGGGCCTTACACAAAGGCAGAAATCATTGCCAAGATCAAAGCAGACTACCAGGATCGAGTGAAAATTATTTCCGGCGGTTCAGATTATCATGCGGACTATAAAAAAACCGATAAAAATGTCAGGAATATTGGCGAATGCGGCGTTACCCTGGAATATTTTAACAGCAACGAGCTTTTAAGAAATCTTTAGTCGGTTTCTTAAAATAAAAATGGCAATGATACCCAATTTGCCAAATTAAAATAAACAGGTAGAGATCAATTTTAGCGGATTACTCTTTTAATTCGATAGGGTTTATGATAAAATAAAAGAGTATTTGCTAAATAAGCGGCACGAAGGAGTTTTATGGAAGGAAGTATTGATATGTACAAAATTAAGCGAGAAAACCCGAAACCATTGTACATACAATTGGAAGAGTTAATCCGCAATAACATCGAAGAAGGCATTTGGAAGCCGAATACAGCGATACCTTCGGAGAGTGAAATGAACCGTATTTATGGTGTCAGTCGCATGACAATCCGTTCGGCGTGCTCTCAACTGGTGCAGGATGGCGTTCTCTATCGAGTCCCTGGTAAGGGTACCTTTGTGGCAGAACCCAAGATAATGACGGAATCTCTGGCATATATGGGCTTCCGAGAACAGTTGGAGAGAATGGGGTATGAAATTACCACGGAACTTTTAAATGTTACCGAAAAGGAAGCTTCATTTTCTGTCGCAAAGCGTCTGCAATGTCCACAAGGAGCACCAATACTGGAAATTGAGCGATTGCGTTTTCTCAAAGGTGAACCCATCAGCCTTCATTATTCCCGAATTCCTTATGATCTGTGTAAGAATCTAAGTGATCGTGCGCTTGAGGAAGAACAGCTTTGTGTTCTGTTAGAGCGCGAGTATAATTTGAAACCCAGCCGGGTAATGGAAACTTTTGAGTCGGTTACGGCCTCGGAAAAAGAGAGCAAACTATTAAAAGTTCCGCAAGGATACCCCCTGCTTGTTTTAGAGGATATCCTTTACGATAAGGATGATAAGCCTTTTGAGTATTCAAAGGTAATTTTTCGTGGCGATAAAATTAAATTAAAGTATGAATACCGTAATTGAAAATTACGGTATTTTTTTTGCAGTGTTCCAGATTATGATGAATAGATTTTTGGTAAAATACATTTATTAGTCGTCATTTAAAACCGGTTCCAGAGTGGTGTCCCGGAAAAAGGTGTTGGCATTAAAGAGATATAAAATATCAGTGATTTGAGCATCAGCGATGAGTGCGTCAATGCTGTCATAATAGTAACGGGGGTCAATGACCGTGATCTCGCTGTAAAAGGGTGTTAAAAAGGGAATGAAGGCGTTGGCGTAAGAATCCTTGATGACGAGCAGATTTTTTCCATTCGCCACCGGATTTTTAATTTTAATAATGGGATGGTTGCCTTCCAGAAAAACCGCATATTTGTCCTTTCCCTTTAATTGTTCGCTGTCATAAAGGGAAGAGGATTTTTTTTGTTCTTCCACATAGTTTACTACCGAATAGGACTCTTCGTTTTTGGGAACATAAACATTAATGGTATCTGTGGCAAAGCTCAGATAGCCGCTTTTAGAAACCAGCGCACCAGAAAAAGAGTGGGTAACAGGATAGACGGTATAGGCATCGGGGTCTGGTTTGATCCCCATGGCATTGGCAACGCCCTGAAAAGAAAGCCAGGCGCCCAAAGTGGTCCAGTGATGATCGGTTTTATAATACAGCAGTTGATCCTGATTCTGTTCCAGAATCGGGCGGGGATCAAGGACGGTTAGTTTTTCATTTAATCCCGTAGTAAAGCTATTGATATAGTCGTTTTGGATCAAAACCGGGGCATATGGCGGTAGTTTTTCAGCGGTGACACTAATCGCATTGGGAACCAGCAAAAAAAAGTGGTTCAGATCGGGATGTTTTTCAGCAAAGGTGTTAAGTGCAGCTTTTGTCTGTTCGGCAGCGTCAGCAGGCAAGGGATCAAAGTTTTCGATGAGGGTAAAATTTTTACCCAAATAAACCCCATTGGAGCTATTTTTTCCGATCATCCGATCGCTACTGGTTTTGGTATATATCCAGAAATTTCGGCCGATTAATTGGTCGGCGGTATATTTCTGCATTTTTTTCATATAGCGGCCATCGATGATGCTATCGACCGAAAAGCGGGGAAATTGGGTTAAAATCCGGTTTTCGTTTTCAGACATTTTGGTGTCCGGCAGGATCAGCGAGGCCAGTGGAAAAAAGACGATGATCCCAATAAAAAGCAGGCACAATAGATTAATATATTTTTTGTAAAACAGGGAATGGGAGTATTGATCATGTTCGCGGTGGTTATCTTGTTTTCGCATAAGGCTTCACCTAAAATCTAAAATATAAAAAGGGATTATATGTTTCTGTTACTAAATAAGCGACGGATAAAAACATGATCACACTGTTGAGACCCAGTCCCAAAGGAACAACCCAGTTTTTTTCACTGTGAATCAGTTTGTTATAGCGCAAATGGACAATCGGGGTGCTGCAGATCCCGCAAATGACTAAAAGAATGAGACTGGTATATAAGTAATAGAGTCCAGTTGAATCGACCAGCGACGCACCGGCGGTAAAAAACATCACCCTGAGGTAAGACAGGGCAAAACCGATATCCGGACTGGCAAAGAAAACCCAGCCGATCATTACTAGAATCAGGGTATAACTGTGCTGAATAAATTTTGGCAGTTTTTCCAGTAGTGCCTTTAAGAATACTTTTTCAGCAAAGAGAATTAGCCCATAATAGCCCCCCCAGATGACAAAATTCCAGCTTGCACCATGCCAGAGGCCAGTTAAAAGCCAGACGATACAGAGGTTAAGAAATAACCGGGGGATCGGGACACGGTTTCCGCCCAGCGGAATATAAAGGTATTCTCTGAACCAGGTACCCAGAGAAATGTGCCAGCGTCGCCAGAATTCTGACACGCTTCGGGAAATATAGGGATAGTTGAAGTTTTCCAAAAATTCAAAACCGAACATTTTCCCCAGACCAATGGCCATATCCGAATAGCCGCTGAAGTCGAAATAAATTTGGAAGGTAAAGGCGATAATCCCGATCCAGGCGGTGAGTACCGATAGTTCGCTCACGTTGATGGCAGAAATAAGGGTCCAGACATAGCCGATATTGTTGGCCAGCAGGACTTTTTTGCCGAGACCCTGGATAAATCGTTCCACCCCGATGCCAAATTTTTCCTGGTTCATCACCCGATCCGAAAGCTGATCATCAATATCCTTATAGCGAACAATGGGACCGGCGATCAGCTGGGGAAACATCGTCACATATAAACCAAAAGAGATGATATTTTTTTGAACCGGAACCTTCCCCAGATAGATATCGATAATATAAGATAGGATCTGGAAGGTATAAAAGGAAATTCCAATCGGTAAGGGCAGTGGGGTATAGGGGATACCCAGATTGAAGATCTGGTTAACGGTTTCAAGAAGAAATCCCCAGTATTTGAAAAAGAACAAAAATCCCAGATTCACAATAACGGTGAAAATAAAAATACGCTTTCGGACTAAATGGGGCTTTTTTTCCATCAGAATCCCCATGCCAAAGTCGAAGGCAATGGTGAAAAGCATTAAAAAAACATATATTGGTTCGCCCCAGGCATAAAAAAACAGACTAACCAGAAGCAAAATCAGATTTTTCCCCTGTTTCGGGATAATGGTATATAGACCCAAGGCAATGGGTAGAAAAGCAAAAACAAATAAGATACTGCTAAAAACCATGGCCACTCCTTACTGATTTTTTTTGATGCTTTTGACAAAGGTATCTTTTAATGTGGACGCATCAGGTGATACGCAATAAAAAAGAGTGTTTCCGACAATTTTAAACTCATAATTATCAAGCAGAGCGACCTGCTCAGGTCCGTACCCGTCAAAGCTTTCTTGCTGCATGGCGTTGCGGTTATCGACTGCAGCTTCAACCAGATCCAGTTGGGCGGGATCATTGACTTTAATTACCAGGAGTTCGGAAACGTCCATATAATTTGCCGGGACGTAAATCAGCGCTTCCTGATAGTCATTAATATTGAGCCCGTAATAACGTTTCAAGGCTTTGCCATCGCCTTTCTCCATCCCGCTGAGATTTTGGGAAGCGGCTAGCAGATCGGTCTCCACCTGCGATAAGGGTGGCTGTTCAGCCGAGTGACAGCCAAAACATGGCAGTGCGAGTATTAAAATGAACAGCAGTACAGCAAATTTTTTCATGACGTTCCAATTCTATAATAAATTTTTCAGATCACTGTTATTAACAAGGGTATCCATCCATAGGGGGTAAAATTCCCGGATCACATGGATGCCATCTTCAGCATGGTACTGGGGATTTGTTTTTAAAAGTGTATAGGTATCAATATAATGGATGTTCTTGCGCTTGGCCATTTCGGCCAGGGCGGCATTATAAGTCTCAATTTGACTGAATTCGGGGTTTTCCTGTAGGGCTTCATCAGTAACTGGAAAGATACTGCAAAGATAGATTTGCGTATTGGGCAGTTGCAGACGAACCGAGTCAATCATTTTTTCGTAATGACTGAGATAGGATTCCAGCGTATTGTAGGGATGACTGATATCATTGAGTCCCAGCTCGAAAAAAACATTTCGGGGCGCCAGATTAACCAGAGCGGGGACATCTTCCAGACTGTTTTCGGTCGATTTACCCATCACCGCCACCAGTGAGGTAGGGCTTAAAAAACCGTATAAACCAAGTCCTTCGGCGATGGAATCGCCAAAAACCACGGCATTTCCAAACAAAGCGGAATAATTTCCGGAATCAACAGCTTTACGTTTCATAAAATCAATTTTTTCTTCCATGGTATAAAGATCACGGGTTTCTAATGCGGTTAGGATCTCGATACCCTCGTCCAGTTTAGCTTTTTCGCTGGTGATGGTTTGATAGCGAACAAGCAAAATAATCATAATAATGACACCGGGAACAAGTATAACAATGGCCAGGTTTTTATTTAAAAGCTGTTTTATTTTTTCAAACATATGGGTGCACCTTTAATTGTAAAATTTGTATGGTTAAACATATCATAAAAGATGGTTGTAATTCAAGGTCTGTTTTGTAACAAATTAATATATTGTCGTTACGAGTTCAATTTAAAAAAATAAAAAAAGAGCTGAAAATAACTGGAGATTATTTTCAGACTCTGTTTTTAAATGATTCAGATCAAGGGTACTAACATTTATCCATCGTTCTGGTGGCAACCACATCGATTCCCAGACCTAAAAGATCTTTGATGACAACATCACCGGTTTTGATGGGAGCTTCCACAACAACTTGATTAATAACGGCCATAGCATCAAAAATCTGGCCTTTAGGAATCGGTTCCGCCGTCTTAACTGGCAGACGGGGAAGCATCGCATTTTTAATCACGACAGTGGTGGGAATAACCCGGGTTGGGTTGGTCATTTCATTAATAGCGTATTTGGGACCACGTTTACAGGTGTTGCCGGTAACCTCGTAGGTACCATCGGCTTTTTCTTCAATGGTCATTTGGCACCCGATGGGGCAAACAATACAAGTCATATCTTTTTTCATTATTTTGCCTCCTCTACGACAAAGCGGATTTCTCCGGCGGGATATTGGGCTAAAACATCTTTTGCGATTTTAAAATTCACCATTTCGGCGGGCAGTAATTTCTTTTCTTTTTTGGTGGCAATTAACTGATCACCGATATAGGCATTAACAACCTTATCCTTAAAGACCTGACGCACACGCATATAGAAGGTGACTTTTTCTTCGACGTTCGTCATGGCAACCTGTTGCGGAACAACATAGCCAATGCCATCACCGTTGGTGGTGGTAAAGGTGATCTCAGTATCCAGATCGCCCTTGATGTATTTAGCCGCACCCTTACCGGCCAGAACTGCTTCTTCACTGACGAAATCCACCAGGTCATGAACATGAACGACATTACCGCAGGCAAAGACACCCGGCATAGAGGTCTGACGCATTTCGCCGACAATGGCGCCATTGGTTCGGTTATCCATCACAACACCGGCATTACGGGTAATTTCATTCTCAGGGATCAGTCCGACGGAAAGTAACAGGGTATCACAGGGAATAAATTCTTCGGTGCCAGGAATCACTTTCAGTTTCTCATCAACTTTGGCAACAGTAACCCCTTCGAGACGATCCTTACCATGGATAAAGGTTATGGTATGGCTTAATTTTAAAGGAATATCATAATCATCCAGACACTGAACAATATTTCGTACCAAACCATTGGAGTAGGGCATCAGCTCACAAACAGCCTGAACATGCGCACCTTCTAAGGTCATTCGGCGAGCCATGATCAGTCCGATATCACCGGAGCCGAGGATGACCACTTCTTTACCGGGCATATAGCCTTCCATGTTAATAAAACGCTGAGCCGTACCGGCGGTGAAAACACCGGATGGACGATAACCGGGGATACCAATTGCACCAGAGGTTCGTTCCCGACATCCCATGGTTAACACAACAGCCTTGGTTTCAATAATCATGTACCCGTTTTCTTCATTGATAACGTGAATCGACTTGAGATCGCCGTTATCATGCATATCCAGAACCATCGTATCCAGCATGTAGGGAATATTCAGATCTTTAACCTTTTGAATATAACGTTCAGCATATTCCGGTCCGGTTAATTCTTCGTTAAAGGTATGCAGACCAAAACCATTATGGATACACTGGTTAAGAATACCACCTAATTCCCGGTCTCTTTCAAGGATCAGGACCTTTTCAGCCCCATCGTTTTTAGCTTCTACGGCTGCCGCCAGACCAGCTGGTCCGCCGCCTAAGATAACAACATCATAAATCATAATTAAGCCTCCTCCTTAACGGATTTCGTGTGACCTGAAAGGATATAGGTCGAATCCTGTTGATCATACATAATATCATCTAATGAACAATTCAGTTCCCGGGCAAGAATTTCGACCACTCGGGGAGAACAGAAACCGCCCTGGCAGCGACCCATTCCGGCGCGACAGCGTTTTTTAACTGATTTAACCGTGCGGGCGCCAGCACTGCGGTGGATAACGTCAATGATTTCACCCTCAGTGATGGTTTCACATCGACAGATAACCTTACCGTATTTGGGATCCTGTTTGATAATATCAACCTTTTCTTCCTCAGTCATTTCATCAAAACGAAGATGCTTACGAACTTTGGGATTATAGTCGAGATTTTCTTCAATGTCGGGGATTAACGGTTTCACAATTTCTTCGACCACATAGTGGGCGACCGCAGGAATTGAGGTGAGTCCTGGTGACTCGTATCCAGCCACATTAATAAAGCCTTTTACTGGTGATTCTTCAATAATGAAGTCACCATCGGTGGTGGTAAAGGTATCCTTAATCGGGGTATTTCGCAGCCCGGCATAGGATCTGATAATTTTATTAAAGGGTAGCGAAGGACAGTTCTTAAGGGCATTCTGTTTAATGTAATCCAGTCGATCAGTAGTAGTGGAAATATCGCCTTTATCAACCGGTTCGGCATCCGGGCCGATTAACAGGTTGCCGTGGACGGTGGGAGCAACCAGAATTCCTTTGCCCTTTTTTGATGGACATGGGAAAATAACGCTATTGACAAGAGAGCCAGCTTCTTTATCAAAGATAAAGTAATTGCCTTTTCGAGCCAGTAGTTGAAAATAAGGTTCGCCAACCATCTCGTAAATATCATCGGCATAGACACCGGCTGCGTTGATCACATATTTGGCTTCGATTTCACCGCAGTTAGTGGTAATTTTGAAATGTTCATTGATTTTGTCAATGGCCGTAACCATGTGATTGAGTTTCAGGGTGACACCATTGTCGACAGCGTTTTCAGCAGCATGAATACACAGTTCAAAGGGTGATACAATCCCGGCGGTGGGGGCATAAAGAGCGCCGCAAATATCTTCGCTAATATGGGGTTCCATGGCGTGGACTTCTTCTTTAAATAAGATTTTTAATCCCGGAACACCATTTTTTAAACCGTTCTGATAAAGTTCATGGATGGTGGCCATTTCATATTCATTATGGGCAACAACCAGGGAGCCGCAACGTTTAAAGGGAACATCCAGATCTTCACAAACCTGATCGTACATCAGATTTCCGGTTGTGTTGAATTTTCCTTTCAGTTTATATGCTGGGGCATCAAAGCCAGCATGGACAATGGCAGAATTGGCCATTGTAATCTGATTTCCAACATCATTCTCTCCATCTAATAAAACGATGTCCAGCTTGTATCGGGTCAATTCCCGAGCAATGTAGGAACCGGCAATACCAGCTCCAATAATGGCGATATCGTACATAATATATTCCTCCTAAGAACTATAAAAATTAAAAGCCATACAATTTTCTTAAATGAGGATTCATTTAAGAAAACAGTATGGCTCTCCGTTGCCTTGTATTTTATTTTTGCTTATTCTTTTCGTAGCAATCGCTGCTCTTCCCGAATAAGTTCTATTTTATCCCACAACGGCTTGTGAGATGTGCTGGCAGATAGTGCTCCAGCAGCAAGACACGAACGAACTTCTTCCTCTGTCTCTATGAATCCCCCGGTAACAATTGGAATATCGACCTCTTTTTTAACGGCTGTGATCAGCTTTGGAACCAGGCCAGGCAGAATTTCGATGGCATCGGGCTTGATTTTTTTGGCCGAAGTAATTGAAATGTCCATGGCAGAAGAATCCAATAGAAATAAACGCTGGACAGTCATCAGACCTTCCTGTTTTGCCCGAGTGATAATATTGTTTTTGGTGGTAATAATTCCTGTTGGCTTGATCTCATCTTTTAGATATTTAATAAAATAATTATCCTGGGAATAACCTTTAATGAGATCCAAATGAGTAAACACGTGTTTGTCAGCTTTGGTACAAAGCTCCACCATTTTTTTTAAATTATAGACGTTGCCAGTTAGTAAAAAGATGATCTGCGATTTTGAATGAATAGCATCGTAAATATCTTTAGGATTACGAACAGCGACAATAATGGGGTTGTCCTGAAACATGAGAAGACATTTTCTCGTCGACATAAAACTCCTCCCGGTTGGATCGTATTTGCAAATTCATTATAACACAATCACAGAAATTGGAAAGAGTAAAATCTAAATTGTCGGGGTGTTTTAAACACCCCAACAATAGAATGATTAATGAATTTTAAGATTGAATCGGCTTATTCTACGTCTTCCCAGCCTTTAGCGGATTCAACAGCTTTTAACCAGCCAGCATATAATTTAGCACGAACATCGGCATCCATAGCAGGAGTGAATGTACGGTCAAGTTTCCAGGCAGCAGTTACATCAGCCTTGCCATCCCAGAATTTAACAGCCAAACCAGCAAGGTAAGCAGCACCCATAGCGGTTGTTTCAACGATCGAAGGACGATCAACGGGAACGCCTAAAATATCTGCTTGGAATTGCATTAAGAAATCGTTAGCGCAAGCGCCGCCATCTACTTTTAATGCTGCTAATTTGATGTTAGAGTCTTTTTCCATTGCATCCAGAACGTCTTTTGTTTGATAAGCTAAAGATTCAACAGTTGCGCGGATTAAATGAGCTTTATTGGCACCACGGGTTAATCCCAGGATTGCGCCACGAGCATACATATCCCAATGTGGAGCGCCCAGTCCGACGAAAGCAGGAACCATGTAAACGCCATTGGTGTCGGCAACTTTATTACAATAGTATTCGCTATCTGGTGAAGAGTCAACCAGTCGAACTTCGTCTCTTAGCCATTGAATAGCAGCACCGGCAACGAAGATTGAACCTTCTAAGGCGTAATCAACTTCACCATCTAAGCCCCAGGCAATGGTTGTAACCAAACCGCTGTTAGATTTAACTGGTTTGTCACCAGTGTTCATCAGCATAAAGCAACCGGTTCCATATGTATTTTTAGCCATCCCAGGTTCAAAGCAAGCTTGTCCGAAGAGAGCAGCTTGTTGGTCACCAGCAGCACCGGCGATTGGGATTTCTGTGCCATAAAGAGCAGTCGTTCCGTACACAGCTGAGGATGGTCTTACTTCTGGTAACATAGAAGCTGGGATATCCAGTTCTTTTAACATTTTTTCATCCCATTTAAGGGTTTTAATATTAAATGCCATGGTACGGGAAGCATTTGAATAATCAGTTACATGTACTTTGCCATCGGTTAGTTTCCAGATTAACCAGGTATCAATGGTTCCGAAAGCCAGTTCGCCTTTTTCAGCTCTTTCACGAGCACCAGGAACATTGTTTAAAATCCAGTTGATTTTTGTTCCCGAGAAGTATGCATCGATTACAAGACCGGTGTTTTCACGAACATAGTCTTCGAGTCCACGGGCTTTTAATTCATCACAGAAAGATGCGGTACGACGGCATTGCCAAACAATGGCATTATAAATAGGTTCGCCAGTTTTTCTGTCCCAAACGACAGTTGTTTCACGTTGGTTTGTGATACCGATAGCAGCAATCTCTTCAGCAGTAGCGCCAATTTTTGACATCGCTTCAGTTACAACACCACTTTGGGTAGCCCAAATTTCCATGGCGTCATGTTCAACCCAACCGGCTTTTGGATAGATTTGAGTAAATTCTTTTTGTGCAACACTGACGATTTCGCTGTCATGGTTAAATAAAATCGCTCTTGAACTCGTAGTTCCTGCATCCAGTGATAAGATATACTTTTTCATAAGTATAACCCCCTATTTATTTAATTATTTATTTGATTATGTTTGAAAAACATAATGAAACCATAGAGAAAGGAATAAAGGCAAACAAAAAAAGCGCATACTAACAAATTTACATATTCTCTTAATGTAAAAACGAAAGTACGGCCCTCCATAACTCCTGCCAATATATGAAATTATTAAATCTTTCGTAAACAATCGTAAAACTATTTACGAACATATAATAACATAACTCAGAAATAATGTAAAGGATTACCGGCAAAAAAAATAACGTTAAAAAAATAACAAATAAATTGCTGATTAAAGTGAATCATTTCAAATGAAATTTAATAATCATTGATAAATAGTATATAATGAAGGAAAGGTGATCGATGTTTAGTGCTGGGATCAAATTCAACCGCCCGGGACAAAACATCTATTTATTTTTAAGAATCTATGTTATAATAAAAACTAAAGAAATCGGAAATAATAAGAAAAGCATGAAACTAAATTTTAATAGTAAAGTGAAAGAAATAATGGAAAAACAATTTACACATCTTCATGTACATAGTGAATATAGTCTGTTGGATGGTTTTGGCCGAATCAATGAGCTGGTCAAGGCGGTGGCGCAAAGCGGCATGGAAAGTGTTGCGTTGACCGATCATGGGGTTCTTTTTGGAGCCATTGATTTTTATAAGGCCTGCCTGAAAGAAAAGGTCCACCCGGTGATTGGCTGTGAAGTCTATGTAGCGCCAAGAAGTCTTCAACAAAAAGATCCGGTCTATGATAAGGAACGGGCTCATCTTATTTTGTTAGCTGAGAACAACCTAGGGTATAAAAACCTCATGAAGATTGTCTCGAAAGGTTTCATTGATGGATTTTATTATAAACCCCGAGTGGATCATGACTGTTTAAGAACATACAGTGAGGGAATTATCTGCCTGTCGGCCTGCATTGCCGGTGAAATTCCGCAAATGATTCTAAACAACGATCTGGCTGGAGCAGAAGAACGATGTCTTGTTTATCAGAATATTTTCGGCAAAGATCATTTCTTTCTGGAAATTCAGGATCATCGGCTCCGCGAAGAAGCGTTAATCAATGAGCGGATGATCCAGCTGTCAAAAAAAATGAACATCCCCCTGGTCGCTACCAACGACGTTCATTATGTCCGTAAAGAGGATAGTGAAAACCATGACATTCTTTTATGTATCCAAACAGCAGCCACCGTATCGGAAGAAAAACGAATGCGTTTTCCCAACAATGAGTTTTATTTAAAGAGTCAGGCGGAAATGAGCAAACTTTTTTCTGATCTGCCGGAAGCCATTGAAAATTCCAACTGTATTGCTAAACGCTGTCAGGTCAGTTTTGACCTGGAAAAAACCCATTTGCCGCAGTTTGAATTGCCTTCCGGCGAAAAGGCCGAAGACTATTTGAAACGCCTTTGCATGACCGGAATGACAAATAAATACCAACCTCTGACCAAAGAATTGCATGATCGTTTGACCTATGAATTGGATACCATTCACAATATGGGCTTTGACGATTATTTTCTGATTGTTTGGGATTTTATTAAGTATGCCAAAGACAACCAGATTATGGTTGGCCCGGGACGGGGAAGTGCCGCTGGCAGTCTGGTTGCCTACAGTTTGGGGATTACCACCATCGATCCCATCAAGTATCAGTTGCTGTTCGAGCGTTTTCTCAATCCGGAGCGGGTTACGATGCCGGATATTGACGTGGATTTTTGTTATGAACGGCGGCAAGAAGTCATCGATTACGTAGTGAACAAGTATGGAGAAGACCGGGTGGCACAGATTATCACCTTTGGAACGATGGCGGCTCGGGGTGCGCTCCGGGATGTTGGCCGAGCGTTGGATATGCCCTATAATCTGGTCGATCGGGTCGCCAAAGAGATACCCATTCATCCCGGCGTCAATGTTACCATTGCGGAGGCCTTGAAGGAAAACCCTGAACTCAAAAAAATGGAAGATGGCGATGCCGATATTGCCAAACTGATTAAAACAGCCCAGTCCATTGAAGGTTTATCCCGGCATGCCTCCACCCATGCGGCTGGGGTGGTTATTTCCGATTTGCCGCTGGTGGAATATATCCCCCTATATCGAAACAACGATGTGATCACAACTCAGTTTCCGATGGGCTTATTGGAAGATCTGGGACTGCTCAAAATGGATTTTCTGGGTCTGCGAACCTTAACTGTGATCCGCGATGCGCTGGAGAATATTGAGCATAGCACCGGCAATCGGCCGGATCTGGACAGTCTGGAAATGGATGATGTCAAGGTCTATGAAATGCTCTCAAAAGGTGATACCCTTGGTGTTTTTCAATTGGAAAGCCGGGGCATGCAGCAGTTTATCAAGGAACTCCAGCCGGGCAGTTTTGAAGATATTATCGCCGGGATCTCACTGTATCGGCCCGGGCCGATGGATCAGATCCCCCGCTATATTGAAAACAAGAAAAATCCGTCTATGGCGGCCTATGATCACCCCATTCTTGAGAACATCCTCAACGTTACCTATGGGTGTATGGTTTATCAGGAACAGGTTATGCAGATATTTCGCGATGTGGCTGGTTTTTCGATGGGACGAAGTGACCTGGTCAGGCGGGCGATGTCCAAGAAAAAGAGCAGCGTGATGGAGGCTGAAGGTGAGGTCTTTATTCATGGTGAAGTCGATGAAGATGGAAAAGTGATCGTCGACGGTGCGATCCGCCGTGGTGTCTCTGAAGCGGCCGCTAAAAAGATCTTTGTAGAAATGAAAGACTTTGCCAAATATGCTTTTAATAAGTCTCATGCTGCGGCTTATGCAGTCATTGCCTATCAGACAGCCTGGCTGAAATGCTATTATCCCACCGAGTTTATGGCGGCTTTAATGTCCAGTATTATGGACGATGAGAAAAAAGTGGCGAAATATATTGAAGATTGCCGAAAAATGGGTATTCATGTATTACCACCCAGTATTAATGCCAGCTACGAGAAGTTCAGTGTTTCCAGCAATTCCATCTGTTTTGGCTTGGGAGCGGTTAAAGGTCTTGGTAAAAATGCCATTGCCGCCATCATTGAAGCCCGCAAAGCCAAAGGCGATTTTCAGAACCTCCGGGATTTCTGTGAACGGGTAGATCTGAAATCCCTGAACCGACGAAGCATCGAAAGTCTCATCAAGGGCGGCGCATTTGATGCCATCGGCAGCAGCCGGGCGCAAATGCTGGCAATTGCTGAACTGATTGTCGATCAGGTACAGCGGGAAAAGAAGGATCGCATCTCGGGACAAATGTCGCTGCTGGATATGGCCGGACTGGGCGGATCAAAAGAACTGACAAATTTGAAGGAAGATCATTTCCCGCAAAAGCCGCCATTTTCCAAAGAAGAACGGCTGGCCTTGGAAAAAGAAGTTTTAGGTCTCTACGTTACCGGTCATCCGCTGGAAAAATATGAAGATATTCTCAAGAAAACAGTCACGCTATTTTCTAACATTGTTGACAGCTATCAGGATTTAAAAGATGCCGGTATCCGGGATGGACAGCAGGTCAGCATTGGCGGTTTAATTGTGGAAATGAAAACCATGATGACAAAGAAAGGCCAGATGATGGCGTTTCTGACCCTGGAAGATTTATATGGACGCATCGAGGTGGTGGTTTTTCCAAAAACCTATGATGAATATCGTCGGTATTTAAAACCAGATCAGCCAGTGGTGATCAAAGGACGGATTAATTACAATGAAGAAGCGCGAACTTCGGTGCTTGCGGCTCAGATCTATCCCATTGGCGAGCCTCCTAAAAATAAAGAAAGCCATGAATTAAAAGAAAGTACGTCAACCTATGAGACTAATGGCGGGACGCAGAATCGCCAGAAACTGGTTTTGAGCTTAGGTGATTTAACAGAAAAAGCCTTGATAAAATCGGTAAAATCGATTCTAATTAAGTATCCGGGACCGGTTCCGGTGGTGTTACATCTGAAAAATGAAAATAAACATTTTGGGGCCAATAAAGACTTATGGGTTACCCTTGGAGAAACATTGATCACAGAATTAGGGCAAATTTTAGGAATAAAGAATGTGGAGGTAAAATAAATGAGAATTGGAGTTTTAACCAGCGGAGGCGATGCTCCTGGCATGAATGCCTGTATTCGTGCCATTGTTCGAACAGCAATCTATAATAAGGTTGAAGTGTATGGGATTAATCGGGGCTTTGCAGGTTTGCTGGAAGGGGATATTACGCCGTTTAGTGTTTACTCGGTGGCAGACATTCTGCAGCGGGGCGGGACCATTCTCCGAACCTCCAGAAGCGAGTTTTTTGCAACGGATGCCGGGGTGAAGCAAAGTGCCAATGTTCTGGAAGAATATGGAATTCAACACCTGATCATTATCGGCGGAGACGGAAGCATGAATGGTGCGCTGGCACTTCAGAAACAGGGGGTTAGCGTCATTGGTATTCCCGGTACCATCGATAATGATCTGGGTTTCTCTGACTATACCATCGGCTTTGATACCGCCGTGACAACAGCGCTGGACGCCATTAGTAAAATTAGAGATACCACTTACTCCCATAATCGCATTAATGTGGTTCAGGTAATGGGTCGAAAATGCGGGGATATCGCCCTTTATTCGGGATTATCGGGGGGCGCAGAAGCGTTGATTTTGCCGGAGGTTGAAACGGATTTAGATGCCATCTGTTTACGGCTGCTCCAGGGAAAAGACCGGGGCAAACTTCACAGCATTGTGATGCTGGCGGAGGGTTGCGGTAATTACCGCGATTATTGTATCAAGATTGAAGAGAAAACCCAGGTAACAACCAAGGGTACAAATCTTGGCTATATTCAAAGAGGGGGATCACCCTCTAACATGGATCGAAATCTGGCGAGCTTTATGGGGTACAATGCGGTGTTAAGTATTGTCAAGAAAGAAACAGGAACGGTTATGGCGCAGCGTTGTGGATCTTATCTGGGAATTCCCATTGAAGAAGCCTTGCAAATGCCAAAGATTTTCCGTCAGGATATTTATGATATGGCTTCAGTATTATCCATTTAAAATAAGCCAGGAAAATCCATAAACGATCCGCAATTGACTGAAGTATCGATCTTTAAAAATGATAAATAAGTGATAAAATATTATTAATCTGGTTAGCCAGAGTCGTAAACAATAAACAATAAACAATAACGATGCAGTAGGGAGCTATCAGTAAAATTCCCGCATTGGTTATTTTATAAATAGAAATTAAATACGAAAAGAGGTAGAAAATGAAAAAAACAAAGATTGTCTGCACCCTGGGACCAGCAGCAGATACAAAGGAAATATTAAGAGAACTTATTCTCAATGGGATGAATGTGGCACGGCTGAATTTTTCGCACGGTAGTCATGAAGAACATGCAGCACGAATTCAGCGGATCAAAGAAGTCCGTAAAGAATTGGGTATTCCCGTTGCCATTATGTTGGACACCAAGGGGCCGGAAATTAGAACCGGAGAACTGAGTGCCGGAAAGGTGGAACTGGTTGCCGGAGAAAAGGTAACGTTGACCACCGAAATCATTTCAGGTAATGAAAAACGATTCAGTGTATCACATGAAAATCTTCCCAACGAAGTGTCGCCGGGGTGTCGCATTCTGATCGATGACGGTTTAATTCAGCTGGAAGTGGAAGAAGTCTGTGATGATGAGATGGTTTGTAGCATTTTAAATGGCGGAACTCTGGGCAGCAAAAAAAGCATTAACCTGCCGGGGATGAGCATTGAATTGCCAGCATTAACAGAAAAAGACCGCAGTGATATTATTTTTGGGATCCAGCAAAAGGTTGATTATGTAGCGGCATCATTTGTCAGAAAACCCCATGATGTTTTAGAGATTAGAAAGGTGCTAGAACATAATGGCGGGGATCTCATCGACATTATTTCTAAAATTGAAAATCAGGAAGGGGTCGAGAACATCGACCGGATTCTTAATGTGTCCGATGGAATCATGGTTGCCAGAGGCGATTTGGGGGTGGAAATACCCGCCGAAGATGTACCGCTGGTTCAAAAGAGCATTATCAGAAAATGTAATCTTGTCGGGAAACCGGTTATTACCGCCACCCAGATGCTGGATTCGATGATGCGCAACCCCAGACCAACCCGTGCCGAGGTTGGTGATGTGGCAAACGCCGTATTTGACGGAACGGATGCAGTGATGTTATCCGGCGAAACTGCGGCGGGATCTTACCCTGTTGAGTCCGTCAAAACGATGTTTAATATTGTCGTTAAAAGCGAAGATTCAGAAGAATATGCCCGTCGAAAAAAACCGGATCATGGTGAGCTGACCATTACCAATGCCGTCAGCGAAGGGGCTTGCCAGATGTCCTTGCAGCTTGACGCACAGACAATCATCGCCGCCACATCTTCGGGTCACACCGCCCGGATGATTTCCAAATATCGTCCAGATTGTGGAATTCTGGCGGTCACCGACAAGGTGACAACAGTTCGCCGTCTAGCTCTGGTTTGGGGAGTCAATTGTATTTATACCCCGGAATTTGGTGATACCGATAGTATGATTATGGATGCGGTTAAAAAAGCAGTAGAACAGGGCTATGTCAAATTTGGTGACATTGCAGTAGTTGCAGCGGGTGTTCCCCTGGGTGTTCAGGGAAATACCAATATGATCAAGGTTCATACCGTCGGAAATGCCATCATTAACGGTGTCGGTATTGGCAAAAAACCGGTAACCGGCTACGCTAAACTAATTACATCAGCTAATCTGGATGATTTTCAGGAAGGTGATATTTTAGTGGTAAAAACCCTGACACCTGAGGTTAATCAGATCTTACCGCTGGCATCGGCAATTATTACCGAAGAAGGCGGACTCAGTTCAGAAGGAGCCATTGCCGGACTGCACTATGATATTCCAGTTATCGTTAATGTTGTTAAGGCACTGGATACCCTGGAGCACGGTAAACTGATCTCGGTTGATCCCAAACGTGGGGTTGTTTATCAGGGCCGCGTTCAGATGAAGTAGTAAGATTGATGAAAATTAAGCAAAAAAAACGACCGCTATTTAAAAGCGGTCGCTTTTTTTATTGGACTCAGTCTATTTTATAAGTGAGCTGATAGGTTTGGGAAAGGGTATGTTCATCAGTAGAAATGATGCTATCAGAACTTTTTTCGACTGAGAAAAAAAGCACTGACTTGTAAGGATGACAGATGATCTCGGAGTTGATGTTAAGCGGCGCAGTGAGTTGGAGTGAATTTTTTCCGCTGGCATCCATGATCCAGATCGATTCCGCCTGGTTATCAGAATTCGGAGTTGACTGGGTAAAGACAATGCGTTCACCATTTGGAGTAAAGCGGGCAGATCCGTAATTACCGGTGGCAAGGCCGCTGGAGGTGCTGGCGCTGGTGTTCCAGGTGCGAATTGATTGGGAATCGCCATTGTTTTTAATAAAGACAACCTGATCAGTCAAATCGTTAATTTCAAAACTGGTGACATTTTCAGCGATCAGGGTAGAAGCTAACTCGTCAGAATCATCCTTGATTTTTGCATAGTACAGATTCGTCCGCTCTTCATTTTGGGGGTTGGTCGCAATAAAGACAATGCCCTTTTCTTTATCAATATAGTCAATTGCTAAGATATTATAGTTGTTTAGAACAGTATAAACCTGGCGATTGCCTTCAGTGTTTGCCAGCACAATTTGATTATTGTTATTAGCATAGACGACCTGACCGGAATTACCAATACCAAATCGTTGAACGACATTTTCTTCCGGAAGGGAAATGACCCGGGTAGTATTTTGGTTTACATCAGACCAGATAATCTGACTACCGACGCTGCCCGTTATCGGATCAATCAGTTTTTGCGCATAATAGATGCCGGTATCAAAGGTGTCATAGAGGGCGCTCAAGGCTTTTTTGTCAGAATTCACAAATGAAGACAATTGCAGAGTTTCGGTATTATAGGTGTCAATATTATAGGTGGTGCCAAAAGTGAAAAGAATCAGATTATTTCCGCTTTTGGTGATGTCCTGCACGATTCCTGGAGAAGCCATGTTATAAGATTGAATACTGATTTGCTGTGGTGATGGATTATTTGAGACCGGATTGTAACGCAAAACAACGGGTACGTTGGTCGGTATAAACAGATTCTGGCAACCACTGCTGAGGAACAACGTTAAGAGGATGAAGCAAAAGGAAACGATCTTACTTTGTATTTTTTTCATCTTGATCACCTCCATAAATTAGGACTGACAGAATGGGAAAGGTGACAATAATATTGGTTCCTTCGCCAACCTGGCTGACGATGTCAATTTTTCCATCATGTTTTTCGACAATCTGTTTAACAATATAAAGACCCAGCCCTGAACCGCCTTCATCATAGCCGCGGGAGCGATCCTCTTCGACCCGATAAAAAGCGTTGAAAATTCGTTTTTGTTCAATTTCCGAAATACCAGGGCCATAATCCCGGATCGAGACCACAATATGATTATCCTCAATAGCAGAAATGACATCAATAATATCGCCGCGATTTGAATATTTGATAGCATTATGAATAATATTGATAAATACCTGCTGAAGCCGGTCATAATCGCCCAGAATCTCAGGCAGTTCTTCGGACACATAGTTGATTTCAACCTCGGACTGGCTGGCTTTAATCTGCATTTGTTCAACCACTTCGGAGAGCAGCAGAACGATATTCAGGTTTGTTTTCTTAAAATCAAACTCAGCCTTGTCAAACTTGTTAACATTTAAAAGATTATCGACCAGTCGCAAAAGTCGGTGACCTTCACGATTAATGGTATTAAGTGAGCGATTGAGGATCTCCGGATCGGCCACTTGCCGGCGGGTGAGCATATCGGTATAACCGATAATGGTGGTCAGGGGGGTGCGTAACTCATGGGAAACACTGCTGATAAATTTTCGTTGCTCTTCCTGGATGTGCCGAGCAGCGGTCATGTTACGGATGATGATCATATAGTTTTCTTCAAAACCCTTCTCCCGGATGGGGCTGCCGATCAGCAGCAGATTCCGGTTGTTACAGTCAATTTCTTCAGAAATATGGTCTTTGCCGTTCTTTAGACTATCAAAAATATCCCGCAAAAATGATTGATATTGAAAGTCATAGATGGTTTTG
>NZ_JAUSPS010000007.1 GCF_030652775.1 Acetobacterium sp. | reverse complement strand
GGGAAAGTTTCTCAACCGGTCCTACTACCCCTGCCAACGTGCATAAAGTCCACTAACCAGTGGACTTTTATTTTGCGTGACCACATCGTGACCACATTTTCTGGTGATTGTTTAATAAGATCTAGTTTACTTTAGTAAAATTTGATGGACTTTTCATTTAATTGTTCTTCATGGAGAGTCAGTCCAGGTCGTGCTTCACTAGAAACACAAAAATACTAATAAAGATAACAACGAAAATCATCAGACTTCCAAGATTGTTACTACCAAACAGATAGGTATTTCCCATCAATAACCGTTCGGGGGATACAAAATTGAGTGCTGATGGATTTAAGTATCTAATAAATATCGGAGCAAACAACACACTAACTGAAATTAAATAAGATACTACTATTGACTTTGAGATTGTAGAACATAGGATAATAAACAACGCAATGAGGATAATCGCAAATATCCTAACCAATATGAGTAAAGCAAAGTATTGCCAAAGTGTAAGATTTAGAACATATTGAGAAACCAACGAGAAATTCTGAGGTACTACATCTACTATGAGAGCATCCCATGACTCCATAGAGTATAGGTATGAAAATGATAAATAGTCAATCAGGGTAAAAAGAAACACGCTGACAATCGAAATCATTGCGCCTATTTTGATTCTTACAACTCTTAGTGACAAATTACCATTCTTGGTAATTTTAAACAGGCTGTTTAGATTTTCTTCTTTATCCTGTGCTACGATTGGGGACAACATAAATACTAATCCAATCATCATTATGTACGTGATACGTAAGTCCCTGCTGTCTGTATTCATTGAAAACAGTGCTTGATAACCCTTTGGATAAACTAAGTTCTTTGATCTGGTTTGTTGATAATGATCATAGAATTGCAAAAATATATTTCTTTCACTTGATTGTTCAATATACAAATCCACGATTCCATAATATTGTTCTTGGCTTATCTTACTCATTTGGTAGTCTTTTGAGGCTAATAACAATCCATTTTGTAACAGTTGATATTTAAGATTTTCAGCCTCAATCCAATCAATTTTTTCTTCATTGAGCTCTCCACCATTTTTTGAGTAATATTCTGATAGTAGTTGTTGGTTGTCTAGTAGACTCTTGTTATTAACCGTTTGATACGTGAAATATCCTTGGAGAACTATGATTAGTACGATGATAAGCCAGCCTTTATGCACTACGAATAGTTTATGTAACTCAAATCCGAAAATATTTAATCTGTCATAATATCTGAATCTGATCTTTAAGGCATGTAAACTTGGTGCCCAATTTAGTCGGGAAATTGTTAGCCTCTTTCTTAATATAGTAATAATTGAAAGTACAGTCAAAACAATAAGCAATATGAAAGATAGATTGGCTGTGGATATTGAATACTCAAATAGTTCTAAATTTCGATACTCTTTCAATAAGTATGTCAGTTGAGTTAAAGTAAAAGGATTCACATACTTCATCCAATTTACTGCCATATTGTCACTAATGGTAATGTATGT
>NZ_JAUSPS010000004.1 GCF_030652775.1 Acetobacterium sp. | reverse complement strand
TCATAGCGAGTTTGACCAGAGCGGATCGTAAATGTCCGGTATCGCCCCGTAGGCGACTGTCGGCTCCCGACCCGTTGCGGACCTTCCGATTACGTGGTCCGTAGGCTCTGTCGGTTCATGAAGGGCGCAGGCAGCCGAGCGGGATATTGACCCGCTTGACGGATCAGAGGGTGGCAAGGCGCGGCGGGACATTCTCTAACGGCACGGACGGTCAGGCATTCAGCGGTCCAGGCACGGGTAGACGAGGGACATGGCGTTTATAAAAGGCTCCTTGATCGTTCTATATTTGGCATGTGCTTTCGCGTGGATATTTGACATCTGGTCCATCCGGCAATTTCTGCCGTCCTATCTTGTGTGGGCAGGAGCAATCGGGATCGCCTATTTGCTTCCGCGGGGCCGAATTCAATATGAAGGCGATCCCACGTTTGGGCGCTGGTTCATTGATAATTTTGGTTTTTACGGGCCCATGATTGGCGGACTATTGTTTGCCCTTTCTTCTGGATTGATCCTTGGCAACCGAATTGAGATCAATCTCTTGGCTACGGTCGGTATTGCCTTGGCTGTAGCCGGCGCTTGGAGCAATTTCATTCCAAGAGAGTGGTTCAGCGCACCGGTTCGAAGTCGGAAGGCCAAGGACTAGACCGTGAGGCTCGATCAGACGAAGGCTGTCTAGCGCCTGCTGAGTTCGGCCAAAATCGGCTCCTGAGGTTCGGCGAAAGGTCCGCTCCCCACCCTCAGGCGACAGTCCGCTCCCGACCCGTTGCGGGCGTTCAGCGGGTCGTTGCCAACCACTCACTTACGCGTTTTGCTGTTTGGCTGAAATAGCGCATTTAGCTGTGCTATTGCTGACGACTTATCTCTATACATCCAAACAGGTAAATTATAAGTTTTACCGCTGTCTGTTGAGATGGCGTGGGTAGTTTTACTGGTGAGTCCAGTTTCCCGAGTAATGTTCGTAAATTCAACGCGGCGCGTGAACGGGCCAAATATAATCAGATCAACCTGATCATGTTGTAGCGCAGACATACCGAGAAGAGCCCTGATCGTGACAGGTAAGGTGAATAGAAACAAAACTGCCAGTAAAGTTGCTGCTGCGTATCGAAGGGGAGACAGTTCCTTATAAAGGATGCCATAGATGGTTAGGCTCTCTTCAATTTCATCATTGAACCCAACAAACACTAGCACCGCCAGGACCGCTGAGAGAGCGAGAGCTTTCTCCGGTGCGTACTTCGCTATCGATGTTGTGCCGCTGCTCGTCACACCCACCCCTCAGGTACTGGCTCGGCTGTCCGCCGCCCCTGCCAGGATGCAAGGCATAGCTCAGAGAAGGTCGGCTTCACACCCTTAGGTGACAGTCCGCTCCCGACCCGTTGCGGACCTTGCGGCGAAGAAGCCGACTGATACCCTGTCGGTGGGAGTAGCTTAAATAAAGCGCCGGTCACAACCGCAGTTGCGGGTGCAAATCCCGCCTCCCACTTTACCGAGACCACGTCCGCTACCCGCCATTGGCGTGCCGTCCGCTCCCGACCCTTAGCGGACATCCTGAAACATGATTAGATCAATCATGGTCATCAGATGGATCAGCCTGTTCGCGCTTTGCCTGACGCTTTCGTCCTGCGTGGCTC
>NZ_JAUSPS010000003.1 GCF_030652775.1 Acetobacterium sp. | reverse complement strand
GGAGTGCATCGGTTATTTTTTTTTCGTCTTCTACAAATAGTATACGCATAAAGCGACTCCTTCCATATTTTTGATTTTGATTATAAGCTAACAGCCTAATTATAGAGCTGAAATCTTAAAGCTATATAAAACAAAGAAAATATGATATTATTTTAGGGTAATCGAAAACAACGGTACCAACCAATTGTTTTCTGTTTCAACAATTTTCGATATTACTTTTGTCTTTTTTATTTATCGATTGATTATGGAGGTTCCCATGAAAGATATACTCATTATTGAAGATGATAAAAAAATATCCCGGATCATTGAACTGCAGCTTAAGCATGCGGGCTTTGCGACGGTTAAGGCTTTTACTGGCCGGGAAGGGATTGAAGCCTATCATCAAAATCCTGCCGTTGATCTGATTTTACTTGATATTATGCTACCAGAGGTCTCTGGTTATGATGTTCTAAAATATATCAAAGTGCAGAATCATCACCTGCCGATTATCCTATTAACCGCCAAAGACGATACCAGTGATGTCGTAACTGGTTTTGAACTAGGTGCCGATGATTATGTGACCAAGCCCTTTAATTTTGAAGAGCTGCTAGCCCGGATCAAAGCCAACATCAGGAAAAACGCACCAGAAGCAGCGCTAAACAGCCATCTGGTTTTTAAGGACATTGAGATCGATCTGGACTCCTTCAGCGTTAAACGCCAGTCCCAGGAAGTCACCTTATCCCGAACAGAATTTGACCTGTTTTATTATCTCGTCCTTAATCATGATCTGGTTCAGTCCCGGGAACAAATACTTGATAAAGTCTGGGGCTTTGATTATGATGGCGGTGATAATATTGTCGATGTTTATATTAAATATCTGCGCGATAAAATCGATCGGGATTTTGCTGAAAAACTGATCCAGACCGTTCGGGGGCGAGGTTATGTGGTTCGATAAACTAAATATCCCAGGACGAAAAAAGCCGCTGAAAATATATCATCGCATCGTTTTCTTTTTTATTCTGGCTCTTACCGCTGTTCTGACCCTGTCGTTTTTAATGGTATTCTTTTTTTCGCAACAACTTATTTTAAACGAAAGCAAATCCACGATGATCCGTTTTAATAATTACGTCATCAATACCCTGGATGAAAACATGCCGACGCTGCTCAGTTTACCGGCAGATCAGCGACTGGAATTTATCTCTGAAAAATTGTACCCCTATGTCAAGGATAATTCCCTGATTGCCTATCAGCTTAAAGATAATCAGGGCAATACTTATCAATCTTCGGAAATTCTGACCGATTTGCTGGTTGCTGAAAATCTGGGAAAATACAATTTTCATTTATTCGAATTCAGTTTTAATGATGATAACGATCAGATGATCGCAGTAAATTCGCTGCGTTACAACCAGATTGAATACTATTATCTGGGGTCTTACTACGTGCTGGAAGACGGCGATATTATTTATCTCCAGATTATCAAAAACCTCAATGACAGTTATGTATTTATGACCACCTTGTTTGTCCTAATGATCGCCATCAGTATTCTGGGACTGATGGCGATTATCCTGCTCGGCATTTATGGCACCAAACAAACCCTGAAACCGCTGATAGAAATTTCGGAAACAGCCAAGAACATCACTGAAAATAATCTCAACGTGCGGATCGAAGAAACCGGCAACAAGGATGAGCTGGATCAGCTGATTATGTCGCTAAACCAGATGATTAAAAAACTTGAGCTGGCTTTCAATAACCAGAAACGCTTTGTTTCCGACGCCTCCCACGAACTGCGCATTCCCCTGACGGTTATTCAAGGCTATATTGATATTTTATCAGATTGGGGCAAAAACGACCCGCAGCTCCGGGATGAATCGATTGATGCCATTCGCGATGAAATACAGGGTATGAATAAGATGGTCGAAGATTTACTGTTGATTACGCGCATTGAAAACAATTATTTTGATCAAGATTTTATCATTCTTGATGTTTCGGTGCTGTTGGAAAAGATTTTTTATCAGTGTCAGATGATTGACTCGGACCATCAATACATCATGGAATCCTGTGACCATGCCTTTGTCCGGGGTAATGAAGGCCTACTGATCCAAGCCATCCGGGGTCTGCTGGACAATAGCCGCAAATACACCCCGGTTGGTGGAACCATCACCCTGAGCTGCCGGGTTTGCAATAAAAAAATGAATGAAATCACAGTTAGCGATAGCGGTTGTGGCATCCCTCCATCTGAACTTGAAAAAATTAAAGAACGCTTTTACCGCGTCAGCAGTGATCGTTCACGATCATCCGGCGGTTCCGGCCTGGGTTTATCGATTATTGACAGCATCATCAGCATTCATCACGGCAAGCTGGTTATTACTAGTGAAATCAATCAGGGCACCAAAGCGTCTATTTTCCTAAAAAAACATTAAAAAAGGGGCGATTCAATCGCCCCACGAGGTTGTCGATAAACTACCGTACCGACCAATTGTTAATCTGTTGTTCGCCGCGACCAATACGAAATCCGCTTTGCTCCTTTCGCATTAGTCGCGGGCAGTCGCCAACTACAAGCAAGCTTGTGATTGGCTCGTTGCCTGCGCGGAAATCGGACAGGCGATGCCGTGTCCGCTCCGATGCGTACAACATGATGTAACAATTGTCGGTACTGCTTTATCTTTTTTTGACAGTCTGAAGGGGCGATCCTATCACTCCACACAACTACTTATAAACATTCAGAAAAAATCTGAACAGCCTGATCAATTTCTTTTTTGGAAACCACCAGGGGTGGTACAAAACGGATGGCATTGCTGCCGGCAGTAATCAGGAGTAAGCCTTTTTCCATCGCTTTGGCAACGATGGCACCCAGATCAGCGTCAATCTGAACACCCACAATCAGTCCCATGCCGCGAACCTCTTTAATGGCCGGATGGTCTTTCTTCAATGCTTCCAGTTTGCTTTTCAGATAATCCCCTTTTTCAACCACTGCTTCAAAAAATCCCGGTGCAGTGAGGGTTTCAATGACATATTTGGCAGTGGCCGTCACAAATGGATTTCCGCCGAAGGTGGACGCATGAGTTCCCGGAGTAAAGACTTCGGCCACATGATCTTTGGCAATAATGCCGCCGATAGGGACACCGCCGCCTAAACCTTTGGCCATGGTCACCACATCCGGCACGACTCCGTATTGCTGATAAGCAAACAGTTTTCCCGAACGGCCAATCCCCGTTTGCACTTCGTCAAAAATCAGCACAATATTTTGTTCATCACAGATTTTTCGAACTTCTTTTAAATAGTCCAGATCGGCGGGGTATATTCCCCCTTCGCCCTGAATTGGTTCTAAAATAATGCCGCAGGTTTTGGGGCTGATCTGAGCCTTCAGGGCAGCGATATCATTGTAAGGCACATGATATATCTCCGGCATCAGCGGTTCCAGGTTTTCCTGATATTTTGGTTGACCGGTGGCGGTAATTGCGGCATAGGTTCGTCCATGAAAGGACTGTTCCATGGCAATAATCTCTACCGCCTCTTTATTTTTTTTGAGCTTGCCGTAAACCCGGCACAATTTCAAGGCCGCTTCACAGGCTTCCGCCCCACTGTTGCAAAAGAAAACCTTGTCCAGTCCGCTGGCTTTGGTCAGCATCTCGGCCAGTTCAATTCCCGGTTCAGACCAGTAAAGATTGGAAATATGCACCAGTTTTTCCATTTGCGCCTGCATCGCCGCCAGCACCCCCGGATGGGAATGACCCAGCGCATCGACAGCGATCCCAGCGACAAAATCCAGATATTCTTTGCCGTCACTATCCGTCAGCACACAGCCCTGACCCTTATCAAATACCAATGGAAAACGTTTATAGGTTTCCATGATCACATTGTTTCCTCGTGTTATTAAATCCATTTTGTCCTCCTAAATAATGGAACGACGAATCATCGTTCCCACCCCGGCGGCAGTGAACAGTTCCAATAACATGGAGTGCTCAACCTTGCCGTCTAAAATATGTACTGAATTGACCCCCTGGTTCAGAGCGTCGACGCTGTTTTCGACCTTGGGAATCATCCCGCCGGAGATAATTCCTTCTTCAATCAGCTTGGGTACATTTTCGGCAAAGAGCCGCCGAATAATTGAATCAGGGTTATCCGGATCCATGTAGACCCCATCGGTATCGGTCAGATAGATGAGTTTTTCAGCCTTCATTGCTTTGGCTATGGCATAGGCCACATGGTCGGCATTAATATTATAGCTCTGGCCGGTTTTATCGGTACCAATCGGTGCGATAACCGGCAAATAGTCGTCTTTTAACAGGGTATTCAAGAGCCGGTTATCAACCCGGATAATGTCCCCAACAAAACCGATGTCGAGATTATTGATAAATTTCTTTTTAACCTTGATCATCCCACCGTCCTTGCCGGAAAGGCCGACGGCGTTCATTTCCCGGTTCTGGAGCAGCTGTACAATCTCTTTATTGATTTTTCCCGATAAGACCATTTCGGCAATTTCCACCACCTTTTCGTTGGTGATCCGCAAACCCTCAACAAATTCGGTTTGAATCTCTAAGTCACTTAGCATCCCGGAAATATCTTTGCCGCCACCATGAACAATAATCAGACGGATGCCGACCAGTCGCATCAGCGAAATGTCATCCATAACCGACTGTTTTCTGGCCTCATCATACATAAAACTGCCGCCATATTTAATGACCATGGTTTTCTTTTTAAACTGTTGGATATAGGGCAAGGCTTCAATCAGAATCTTGGCCTTTTCAATATATTTTTCCATTTATTACTCTTTTCTTTTTTAACTTCGGTAATCGCCATTGATCTTAACATAGTCGTAGGACAGATCACAACCCCAGGCTACGGCTTTTTCGTCGCCTTCTTCCATTTCAACCGCAATGTAAATATCAGTTTCGGATAAAACTTTTTTAGCTTCATCTTCATCAAAAGCGATCGGGGCACCATCATTTAAAAGGGTGATCATCCCGGCCTGACTGGAAAAAACCAATGAGACTTTTAGTGGATCAAAGTCGGCACCGGAATAACCCAAGGCACAGAGCACTCGTCCCCAGTTGGCATCTTCGCCAAACAACGCTGTTTTGACCAGACTGGAAGTAATCACTGATTTTGCCAGCTTACGGGCATCATCCTTTGTTTTGGTACCATGAACTTCCACTTCGACAAACTTAGAAGCGCCTTCGCCGTCGCGAATGATTTTTTTAGCCAGGGTTTTATGAACATAAATAAAGGCTTCTTTAAAGAGCTCATAATCTGGGGTATTTTCCTGTAAGGGCTGATTGTCGGCCAAACCGTTGGCAATCACCGTGACCATATCATTGGTACTGGTATCACCATCGACAGAGATCATATTGTAGGTATCTACCGTGGTTTCTTTTAACAGTTTATCAAGCAGGGTTGGCTCAATCTTTGCATCGGTGGTCACAAAGGACAGCATCGTGGCCATATTGGGGTGAATCATCCCCGAACCCTTGGCCATGCCGCCGATCTTCACTGACTTCCCGCCTATTTCCACTTCGACAGCGATGGTTTTTTGAATCGTATCGGTGGTGAGAATCGTATTGGCAGCAATATCGCCATCTTCCTCAGTATTTCCCAACTTTGGCACCATAAACTCAATGCCAGATAGGATTTTTTCCACCGGCAAGACCACCCCGATAACCCCAGTTGAGGCGATCAGTACATCCTCCGGCTGCAAACCCAAAACCGCTGCTGCTTTATTGGCTGTGGCTGCCACCGCTGCTTCGCCTTTATGTCCGGTGCAGGCATTGGCGTTGCCGCTGTTGACCACCACCGCCTGCTTATAGGGATTGTCCATGACTTTATTACACCAGAGAATCGGTGCTGCCTTGACAACATTCGTTGTTGTCATAATACTGGTTGCGCCTGGTACTTCTGAAACAATCATCGCCAGATCATTTTTTCCGCTTTTTTTGATGCCGCAATTGATCCCACCGGTTTTAAAACCTGTGGGTGTTGTTACTCCGCCTGTCTTTATTACTTTCATGTCTTTACTCCTCGTATTAAAATAACTTATCCAAATTTTTGTTTAGATTGGGAAATCGGCAATAAAGTCGATGCCGGTTTTTTCGGCCAGATCAAAACAGATATTCATATTCTGAACCGCCTGTCCAGCTGCCCCTTTAATCAGGTTGTCGATGGCTCCCACCACAATGACGTGGTTGGTTCGGGGATCGATGGTCAAACCGATGTCGCAATAATTTGTACCCTTCACCCAGCGGGTTTCCGGCATCCGATTTTCCAGGATTCTAACAAAATACTCATCGTGATAGAAGTCTTTGTAAATCGCCTTTACCTCTTCCAGACTCAGGTCTGCGGTTAACTTAGCATAAGATAATGCCAGAATTCCCCGGTTCATCGGAACCAGATGGGGGGTGAACAGAATATTAAAGTCCTGCCCGTTTAACAGCCGCAATTCCTGTTCAATTTCTGGGGTATGGCGATGGGACCCGATTTTGTAGGCCTTGATAGTTTCATTGCACTCCGAGTACATCAGTTCAGTTATCGTTCCCCGACCAGCTCCGGTTACCCCGGATTTGGCATCGACGATAATGCTGCTGGTATCAATGAGATTATTTTTCAAAAGCGGTGCCAGGCTTAAAATGCTGCAGGTTGTATAGCAGCCGGGATTCGAAATAAGCTGGGCTTTTTTGATCTCATCCCGATGCAATTCACATAATCCGTAAACCGCTTCATTAAGTAATGGATGGTTAAAATGTTCGGTTTTGTACCAATCTTCATAGACATCAATATCTTTAAGGCGGAAATCGGCGCCTAGATCAATGACCTTTGTTTTCTTTAACACATCCGCCGTAACGGTTTTGGATGCGATGCCATGAGGTAAAGCCAGAAATACCACATCCGACTTTTCTGCCAGCACCGTGATGTCCGTTGCTTCGCAAACAAGATCGGTAATGCTTTCGAAATTTCCGTAGACATCGCTAAATTTTTGCCCGGAAAAGCTTCTGGTTCCGATTGTCACCACTTCTACTTCCGGATGCCGCATTAAAATTCGGATCAGTTCCTGTCCGGCATAACCAGTCCCTCCGATAACAGATGCTTTAATCATTTTAATTTTCCTTTCTTAATGCCTTTGTTTAAGAATAGTAAGAGTTTAGGCAAACAGAATCGTACAATCGATTCGCATAAGAATCGGTACGGAGTTTATCTACAATCTTAATATTCTATTTTCGTCCCATTAATAATCCGCCAACACAAGTTCTCTAAATATTCATTTTACCAAAATAAATGAGGTCTGTCTGTTAGTTTATGAAATTTATCAACATCTTATTTCTGTATTATACTCGACTCACAATGCATAATCAAGCACTTTTATGCATAATTATTAATTAATTATATTATTTTTCTTTTTATACTTGCATTTCGTGTAAAATGATTGTATAATCATTCATGTAAATAAGTTGATTATACAAAAAAAAGATAATTATCAGGAGGATATAAAATTGAAGAAAAAAGTAATTCTTGCTTATTCCGGTGGATTGGATACCACCACCATTATACCATGGCTTAAAAACACCTACGACTATGAAGTTATTGCCGTCTGCGTGGATGTCGGACAGGGCACCGAACTAGACGGTCTTGAAGAACGAGCCCTTGCTTCCGGCGCCAGCAAATTGTATATCGAAGACGTTACCGATGAGTTTGTCGAAGACTTTGTCTGGCCAGCCCTTAAAGCTGACGCAATTTATGAAAAAAAATACTTATTGGGTACCTCTCTGGCTCGTCCTTTAATTGCCAAGGTTCTGGTAAAATATGCAGAACTGGAAGGCGCCGAAGCCATCTGTCACGGCGCTACCGGCAAAGGCAACGACCAGGTCCGTTTTGAACTGACTATTGGCGCTTTAGCACCGCAATTAAAAATCATTGCCCCCTGGCGAATTTGGGATATTAAATCCCGTGAAGATGCGATGGACTACTGTGTCATGCATGATATCAAGGTGCCGATGTCGATCAGCAACAGCTACAGCCGTGATAAAAACATTTTACATATGAGTCATGAAGGTCTGGAGTTGGAAGATCCATCTTTAGAACCACAATATAAAAAATTACTGCAAATGACAACACCATTGGAAGAAGCGCCTGATGAAGCGGAAATTGTCAGTCTTGACTTTGAAGAAGGTATTCCCGTCCGATTAAACGGCGTTGAAATGACTGGCCGCGAACTGCTTGAAAAACTTAATATTATCGGCGGTCGTCACAGCATCGGCGTCGTAGATCTCATTGAAAACCGGGTGGTTGGGATGAAATCCCGCGGGATTTATGAAACCCCCGGCGGTTCAATCCTTTATAACGCTCATGAAGAATTGGAACACATGTGTCTTGATCGTCAAACCTTCGGCTTTAAACAACAGGCTGCCGTTAAGTTTGCTGAATTGGCCTATAATGGCGAATGGTACACTCCCCTTCGCGAAGCTTTAACAGCCTTTGTCGATGAAACTCAAAAAACGGTTACTGGGAATGTTCGTTTAAAATTATATAAGGGTAATATTATTCTTATTGGCGTGGCTTCACCATACTCACTTTACAATGCCGAAATCGCCAGCTTTACTACCGGCGATCTATATGATCATAAAGATGCTGAAGGATTTATCCATTTATTTGGCTTACCGCTTAAGGTTCGTGCTTTAATGCGACTCAGCCGAGAAGAAAAAGGGGAATAAAACATAATGAAAAAAATGTGGGGAGGTCGGTTTTCTAAAAAAACCGACCTTTTAACTGATGATTTTAACTCGTCCATATCCTTTGATCAACGCCTGTACAAACAGGACATCACTGGAAGTATTGCCCATGCCCGAATGCTTGGGAAACAGAATATTATTGATCCAGCCGAAGCTGATAAAATTATTGAAACCCTGGAAGCGATTCTTCTCGACATCGAAGCCGGAAATATTGAATTTTCGGTGTCGATGGAAGATATTCATATGAATGTCGAAGCCATTCTGACCGAACGGATTGGTGATATTGGTAAAAAACTTCATACTGGCCGCAGCCGCAACGATCAGGTTGCTACCGACATGCGCCTCTATGTCAAAGAGATTGCCACCGACAGCAAATCACTGATCCAAAATCTGATTCTCACCCTGCTGGATCTGGCCGAAGATCATACCAATACCATCATGCCAGGCTATACCCACCTGCAGCGAGCCCAACCAATTACCTTTAGTCATCACCTGATGGCTTATGTGGAAATGTTTAAACGGGACATGATCCGAATGACTCAGGTAAAAGCCATGGCCGACACCTTGCCGCTGGGTTCTGGCGCATTAGCCACCACCACCTATCCTTTGGATCGGAAAGCGGTGGCGGAAGAGCTGGACTTTGCCTTTGTTTCTCTGAACAGTCTGGATGGGGTTTCCGACCGGGATTTCTGTCTTGATTTTCTGGAAGCTGCAGCTGTGTTAATGATGCACCTAAGCCGCTTTTCGGAAGAAATTATCCTCTGGTGCAGCAGTGAGTTTAACTTTATCACCCTGGATGATGCTTTTAGTACCGGAAGCAGCATTATGCCCCAGAAAAAAAATCCCGATATTGCCGAACTGGTCAGAGGCAAAACCGGCCGCATTTACGGCAACCTGATGGGTCTGTTAACCACCATGAAGGGCATTCCCCTGGCTTATAATAAAGATATGCAGGAAGATAAGGAACCGGTATTCGACACCTATGATACCATTAAAATCTGCCTGATCACCTTTGCCAAAATGATCAAAACCCTGACCGTCAATAAAGCCACGATGAAAAAGGCCGCTGCTGGCGGGTTTTCCAATGCCACCGATGCCGCCGATTGGCTGGTTAAACATGGCGTTGCCTTTCGTGACGCCCATGAAATTATCGGCAAACTGGTATTTTTTGCTTTAGAACAACAAAAAAGCCTGGATGAGTTAACCCTTGATGAATATAAAAGTGTCTCGCCAGTTTTTGACGAATCAATCTTTGCTGCCATTGATTTGAATGTCTGTGTCAACCAACGAAATATTATTGGCGGACCGGCTGAAGAGCAAGTTCGAAAAGCCATTGCTCTTAGTCGCCAATGGCTTGCCCAAAACTAATATTATAAATTTGATTCGCCCTGCCAATTAAATCAAGAAAGTTTTTATCACTTCCTTTGTCTTGTTTTTCACAAAGAAATATGTTATGCTTTTAAAAACGTTAATCATAATTTTACGCTTAATTAAAATATAGAAATAGAGAGTATAATATGGGAAAATACAAGGTTGGTAAAGAAACAAAGGAAAAGATTTATGAGGCTTCCAAAGCCTTGTTTTATGAAAATGGCTATACCAGCACGACTTGCCTGAAGATTGCCAAGGAATCCGGGGCAAATGTTGGGCTGATCAACTATTATTACGGCTCAAAAGGCGGCCTGGGGATTGAAGTCTATAACGAAATCATGTCTTCGATCAAAGCGAAGGTCACCGAAAAGCTGAAAAATTTAGGGATTGAAACAACCCTTTTATTACAGACTGCCATCGAATGGCGGGTACTTAATAATAATATGCGGTTCAATAAAAATTTCAGCCGTTTTTATTATGATTTGCTGGGCGAAAATGTTCTCTACAAAGAGCAAAGTGTGGTCACCGATTTTTATCGCAAACTGGCTGAAAGCTGTGATCTTCATTACAGCGACTTTGAAATCGCTTTTATTTCCTATTCCAGTGCCGGTGCTACTCAAGGCATCAATCTTGCCTATGA
>NZ_JAUSPS010000066.1 GCF_030652775.1 Acetobacterium sp. | reverse complement strand
CCAAACGACCACAAACTGGCTATTCAATAAAAAAATCAATCGAAAATGAGTTCCGGCATTTCTGGCAGGAAAGCTTTGGACAAATTTATCCGACCTTAAAGCTGCTGGTTGAACAGGGATTGGCAGAAACGGCTGAAACCGAAACCGTCCAGAATGGACGACAGACAATCACCTACACGATCACCGAAAAAGGCTGGGCCGAACTAAAACGATGGTTATCAGAAGCGCCCGATGTTGAAAAACTGAGATATGAAATTCTGCTGAAAGTATCTTTTGGTACCGCGACAGATCTTGACACCATTGATCAGCATCTGGACGCATTCATCGGACGTAACGAAAAAGCCCTTGCCGAAATGGAAGCCTTCCTGGTTTTTTTTAACGGCCTTGATGACCAAGGATGTGATCGATTGGGGAGCGAACTGACAGCGCTTTGCGGGAAATATTTATACACCGCCATGAAAGATTGGGCTTTAGCTGCGAAAAAAAAGATCTTGGATCAGAAGGAGTTAGAACATGAAACAAAAAATACGTAAAGGAATTCTCACCTATTCGGCCCTGCTTTTTCCCTTAACCTTTTTCTTTATGTCGCCTTATGTCATTATCATGTCGGCCGCCTATGGTATCGTAAACGGCAGCGCCTTATTTTTTGGATTCTTGCTGCTGTTCTCAATGATCGGAAGTCGCCTGTTCTGTGGCTGGCTTTGTCCGGGAGGCGCCATTCAGGAACAGGCCGCGCATTCCAACAGCAAAGCCTGGAATGGCAAATGGAAAAACAGCTCAAAATACATAATCTGGTTTTTCTGGTTAGCTTTTGTTGTCTTTTTATGGATCAGCAACGGTCCCCTCGCTGTCAATTTTTTCAATATGTATAGTTTGGATAGCCACATTTTTGTCATCTATATGATTGTTGTCACCCTGATCTATGTCTTTGCATTGGCAACGGGAAAAAGGGGTATGTGTCATAGTTTATGTTGGATGGCACCTTTTATGATCATCGGAGAAAAATGCGCTGATTTCTTGCACATTCCCCGATTCAGACTTAAGGCCGAAACTGAGAATTGTATTTCCTGTGGACGCTGCAGCAAAAAATGCCCGATGAGCCTTGATGTTGTGGAAATGGTTAAAACCAGTCAAATGGATTCAAATGAATGCATCAGTTGTCTGGAGTGTGCCGATATCTGCCCCAAACTGGTAATTAAATTTGGAATCAGCGCCAAAGCTAAATGATGGCTGATTGCACTATTTGTTTTTAGAATATTTTCCAAGCGTCTATCAAATAAAACGTCTCATGTCAAATGAATTCAAAAAATTTAAAAAAGGCCAGGATTTCCGGACCTTCGTCTTCAGTCTGAAACCCAGTTTTAAAACCTGGGTTTATCATATATAACGATCCTGGTTAAGACAGCTTCATACAGCAGAACGTTGATACCGATTTTCCAATTCATCAAAAACTTCATCAAAATTGTAGAGGTCATTGTTCTGAACATCTTTCAAACCAGCATTGACAAAGTTTCTTATTTCTATTTTTGCTATTTCTTCCGGTGTGTATAAAACTCCTGCAGTTGCTCCCATTTCGTACCCTCCATCTCGTTATTCTTAACAACATTATCGAAGACTATTCTAAAGTTTACATTTTCTTTTTCATAATTGCCAGAATATCAAACCGACACTTATTCCATCTAAGTAAGCTGATCCTCGATCAAACCTTTAGAAATATCCATTGCTTTGATTCTATTTCTAAGCAGTGAATGCTGAGAGGTTCCTTCTGCAAATTTACCTTGCATTTTTTCACATTTGCTAATCGTTGATGCTACTTCCCGAAGCGCTTTATTTAATTCTTCGTTGGTGTAATTATCCATACTGTTTACCATCTATTTTTGGCATGTTCACAGAATGCCATCATATTATTCACGATGATCTTTTTACCGTCCGGCAGCATCACAAATCCATCATAATATCCAAACAGCTGATGACAGTACATCTGAATAAACGCAACTTTTGTATCTGTCACTTTATCGTAAATTGGTGTCATCACAAACTCGAAAATTCCGTCTTCACCACGAAATTTCCATGGTTTCATGTAGTCATCCGTATCGACCTCAGTATGAAGCCGGCCTAATTTATAGGATTTTCCGTTCCAGAAAAACATATTTTCCGAAGCACATTTTAAATCACCAAAGCCCCATCCAATATTGAACCCAAAGTTGCCGCCTTCAATAATGGCCGAGCCATTGCCCCAAAACCATTCTTGCGAAAAAGGCCACACCCCTCTGCCCCAATCAAGGACGGCAGTACTATTCTCATCGAGTTCAACCTGTCGCTGGCCAAATTGAATGATCCCTTTTCCGCCAAAATAATTTTCCTTACAGTTTAAATAAAATTTAGTTTTCTTCTCAAACGGTGTTGCAATGACCATCTTTTCATTCGCAACATCGTTGTTAAGGACAAGATCGATATTAATGACTCCAATTTTATCGTCTAAAGCTTTCAGCTTCAGGTGTCGATGCGTCACCCCCACCTCAAAGCTCATGGAGTAATCTTTGCCCTCGATCGAAATAAGACTCGGCTGCTCAGGATCAATTGGCATTTCAATACTTTTAAGCGGCAGGGTTTTCATTCTGGAAAATGAGTAACTCTCCTGTGTTACCACATTAAAAAGTTCCGCCGAGAAATTAGCGATATATGAAATATTACCAATTGTCATCTTAAGAATATAATCTCCGATATAGATTTGATAAAAGTCCCATTCCTTCAGCGCAAGGGGATGTGCTTTAATATTCTCTTTGTTGTAGTTATACAGCATTTTCGTCGCATAACCGGGTTTGACAATCCGCCCTTGCCTATCTAACAGGTCGATTCTTTTTTCAAGTTTATTTTCCATTTACCGCCTCCATGATTATTTTAACCGCTCACATTAATTAAGTAGTAAATATACCCTAAAATGACATTACTTAACAGCTGTTCGCATAATACCCCTATTAATCAATTTCCGCCACTATATCATTAACCTTTATCAGATCCCGGGGATTTATTTTTAAAGTAAAATTGGCATCTCCGACACCGCCATAAACGTAGCGATAATTTAATAAATGTTGGTCCAATACACAAGGCAAATGATGGCCAACCAGCGGAACATTTCCCGCTTCATAACCAATTGTTTCTAGAACTTCTTCCGCCCTTGCCATTCTGACATTTTTGCATATTAGAATTTTTTTGATCTGTTTAAAATCGATCCGCTCCCGATCCCCTGATAACAGCAGGGCGAAATAACCCTTTTCGCTTTTAATGATAATTGTTGGTGCGGTCTCGCTAATTTCATAAATACCAATGGCATCATTAACCGTTAAAATGGGCTTTTCATTTTGCAATATTTCATAATCCACATCGCTATTGTTCAGCAATGATTTGAATTCTTCGATAGTCATTCTGTCACCTTTATATTTCTGTATTTATTTTTGCCGTTTCGTTTGTCTTATGTGCTCCTCTTATTGATTAAATTACACCCCCATTTGATGTTATATTCAACAGCAAAAACACCCATTCTCAAACATCACCTTTTTCTTGGAAAATGCGGGGTCGTTTCGTTTGTCATATCGACACTATCTACTGCCTTACGACAAAATGCTAAATAAACAAATATGATAATTCAATGAGTTGTTCGCAACTTCTAACAGTCTCTGATCTCCTGAAAATCTTTTAAGTATCCAGTAATTTTTTAATTTAATTGACAGATTAATAATAAGGTATAGAATGAAATTATAATCGGTGTGGCTAAAAACCGATGGAAGGAGACCCATGAAAAAAGAAATAAAATTGCACACCTGGCCGTTCTGTCCTTATTCCAATGGTGCAAAAAAACTTCTTAATGAAAGAGGTATTGCGTATACAGATGTCGATATATTTAAAAATGATGACTTAAGATATCACTTGGATTCCCGGTAATACCTAACGAGAATGCGCGTCTGTTGCAAAAAAACGCCTAAATTAAGCCGTTTATCATTATAAAAGCTGGTCATTCTCATCGTTATGTGTTATGCTATACATAACGATGAGGAGGGAGATATGGCAGCAATCATATATCAAAAAGACAAACGATCCAATATTACTTATGCTTATGAATCGATATCCTATTGGGATAAAGAGAAACAACAATCACGGGCAAAACGAAAACTAGTAGGCCGCGTCGATCAGCAGACAGGTGAAATTGTCCCGACAGATGGTCGTGGTCGAAAGAAAAAAGAATCCGATGTAGTGATTAAATGCGGCCCCATTCCAACAAAAACCGTAACCCGTTCTTTTTATGGTGCAACCTATCTTTTCGATGCAATTGGCGAGAAAATTGGAATCATTGCCGATCTGAAACATTGCTTTCCAGCGCAATACAAGCAAATTCTTTCGATCGCCTATTATCTTATTCTGGAAGAAAATAATCCGCTGTTTCGTTTCGAAAAATGGAGTATCCTGCACAAACACCCCTATGGACAGATCATCACCTCCCAACGCAGCAGTGAATTGTTCGCAGCGATTACGGAAGAAAAAAAGAATGAATTTTTCAGGCTGCAGGGTAAACGCCGAAACGAAAAAGAATTCTGGGCCTACGACACCACATCAATCTCCAGTTTTTCAGAACATTTGCGACAGGTTCAGTATGGAAACAATAAAGAAAATGACCGCTTGCCACAGTTCAATCTGGCGATGGTGTTTGGAGAAAGCTCCAACCTGCCCTTCTATTATCGCAAGTTGGCCGGTAATATTCCCGACTCTAAAACCATCCGGAATTTGTTGGCCGATCTGGATGTGCTGGGGTTTTCCAAAGTAAAACTTGTCATGGATCGTGGCTTTTACAGTGAAGCGAATGTTAACAGCCTTTACAAAGACCATTTAAAGTTCCTGATTGCCGTTAAAACATCATTGACATTTGTTCGCAACGAACTGGATAAAATTTATGATGGTTTCCGCTCGTTTGATTGCTACAGCGAAAAATACGAATTATATGCTAAAACGGTTACGACGGAGTGGAATTACCAGCTGGAACGCCCATATAAAGGCGATACCATTAAGGATAAAAGGCGACTGTACATCCATTACTACTATAACATTGATAAAGCGGCTGACGACGAAAAATCTTTCGACAGAAACTTGATTGAACTCCGCCGTGAACTGGAGACAGGCAAACCGGTTGCCGAACATGAGAAGGCCTATAAAAAATATTTCACCATTAAAACAACGCCGGTACGTGGCACGAAAGCCACCATCAATGAGCAGGCAGTGGCGAAAGCCAAACGCTACTTTGGTTTCTTTTCGCTGATCAGTAACGAAACCATGGATGCCATCACAGCACTTGATATCTATCGCAATAAAGATGTTGTTGAAAAAGCTTTCGGGAATCTGAAGGAACGATTGAATATGCGACGCACCTTGGTTTCTTCTGAACAAAGCCTGGATGGCAAACTATTTGTGGAATTCATTGCTTTGATCTACCTGTCCTACATCAAGAAAAAAATGCAGGATGCCGGGCTTTTTGGAAAGTGCACGATGCAGGGGCTGTTAGACAAACTCGATGTTATTGAATGTTTTGAAGAACCAGGTCATGCTGTCAGAGTAGGCGAGATCCTGGAGAAACAAAAAGAGCTATATGCTGCGATGGATATCCGGCCGCCAGTCTCGTTATGAGTGGCCGGGAATCCAGGA
>NZ_JAUSPS010000080.1 GCF_030652775.1 Acetobacterium sp. | reverse complement strand
TTATTTTTGCGCTCTTTTTTCATCTTCTTCAACATTTTAATTGTTTTGTTGTTCCGTTTCCTTCCGACTTCACGAATTCTGTCTGGCTCTTACCACCGAATTTTCTGAGCTCCAAATCTTTTTCATTTCGCAATTACCTATAATTAAAATAAATATTAAAAGTTCTTTAACTTAATTATTATAGCATTTTATCTTCAATTAATCATGTCTTTTTTTATTTTTCCCGATTAATTGGGCATTACGGACAAGATTTTTTTTCCCTCGCCATCCACTTGCTGTGTTTCCATACCGTGTTTTGAAGCCCTTATTTGTCAGTGTCAAAATATCTTCCAGCGTTGGTGAGGCAGTGTCAGCGTCAATCCAGAAAGCTTCTTCCCTTGTTTGTTCAAGATGCTGATTATGGGGACACACTTTTTGACAGATATCGCATCCATAAAGATAGGTCGTAATCCGTTTTTCTTCGTCCGCGGAAAGAGATTTTTTTTGAGTCAGATATGAAATGCATTTTGACGGATCCAGGCTGAAGCCTTCTCCAAGTGCCTGATTGGGGCAGGCATCCAGACAGCGCCGGCATGTACCACAGCCATTTTCAACCAATTTGGGCGGTTCAAAGACAATGTAACAGTCCAACAGAATTTGTCCAATAAAGAAAAAGGAACCTAATTGACGATTAATCAGGCAGTTATTTTTACCAAAGAAACCCAAACCGGCCCGGTATGCTGACCCCCGGTCTACTAGCGGACTGTTATCAACAAAAACCTGGTATTGTATTGGTACCCTTCCCAAAGTTTTCATTTCGGCATTGACGGCTTCCATTAGCTCACTCATTTTTCGGCGCAGCACCCGATGATAATCTTCACCCCAGGTCACCGAAGCCAGTTGACCCCGAACCGGATCATCCACCACTGCCGCAAACGACTGATAATTGCTGACCCCTATAACAATACCAGCTTTGGCAGACGGAAACGCTCTGAGGTAATCAATTCTTTGCTCGGGTTCCCCATCCTCAAAACCGGTCGAAAATCCAGCCTGATGGCGCTTGATCAGATAGGGCAGACACTCCCTTAGCGGTTCCACCGAAAAGAAACCGATCAGATCAATTCCTGTTTGCTCAGCCAGCTTCCGAATTTGTTTTTCAGTCATATTTTCTTCAGCCATTTTTCCCTCTTTAGAATCACTACAGAACTGCAAAAAGCTTCCTGATTAAAGGAAGCCTTAGATTTTTATTCTAATACTTTTTCAATGTGTTCCCATACTTCTTCTTTTCCCAACTTTGTATCTGCAGAAAACAAAATCACTTCCCGAGAGCTTCTCAGATTCAACATTTTAGCAATGCGGTTAATCGACTTTTTCTGATTCGTCTTTGATATCTTATCTGCCTTAGTACCAATAATCATGGGGTTTAGACCATAGTGTACCAGCCATTCATACATCAGCAGATCATCTTCCGAAGGATCATGGCGGGAGTCAATGAGCTGGAAAATCATGACGACGTTATCCCGATTCCGCAGATATTTCTCAATCATCTTACCCCATTTTTCCCGTTCCGTTTTTGATGCTTTGGCATAGCCATATCCCGGCATATCGACAAAATGAAACAGATCATTGATCCGGTAGAAATTCATGGTTTGGGTTTTTCCCGGTTGCGAACTGGTACGTGCCAGACTCCGACGTTCAATTAGGGTGTTGACAAAGGTTGACTTACCGACATTTGAGCGCCCCAGCAATACTATTTCTGGCAGATTGTCATCCGGGTACTGAGCTTCCGCTACAGCACTGATGACAATCTCTGCTTTTGTTACTTTCATTAATATCTCCATTTCCTGAGAGTTTGGTCAATTACTCTATTGCAGCTGTTTAAAGACAATTTCGGTGACCTCGCTCATTTTTGAAACAGACTGAATATGTAAAGCCTCCAAAACTACAGTTGGAACATCTTCCAGGTCTTTTTCATTTTCTTTTGGTAAAATAATTTCTTTAATTCCGGCTCGATGGGCTGCCGTCAGTTTTTCTCGCAGCCCGCCGATCGGTAGTACCCTACCACTCAGGGTTATTTCCCCGGTCATTGCCAGATTTTGCGGAACCGGCTTATTGGTCAATGATGAAATCAGCGCCGTGGTAACAGTGATACCAGCCGAAGGTCCATCCTTGGGGACAGCTCCTTCTGGCACATGAAGATGAATGTCTTTTTTAGTATAGAAATCAGATTCAATTCCCAGCACGCTTGCCTGCGAACGAATATAACTGATGCCAGCCTTTATTGACTCTTTCATCACATCACCCAGCTGACCGGTAATTTCAATTTTCCCGGTGCCATCGACAACAATCACTTCAATTTGCAGGGTATCGCCCCCCACCGGTGTCCAGGCTAATCCATTAACCAGTCCCACTTCTTTTTTATCACCAACGGTATCAAAAGAGTAGCGGTGCTTGCCTAAGAATTTCCCCAGATTCTTCTGAGTAATGCTGATGCTTTTTTTCTTGTGCTCCACAATTTCTTTAGCGGCAACTCGGCAAATCTGGGCAATTTTTCGCTCCAGTTCCCTGACGCCAGACTCTCTGGTATAATACTCAATTGTATTTTTTATCACCGCTTCACTGAATTTGCAGGTTGATTTTTTCAATCCATGAATTTCTAACTGTTTTGGGATCAGATAGCGCCGGGCGATTTCGACCTTCTCACTTTCCACATAACCATTGACATCGATAATTTCCATTCGATCCAACAGTGGCCGAGGAATTGTTGATAAAGAATTGGCGGTTGTCAAAAACAATACCTGAGATAAGTCAAAAGGCAGTTCCAGATAATGATCGGTAAAGGTATTATTCTGTTCGGGATCCAAAACTTCCAAAAGCGCAGAAGCAGGATCGCCATTGAAATCCTGACCCAGTTTGTCTATTTCATCCAACAGGAAAAGCGGATTTCTGGTTCCGCATTTTTTAATGTTATAAATAATCCGTCCCGGAATGGCACCAATATAGGTTCGACGATGACCTCTTATCTCCGCTTCATCGCGCATCCCGCCCAATGACATCCGAACATATTTACGGTTTAATGCCCGGGCAATGGATTTTGCAATGGATGTTTTTCCGACCCCCGGTGGTCCCACCAGACAGATGATTGGCGATTTCAGGCTTTTGGAAAGCTGGAGCACTGAAATATATTCCAGAATCCGCTCTTTGACCTTTTTCAAGGCATAATGATCTTCATCCAATATTTTTCTGGCAATCGAAACATCAATGGTTTCTTCAGTCAGCGTATCCCAGGGAAGATCCAATATCCATTCGACATAGGTCTGGATTAATCCCGCTTCAGAAGAACCCTGAGGGACTTTATTCAGTCGGTTAAGTTCACCCAGAACCTTATCCCGAACCTCATCCGGTACATCCAGGGCAGCCAGACGCTCCCGATAAACTTCCAGTTCATTTTGAACATCACCTTCACCTAACTCGTTTTGAATTACTTTTATCTGCTCCCGCAGATAATATTCCCGTTGGTGTTTATACATTTCACTACGCACTTTTTCGTCGATATTGTGTTCGATTTTGATCATTTCCACTTCTTCGACTAAAATTTCGTAGGTAAGCACCAACCGTTTATTGACATCTGTTTCCTGGATCAGCCGTTGACTGTCTTCCAGATCGAGGAATAAATTAGCGCCAATAATGTCGATCAGCTGATCGGGATCATCCAACGAATTCATCGCCAGAATCAGATCGGTGGCAACTTTTCTGGTAACATTCATATAATTTGCAAATGATTCCCGAATCATTTTTTGTAAAGTACGATTTTCTTTTGTGTCAAAATAGACGGATCGTACTGGTCGAGACGTTACTAGAAAATAAGGATCGAGGCTTTCAAATTCAACGATCTCCCGTCTTTCCTGAACTTCAACCAGAACTCTGACGAGATTATCTGGCATTTTCAGTAATTGCTTAACTTTAACTCGACACCCAATATTATAAAAGTCATCCGGATTGATGTCTTCTTTAATGACTTCTTTTTGAGTGACCAAAAACGCCATTTGATCTCGCTCCATTGCTGCTTCCAACGCTTTAACAGATTTTTCACGACCGACATCAAAATGAACCACCATGCCAGGAAAAACACTCATTCCACGTAGCGGTATTAATGGTAAGGTTTCTTTTTCCTGGACAAATAATTCTGGTTCAGTTATTCCCAAATGGTCAGTACTTTCTTCTGGAATTTCTTTTTTTTCGATACTCAAATCAATCAACTCCTTACCCCTCTTATTAAGAATGGTACTCTCTCTATTTTTGTATTTTTGCCTACGCCTGTTATATACCCAAACTTTTAAAAAAAAGCCGCACAAAATTTCAAATACACGGTATAAAATACCAAAGAGTAGTTGGTCTTTTGAACGGCCATATAAAAAAATCTAAGATACTACATCATTTTTTTCACTTTTACTATCATTTTTTTGACCCAAAATCATAATTGGTTCAACTTGTTTCTCTACGACTTCTTTGGTAATAATCACTTTTTCGATGTTCTCATTTGAAGGGACTTCAAACATAATATCAAGCATGATATTTTCGATGATCCCTCTGAGACCTCTGGCACCAGTTTTCGTATCCATCGCTTTTTTTGCAATCGCCACGAGAGCATCTTGATGGAATTCCAACTCGACCCCTTCGATTCGGAACATTTTTATATATTGTTTTACCAATGCGTTTCGCGGTTCTGTCAGTATTTGAATCAGTGATTCTTCATCCAGATGTTCGAGTGAAGCAATCACAGGAATTCGTCCGATAAACTCTGGAATCAGACCATATTTCAATAGATCCTGGGGCGTAACCAAGCTCAGGTTGTCCTCTTCAATTTTTTCTTTAGAGCTGCGAATATCAGCTCCAAATCCCATTGAACTTTTTTCCGTTCGCTGTTCAATCACCTTATCCATCCCGTCAAATGCTCCGCCGCAAATGAATAAAATATTATTGGTGTTAATCTGGATGAAATCCTGATGGGGATGTTTACGTCCACCCTGGGGCGGAACATTAGCCACCGTACCTTCGAGAATTTTTAAAAGGGCTTGTTGAACGCCTTCACCGCTGACATCCCGGGTGATCGATGGATTGTCACCTTTTCTGGCGATTTTATCAATCTCATCAATGTAGATGATGCCTTTTTCGGCCTTGGCAACGTCAAAATTAGCTGCTTGCAGAAGCTTTAACAGAATGTTCTCGACATCTTCACCGACATAGCCGGCTTCAGTTAATGAGGTCGCATCGGCAATCGCAAAAGGAACATTTAATACCCGAGCCAGCGTTTGCGCCAGTAGGGTTTTGCCAGAACCTGTTGGTCCAATTAACAGGATGTTGCTTTTCTGTAATTCGACTTCGGCATCATTTTCATCCATCGCCGTGATCCGCTTGTAATGATTATAAACTGCCACCGCCAACGCCCGCTTGGCGCGATTTTGAGCAATTACATATTCACTTAGTTTTTGTTTGATTTCTTTGGGTTTGGGAACATCATCAAAGACGATATCGTCTGGCATGGTGTCCACATCCATGATTTCTTCGCAGAGCTCAATACATTCATTGCAAATATAAACGCCTGGCCCTGCGACCATCCGTTTTACCTGAGATTGGCTTTTACCACAAAAGGAACATCGAGCATTTTCGATGCTGTCTTCATTTCTCGCCATTTTTAAGCCTCCTATCTCGACACAATGATCTCATCAATCAATCCGTAGGCCTTCGCTTCGTCAGGATCCATAAAATTATCGCGATCAGTATCTTTAGCAATAGTTTCCAGGGGTTGACCTGTCCGCTCGCTAAGTATTAAATTTAAATTTTCTCGTGTTTTGATCAGTCGCTTTGCATAAATTTCCACATCAGTACTTTGACCCTGGGCGCCTCCTAGTGGCTGATGGATCATAATTTCACTGTTGGGCAGCGAAAAGCGTTTTCCCTTTTCTCCCGCTGCCAATAAGAACGCTCCCATCGATGCCGCCATGCCCACACAAATTGTAGACACGTCACAACGGATATAGTTCATGGTGTCATAGATGGCAAGTCCAGCAGTGACAGATCCACCGGGACTATTGATGTAAATCTGAATATCTTTTTCAGCATTATCTGCTTCTAAGAAAATCAATTGTCCGACAATCAGTGAAGAAAGATTCTCATTTATTTCGCCATTTAAAAAGATGATTCGTTCTTTCAACAACCTTGAAAACAGATCATATGATCGTTCTCCCCGGCCGGTCTGTTCAACGACCATCGGTACCAGATTGTTGGAAATTAACGATTGTGATGTTTTACTTGTTAGCATGAATACACTTTCCTGCTTTCTTATTTATTACTCAGAAATTTTAGTAGTGGCCGCATCTACCAGCATTTCCACGGTCTTTCTTCTGATAATGTTTGCTTTGATATAGTCTAGCATTCTTTCCTGAAGACCTTTTTTATATTCGTCAAAATCGTGACCATAGGCATCAGCAAATACTTTAATTTCTTCGTCTACTTCTTCTTCAGTTGCTTCTAAAGCTTCCATTTCACCGATTTGTGAAAGGATTAATTCGGTTTTAATATTTCTTTCGGCATCCTCTTTCAGATTGTCTCTGAACTCATCGCGATTGACGTTGGTAAATTTAAAATAGTCATCTAAAGAGATTCCCTGTTGTTTCATTTGAGATTCGAAGTTTTGCAAATTATTATCGACTTCTTCTTCAATCATTAAATAAGGCACATCGATTTCGGCATTTTCTACGGCATAATTAACAGCCGCAATTTCTGCTGCTTTTCTCAGTTCAGCCGTTTTAGCAGTTTTTAATCGTGCTTCAACATCTGCTTTCAGTTCATCTAATGTATCGAATTCACTGGTATCTTTGGCAAAATCGTCATCCAATTCCGGCAATTCTTTTTCTTTGATTCCCTTAACTGCTACTTTAAACACCACCGCTTGACCTTTTAGGTTTTCGGCATGGTATTCGTCCGGGAAGGTTACATTAACGGTGGTTTCTTCACCGATTTTGGCACCGATTAATTGCTCTTCGAAGCCTGGAATAAAGCTTCCGCTGCCGATAACCAGATCATGATCAGTATCTTTTCCACCAATAAAAGGCTCATCATTTAAGAATCCTTCATAATCAATGGTAACGGTGGCGCCGTCTTTTACTTCGCCTGTTTCTAAAGTAACCAGTCGGGCATTTTGATCCTGCATTTTGCCCAGATCTTCGGTAATCTCTTCATCTGTGATCACAGCTTCTAAAGAATCAACTTCAGCGCCTTTGTATTCGCCCAGTTTAATTTCAGGTTTAACCCCAACCTTGACAATAAAGGTAGCACCCTCTTCTTCACTGATCTTTTCAATGTTATCAAGATCAGGTCGGGTTACCGGTTTAATCTCGGTTTCTTCCAATGCACTTGTATAAGCGGGTGCAAAGGCAAAGTCAATGGCATCCTCCATAAAAACATTTTTCCCGTAGTAGGATTCAATTACGTGTTTTGGCACTTTTCCTTTTCTGAAGCCAGGAACCGAAAAACGTTTCTTATTTTTATCATAGGACTTTTTAACAGCCTGTGAGTATTCCTCCGGACTAATTTCAATTTTTAAGGTTGCGATATTTTTTTCAATACTTTCTACTGTAGCACTCATGTTATCCTCCGTATCTTTCACTATAAATTATATTCACATTCAATTTTAACAGTATATCATAGGTATATTTTCATATCAAGGATGAAAATTAAGGTGTTTAAGAAAGTTTTGGGTGTTATGCAGTCAAATTTAGCAAAGATGAAGCGTCCCATTAAAAAACTGCCTCTGTTGAGACAGTTTTTTTCAATCAGCCCCCAAATAGGCTTGCTGGACTTCCGGGTTTACAAGCAAATCTCTGGCGTTACCGGATAGTTTGATATATCCAGTTTCCAGAACATAGGCACGATTGGCAATATGCAAAGCTTTGTTCGCATTTTGTTCCACCAGCAATACAGTGGTTCCAGCATCGTTAACTGTTTGGATCATGTTAAAAATCTCATCAACTAGCAGCGGCGCCAGTCCCATTGATGGCTCATCCAGAAGAATCAGTTTGGGTCGTGTCATTAAAGCCCGACCCATGGCCAGCATTTGTTGCTCACCACCGCTCAAGGTTCCGGCTATTTGTTTGATTCGTTCTTTAAGCCGCGGGAAATTTAGAAATATCTTTTCCATATCTTCCTGGATCTGATCCTTATCTTTTCTGATATAGGCTCCCATCTGCAGGTTTTCAAAAACTGTCATTTCAGCAAAAATACGCCGACCCTCCGGAACATGGGCGATTCCTAAAACCGGAATCTGATGAGCCGGTACCTTATTAAGATTTTCGCCCTCAAAGGTTATCATCCCTTCACTGGGCTTTAGTAACCCTGAAATGGTCTGGAGAATGGTGGTTTTACCGGCACCGTTGGCCCCGATGAGGGTAACAATCTCACCCTCATTCACCTCAAAGCTAATTCCCTTGATGGCATGAATTTTTCCGTAATGTACATTCAAATCTTTTACTTTAAGCATATGCGGCCTCCTAATCTCCTAAATAAGCACGAATAACATCAGAGTTGTTCTTGATTTCATCCGGAGTGCCTTCTGCGATCGTTTTACCATAATCCACAACAATAATCCGTTCACAAATTCCCATAACCAATTTCATATCATGTTCAATAAGCAAAACGGTAATATCAAATTTATTCCTGATAAAGTGAATGGTTTCCATCAGTTCGGCCGTTTCATTGGGATTCATTCCCGCCGCTGGTTCATCCAACATCAGTACTTTAGGATCTGAAGCCAGTGCTCTGGCAATTTCCAGTTTTCGCTGCTGACCATAGGGCAAGTTTTTTGCCAGTGTGTCAGCATACTCTCCCATATCAAAGATATCCAGAAGTTTCATACATTCTTCCTGAGCCTTCTTTTCTTCATCCCAGTATTTTTTTGTTCTGAACATCCCCTGTATCATGTTATAGTCGATGAAATTATGGTAGGCTATTTTTACATTTTCAAGCGCTGTCAGATCTTTAAACAAGCGGATATTCTGGAAGGTTCGGCTCGCACCCAGTTTGACGATTTCATGAGGTGTTTTTTTAATGATACTTTGATCATTGAGCATGATCTCACCCATGGTTGGCACATAAACCCCGGTGAGCATATTGAAAATCGTTGTTTTTCCGGCGCCATTGGGTCCGATTAAACCGACTAGTTCGTTGGCACTTAATTCAAGATTAAACTGATCAACAGCTGTTAAACCACCAAATTGCATGGTGATGTTTTTTGCTGACAAAACGGTCATGATGCTTCACCTCCACCAATGGATTTTTTAACATTTTTACGTTGGATCAGTGATTCAATGAAGGCTGTCAGTGAGAATTCGGTTCGTCCAAAAATTCCCTGAGGCCGGAAAATCATCATTATAATCAGTACCAGCGAATAGACCAGTAACCGATACTCAGCAAAACTACGGAGCATTTCCGGCAGTACCGTCAGTACAATGGCTGAAATGATCGATCCGGTTATGCTTCCCAGCCCACCTAATACAACAATAACGAACATTTCAATTGAGAACATGAAACCAAACTTACTGGGCTCCAGAAATGATTGGTAGTGGGCATACAAAGCACCGCCAACACCAGCAAAAAAAGCTGCCAGCGAAAACGCCAATACCTTGTATTGCGTGGTTGGGATCCCCGCCGCTTCCGCCGCAATCTCATCTTCTCTAATCGAAATAATTGCCCGTCCCTGTTTAGAACGTCCCAAGGTGAAAATCAGAAAAGCGACGATAATTGTGACCCAATATACATTGTGAAAATTAACCAGTCGAGTAATTCCTTTTAGCCCTGCGGCTCCACCAGTTGGTCCGAAATTAATAAAAAAGATCCGAATAATTTCCGAAAATCCAATGGTAACAATCCCTAAATAGTCACCTCGAAGTCGCAATGTTGGTGTTCCGATGAGAAATCCAAAAATGCCGGCAACAATACCACCAACAATCATCGCCAGAATAAGAATGACCAACTGGGGCAATGGCAATCCGCTATCAATCAGAGCCATTGAAAAACTGGCTGATGCATAAGCACCAATGGCCATAAAACCGGCATGTCCTAAAGCCATCTCGCCCAAGAATCCAGCGACTATATTTAAACTCATGGCCATGATAATCATAATACAGGTCATGATTGCAATTCCGACAAAATAGTTGTTCATGGTTTTTGTCTGGATTAACACAAAGAATACCAGATAGAGCGCAACAACGGCAATTGTATTGATTAAATATGCTTTTTTCTTAATATGATCCATTGTCTATACCTTCTCTCTCGTATTTTTACCAAGAATACCAGTTGGTTTGAAAAGAAGAACAATGATCAAAATTGCAAAAACAATAGCATCAGCCCAAGTTGTGGAAAGATACGCTTTTGTCATTGTTTCAACCATTCCGATGATAAATCCGCCAAGCATCGCCCCAGGGATGATCCCGATACCGCCTAAAACAGCTGCAATAAAAGCTTTGAGTCCCGGCATAACGCCCATCGTCGGGTAAACCTGAATATATGCGACACTGTAAAGAACCCCTCCCAATGCGCCCAGAGCTGAACCCACAGCAAAGGTAAGTGAAATAGTTCGATTAACATTAATACCCATCAGAATCGCAGCATCCTTGTCTTCTGATACGGCACGCATGGCACGACCCTGCTTTGTTTTGCGGATATAAAGATCCAGTAAAACCATAAAAAACAATGACAAACCTATGGTAATCAGAGTGGTTGAGCTGATTTCGATTTCACCTAATTTATAAATGGTTTCTGGAAATATTTTTGGCATCACCTTCGGATCCGGCTTGAAAATAATCAGTGCCAGATTCTGTAAAAACAAACTCACCCCAATGGCAGTAATCAGAGCTGATAACCTGGGCGCATTTCTCAGTGGTCGATAAGCCACAAATTCGATAGCTACACCTATAATGGCCATAATGACCATTGATGATAACAGTACCGCCCAAACTGGTAGATGAAAACTGGTGGCAGCAATGAATGCAAAATAAGCACCGAACATCATGATTTCACCATGGGCAAAGTTGATAAGTTTAATAATGCCATATACCATGGTATAACCGATTGCGATGAGCGCATAGATACTCCCTACGTTAAGCCCGTTGATCAGCTGTTGCAGAAATAAATTCACGATGTATCCTCCTTTATAGAATAACATAAAATGGATATAGAAGAGATTACCCTCTCCTATATCCCTTGTACTTTTTTTAAAATATTGTAACTGACTAAATGCTATTTATTAACAACTGTGGAATCGAATTTTAATTGTCCGCCATCAATTTTAATAATAGTAACTTCTTTGTCTTTGGGATTTCCTTCTTCATCAAACTTCAAGGTTCCGGTAACCCCTGCGTGATCAGTCGCCTTTAAAGCTGTGATGATGTCTGCTGAGTCAGTTGATCCAGCTGCTGTAATCGCTTCAACCATCGCATAAACGGCATCGTAACCTAAAGCTGCAAAAGAGTTTGGCACTTTATCATACTCTTTTTTGTAGGCAGTAATAAAGTTCTGAACTGTTTCTGATGGTGAATCGGCGGCATAATGATTGGTGAAGTAATTTCCCTGAGCGGCATCAGCATATTCTTCCTGAACGCCATCCCAACCATCGGCACCGACAAATTTTGCGGTAATGCCCATTTCTTTGGCTTTTTGAAGAATTGGGCCAACAGTTTGAACATAGTCTGGAACAAACACGACATCAGGATTCATTTCCTTGATCTTAGTTAATTGGGCACTGAAATCTTTATCCGCAGTACCATAAGATTCGCTGCCAGCGATTGTCCCACCTTTGGCTGTAAATGCGGCTTTAAATGCTTCAGATACGCCTTCTGAGTATGGATTACCAGTTCCGATTAATAAAGCAGCTGTTTTTGCGCCTAAGGTGGTAGCAGCAAAGTTAGCTGCGGCCTGTCCCTGATAGTCATCCAGGAAGCATGCTCTAAATACATTTGGAGCGGCCTGGGTTACTTCAACTGCTGTTGCGGTTGGCGACAATACTGGCATATTATCTTGAACCATGATGTCTTTCATTGCTAAGGTTTCACCACTTAAGGTTCCACCAATTACTGCAACAACACCATCCTGGTCTCTTAAGCGATTATAGGCATTGATCGCTTCGGTTTGATCCGCTTTTGAATCATAAGCAACCAATTCGATATTTTTTCCATCAATACCACCGGCAGCATTAATTTCAGCTACGGCTAATTGTGCACCTTCTTCTGCTGAGCTTCCATAAATAGCAGCATCGCCAGTCATTGGCCCAATAAAGCCAAGCTTAACAACATCTGCACTTCCGCCGGATGTTGAGCATCCTGCAAATGCAAAAATAGAAGCGGTGAACATAACTACGAGTAAAACACTAACAACTCTTTTCTTCATTTCTTTTCCTCCTTTTTCATTTCAATGATTATTTATAGTGATTATCATAAACCATTCTTAAGAAAAACACAAGAAATAATTGCTTTGAACCTATGCTTCTTTAAAATTTTGACTACCAAAAACGCAGAGACTGCGAAGCATACACCCGCCGCAATTGGGATTTCTTGCCGTACAGCATTTTCGTCCGTGCCAGATCAGCCAATGATGCGCCTGGGACCATTTATTTTGAGGAATAATATTCATTAACTCTTTTTCAACTTCCAGAACCGTTT
>NZ_JAUSPS010000078.1 GCF_030652775.1 Acetobacterium sp. | reverse complement strand
TTATTTTTGCGCTCTTTTTTCATCTTCTTCAACATTTTAATTGTTTTGTTGTTCCGTTTCCTTCCGACTTCACGAATTCTGTCTGGCTCTTACCACCGAATTTTCTGAGCTCCAAATCTTTTTCATTTCGCAATTACCTATTATAATTTAAATTTGAATATCTTGATTTAAAACCTTTACACATTATCATCTTCTTAGGGAAGAATCGAATATGTATTCTTAACGGTTGACAGGGTTACAATCGTTTTCGTCTTTTGTACCCCGGGAACTGTTTTAATGCAATTTAGAACCATTTCTAAACTCTGGGTATCTTTGGTAATAATTTTAATTAAATAATCATAATCTCCGGCCAGATAATCACATTCAATGATCTCACTCTCATCTTCTACTAATGCGACAAATCCCTCAATGAAACTTGGATGCTTAAGTGATATAAACATATAGGCAACCAAATTTTTATTCATTTTCTGAGTCGATAAAATCACCGTATATTTCTGTATGATTCCCGAAGAGTCTAATTTTCGTATTCGTTCGCTGATTGCAGGAACCGATAAGCTCACTTCACTGGCAATTTCGGAAGCCGTGACTCTGGCATTTTTTTGCAACAGCTTTAGGATTTCAATGTCAATTGAATCCATGTACAACTCCTTTCTATTAAAATCATTGAATTCATTATACCCGACTTATCAAGTAAATTAAACGTTTTCAGTGAATAACAATAGATCTTTTTGTGAAAAGATCTATTGGCCTTAAATGTTTAATCATTTGTGGTTTTTTTTTGATCCCACGGTTAATTATTTTTCCTGATTTTTGCTTTCCATTGAAAAACAAAGGCTAAATCTTGATATACTTTAAAAGATATACCCATAAGCGAAAACATTTAATCATTTTTATTCAATAAGTCGCATAATTAATGATCTCAATCATTAATCTTTCATTTATTTCACGCCAGTTCATCGATCACGACTAGCCGGCGTGATTGTTTTAAGTGTCAACCTTTAGTAGCGGTTATTATCAAGCTATTCCAAAGTGCTAACCTAATCGTTTAAACGTTTTTCGATGGCAGCAATCGTTTCGTTGAGAACTTTAATCCTGGCGTAATACTTATTCTGAGCTTCCACAATAATCCAGGGGGCATTGACGGTTGATGTCTTCAACAGCATTTCATCCACGGCGATTTTATAAACCTCCCATTTATCCCGGTTTCGCCAGTCTTCATCGGTGATTTTCCATTCCTTATCAGGATTCTCCTCACGACCGGTAAACCGCCGTAATTGTTCATCTTGATCAATTTGCAACCAGAATTTTATGACGATGGCACCCCAGTCGGAAAGTTGCTTTTCAAATTCATTGATTTCCCGATAACTGCGTTCATACTCTTCCCGGCTACAAAACCCTTCAATCGGCTCCACCATTACCCGACCATACCAGGTTCGATCCCATACGCCCAGATGACCATTTTTGGGAATATCCCGCCAAAAGCGCCAGAGATAATGGTGCTTTCTTTCAATATCACTGGGGCTGGCGGTGGGGTAAACGGTATACCCCCGGGGATCGAGATTGCGGGTCAGCCGCTTAATACAACCGCCTTTGCCGCCAGCATCCCAGCCTTCAAAGCCGACAATCAGCGGAATTCGGCGCCGATACAACTCGTATTGGAGCAAGCGGATTTTTTTCTGGCATTCTTTTATTTGGAGCTGATATTCTTCTTCACTGACGACCTGATCCAGCGCAATCCCATCCAGTATTTTAGATTGGAAAGGCATGTCTCCCTCGTGGATCAGCGGTTTAAGCTCAACCGCTGGCGCCATTTTCGCTGCTTCAATAGCTTTTTCCAGTCGTATTTCCAGGACACTCAAGACCTTAATCAGGGCATAGTCTTTTTGCTCGCCTTCGATGATTACCCAGGGAGCACAATCATTGTCAGTCAGTTCCAGACCCCGATTGACCTTTTTATAGAGTTTATTGTAGTGTTTGTTTTCTTTTTCATCCCGGGGCGTAACCCGCCAGGCCGTGGCATCGTTTCCAAGTAGTTTGTTAAACCGTCTTTTTTGTTCTTTTTTGCTGATGTGAATAAAGAACTTAAAAATAATCATCCCATCATCGGAAAGCGTCTGTTCAAATTCATTGGCCTGTTTCATCAGTCCCTGCATGTTCAGCGCATCAATGGATTTACGATAGATCAGATCACTGTAATAACTGCGATTAAAAATGGCGATCTGACCTTTCTCCGGGGTCTTTGTCCAATAGCGCCATAAGAATGGACGGAATATCTCATCCTCATTTTCCTGCTTTTTAAAATTATGAACCCGGAAGGATCGCGGATCCATCGGCATCAGCAATTCATTAATCAGGGTTCCCTTCCCGGCCGCATCCCAACCTTCGAACAGAATTAAAACCGGTATCCCCATATCGTGAAGCGTCCGTTGCAGCTCCCCTAACCGAATCGTCAGCCGCTCTTTTTCCAAGCGGTAGGTTTCTTTGTCAATTGTTACCCCTAAATCAATCTTCTCCAGCATAATAGCCTCCTAAACAATATGATTTTTGATTCTTGATTTTTATTAAGTACAAATAAGCTACAAAAAAAGGGCGTCTTAAAAGACGCCCCTCATCAACTATATAAATTTTGCGTAAACCGTATCCAGGTTAGGGTTGGACAAGGTTTCCATCACGTAATTGGCATATTCAGAACCGGTTGCTCCGGTTTCCCGGCCAGTAAGCACTAACTTTTTCTCATACAAACCGCAAACATCCAAGGCTTTTTGAAGCTGTTCAGCTTTTTCATTATAACCAATATGGACGAGCAACATCCCCGCCGCACGAATAATACTACAGGGATCGGCATATTGTCCACGACCTTCTTCCACCATTCTGGGCGCTGACCCATGGATGGCTTCAAACATCGCATATTGTTTGCCGATGTTGGCTGAACCGGCAGTACCGACGCCGCCCTGAAACTCAGCGGCTTCATCGGTTAAGATATCACCATAAAGATTCGGTAAGACCATTACCTTAAACTGACTACGTCGTTTTTCATCGACCAGTTTGGCGGTCATAATATCAATATACCAGTCATCCATTTCGACCGTGGGATAATTTTTAGCAATCGCTTTGGCGGTATCTAAAAATTTGCCGTCCGTTGTTTTGATAACATTGGCTTTGGTAACAACCGTGACCTTGTTTTTTCCTGATTTTTCGGCAAAATCGAAGGCGGCCTTGATAATTCGCTCTGATCCGTCCTGGGTGGTGATGGTAAAGTCAATGGCTAAATCATCATTGACATGGATACCCTTGCTGCCAACAGCATAAGCACCTTCGGTGTTTTCCCGATAGAAAGTCCAGTCGATATTCTTCTCAGGAACCGAAACCGGACGAACATTGGCAAATAAGTCCAGTTCACGGCGCATCGCCACATTGGCACTTTCGATATTTGGCCATGGATCGCCTTCTCGGGGGGTTGTTGTCGGTCCTTTTAAGATTACATCGCACGTTTTCAGTTCTGCTAAAACGTCATCAGGAATAGCTTTTCCACATGCGGCACGATTTTCAATGGTCAGACCGTCAATAATTTTAAAGACAATCCTGCCGGTTTTAACATCGTCAGCCAATAAAAATTCTAAAACTCGTTGGGCTTCTGAAGTGATAAATGGACCAATGCCATCGCCACCAACAATGCCGACAATAATTTTATCTTTGGTTTTAAAATCGGTAAAATCTTTTTGGACCTTCATTTTTTCGATGCGTGTCAATTGTTCTTTAATCAGCTCTCCAAAATGAGCTTTTGCTCGTTCAATTTGTTCTTCGATCAAGTTAAATCCTCCGTCAAATTTATTTATTAGTGTCATCTGCAAGCACTTAATGACAACACCAGCTGCCAATTAAGCTCTGGACATCATACTTTTAAGCCGTTTGATCGGCTGGGTGTTTTTAAAAACCAGTTCATTGGTTGCCACAAATTTATCCACTGCAGTAACTACCCAGCTTCCCAGGTTTGCCGGTGGAACAATTGTCAGCGGAAACATGTGTTTCACGATCATGTCGGCCTGACGATGGTCGATATCAAAATATTTTTCGGCATTTTCGAGGGCTGTTTTAGGATGGGAAAAGCCATGCATTTCCTTGATCCGATTCAGTCCTTTGCCTGTTTTTACCTTACCATGCCATGATTCCAGAAAAAAATCATGGAGCGTTGCACCGCGGGCAATGGATGCATAATCGATGCCTAAAAATCTGGCCACCCGATAGGAATAATAACCGACTGCAACGGAGTGTTCATATAAACCATTGCCGTGGTGATCAATTTCTCGTAATTTTTGGAATTCACTGTGTGTAATAATATCGCCAACAATGGTTTCAAACTCACTATAATACTTTTTTGTTTCCATTGAGACCTTTCTTTGATTGTAATTTTTTGTTATTTATTCAGCCGTGCTGAACACAAGCTTTGATTATTATAGCATAATATCTTTATTTTAAGTTAAAATAATGGCCGATGTTCTGAAAAAAAACAAAAAAAGATTCGGTTATTCTTAAAATCATGTTAAACTAAATAAAAAAGAACAGGAAGGATAAACCATGAAAATTAAAAAAATACTCATCGGAACTGCCGTAGCTGTTGCCACCGGCATGGCTCTTTATCATGCTTGTGTGATCAAAAAAGGGAAGGATTTTGAAGCCAGCTTCGATAAAAGTCCTGACTCACTGGATGAATCGGTTCTATATGGCGGAAAAATGAAAGACTACCGGGATCAGACCATGCGGGATACCAAAATCGGGGCTTTTTTCGGCGGTATGCAGCTTGATTTTTCAGACGTTGTCACCGACAAAGATGATTATCGCATGGATATCAGCATCATGAATGGTGGGCTGAACATCATCGTTCCTGATAACTTTAAATTAAAAATCGTTGACACCTGTAAATTTGGCGGTATCGCTGATCATACGGTTTGCGTGGATCCCGATAATTCGGTGGCTCTTTCCGTTTTTGCCGACATCACCTGCGGCGGTCTGAATTTTGAAAATACGCCTGAATAAAATCTTTCTGATAGTACCCGCCCGCTCCTAACCCCTAAAAAAACTGAAATCAGCCTAAACTGATTTCAGTTTTTTATTGACAAATGCTTCGAATTCAACGACATTCATGGGCTTGGCATAAAAGAAGCCCTGGGCGATATCACAGCCCTTTTCTTTGAGAAAATCGACCTGTTCCTGGGTCTCAACCCCTTCGGCAACAGTAATCAGATCGAGATCCTTGGCCATATTTAACATGCTCGTGATAATCTTTTTCCCGCGATCATTGTCCGATGATTCGCTAAAAAAAGCCTTATCCAGTTTTAAAATATCCGCCGGCAGATTTTTAAGCGTGTTCAGTGATGAATAAGCCCGGCCGAAATCATCAATGGATATATGAAAACCAAAATCTTTTAAATGATTCATGATTTCAACCATCTGAACATCATTATCGAAAATGGTTCCTTCAGTCAGTTCTATTTCAATCATTTTCGGATCAATATGATATTTGCTGGTAATTGCCAGTAATTCCTCCGGTAGCAGCATATTTTCCAGGTGGAGTCGGGAAAAATTGACAGAAATAATCATCTTGGTTAGTTGATCCTTTTCCATTTTCCATTTTTTTAGCAGCTTACACACTTCTTCAAACATATAGGTGTCGATCTTTTTCACAAAGCCATTTTTTTCAAATAAGGGAATAAAGTCATTGGGGGGCAGAATCCCACGATCCGGATCATTCCACCGCACCAAAGCCTCAGCGCCGATAACCTGCTCATCCAAAAATAAATATTTGGGCTGGAGATAAACTTCAAACTCATTATTACGCAGAGCCATTTCCATTCTGTTTTCAATCTCATTCTCAAGAATCATCACTTGGCGCATCGACTCATCATAAAAGGCATAACTCACCTGGGAGTTGTCCTTAATCGATCGTTTGGCCATATTTGCCCGATCGCTGAGGGTATTGATATCCAACTCATCCGCTTGCCCGATCAGATAAATACCCATCGAAATGTTGACGATGAATTTCTGAGAATACCCTTTGATCTCGCGAATTAAATTTTCCATCCGCTGGGAAAATTCACCATAGCTTTGGTATTTCATCAGAATGCTGAAATTATCCGTGGCCATTCTGGCAAACAGTTCATCTTTTTTACGATGCTTTTCTAAAATTTCGGCGATCGCTGTGAGTAATTCGTTACCCTCCTGATGTCCGTATAAATCATTGATGGCCTTGAACTTATCAATATCAAAAATAACCATCGCATAATGCTGGCTCTGATTGGTTGTAAATATTTTTTCACAGTCTCTTTTAAATTTGAGCCAATTGGGACAGCCGGTCAAAAAATCGAAATCCTGGAGGCGCTTCAGTTTGATGATTTCTTTTTTAAGGTCACCAACTGCGGAAGTACTGATCAGGCTGATAATAAAGATTCCCGTAAACCCCAGTCCATAAAATACCAAACGAAAGGTATCCCCTTGCGAAGGCAGGGAAAAAGAAACAAAGTTTAATAGCGCCGTTATCATGACCAAAAAAAACAACGCAAAGCTAAGGATTAAAAACTTTTTTTCGTTATACTTCTTCACCAATACCTCCTAAATCATTAAATCTATTTGAGTAACTGGCTAACTTATAAAAGTCCCTATAGCTTTGCGTCACTGTTTCGCAACAGTTTTGCCCGATGATTCAATATTCTTTTTTTCGCCTGAGCACATTAACAACAATTTCGCCCCGCTGGAGCATTAATCGATTATTTGTATTCGATGAGTGATGCTATATTTTTTCAGTATTGTATCATAAATGTAACGGTTTGTCTTGTGTTAATTATCAAATTCTGATTTAGAATCCCAATAGGATGGTTTGTCTTGTGTCAACTAAAGTAGGCATAAGCACAAGGGGACGGTTTGTCTTGTGTCAACGATGTTATCTTCATAAAAGGACACAAAAGAACCGTCCCCTTGTGCGTCGTCCCCTTGTGCGTCTGCTATAACCGTTCTTCCAGCTCAGCTGTCAAGTCTTCAAAACCCGGTTTATGAAGCAGCGCAAACATATTCTTTTTATACGCTTCCACGCCCGGCTGATCAAAGGGATTCACCCCCAACAGATAGCCGTTTAATCCACAGGCTTTTTCGAAAAAATAAATCAATTTGCCAATATGGAAGGCATCCAATTTTTTAAGCTTAATAATGCCATTGGGAACCCCGCCATCGACATGTGCCAGCAGTGTGCCCATAAAAGCTTTTTCATTCACCGCATCGATTTCCCAACCGGTCAGGTAGTTCAGTCCTTCGAGATTTTTTTCATCTGCGAACACTTTGATCACTGATTGATCGTCCTCGATGACAATCACCGTTTCAAAATGATTTTTGGGGCCATCCTGAATCATCTGCCCCAGCGAATGGAGATCAGTGGAAAAATGAGCCGAGGCTGGAAAGAGACCCTTGCCGTCTTTGCCGTCACTTTCGCCAAATAATTGTTTCCACCACTCTGCCAGATACTCCAGCGAAGGATCGTAATCGACTAAGATCTCAATATTCTTGCCACGATTGTAAAGAACATTCCGGTACAGGGCATATTGAAAACAGGGATTTTTTTCAAACTTCGGTTTGTTATAATCCTCATAACCCGATTTTCCGCCCTCCATCAGGGCATCAATATCAATTCCCGCTGCGGCAATCGGCAACAAACCGACCGCCGTATAAACCGAGTATCGTCCCCCGATATCATCAGGAATCACAAAGGTTTCGTAGCCTTCTTCATCGGCCATGAACTTTAACGCCCCTTTAGCCGCATCGGTTGTGACAAAGATCCGCTCTCTGGCACCATCTTTTCCATATTTTTCTTCCAGGAATTTTTTAAAAAAGCGAAAAGCCATGGCCGGTTCAGTAGTAGTGCCGGATTTTGAAATGACATTGACACAAACCTCCTGATCCTTTAGTAAAGCCAGCAGATTTTCCAGGTATTTTCCACTGATATTCTGACCGGCAAAATATATTTTAGGTGCCTTTCGGACAGATCGTGGTTCTTCATTATAAAAGGGGCCAGTCAGCGCCGATATCACTGCTTTAGCGCCCAGATAAGATCCGCCAATGCCAATCACCACCAGGGCATCGCAACGATCCTGGATTTTTTTAGCTGCCTGCTTGATCCGGGCAAATTCCGCCTGATCATATTTAACCGGATAATCAACCCAACCAAGAAAATCGTTACCGACTCCGGTTTTATTCATCAATTCATCATTGGCTTTCGCCAACTGATCAACCCGACTTTCGAATTCACTGGGGTCTATATTTGCATAAGAGAGATCAAAACGAATACTCATATTTAGTACCTTCTTTCTAATACGACTTAAATGTATTTTCATTTTACACCATTATTGAATGGGGTGTCAATTGATGTGCACCCCTCATTCTGAAAGAATGTTGAAATTGTGCGAATCTTCTAGCCACTTCCTTCATAAGAGGTGACTTTTTTTATTTGATATGTTAAAATAAGCAAAATTGAGAAAAGAAGAGGTGTAAAATGGAAACGCGAATACTGGGAAAAACCGGATTAGAAGTGTCCCTTATTGGGTTTGGTGGTATTCCAATTCAACGCTGTAACCAATGGGAAGTCGACGAAATTGTTGAAAATCTTATTGAAGAAGGAGTTAATTTCATTGACACTGCCAGAGCTTACACCAATAGTGAAGAGATGATTGGGGAAGCCTTGAAACAGTGGGGTCGGGAACATTTTTATCTGGCCACTAAAACCCCAAAGCTCACCTATCCTGATGTCATGGCTGATGTTAAAACCAGTCTGACTGAATTACAGACCGATACCATCGATTTATATCAGTTCCATAACGCTAAAACCATGGCCGCCTACGAAACCATTATCGGTCCTGATGGTGGCTATGAAGCGCTGGTTGAATGTAAAAAACAGGGATTGATCAAACACATCGGCATCACCTCCCACAGTTACGAGGTGCTCGATCGGGCTCTCGATGACGAAAAATTTGAGACGATTCAATTTCCTTATAATATAGTAGAAAACCGCGGCGCTCCGCTTTTTGAAAAAGCCAAGCTGAAAAATGTCGGCGTCATCATCATGAAACCACTGGCCGGCGGAGCCTTTATCCACGCCAACTACGCCCTGCGTTGGGTAGCCGAAAATCCCAATATTTCGGTCTTGATTCCCGGTATGGATTCGGTCAAGCAGGTGTTGAAAAACACCCGGATCGGCAATGATTTTGTGCCGTTGTCTGATGAAGAACGGCAAACCCTTGAAGCCGATGCCACGGCATTGGGCAAAACCTTCTGCCGCCGCTGCGGCTATTGCGCTCCCTGTCCCCAGGGTATTGATATCCCGATGCAGTTTATTGTCGAGGGTTATTACCGCCGTTACGATCTGGAGGAATGGGCACTGGACCGCTATCGCAGTTTTTCTGCCAACGCCTCGGATTGTGTCCAATGTGGCGAATGCGAACCCCGCTGTCCCTATGATCTGCCGATCCGGGAGATGCTGAAAAAAACCCGGGCGTTGTTTGACCCACTGGTTTAAAATCATAACTAAAAAGGCCAGTATCCTTTTCTTGCGATTGGGATACTGGCCTTTAATTTTTATTTTAGCATTTTATGGTTAATCACAGAGATACAAACGACCCAGCGCATCAGCGGCCATAATAGCGGCATAAACGGTGTCGGCATCGACATCAAAGGGCATATTGTGAATGGTTTCGCCCGGATCGGCAGCAGCCACCGCCACCGCCATGATTTTTTCAGGGGTTGGTTCGACACAGCCCAGCTCGCCGAGGGTAATCGGCAGACCAACCGACAGACAGAAATCAATAACTTCTTCAATATCTTCCAGCGATCGGTTTTCCATCACCAACTGAACCAGAGTTCCAAAGGCTACTTTTTCGCCGTGATACATATGGTGACATTCAGGTAATACCGTTAAACCGTTATGGATAGCATGGCAGGCAGCCAGGCCGCCACTTTCAAAACCGACGCCACTGAGGTAGGTATTGGCTTCAATAACATTTTCAACAGCCGGAGTACAGGTTGCCGCTTCAACTGCCAACTTGGCTTTTAAGCCGTCTTCGATTAAGATATCATAGCATAACCGTGCTAATGCTAAGGCAGATCGGGTTGGGTGAGCCCCTGACATCGTGGTTCCGTTGGAATCCACTGTTGCCTGAGCTTCAAAATAGGTAGCCAATGCATCGCCCATACCCGATACAAAGAGTCTGGCCGGAGCAGCTTTAATGATGTCGGTATCCATTACTACAATTTCAGGATTTTTAGGTAGTACTAAATACTCATCAAAAACACCGTCTTCGGTATAGATCACCGATAAAGCCGAACAGGGTGCATCCGTCGATGCAATGGAAGGCGCAATCACGACTGGCAGTTTTTGATAATGGGCAGTCGCTTTAGCCGTATCCAGGGTTTTTCCCCCACCGATTCCAACAACAACATCACAGCCTTCTGCTTTGACGATTTCCTGAAGACGGGCGATTTCGATCTTTGAGCATTCGCCGTTAAATTTTTCGGGTGTAAATTTAATTCCCGCCGCTTGAAAACTGGCTTTTAATTCATCTGCTTTGGTTCGCATCATGGTTCCGCTCATTAAAACAAGTGCTGATGTTCCAAATTTTGCGACATGTTCCGGTAATTTACCAACTTCTCCGGCACCTTGAACATAACGGCTGGGAGACATAATTATTTTTTGCATTTTCTACCTCCGAAAATATATTTATTTCGTTATTATTATATCAAATAATCGGAGCGATGAATTCGTTATCATCTAAAAAATACAGTCCAGCACAGATACTATTCGTGGTTATATTTTCTTTTTTTAACCCATTGTTAATGTTATCAGTAATTTTTTGTTTTGAGCGGTAACTTTTTGGAGCACTAGGGGACGGTTTTTCTTGTGTCATCTATTTTCGAAGCACTAGGGGACGGTTTTTCTTGTGTCCTCTATTTTCGGAGCACCAGGGGACGGTTTTTCTTGTGTCATCATTTTATTCAATAAAGGACACAAAAGAACCGTCCCCTTGTGCAGTCCCCTTGTGCACGTCAGTTTGTGCAGTTCATTACATGCCACATTCAAAACAATACTCAAATTGTTCTAAGGCGCTTGTCTGTTTCGGATCAACTAGTTTTATTAATAGGTTTCCTTCGTCGGTCTCAATTGATTTTACCATACAGTTCATTTGTTCCTGAGTAAGCGCCGCTTTTGAATCGAGTTTTTCTTTTACACCCAATGTTTCAAGTGTTAAACTTGTGTCAACAAATTTCAACAGATCTTTCAACTTCATCATAACCCTCACTTTTATTTATCTTTATTTTATAACCGCTTTAGTTTGGATCCTGTTCGATTATTTTTTCGAACAAATCCACAAATTTCGTGTTACTACTTCTAACTCTTTATACCACTACTGCTTTTATCTTTATTATATCGATAAACTTTTTATATTACAATATATCTTGGTGATTTTTCCTGCAAATTTTAGTCATCATTGATAGCGCTTTTATTGCCTACCATTTTACCTAGCAAAAAACTGGCTCAAAAAATAGATTTGCTTACATATGTCAAATTTTGCCAATAAATCCCATAAATTACGTTTAATAACGTTTTTCCAAATTAATCTCTCAAAACTTCGGAATTTAAAAATCTTTTGTCACACGAAAAGCCACATCTATCTTTTTGTTTTTTAAAGTGCTATAATGTAAAATGTTTATGCAAATTAAATACGGAGAACCGTTTGGTTCATCTGAAAGTTCTCAAGAAAAGAAAGATGATGAAAAGAAAGGAAGTGTTTAAAAAATAAGCTTATCGACGGTCTTTATAGAAGTTATTGGGGAAAAATGATTCAAAAGGAGAGGAATTCTGTTATGAGAAAATTGATTACCGGAAAATTAACTTCCGGACTGTTATGTGTATTCATGGTACTTTCGGTGTTTTTTTCAACCGGCGTTTTTGCTGCCAGCACAGAAGCTGATACGAGTGCTGATGAAACAAACACAGCAGCAGTAGAAGAAATCGGAGTTAAATATTGCGGCCACGTTCAAAACAAAGGTGACATGCCTTATGTTAACAGTCCGACACCACTGGGTACAAGAGGCGAAAGCTTACGAATCGAAGGATTTTGTTTTGATCTGACCGGTCCTGTACCAGCGGGTGCAAAACTGGTGTACCAGGTTCATGTCCAAAATAGAGGTTGGATGGCGCCAGTTTCAAGTGCTGATTTTGCTGGAACACGTGGTGAAAGCCTTCGCGTCGAATCCATCCGGATTAGCCTGGAAAACCTCCCCGGCTATGATGTTTATTATCGTGGACACGTCCAAAATGTCGGTGACATCCCACAAGCAAGTGGCGAATGGGGTTGGGTTAAAAATGGCGCAGACTTGGGAACCACCGGTTCATCGCTGCGTTTAGAAGAAATCACCGTTAAAATTGTTAAACAACCAACAACTACTACCACTTACGATAAAGCCGGAACCTTTGGTCCGGAAACCGGTAGTGAAGAAGTCGCTGGCGATGCAATTATTAATGTTCCTGACGTAACCCTTCAAAATCTTCATATCAAAGGTAACTTAACCATTGGTGAAGGAGTTGGCAGTGGTAATGTTACTTTAAACAACGTCACCGTAGACGGTGATACCTTCGTCAATGGCGGCGGTAAAAACAGTATCCATATTAACGGCGGCAGCTACAGCAAAATCGTCGTGCAAAAAACAGCCTCGGGTAATGTGCGGATTGTCGCAACCAATGTCGATGGACTTGAAGTTGTTATTTCTGAAAACGCCGCCGGCGAAGCCATTATCCTTGAAGGCGATTTCGCAGACGTAACCGTTAATGCACCCGATGTTAACATTTCAACCCAGGGTGATACCACCATTGGTAATATGACTGTTGGCAAAAATGCCACTGGTTGCGAAGTTACTTTGGCGGAGGGCACAAAAGTTGAAGATATGGTTCTCAACAGCGGCGCTGACGTAAAAGGTAAAGGAACCATCGATAAAGCCGAAGTCAATGCCGACAACGTAAAATTTGAAACCGCCCCAACCGAACAAGTCGTTGATCCGGGGGTTGTCGTGCCACCAGTTGTGGTGCCACCAGTTGTTCCACCAACACCAGGTGGTGGGGGAACTGATCCTTCAGTTGCTGCTTTGGCAGCTGTGAATGCGGCCAACACTGCAACTGCAATGCAAGATGCATTGGAAGATAATGCAAGTGCGCTAGGGTTATCAACAATTATGACAAAAACCTATACCTATGGCAATACTTTAACCTACAATGATCTAGATTCTGGAAGAATTACAGCCCTTGCTAATGATATGATCGCTAACCGAGGTAGCGGTTTCACTACAACTACTGCGGTTCAAAATATGTTTGATGATTTTACAGAAGCTCGTGTTACGATTGAATATCAATTAGGTCGAGCTAACACAGCGATAGCTGACCCTACTGCTTATCCAAATGGAGCTGACACAGCTTTTATAGATGATGTTATTCTTAGTTTAAATGGCCTTAGTAATCAAAGTCTAACTCTATCCGGTCAACCTGTAAGCACATTAAAAGCTGATTTAATAACAACGCGTAGTCTTTATAATCAAGCGAGCTTTACTACTGCAAAAAAAGATGCTGCCCGAGTTATTCTTTACCATGGTGGAACTAGTCCCTATCCGTATCAAAGTATGCGTAGCCTACTAGAAGCTATGAAAAGTGCATATTTAGCCGTTTAGCACTGACGGTGATCAGGGGGACGGTTCTCTTGTGTCCTTGATCTAACCATTCTCCATCCCAAAATTTAAGACTATCCAAGCATTCAGAGCCTGGATAGTCTTTTTACATTAAACCTCAACACGATCGGGGTTTTATTATCGGGGACGGAGTCTCCCTTATTGTTTGTTAAAAAAGTTCACTGTGCGTACCTGTCCGCACCAGTAACAGTACTCGTATATTGTCTTGAATTTTGTAAATCAGAAGCCAGTCAGGCTGAATATGACATTCTGTATATCCTACCCAATCGCCTACTAATACATGGTCTTTATTTTTTTCTGGAAGTGTTTCACCTTTTATAAGACTTGAAATAACCTTCTCTAGTAATTCCGGCTTGCAACCTCTTCTAATTGCAGCTTGTAATCCTTTTTAAATCTATTGGTTATTACGACTTCATAGTTTTTCAATTATTTAATTCCTCAAAAAGTTCTTCGACACTTGTAAACTTTTTTGTTTCTGGATCTTTTAATAATCTTTCACCTTCTTCAATAGCAGCAAGGGTTTCGATATTTGATGTTTCAAGTTTGATTTCAAAAGGAATTCTATGTTCTCTGATCGATTGCCTTAAAAACATATTAACCGCCGTCGTCATATCCAACCCAAATTCTGCAAACAATTTTTTTGCCTGTTGCTTAATCTCACTATCCATCCGGATATTCATACTTGTTTTCGCCATGTTAATGTTCCCCTTCCTTTTTACTAATCCATTATAGCACTTTATATGCCTATTATCAGCACAACAGATGTGTGCAAACGTAAATTACTGCGGGACTGATCAGGGGTGATCAGGGGGACGGTTCTCTTATAATCATTTTCCATCCCAAAATTTAAGACTATCCAAGCTTTCAGAGCTGGGATAGTCTTTTTTCGTTTTGCGCCGGTGTCAACACAATGGGGTTGTCCTATTCTTCTTGTTCTTCGTGTCCGTCGATATTTTTATTATTAAACAGTATCTTTAGTCTTCTCTTTAGCAAAGATCGCTTTTTAAGCCTTTCGAACGACACCAAAACTAATTCCGGTCAGCCGTTCAATCTGCCGGATGGACAAACCTTCATTTTTGCAGCTTATTAACACTTCATTCCGCTTTTGTTTTTCTAGTTGCTGAACATCTGAAAGGTTCATTACTCCTGCCAGTTGTTTGATCAAATCAATTGCCTCCGGATCTTTCCATCTTTTCTTTTCGTCAATTTCCAGACATTGGCTGTTTTCCTCAGCCTGATTAAAGCTTTCAAACTGTTCTTTTGCCGTTGCAAGGTCTTCCGAGAATAATCTCAAAATATATCGGGTTTCACAAAGTCCCCCATCGCTAAAATATTCGCGATAGCTGCTCCAGGGATAATCCATTGGATTGCCGCTAATCCCGGCCTTTACAGGATTTTGATGGATGTATCGAACCACCGTTAGCAGGTAAGCATCGTCTTCTACCGGTTCACTTTTGTAGCGATCCTGAAAGAGATGGCCGCTGCGATTGTATTTCCAGTTATACCAATAGACATAACTAGCGCCCAATCGCCTGAAGACGGTTCCCAGCTCCTCTTGGCCTTCTTTCATCAATAGATGAATGTGATTACTCATCAGGCAGTAGGCATAGATTTTATATCCGCTGATTTCCTGATATTCTTTTAATAGCTCCAGATATTTGATCCGGTCTTCCTTATCTTCAAAAATTACCTGACGATTAATTCCTCTAAATACGACATGATAAATAGCGGTCGCACTTTTTTCTCTGGCTTTCCTTGGCATCCGTTCATTCTCCTGCTTTTTTTCTAATCTTACCATGATTAAGCGCCATGCACAACACAAAAGAACCGTCCCCTTGTGTCCAAAAGCCCTGACTCTGAATGTAGAATCAGGGCTTTGTGTTTTAATGTTTTTAATAAATGCCAGTGTAGCTGATATTATCACCATGTACGTCTGGAGCTGTAAATGATCCGCTAATTCCTTTTACAATGGCACCGCCACCTTTGAGATCAACTGATGTTTGTATGCTTAATTTGGTTGTAATGCCGCTAAATGATGCCGCATCTTTACCAAAGCTGTATGATCCATTCGAAGCTTTTAATACCATTGCGACTCTGAAGTTTGTCATAAATTTCTCGATAGTCATATCAGTATCAATATTGGCTTTAATTGCATTGGTTAAAGCTGTGTTTGCATTACAAGGATCAGTAATTATCTGTTTGTAGATGTCTGTATTTTGCCCTTCTTCCAATTTCGCTTCTGCCTGTGTGCTCAGGTATTGGGAAAACAGATAAGACAGTGCATAGTTTGGCAGTGAATCACTGCTAGTCCAATCCATAACCGAGCGTCCGTCTGCAATCGCCGTTGAATTGTTGTAATAACTGATTCGACTTGATTGAACACCTTCGTAAAGATGTTCGGCAGCCAATGACAAGGCTTCATTCAGCCAGGTATCCATTTGACCTCCCTGGTCTTTGTTGCAGTTTAAATTGACCATGTGCTGGAATTCATGAGCCATTGTTGAATAACTATTGCCTAGGTTTTTTGCTGTTCCAATTAAAGGATCAGTATCAACATAGATCATGTCTAACTGATTTGAATTGGCACCATTATAAAGGTCATTGCCATTAAAGTATCCTCCGACATAACCGCCTGATCCAGTATAACCGTCTTGGATATCATAAACGAGGATGGCTACTTTTGAGTCATTATTCACATCAGGTGCTGCATAGAAGTTTGTTGTGATCAGGCCATAGATATTCTCATCAAACTCAGTTGCTAGTGTCTGAGCTTCTTCTGCGGTCAGTGCTGTCCCAGCAGCTTCGTTCTTGTCTACCCAAATCTCTGAATGGGTTCCAAGGTAAGCACATCGTGCTGTGATTGTTACATATTGTTGGGTTTCATAACTATAAGTGTAAAAACTCCGTTCATCGTTGACGTTTGCAACGACCATATTTGATTCCATGCTTGAGTTGACCAGTGGTTCGCCCGGTGATTGTGTTACCGGTATTTCAGGATTGATCCGGTAAGCTCCCTGGTCCAGGCCATCAATAATCTGAGAATCCATTGTGATATTGCTAAGTGTCCCGGTGGATTGGGTTGTTAAATTGAGGGATTCGTTTGTAACAACCAACTTATTACCAGAATAGACGCTTCCGGATAAATCGACATTGGCAATGGCTGATACTTCCGAAGATTCTGCACTGTCGTTATAGCCGACTGCTACTGCTTTTATGACAAAGTAATAGGTTTGACCTGGTATCAGACCAATCGCCTGATAGGTTGTGTTTGTTACGCCATTGGCTATTTCTGTATAGTCTGTTCCAATGGTAGTTGATCGATAAATTGTATAAGACTGGGCATCAGTGGCCGCATCCCAGGTTAATGTTATGAGCTCACTTCCCGCATCAGCAACCAGGTTGGCTGGGGCATCAAGTGATGGTGCCATAGTGATGGTATACTCCGCTTTGCTGTTATCTTGGGCCGTTACTTCAATCTTCATGTCAGGGGTCACGTCCGTGTTGGTTTGATCGGCCACTGCTGAACCACCTGTACCGGTTATAATTTCCGCTGTCGCATTTTCCGATACGGTTAGACCCGACTTTAAAACACTAACCTTGGTACCAACTGGCACACCAGTTATGTTACCAACGGTTAAGGTACCAACGGTGGTGGCCGTGATTGCTTTTTCACTGCTTAATGTTGGTGGTGTACTATTAATCGTGACTCCGGTTGCTTGCATGGGTGTTACACTTAAACCGGTGGTCGTACAGTTGTTGATTTTACAGACTTTGAAAATTGCCCCTTCACTGATTCCGCTAATGGGCTGAGTTGTGTGATACATGGTAATGATGTTATCCGTAATCTGACTGCCTTTAAATATAACGGTGCTGGATGATCCAACGCCCGAACTGCCAAAGATCCGAACTGCATAAATCTCGTCAGCCGTTGCATTTTCCGGTAGCGAGATTTCTACATTATTTAATTCATTTCTTGCGACAGCTATTGCCAATTCCGATCCTGCTTTTGTCAGTGTAAAATCAATCGTAAAAGAGGCTTCGTTTTTTTGATAATCACTGTTTTCGGCAACATCGCTAATTACCTTTACTTTGTTAAACGCTTTTGTTTCATTCAGATTGATAGCTAAAGCGGACATATCAATTGATATTGTGGCCTCATTTGTGATTGCAGGCTGGGCTGTATAATCCCATGTTTGCCCATTATCGGATGAAAACATGATCTGATAATTCTGAATACCGATTTTATCGGTTGGTTGATCAAAGTATAGGATCGATGTTCCATTTAAAACTTCAAACCGTGCATTTTTAACGACGCCGACGAGATTTTCGTCTTCTTCATATGCGCCAACCGTTAAGGCCAGGGCATCACTGTCCATATTCGTTCCGTTTTTGTATACCACATAATAAGTGGCTGCCGGCAGATCCGTTGCATGAGTTAAAGTCACTGTGGTTCCACTAAACGTTACGGTTACACCCACTGCTTCGGTGGTACAGGTTTGATCGTTATAGACTTTCCATGTTCCATCGGTATGGATGGAGGTCAGGATAAAACCAACACTTGTTTGTGTTTGCGCAGTTTTTGCTACGGTGGTTGTATCCGCTGTCGGCGTTGTGGATTTTACCGGCGTAATATCGGTAAACATCACGCCACCCGCCTGAAGAGGGGTTACGTTTACGGAGCCGGTACTGGTGTTAGTAACGGTTGCATCTGACCCTTTGACGATCTGAATGCGGGCATCTGCCGGATAGGGTGTGTTAGTGCTTCTAAACTCAGCGGTTGTTGAGTTAATCCAGTTGGGTTCACCCATCATATATTCTGTAATGAGCGTACCATTTGCTCTTTTCAGTTGGCAGAAATAGGTTTCACCTTCCTGTTTTACAGCTGTCATTATGGCTTGAACCGCCCCATTATTATAGGTTGCGATAATCGGCAGTGCTTGATCAGCTTTGTTAATGGTCAGGCTACAAGGCATTTCAAATGAGCTATCCAGATAGCCTGTTTCTGCGACACTGATTACTTTAATCTTATTAATGGTTGTCATTCCTTCTAACCGATAAGATATCCGGGTCAAGCTTAAACTTAGACAATCGCTTGAAAAATATGGATCGTCGGCTACCAGCGCTGTCGTTGCTGTCGCCCATGTCTGGCCATCGTTACAGGAAACTAACATTTGAATCCTGTTAATCCCTGTCAAATCACTGGGTTCGTCAAAATTAATCTGCAGATCTCCGTTCAATGCGACCAAGGTTGGTGCAGTTACTGCACTGACTGCGGTAGGTTCTTCAGAATAGGCCGAAACGGTTAATACAAGGGCATCACTGTCAGTACGGGTCCCGTCATTGTATACCACATAATAAGTGGCTGTCGGCAGATCCGTTGCATGCGTTAAAGTCAGTATAGTACCGCTTAATGCTGCCGATACGCCTGTTGCTGCCGTTGTGCAATCAGCATTCGAGAATACTTTCCAGGTTCCGCCGGAGTGGTTGGAGGTCAGTGTAAAGTCTGCCGTTGCCTGTGTTTGCACAGTTTTTGCTACGATGGTCGTATTTGCTGTTGGTGTTGTTGATTTTACTACCGGTACCATGGTAATGGTGTACGTTGCTATGCTGTTATCCTGAGCGGTTACTTTAATGACCATTGTTCCAGTCACGTTAGTATTTTCCGGATCAGTAACGGCTAGTGCCCCTGGGTCACTTGATGCCGTAATCTCACAGGTTGCATAGGGTGACAGGGTCAAACCGTCTTTTAAAGTTTTGACCTTTGTTCCAACTGGTACCGCTGTAATATTACCAGCGTCCAGGGTTCCTATGGTTGTGCTGGTGATTACTTTATCACTGCTCGACACTGCTGTTTGTGCTGTGTTAACATTGACAGTTATCTGAACTGTGATCGGTGTTGTTTGATCCCGATAACCGGTTGGCATTGTCCAAACTGCGGTTAAGGTTTTGGCTCCCGTAGTTGTTCCGTCAAACGTACCGATCCAATTTGTGATGGTTGCCGATGCTGGCGTGGTACCGTCTGTTACGGTTACCTGGGTGGGTAATTTACCGCTTGCTTTAAGTGATGCAAGATCTGTTAAATTTTCGTTACTGCTTATAGTGATGGTTGTTAACGGCGTAAAAGCAGTAATTTCTTTTAGGTTTGTAATCGCACTGGTGGCCACACTGGTTTGTGTTCCTGTATAGTTTCCATTTCCCGTTATTACAACTTTAATATATTTCGTCGCATCGCCACTCTGTAAAACATAAGTTTTTGAGGTAGCTCCGGTAATGGCTTCATATGTTCCAGTCACTGTTGTACTTCTCATCCACTGGTATGCTCCAGTTGCGTTTGTTGGATTTGGTGTTGCTGTTAATGTTGATCCGACATTCTGATCACCAATAATTGATACGCCAGTGATTGCTGTCGTAGTTGGTGTTCCACCGCCACCTGGCGTTGGAGTGACTGGTGGTGTGACCGGTGGTTTCTCCTCTGGGGGGGTGACCACCGGCGGAGTTTCTACCTCTGGCGACACATCTTGTTTCTCCGGTGCTTTTTCAAACGTTACGCCATCAGAATTAACTTTGGCCTTTTCGACTGTCCCTTGTCCTTTAACGTCGACTTCTGCGTCCAATACCAGATTTTCGACTTTTGTGTCTGCATCTAAGGTGACTTCACTACCTTTGGCCGTTTCACCCAGATTCATCTGCTTAATGGCAGTATCGCCTTGAGTCGAGATTTTTACATCTGGCGCATCAACCTGGACGTTTTCAAATTTACCTTCAAGAATGATTGATTCGCCTTTGGCATTTTCCGAGATAACAACTTCCAGCCCTTCGGCATTAGTTGCCACGATCCGCACCTGGCCACTGGATGTCTGCTGGATGGTAATCTTATTGTAATCGCCACCGTTGATGTGGATACTGTTTTTACCACCACCGCGGATATAGGTTTCGCCATCAACAGTAATATTGTTCAACGTCACATCCCCTTCGCCAACGCCTTCGCCGATGGTCAGATTACCCTTAATATGGAGATTCTGCAGCACCACATCCGGCGTATTAATGACGACATCGTTGTCAATCGTTTCAACACCAGTCTCTGGCCCATAGGTACCCGCTTTATCATAGGTTGTGGTCGTGTCAGGCTGTTTGACAATTTTAACCTGAAGTTCCTCAAGCCGCTGACTTGAACCGGTGGTTCCCAGTTCTTCACCGTTTTTCTTCCAGCCCCATTCGCCGTCAACAAGTGGTGTATTTCCAACATTCTGGACATGGCCACGATAGTAAACATCGTAACCTGGCATATTTTCGAGATTGATTTTAATGGATTCCACCCGTTGGCTTTTGCCGGCAGTTCCGGCAAAGTTGCCGTTTTTGACTGGTGTCATCAAGCCTTCATTCTGAACATGAACTTCATAAACAATGTTGGCACCCTCTGGTACATTGCCTGTGAGTTCGATCCAGAAGCCTTCAACCCGAAGCCCCTGACCTCTGGTTCCCAATTCACTTGGGCCAGCTACAAGACTTCCTTCCGGTTTTGGCATATTGCCATAATTTTCGACATGCCCACGATAGGCAACACCAATGTCCTCCACATTGGTATTCTCACCTGCTGCCATCACCCCGGTCGCTAAAAACACGAAAGCTAACAGCATCATACCCAACATTCCCGTGGTTACAACGCACTTAAATTCCTTCTTCATCACACACATTACCCTTTCTCTTTCAAATTTAGGTCTTTTTTTTGATTTTATCATGGAAATGCATAGAAAACAACGTGTGGCATATGGTGTGACAAATAAAATCTAATTATATGAAAATTAATTTTCTTCCCATAGGGTGACGAATGCACATGTTTTTATAGCTAGTTAAACACAATATTACAGACCCACTGTGTTTAATGTGTCAGCTTCCTGTGCCAACAAAAAAATGAAAAGGGTCGGTTTTCTGTTTTATACAGATAAACCAACCCCTTATCGTTTGTTACTCGCTGCTCACTAATAATGCAGGTCGCTAGAAGTGTTCACCATTTCCTTAAACTACTGGATCAACTACTTCTAATATAAAACTTGTCTCTGCGTTGCCATTGTTTGAACTATCAAAAATGGTATCAGCGGCTACTTTAAATGTGAAAGTACCCGTTAAACCGGCTATACCATTCGTTCCATTTGGCTCAATAATTAACTGATTCTCAATAGAACCTTCCCGGTAGATCTTGCCGTATATGGTTCCTTCTTGAATTCCCGCACCAGACATTGTCACCACTGCCCCTTCATCAGATATTGCGCCATTCTTAAATGTGACATTTTCATTTAAATCAACTACAATTTGAATGGTCAGCGAATCTTTGTTTAAAGCCAATGTCAACGGGTTCCCTGTCGCTTTAACTTTGGTGGCTGGGTTGTTATTTAGTACCGCTGTCAATGCCGTCATCGTTGGCTTTTCAGTATCTGGCGCCAGGACATTGAGGTTAAATGACGTTGCTTCATTTCCCAGTCCACCGCCAGTAAAATTAATAGATGACGGTAACAGGATATTGCTACTATCATTGTCGACCAGATCACACACCAGATTTTCGGGAATCGCAAATGTCGTTAAACCCAATTTTCCAGCTGTACCGATTCCAGTACTGGCCGGCGTAATCACAACGATGGTACTGTCATTTTGATCCGTTTTAATATCACCATACGCTGTTTCGGTACCGGGAATAAGAATCTTGGCACCATTACTGACAGTGACAGGTTCGTTCATTTTAACCCGAATTTCACTGGTAACTGAATTTTGTTTCACCTCCAGTTCATATGCGCCGGTTGTTTCGTTTTTGTTTGCATTAACAGGATTTCCATCCACGGTTGCTTCAATTCCTATAACAAAAGGTTTTGTCGAATCGGTAACCTTCAATAACGGTGAATTTAAGGTGCCACTTATGTAATTACCTACCATACTTCTGACCGGATTACCAGCCTCATCGGTGATTGTCCCTTCCGGAACATTAAATGCAAAGTATCCAAGCTTATCCAGTGTCGCCATTGCCTCTGAAGAAGGTGTGATTTTAATCTTTGTATGTGTTTCATCGACATACGAAATATTCCCATATTCACACAATACGTCATCAACGCTGATTTTTAAAACCGGATTTTCGCCCAGTATCACTGTTTGCGGAGCCGACAGAGAGTTTTCGTTTTGATTGTTAACCATCTCAAAAATGAGATAATCAACAATATCGTAGCGTTCCAGGAAGACAATCCCCGTCGAGCCATCCAGTTTTTGTTCTCTACCATCTTTTAGAACAACCGTCGCATCCCCGACAAATGGACCATTTTGCACCTTTTCATTTGTACTTTCAAGCGTAATACTGCCTAATTTATTCAGGTAATAATACGCATCCCCCTTAACCAGCAACGCTTCCGCCGTGATTGATAAATTTGTTTTCAGGTTCTGATCAGTTACCTTTATTTCAAATCCCCCGGTTTGATTTCTGGCTAATTGGTTCACACCCAGGGTCGTTTTCAGTAAATCTGATAATCTGATTTGGGTACTATTATTATCTGTTACCATCGTGCTGTCAACAGGCACAGACACCCCAAAAGCATTGATGGTCACTTTTTCATCGTCAGCCAAAGGCCGACTCAGACAAATCATTGTATCAGAATAAAAATCATTTAACGCTAATTTTTCGTTATTTGTCAATTTGTCCAAATAATCAACTGAAATTTTATCTCCATCTGACACTAAGGAGATATTGTTTTGGTACGCATCGAAAAACCATGGCGAAATGCTAAATCCAATCCCAGTATTAGCACGGTATACCCAGGTGCCATCACCCTTGACCAAGCCATTCCAGGCTGCAACACCAATAGGCGCATTGAGATTTACTACTGAAAGACTTATTTTAATGTCTTCCCCTTGCTCTGTAGCCAGCGGTGCTTTATTGGCAGAAACTCCCAACAAATCTGTCAATCCAATTCTGTTATCTGCCCATTTATTAAAAGCGTTACTTGTAATATCCTTTACCGCTCCATAAGCGCTCACCTTGATTGTTTCGCCAACTTCTAATGGCCGATCAAACGAAATCATGGTATCGCCATAGAGGCCTGCCAAATTTTCACTATTTTCATTCGACAATCCACCCTTATGGGTTATTGTAAAACCTTGATTGTTATCTGGAAGGATTTCAACTGAATTTTCATAAGCATCAAAACCTGGTGGGTTGATTGACATTCCGGTATCGTTACCCAGATATTCAACATCACCGTCTTTGACAAGAATTGCCGTCGCTGATACATTTAGCTGTTTTTCAAGGGTATTTGCCATTACGGCAATCTCAAATGAACCCTGCTGTTTTACTGCCAGGTTAGCATCTCCCAACTCAATGTTCAACAGTTTTGATAGCAGGTAGCTTCGCATTCCGCTGTCTTCAGCTGGTGATTTGTTGGAGATGACAACATCATCATTGTTAAAAGCCTTGACCGTCACCGTTTCACCTTCTTCTAGCGCTCGGTCCAGATAAATCACGGCATCGGCATAGTAGCCAGCCAATTTTGCCTGTACATCAGGCGATAAGCCACCCTTATAATTTACCAAGAATTTATTATCCTTCGAACTCAATTCAAGGCTATCACTGTAGGCTTTAAAACTCGCTTGATACAGTGACAGGCTTGTTCCATTATTGAGATATACATCCTCATTATCTTTGATAAGAACTGGATTTGCATATATTTGGATATTGCGATTCAAATCATCAGTCGAAAACGCAATCACATCATCACCCAACTTTGTAGCCGCATCCCGGGTGACGCCCAGCAGATCTGATAGTCTGATCTCTGTTCCTTTTATCATCCCTTTCGTCAGTGTTTTCGTCAGTGTTTTCGTATTATCAAGCGCTGAGACGGTAATCGTTTCATCTGCTTCAAGTTCACGGCTCAGATTGAATATCACATCTGCTTGACAATTTGCTAAACTCGTTACTGTTGATGGAGATAATTTTCCTTTATAACTCACAACTATTTGCGAATTTTCAGTTGATACCGAAACCGAGTCCTTATACTCATCCTGCCAGGTTGGGTAAATAGACATGCCATACATCTTTCCAGTATTGATTATTTCAGCATTTCCCCTGATCAGAACAGCCTCGGCCCAGATATAATTAGCTGAATCTACTTTGGGCTCTTTAAACGCTATCTTGTGACTACTCTGCGGGTTGACTGCCAGATTGGCTGAATTCAAAACAACCTTCATCAGTGTCGAAAGGCGAATCTCGGTTTTATCTTCATTCTCCATAACCGTACTGCTGGTCAAGGTCGCCTCTTTTCCCAACCCTGTAATTTTGATTGATTCGCCTGCTGCCAATGGGTGTCCAAGACGAATAACCGTGTCGGCATAATAACCGTCCATAGCCTGTTTTTGTGCCACGGTCAGATCTCCCGCATAATTGAATCCAAATTCAGAATTTTCGTAATCTACCGTAATTAAATCAGAATAGGCTTCTAACCAGAAAGGCCGTAATTTAATTGCATATGCATTGGTAAAATTCTTGAAATACGTCTCCCCATTTTTACTGGTGCAGGGGCATACCGAAATATATCGTTCAGTTTTTGTGCTGATATCTTTGACGGTAATCGTAAATGTCGACTTCTGATTTTGAACTTGATCATCATTTTCCAATTTATTGCCCAGTAGTTTAGACAACAAAATTTCTTTTCCGTTGAAGTCTCTATTTGTTACTTGTTTTGTAATACCGTCAACCGTTAATTCCAAAACTTCACCATCCGCTAGCGGCGTATCGACTAAGATTGCCAAATCTGCATACAATCCACTTAAAAGACTTTTTTGAATCGCTGTCAACTGATCCGGATAAGTGACCGTCCAGGTATTACCTTCAGCCCTGAGTTCTGGTGTATAGGAACGCAATGCTTCCATATATGCATTTGCCTGCACATCATTTTGTGCAAGCTTGATCCCTTCAGTAACTGCCGCCTGAATTACTGCTTTATTTGCAAAACCATTCTTGTCGAGGAGCGTCTGAACCACAATACACTCCCCAATATAATCTAATTCTTCAAAACCTGTCAGATCAAGGCCTAATCCATTTTTCCATAATAGATCCACCATCGCAACGTTGTTTTTAGCATTATTAAACTCCGCCACCTTCAGATCTTCTGCTGAAGGACCCGATGGCGTCGGCTTCGGATCCGGTTTTACCGGTGTCGGCGGTGTCACAACCGGTGGTACCTTAACCTCCGGTGCGATTGTCTCTTCGACCGGTTTCTGTTCAAAGGTAACATCATCCGAATTGACATTAGCCTTTTCAATGGTTCCTTCACCTTTCATGTCAACGCTTGTATTTAAATCGATCTTATTAACGGTTGTCTTTTTATCCAGGGTAATTTCTGATCCCGTTGAACTTTTACCGACAACCATTTCTTTGATGGTGGTGTCGCCCTGGGTGGAAATCTTGACATCCGGAGCATCAATCTGGACATTCTCAAAGGCGCCTTCGAGGATAATATCTTCGCCCTTGGCAGCTTCAGAAACCACAACTTCCAGCCCTTCGGCATTGGTTGCCACGATCCGCACCTGGCCGCTGGACGTCTGCTGGATGGTAATCTTATTGTAATCGCCACCGTTGATGTGGATACTGTTTTTACCGCCGCCGCGGATATAGGTTTCGCCATCAACGGTAATATTGTTTAACGTCACATCCCCTTCGCCAACGCCTTCGCCGATGGTCAGATTACCCTTAATATGAAGATTCTGCAACACCACATCCGGCGTATTAATGACGACATCGTTTTCAGTCGTTTCAACACCAGTCTTTGGCCCATAGGTACCCGCTTTATCATAGGTTATGGTCGTGTCAGGCTGTTTGACAATTTTAACCTGGAGTTCCTCAAGCCGCTGACTTGAACCAGTGGTTCCCAGTTCTTCGCCGTTTTTCTTCCAGCCCCATTCGCCATCAACCATCGGAGTATCGCCCACATTCTGAACATGACCTCGATAGTAAACATCGTAACCTGGCATATTTTCGAGATTGATTTTTATGGATTCCACCCGTTGGCTTTTACCGGCTGTTCCGGCAAAGTTACCGTTTTTGACTGGTGTCATCCAGCCTTCATTCTGAACATGGACTTCATAAACAATGTTGGCCCCCTCCGGCACATTGCCGGTGAGTTTGATCCAGAAGCCCTCAACCCGGAGACTCTGACCTCTGGTTCCCAGCGCTTCAGGCCCAGCTACCAAACTTCCCTCTGGTTTTGGCATATTCCCCTGGTTCTGGACATGACCCCGGTAGGCCACGCCAATTTCCGTTGTTGCCGTTTTATCCACCACCTCGTTTGCAGCAAACACACTCGTGGAAAAACAAATGGCGGCCATCATAATTAAAAACAGCAACCCAACTTTGATCCGTTTGAATTTCTCTTTCATCGCTTTTTTCATAATTTTCCTTTCACATTTCAAACATTGAGTGATTAATTAACGTTAACTCGTTGGTCAACTAATTTAAGCGGCATAGCCTCCTTTACTGCAATTTGTTTAGAATTTATGTCTTTTTTCCTGAAGTAAATGATTTATTGAATCTTAGCATAGTAAATCAGACAAAACAACGTGTGGCATATTGTGTGCCAAAACTATTTTCATTTTTTTGTTTTTTTACATAAATTATCTCTGGATGTTGATTTTTGATAATTAAAAAAGCTTTGTAACAATAGTCTAAACAGACTATTGTTACAAAGCTTTGCTCTTAATGTCAGGCACAAAACGTTTAGAGCGAGATGGCACCAAAACCTTTTTAGAGCGTGGCACCACTCACCATAGTTTTTACTTTATGATTTTAACTCAACACCTACCAGTTAAAATCCAGTACAGTGTTAACAAATGCAGAAGCGATATCACTAGCAGACGAACTTGATGAACTTATTGAATTTGATGAATTTGATGAACCTATCGTTATTTTATTTTGACTATTTATTTCTTTTAAAGCGTTCAATGCCTCATCATACTCTTTTATAACCTCTTCTGATGCAAACTCATCAAACAAATCCCAGTTACTCTCAAGGTACGCAATTGCCTTAGCAACAGTCATTGTATTGATATGCGTCTCTACAATATACTTGCAAACATAGGCTTCATGATCCCTAATACTTTGAATATCTTCCTGATAAGTTGTCGTTACATATTCAGAAGACCCCAAATCCTCTACCAACTTAACAAAATACAAGGCCTCCTCAGCCGAATACTTTCCACCTGCATTGTAGTTATCAATAAACTCCCCGACTAGAAGCACATTCTTAGCATAAGTCAACTTTTCTGTCTCTTCATTTACGTCACTCGCACTGAATAAAAAGCTTAAAAAGTTATCATCCATAACATTCAATAACTGTGTTTCTGTATTCTCAACAATATCTATCGTCACATCAGTTTTAATAATTGTCATTGCTCTGTCTTCAAATAAAGGTTTAATAATTCGTCTTGCAATATTTTCCGGCTGATTGTACTGATAAACGCCAATAAGTGTAATTAAAGTAGCAGCAACAAGAACCGCAAGGATTACTTTCCTAATAATCTGTGCATTTCTCTCCTGTTGCCAATCTTTTAAATTTTTACCTTCCGCTTCACCCCCATTTTGTGTATCTTGTTTACTCCCGCTATTCTTCGGTTTCCAACTATTAACCTGTTGACTTCCACCACTCCCTGTAAACCATTCATCATTATTTCCTGCCATTAAAAAGCCTCCTTCAATAATATTAGAAACAGATTTGCAAACCCTATACCGAATAATAACCCTGTCCCTATTCGTTTAATGTTATTTGACTGGTATTTAGTAAGCAACTGTGTGAGTCCATCTAATAACAAAGGTATTATAGACAATAGACTGAATAAAAGAGATATTTTGAAAAACACCCCTAATATCAACCCTAAATAGATCCCTGTACATCTTGCACATACTGGAAACTGGTAACCTTTTATAAAAAAGCTTCTCGACCCAAGCTGATGACACCCTAATAGATGTCCCAACTTCATCGTCCAAATCCAGAACTTAAAGCATCTCATACACTTCATATCGTCCATCTGTACGCTGTACTGTCAACTCACCCTGATTGTACATATATAAGTTATTGTTATAGACATACAAATCATCAATACCTCTTAACGGGTATAAGAAGACCGGTCTTTCTCCTTCTTTGATAGAAAATACTCCATTCTCTGTTGAGAAATATACCACCTCTTCCGTCACATCATAATTTACTACCTGAGTGATAATTTGTTCCATCCCTGAATGTTTGTTAAATCGATACAGATAACCTTTTACCTCGGTATAGAAATATTCACCATCCCATTTAAGATTACTAATCGGATATTCTAATTCACAATACATATCCGCAGCTCCACCCAACACAGTAGTGTGATATAATGCATACTTAGATAATCCTTTACCTATCTTGGTGCAATAGAACAACCCTTTCTCTGTCACAATATATGCTGTTACGATTGAAGGTACTAACACATCCAACTCATATGGGTTGTTAAGATCTGTCATCACAAGATTGTTACGCGTGAAATCTTTACTGCTCTTACGGATAATAACCCGATCTCCCCATATTTGAAAGTCTTTTACACAAGTAATATTTATTCCAAAAGACTCCGTTGTACTACCTTTAACCTGCATTATCTGATAGTCAATTCCTAATCCAGTCTTTTGTTTGATTGCAGATGTGACCTGTGACATACCATCCAGTAAATCCTTCGGCTTAAACGCCCCCGTTATAGCACTTTTAAGTGGTTTTTTATAATAAATAAACCCTTTATGACTAACAAGATTATCACTGTCAATACCTAAGTTAACGGTCTCATCGCCACAAACAAGGGTATAATCTTTAATATAATACCCCTCTTGTGTTACTTTTCGGTCAACCCCTGTACTGATTTTTGAGGTTTCTAATTTCAACACTGCACCATTATCTTCATCTTTCAATAATCGATCAGCACAACATACATATCGCATCAATTTAACCAGATCATGATCTAAGGCCTGCTCAAAGTCCGTATACCCTGTATTGGTGTATACACCATACTCTGTTACGAACATCACATTACTTAATGCAACTCGCTCATCCGACAAATACAATACCAAGTTTGTCATTACAATCCCACTATTGAAGTTTTCATCATAAGCCAAACAATAAATGATATTTTCATTCGGCTTTAATGATGCGGTAATCCCCGCTACCTTATACATCATCCCATTTGTCTTACGGTAAGCCTGTGAGTTTTCACCCATAATAACACGTTCCTGATACTGATACTCAATATCACCACGTAGATTGTCAATATGATTCAGAAGCTGTTCTTCATACTCATTAACAGCTTCTCCCAAATCAAGACTGTACTTATACGGAATATTCCGACTGTTTATCTCTTCCAGTTTCTTTCTCTCAGCTTCTACCCGTTTTTGCTGTTCTTCATAATCAGATGCTTCAGCCTGACTTCTTCTTAAATCTGATGCCATACCCTTTGTTGAGGTAAACTTGTTCCCACAACCACCACAAACCCAGTATTGTTTTTCACTGACACCACCATTTATACCCATAATCAGTGCGCCAATCGGGCCACAAATTACCCAACCACAGCACGCTTTAGATATACTATTCGTCTGTACAGTTTTATCCACATACTGACAATTGTCTCCACCACATCTCGGACATTTCAAACGTCTTACCTCTTATTCTATAATTTGTTTATTTCCAAAACTTCGTTTCACCTTTTTATGACACAACTACTAAGATCCACAAAAAGACCACGGTTATAAAACCAATCGCTGCAATTAGTACCGCGCTTAAAAACCGAGTTCCTCCACTTTGCCAACCGCCTGATAACTTATTTATCGCAAAGATCATAGCAACTAAAATTAGCAATACAAAACAATATAACAAAAACAAATATCCCATCTAAATCTCCCTTAATCATTTATAAAAATTGCGCTCAAAAACCTTGGATATTAACGAAAAAGCGAGCAGACCCATCATATTTTGTATTAATTTAATAACTATAAAGTTGTTCATCTGATCATTGTATTCATGTTGAACGTGATAAATTATAAAGCTACTTATTTCTAAACAAAGAAAACAGATATGTAAACCATACCTGTAAAATGCAACTGGCTGGCTTTCCATTTGGTTAAGTCCCTATAGCTTTGCGTCATTACTTTTCAGCAATTTTGCCGTTATTCAATTTTTTAATCGATACTTCTAAATATTTAATGTTTGCACTATATGGTTTCTATTATACCTCTTTGCTTCTTTATGCGCAATATAATGATCGCAGTATTCAATATTTATTATATTCAGTATTTCGTTTATTAAACTTATATGAATTCCTATTGGTGTCTGGCGCTAATACAATACGTACAATACGTAGCCATAACACACAAAACCTAAAACCTAAACCTTGACAAACACATGCATTTGCATTACAATGTATTACATTAAGGAATTTATTCGGAGGTGATACAAATGAGCACAATTTCAATTCGTCTTTCTGAAAAAGAAGATTTACTGGTTAGAAACTACGCAAAAATGCATTGCTTATCTGTTTCTGATTTAATCAGAACATCCGTGATCGAAAAAATTGAGGATGAAATTGATTTAAAGCACTTTGATGAGGCTTTAGCTAATATGAAAAAGACCTATTCACTTGATGACGTAAAGAAAGAATTAGGCTTGTAATATGTTCGAAGTTGAGTTTTCTGACATTGCTCTTAAAAAGTTAACGAAAATGGATCGCTATCAATCATCCTTATTAATTGGCTGGATTGAAAAGAACCTTGAAGGTTGCAATGATCCCAGGTTGCATGGAAAACCATTAACTGCTAATCACAAAGGAAAATGGCGATATCGCATTGGTGATTATCGCATCCTTGCTTTAATCGAAGATAATAAGATAAATATCATTATCCTTGACGTGGGTCATCGAAGTGAGATTTATTAAAGCAAGCACCTAATTGGCTGTTTGCAACGGATGGATGAAATTTGATCCTTTGTTTTTATGAGATTTAATACATGTTAAGAGAGTGGCACCGCCACCCTCGGAGTTGGGCAAGGAATTACTTGACCATATAACAAAATACGTGTATAATTTTGTTATATAAGGAGGTGTTTATCATGCCCACAATCAAATCCAGTGCTGAACTACGAAACAATTACAATGAAATCTCAAAATTCTGTCATAATTATTCAGAACCCGTTTTCATTACCAAAAACGGAAAAGGCGATCTTGCCGTAATGAGCATTGAAGCCTACGAGGAAATGAACAGCCGCTTTGAATTATATGGACTAATAAAAGAAGGAATGGATGATATTGCAAATAGCAATACCCGTATCTTCTCTGAGGCAATCTCTTCCATCCGGAGCAAACGCTAACAGATGATCTATGAAGTATCCATCACAGCTGCCGCTGAACGAGATATTTTAAGAGCCTCAGACCATATCGAATTCGTTCTCAAAAATCCCAACGCTGCCGATGACCTACTAGACGAAACTGAAGCACTGATCAACTCCCTTGCTGACTTTCCTAATAAATTTAAGCGAGTGGATGATCCGGTTTTAGCTTCATGGGGAATCCATTTTGTCATTGTAAACGGTTACCTTGCTTTTTACGTTATATCAGAAGAAACACATCGGGTTACCGTTGTGCGTTTTTTGTTTCAGAAAAGCAACTGGACAGCCATCCTGGGCCACGGTTTCTCAATTTTGTAAAAAATACTTCTCAGTGGCGTAATCCGCTCCATCTGTAAAGTATTCTTCGTAGCAATCCTACATGGGCAAGGTTATTCTGGTGAAAAGTTACTTTCTGAATTTAAAAAAATTACGCATCAGGTTCGACCTGCGATAGAAAAAATTATCGAAGAATTGGAGAAGCTAAAACCGGTGACTTAAAAGGGCTTTATTGCCTTGATCTGTATCACAAACCGGACAAACTATGAACTCGCCTACCACATATCTCAATTAGAAAATGGTAATATCATTGTCATAATCATGGCCGGGACACGTGAAAACTTCTATCAAGAACTAAAGCGTTATTTGAAATAATGGTGCCACTTCCTACAATCTTTGCCCGGAAAACATTAGTTCTTTTCTTGCCCTCAGAGAGTAGCACTGCCACGTTTGAACGATAAAGCTCATGGGGTGGTACCAGAACCTCGTGCCCTTGCATTTTGGCGTATTGCGCAGTAATAAGTGCGCCGCTTTTCTGTGCGGCTTCAACAACCAGAATTTTTTCACTCCAGCTGCCAATCAGAAGATTTCTGCGTGGGAAATGTTCCGGTCTGGCCTTCATCTTTGGTAAATACTCCGAAATCACCGCTCCTTTTTCCACAATCTCAGCCTGCAATTCCCGGTGTTCTTTAGGGTATGTGACATCCAGGCACTGCTTTGGCCGTACTGGGATAAAGCAGATCATCATAAACCAGTATTTTTATTTCTTTTTGTTGCAGCTCATCTAAAATTGAAAAAGCTCCATCCAATGAATGAGCTTTCTGTATAGACTGTGCTAAAATTGGTCCAATCACACCGATAGATCGTAATTCCTCTTCCGATGACGTAAAAATGCGATCGGGCGTTCCAAAATACTGCAG
>NZ_JAUSPS010000073.1 GCF_030652775.1 Acetobacterium sp. | reverse complement strand
AGTTTAAGTTTAAGTTTAAGTTTAAGTTTAAGTTTAAGTTTAAGTTTAAGTTTAAGTTTAAGTTTAAGTTTAAGTTTAAGTTTAAGTTTAAGTTTAAGTTTAGCACAAGGAGAAATTAAGATGATCATTGATTTAAGAAGTGATACAGTCACCCAACCAACCCCGGCGATGCGCATTGCCATGGCCAATGCAACCGTGGGCGATGATGTCTATGGGGATGACCCCACTGTCAACCAACTGGAAAAACTGGCCGCCGAATTGTTGGGAAAGGAGGCTGCCTTGTTTGTGCCCTCTGGTACTTTTGGAAATCAGCTGGCGATCATGACCCATACCCAAAGAGGAAACGAGGTACTGGTAGGCGATGCCTGCCATATCCTGATGCACGAGGTGGGTGCTGCCGCTGTGCTTTCCGGCGTTCAGATTAGAACCTTCCCGGTTCTGGATGACGGCATCGATGTGGAGAAACTGGCACTGATGCTCCGTGGCGATGACATCCACTTCCCGGATACCGGCCTGATCTGTATGGAGAATGCCCAATCTTCCGGAAAAACCGTTCCCCTTGCCAATATGGAAGCTGTCTATGCGCTAGCCCAGTCCCGCGGTATCCCAATGCACATTGACGGTGCCCGAATTTTTAATGCAGCCCTTGCCCTGGGTGTCGATGCTAAAGAAATCGCGAGTCAGGGCGACTCAGTAAACGTCTGCCTTTCCAAGGGACTGTGTGCACCGGTGGGCTCGCTGCTGCTGGGAACTGCAAAATTTATAAAAAAAGCCCGCAAAAACCGAAAGCTGATGGGTGGTGGCCTCCGCCAGGCGGGAATCCTGGCCGCTGCCGGGATTATCAGCCTGACTGAAATGGTATCCCGTCTGAAAGAAGATCACCATAACGCCCGCTATCTGGCCAATCGCCTGGAAGAAATTGACTCCTGTTCGGTCATCCGTAATCGTTTGGACATTAACATGGTCTTTTTTACCCTGCCGGCTTCGGTCATTACCGAAGCCAATCTGGTGGCCGGACTACTTGCGAAAAATATCAAAATCAGCGGACAAGAAGACGGCGAATACCGCTTTGTTACCAATCATGGTGTCAGCTCTGATGACATCGACTGGGTCATCGAAAGTATGAAGACCCTTGTCTGTCGCTATTCCTGATTTTTACCCTTCATTTTCCGGGCAGGATGCATCAAAATCCTTTTATAGTTGAGCTTGACGTGGTATACTAAACTCACTACAAATGGAGGACTCTTTATGACAACCACTTTCTACGGTAACCAAGGTGTTGTGAACAGCATCATACTTGATATGGAAACCGATTTCGCAAAACAAATGAAGTTTTTAAACACAATTAAATTTACCGATGACTTCAAGCCTGAATGGCTGCCAGATATTGTCAAAATCAGCTTTATCATTGAACCGTCCCTGGGGCAGTTCGGCAAACCCAATCTAGTCATCATTGCCGAAGAAAAAAGCCTCCAGCGGCATGTGATTTTTGTGGAATCAAAAATTTCGGCCTATGACGACGCATCGGAAAAACTGAATATAAAACTCTTTCCTAATAAATACAAAGATGTCGGTGATAAACTGAATATCCGTCTGGCTCTGATGTACCGTTTGGCCAAGGCCTATCACTATCAAAAAGACGGCGGATTTATTGAAGATGTGGACGAAGCTTACAAGCTTTATCACGACGTCCCCAAGGTACTAAAAAAACCCGTCATGATCAAACTCTGTATTGATAAGTTCGGATACAATCCGGATTTTTTATTTGTCGCTATGACCAATGACCCCACAGATATCCAGCCCTTTAAAAACGCCAACTTCCTCCCCCCCATTGGCGTCAGTGGCTGGCGGGCTGAAAAACAATCGTTCGGGTTGATTTCTTTCGCCATGCTTGAAGAACAGAACTTGGTTGATCCCAAAAGCGGATATTATGCCACGTCAAAAGAGAATGTTCTACATCTGCCAGCGGAAACTGGCTCCAGCAATAACGACCCCACCATTCGAACCATTGTTCTGGATCAATGGCATCCTGATCTAAAACTGAACCTGGAGGAGTTTTTAGTATCGCTGGGAGATCGGCTCACCACCAGCAAGGTCATTACCTTCAATGGTTCCTATAGCATTAAAGCAGAAGACGGGCGAACCCTGGTGAAACTTTTTGCCGACAAGGAAAAAATGTATATTACCCTGAGAAACGACAATATTCCGGTGGCCTTTAAAGACAAACCGCGGATTAAAATTGGCGTTGGCCTTAACGCCAAGTCCTTTGTTTTAATTTATTCTGGTACCGAGGATCTCACCGGGGATCATTACAATAAACTCGCTATGGATCTCATCGAGATCATTGTTGATTTTGTCGAACAGTAAATAACTGACTCTTTCAGGTCAGAGCATCAATCTCTGGAATATCCATTAAAGCAATTGTTTGCATTTTCTTCCTGATAAGGCAGTACAGACAATTGCTTTTTTCAATTAATTGATCTACTTTTACCACGTTAATCATTTTGACTTAGCCAAATCTGCATGTATAATTGTACTAATACTCAAAATCAGACTTTTATGAACTATTTTTTATCCCGACCCGAACTCCAAAAAAAGGATGAACAGATGATAATGAATAAACAAACAACTAAAGTGAGAAAAACTGACTCGATTCAATTTAAACTGCTGATTATCCCCCTGATTTGCGTTTTTCTGGGCATTGTTGCGATTGGTGCGATCTCTTCTTATTTGATTCGAGACAGTCTATTGGAAGAATTAAAAAGCAATGGATTTACAACTTCACAGCGATTTGTTACACAACTGGAAAACAATGCCAATGCAATTGAAGCTTTGGAACAATCAACTTCTGGGGTGTCAGCAGAACAAAGTGAAAAATTTAAAGCAGAATTCAGTTATCAATCCCAGATTGATAAAATGGCTGATGATGAAAGTATTGTCTATATCGCCATCATTGACAAGAATGTGATCGACATTGCCGACAGTATCAAGGAAGACATTGGCAACGATTATTCTGATGATGAAAGTATGAAAGCTGCTGCCCAGGAAGGGACTTCATCCGCTTCAGAGTATTATTATGAGTCCCATGATGTAACCGTTTATGATGTTCTATATCCCATAACGATCAATGGCGTGCTTGTTGGTGCGATTGACATTGGCTACTCCATGGAAAACGTGTTTGCAGCTGTCACCAAGAATGTGATGCTAATCGCCGGAATTGGCTTACTGGTGTTTTTAGTCCTGTCTCTAATCCTTTATAAACTTTCACAGTCGATCACCAAACCCATCTCTGGGGTTAACCAGATGATCCAGGAAATGAACCATGGCTATTTAGGAACCCGGCTGAATATGAAGGCAACCAATGAAATTGGGGAAATGGCGGTTGCCCTGGACAACTTTGCGGACAACCTACAATTCGTTCTGATCGGAACGCTGAACCAGATTGCTGCGGGAGATCTATCAGCGGAGATTGCCCCCCAGGGTCCTCGGGACGAAATTACACCAGCGCTTAAACAGACCATTGAAAACATTCGTCACCTGATCACTGAAGCCAACCACCTCTCTGCCGCTGCGGTAGCAGGACGGCTGGAGACTCGGGGAAATACCGAGGACTTTCAAGGCGGTTTCAAAGAAATCGTCCAGGGCGTCAATGATACACTGGATGCCGTCATTACACCCCTGTATGTGGCCGCCGACTATATTCAACGAATTGGCAATGGTGAGATTCCGACAAGAATAACCGACACGTATCACGGTGATTTTAATACCATAAGAAATAATATTAACGCCTGTATCGACGGTCTGGGGGCGCTTGAAGAAGGTAATCAAATTCTGACCCAGATCAGCATTAACGATTTTTCCCAGTCCATCGTTGGGAATTATTGTGGTATCTTTGCCGAAATATCCGATTCCATCAACCGGGTCAACAGCAAGTTGGTTCATATCATGGATATTATCAACAATATCGCCAACGGCGATATGCAGGATCTTGAAAATCTCAGCGCTACAGGCAAACGTAGCGACAACGATCAATTGATTCCCAGCTTGGTAGGGATGATTCAGAATATCATGAAGTTGGTTGACGAGACCCAGACTATGACCCGGATTGCCGTCGAAGGTGATCTCGATCATCGCAGCGACGCCTCAAAATTCCCCGGCGAATACGCCCGGGTTATTGATGGCTTCAATAATACCCTGGATGTGGTTATCGATCCCATCAGGGCTGCTTCAACGACGCTAAATCAGTTGGCCCAGGGGAATTTAAATATTACTATGGATGGCGATTTCAAAGGCCAGCATGGAAAAATCAAAGACGATATGAACCGCACCATCGCCTTCCTCAAACAATACGTTGACGAGATAACCACTACCCTGGAACGGGTTGGTCAGGGAGATCTGAGTCTGGAAATTACCAACCATTATCTTGGAGATTTCATCGCCATTAAATATGCCATTAATGATATTACCACCCGCCTCAGCACGGTCATGGGTGAAATAAACGTAGCTGCCGGTCAGGTAGACTCTGGATCACGGCAGATTTCCGATGGCGGCCAGCAATTATCCCAGGGAACCACTGAACAGGCTAGTTCTATTCAGGAGCTCAGCGCTTCCATCGAAGAAGTCGCAGCCGAAACAAAACGAAATGCCGTCAATGCCAATGAAGCCAATGACCGGGCTATTGAGGTCCGTAGCAACGCCCAATCTGGTAATGAGCAGATGAAAAAAATGGTCACTTCCATGGCTGATATTAACGAATCATCTCATAATATTTCAAAAGTAATCAAGGTTATTGACGACATTGCCTTCCAGACTAATATTCTGGCTTTGAACGCAGCGGTTGAAGCTGCCCGGGCCGGTCAGCACGGCAAGGGTTTTGCCGTGGTCGCCGAAGAGGTTCGCACCCTGGCAGCAAGAAGTGCCGAAGCCGCCAAAGAAACTACGGTTCTCATCGAAGGTTCGATTAACAAGGTCGAAGCCGGAACAAAAATTGCTGATGAAACTGCTGAGGGTTTAAAAGAAATCCTCAATCAAATCGAAAAGGTAGCCGGTCTGGTCGAAAGCATTGCCCGGGCTTCCAATGATCAGGCAACAGAAATCGCTCAGATTACCATGGGTCTCGATCAGGTTTCACAGGTGGTTCAGACAAACTCAGCCACAGCGGAAGAAAGTGCTGCCGCCAGTCAGGAACTGTCCGGTCAGGCGGAAATGCTCAAAGAAATGATGAGCGCTTTTAAATTGAAAAATACGATTCTTACTAAGGCCACCCCAATTCCGATCCCTGAAACGTTAAACAAAGCATTTAATACCCCGGAGCCGGTGATCGTTCTTGATGATCTGGATCTGGGTCAGGATAAATATTAATTTTTTATCCACCTTTTAATGATGCGTGTTATAATTAAAAAAATAAATTAATTAACGATTGGAATCACAACCCATGGAAGATTTTTTCGCCGCGAACAGCCCACAGCAAATTCTCAACCGCATTTTTTCCCTGAATCTAGGTCTTTTATGCATCCTGAATATTGACGGATGGTTTGAAAAGGTCAATAGTTCCTGGGAAAAAACCTTCGGTTACACTGCCGAAGAACTGTCGGATACTAATATCATCGAATATGCTCACCCTGACGACCGGGATGCCACTGCCTTTGTTTTTTCGGAGTTGCTGCACACCAACCACCGACTTACCTTTTCTAATCGTTTCCGTTCTAAAGACGGCAGCTACCGATATGTCGACTGGGAATTTAACTGCCACGACAACTACGCCTATGTGGCCGGGGTTGACATCACCCACACAAAGCTCTCTGCCGCTGGACTTAAAGCAGTTCGACAACACCTTAAAAAAAGCCACCTCCAGAACGAACTGGAAGATCTTTGTCCGATCCGACAGAAAATCCTGATAGTTGACGACTCTCCGCTTAACACTAAAATAATGGAAACCGCTCTGATTGAGGACTATGAGGTTCTGATTTCCCATAACGGCAAAGAAGCGCTGTCCATTTGTAATTCCAATGATCCGCCGGATCTCATCCTATTAGATATAATCATGCCTGAAATCGACGGCTATGAGATTTGCCGACGGCTGAACCAGGGAGCAAAAACAAAAGATATTCCGGTGATCTTTCTCACCTCCCTCACCGCTGCCAAGGATATTGAGTTTGGCTTAACCCTGGGTGCCATCGATTATATTACCAAACCCTTCAGCATCCCGATTATCAAAGCCAAGATCAAGAATCATCTGGCTGTGAAATATTATCAGGACACCCTAAAAATCAATACCGACGTGGATCAGCTGACCCAGATCGCTAATCGCCGACGGTTTGACGACACCATGACTCTGGAAATAAAAAAAGCCAAAAGAACCGGAACTATTTTATCCGTACTTTTGCTTGATATTGATCATTTTAAATTTTACAACGATACCTATGGCCATCTGGAAGGAGATACCTGTCTTAAAAAAGTGGCTACGGCTCTGTCAGTTACCCTCAAGCGGCCTAAAGATCTGGCTGCCCGTTGGGGCGGCGAAGAGTTCGTCTGCCTGCTCCCCAATACCAATGCCAAAGGGGCTCAGAACGTCGCCGAAGCGCTGCGCGAAGCGATTCAGAATTTGAATATTCCGCACGAGTCCTCTCCAGTCAATGATGTGGTTACTGTTTCAGTTGGGGTCATCTCTTCGAATCCGATGGATGAGAACTCTTTTGAAAACCTGTTACGACGTGCCGACGAAGCCCTTTATCAGGCCAAGGAAACTGGCCGAAACCGCATTGCCGCCTGGCATGAGGGTATTGACGTCATGTGACCTTACCTATAAATCTAAATCTATAACCTCAACAATGTGCTCTTTTATTAGTTGAGGTTTTTTTCTTTTTTTTAAATCATTTTCGTAGTAACTATCCATCAATAAATATACATCTTTCATTAATGTTTTATTTGTGTGACTTTTTAGTTCAATCAAAATTACAAAATGTTGTTTAATATATATAATATCCCTATCTTGACAATCGTTTACATTATAGGTAGAATACTGTTTAAGTAGATTATTATGTATTTTGATTCCAAAATCGAGAAAGGAGATCTATTCATGTGAATCAAAACATTCGAGTATTAAATGTTAATAGATCGTAAAATTCATTTTTTCTCGGTATCAAGAAAAAAATAACTGGAGGTTACAAAATGAAGAAGCTAATAATCGGGATTCTATCACTATTTATCGGGTTTTTTATGTTTTTTTCAGCTAATACGTTTGCAGCTACAAAAGATACTACAGCATTTACTGATACCGGTGTTCACTATATGTCCCATATCGAAAATCGCGGTTGGGAACAAGATTGGAAATCTAATGGTGATATTTCAGGTACAATCGGTGAAAGTCTCCGTATCGAATCCGTTAAAGTTGGGCTCATCGGCGAATTTCAAAATATTGCGAGTATCCAGACCTCCGTCCACGTACAAGATAAAGGTGATATGGGGCCATTTGCAATGGGTGAAGCCGCCGGTACGACAGGGTTGGGCTTACGGATCGAGAGTATAAAACTGGTTCTTGAAAACATGCCTGGTTACGTTATCAAATATGATGTCCAAGTTGAAAATAAAGGTTGGCTGAAAGATGTCAATGATACTGCAACCTGGTTTGTGGGTGGTGAAGACGCAGGTACTAAAGGAGAGAGTCTTCGATTAGAAGCTATCAAGATCATCATTGTTCAAACAACCGACTTACTTCCTTTTTTTGAAGCCATAGAAGCAGTTAATGAAATGGATTATACCACTGAATCCTGGGCAACTTATTATGAAGTTGTAAAAGCTAATCTTGTGACGATGGCCAATACACAAGAAGAAGTTAATATTGCCGCTGTAAACATTGTCGCCGCTCAAAGTAGTTTAGTGGCTATAGAAGGTGATCTTACACCCTATATTGAGGCTATCTCGGCGGTCAATGAGATGGATTATACCACTGAATCTTGGGCGACTTATTCTGAAGTTGTAAAAGCTCATATCGTTACAAAAGCGAATACGCAAACTCAAATTACTATCGCTGCTGCCAGAATTACAACTGCTCAAAGTAGCTTAGTTATAAAAGAAGGTGATCTCACACCATATATAGAAGCTATATCTGCGGTTAACGAGATGGACTATACACCTGAGTCTTGGGCAATTTATTTTGAAGTTGTAGAAGCTAATATCGTTACAAAAGCGAATACGCAAACTCAAATCACCATCGCTGCTGCCAGGATTTCATCCGCACAAAAATATTTGATTTTAAAATAATATTAAAAACCATCAGCGTGTTATTTTATCAAAACGATTACTCAGAAGTGAATATACCGCATTTTTTCAGGACGATTGAACCGTCTTTGATCGAATCCATGCAATAGTATGTTACCAAGCTAAAAAAATACCGACATCTTGTCTCTCCGATGCAGGTTTGCAGACGTTAGATAAATGTCGGTATTTTTATTTTTCAGATCTGATCAATCCTGAGTTTTCAGAACTTTGATGTAGTCAATCATATATTCTGGCAGATCGGGCGGACGACGGCTTGAAACGATGTGACCATCAATAATGGACGGCGTGTCATGCCAGATGGCCCCAGCATTAGTCATATCATCTTTGATGCCGGGGGTGCTGGTGACATTTTTACCTTTTAAAATACCGGCTGAAATCAGAACCCAACCAGCATGGCAAATCTGTCCGATGACCCGCTTTCTGCCATCAAGGTTGCGGATCATATCAAGAACCACCGGGAATCGACGAATGGCATCGGGAGCCCAGCCACCGGGAACCAGAATCCCATCATAATCGTCGGGATTGATATCAGTATAGGCCAGATCGGAAACACAGGGTACGCCGTATTTACCGATGTACTTTTTGCCGGCATCTTCCCCCACAACATGAACAGTAACCCCTTCTTCACGCAAGCGAAGCACGGGATACCATAATTCAAGATCTTCAAAATCATTACTGATCAACGCGATAATCTTTTTGTTTTTCATATTGTTCCTCCTGTATATAATAAATTTAAAACTTTATAATTAAGCATTGCCTCGTGAACCGGGTTTAACCAGTTTGACTTTACCGGCCTTACAAACCGGGCAATCATCTGGTTCCCAGGCGGTAATTTCCAGTTTAATGGAAGAGTAGATGTGCATGTTAATTTCAACTCCCGCAGCTCGACGGTCAGCAATACAAGCAACGCCCAGTACCACGGCACCCAATTCTTCCAAAACTTTTTTAGTTTCAATGGTTGATTTTCCGGTGGTGACAACGTCTTCGGTGATGATAACGCGTTCACCTGGTTTAATTTCAAAGCCTCGTCGCAGTTCCATCAGTCCATCTTTCCGTTCGGTAAAGATGGATTCTTTACCCAACTGACGGCCAATTTCGTAAGATACGATGACGCCGCCCATAGCCGGACCAACAACCTTATCTATTTCGAGTGCTTTTAACTGTTCTACAACCGGTGCTAAAACTTTCGCTGCCGCATCTGGAAATCGCAGTACCTTGGCGCATTGGACATATTGGTCACTGTGTTTTCCGGATGAGAGTAAAAAATGTCCTTCTAAAAAGGCATCGGTTTCTTTTAATATTTCTAATACTTCCTGACTCATATTATTCCTCATTTCTATATTTTATATTAAACAATTCCTCGGACTTCGCCAATATTGGCTAGTCCTTCTTTGATGCAATAGGCTTTCAGACCTTCAATAATCTCAATGGGAGCCATCGGGTTATTGAAGTTGATGGTACCGATCTGGATGCATGTTGCTCCAGCCATAATAAATTCCAGGGCATCTTTCCAATCACTGATCCCACCCATGGCCATCACCGGAATTTTCACGGCCTGGCAAACTTGATGGGTCATCCGCAGAGCAACAGGTTTGACGGCAGGACCGGAAAGGCCGGCATAGAGGTTGTCAAAAACAACTGCTTTTTTCCTGTAATCAATGGCCATTCCCTGCAGCGTATTGATCAGCGAAATTCCCTGAGCACCAGCTGCCTCGCAGGCTCGCGCAATGTCAGCTACCGCTTCGCCGTTGGGTGACAGTTTAACCATAATCGGATGACGAGAAATGTCTACCACTTTTTTAGTAATGTCTCCGGCGGTTGTTGCTTTGATGCCATAAGCCATTCCCCCGGCTTTGACATTAGGGCAAGAAATATTCAGCTCGATGAGCTGGGCATCGATGGTGTTTAGTTTTTCAATGGCAGTGAGGTAAGATTCTTCGTCCTTGCCACCGACGTTCACAATGGTGACCGTATCAATGTTTTTTAGATGCGGCCATTCCTTTTCAATAAATGCATCGATTCCCGGGTTTTCCAGACCAATGCTATTCATCAATCCGGCCGGTGTTTCCCATAGACGCATGCCGGTGTTTCCCGATTTTGGTTCTAAGGTCAACCCTTTGGAGCAGAGGCCGCCAAGTTTAGCCAAATCATAAAAGGCTTCATACTCCCGGCCAAAACCAAAGGTTCCGGAAGCAGGAATCACCGGGTTTTTAAAGAGGATGTCATTAAATTTTGTTTCCAGATAATCAGACATTAAAGACCTCCTCGCGGCCAAACACCGGGCCGTCTTTACAGACTTTTTTATTGCCGGATCGGGTTTCGCAGGTACAACCCAGACAGGCACCGATGCCACAGGCCATATGGGCTTCCAGCGAAACGTAGACGGCATGCTCAGCCGGCACGGCGCTAGCCACCGCTGCCATCATAATTTCCGGCCCGCAGGTCACCACAGTTTCACCGGGTAAAACGGTAAGTTTGTGGGTGATAATACCCCCGACATCAAGCACAACTTCATCGGCCAGCGCAGCAAAGGCATCAGCCCCGTAGGCGATATCTCTAAAGCCCAGATAGACCCGACACTTCCCTGCGGGATTTTGTTTCTGATAGTGGCGCACCAGATAATACAGGGGGGCTGTCCCGATACCGCCGCCAACGACACAGAGGTCTCCGGTTATTTCTGGGAAACCATTGCCGTAGGGACCTTGGATGGTCACATCATCATTGCTTTGAAGCTGGGACAATATTTCGGTCCCTTTTCCGACCACCTGGTATAAAAAGGTGAGTTTACCGGGTTCATAATTATGAACGCTGATCGGTCGGGAAAGCAGCGGATCTTTATCCCAGGCTCTCAGCATAAAGAACTGTCCTGGTTTTACAGCTCCAGTGAAATCCACTGTCATTTTATAAATCCCAGGTGATACACAAGTATTACTTTGAACTAGAGCCATTTAAGAATATCCTCCTGCATTGCCAGGGTTGCGTTTCTAATATGCTCGGCAAAGCCCTCATCTTCACAGCCAGCCTTTTGATGACCAGTGATCAGTCCCCGGGATGAGTTAACCACCGCACACTGCGATTTTTTCAGAATATTGGCTATATCCTCGCCGGTTCCGCCCTGGGCGCCGTAGCCTGGCACTAAAAAGAAGGTATGGGGACAACGTTCCCGAATCGCTTCGAATTCTTCCGGACGGGTCAGTCCTACCACCGAGCCAATGGCCGAAAAACCGTTTTCTCCTCGAAAGGCCATTCCCCAGGCTTCAATTTTATCTCCCATGATTTCGTAGATGGTGTCATCACCAACCTTCAGGTTCTGGAGATCCACCGCTGACGGGTTGGACGTCCGTTGCAGAATAAAGATCCCCTTATCGTTTTCTTTGATATATTTATAGTAAGGTGATACCGCATCTTCGCCCATATAAGCGTTGACGGTCATAATATCCACTTCGAAATCACCAGTAAAATGGCCTTTGGCATACTGATCGCCGGTGGACGAAATATCGCCCCGTTTGACATCGCCAATGACGACAACGCCTTTGCTTCTAGCATATTTGACGGTTTCGCTGTAGGCCTTCATGCCGTCCAGTCCCAGTGACTCGTAACAGGCAATCTGCACCTTGTAGGAAGCTGCCAGATCCTCAGTAGCATCGACAATTTTTTTATTGAATTCCGTTATTTTCTCACCATCGGACCAGTCCTTACTAAGCAGGTATTTTGGTAAATATTTTAAGGTTGTGTCCAGACCCACACAAATCGGTCCTTTTTTTACAGCATCATTATAGAGCCGGTCCATTATCATCATATTTAATTTCTCCCTTCACTATGGTCATCATTACTTTTCCTTTAAGGGTCTCACCGCCAAAGGGATTGTTTTTACTTTTAGAAATAAAGTCTTTGGGATTGATTTTCCCTTCCCAGTTCAGATCTACCAGAACCAGATCCGCCGGATATCGTTCTTTAATCAACCCGGCTTTAAGGCCCAGGCGTTTGGCTGGGGCGTTGCTGAGCATATCGCTAAGCTTCTCCAGGCCGATGCCGTTCTGTTCAAAGACCGTATAATACATGGCAAAAGCCATTTCGAAGTTATTGATCCCCGGGGCGCCTTTTAACTTATCCTCTTCCGAGTGGGGGGCATGATCCGTGCCGCACATATCAATAACGCCTTCCTTGATGCCTTCGATTAAAGCACGGCGGTCAGGATAAGTCCGAAACGGCGGATTGACCTTGTAGTCCATCGCCGAGGCAAAGATGTGGTGGGGAGTCACTTCACAGGTGATATCGAGGCCCTTTGCCTTAGCTTCCGCAATCAGATCCAGGGTATCTTTTTTGCTGATATGGCAGACATGCAGATGACCACTGATTTCTTCCAGCAGCATGACATCCCGTCGCACCAGTTCAGTTTCCGGCTGGCAATGGGTCAATAGAATAAAGTCATGTTCGATTGAAGCCTTAAGCCCGGCCACCATGATGTCCGGATTCAGAATCGAAACCCCGTCGTTGGAAAACACATTGGTCAATGGACGCAAGGATTTGATATCGACAAGATCCGAATCATTAAACGCTTTTGTCAGTGCCGCCACCTGAATCAGGTTACAAAGCTGCAGCGCTTCGGCTTTATCCAGATTGGCTTTTAAAGGAGTCGCCTCATCGATGCAGGGTTTGGTATTAGCCATCGCTACCAGCGTCGTAAAGCCACCTTTCAGCGCCGCCTGCATACCGGTTTCCATGGTTTCTTTATATTCATAGCCCGGGTCGCGCAAATGGCAGTGCATATCAATAAATCCCGGCATCAGCAGATAGCCCTGACCATCGATTTCCTGATCATATTCAGACTTGACGTTCCCTTTTTCTTTATACACTTTTTTTATTTTTCCGTCTTCAATCAATACCTTGCCAAACCGTCTTCCGTCGGCATCAACCATTTCAACGTTCTTGATTAAGGTTTTCATCTTTCCTCCTTCATTATTCTTCGTCAATAAAAGTGGTGTAGGCGTCGCAGTACTCGCAGCGGTATTGTTTTTTCTCTTCATTTACTAGATAGAATTTAATTTCCTTCACGTCCTCATACTGGGTAATACAGCGGGGATTTTTACAGGTCATAATGCCATTGACAACCTTCGGCAAGGTCAGACTTATTTTTTTGCACAATTCACCATTCTTGACAAAGTTGATGGTGACATTGGGATCAATCAGACCCAGAACGGTCATATCAATCTGCATGTCGGTTTCGATTTTGATTAAATCCTTTTGCTTCATTTTTTTGCTGGGAATGTTTTTTAGTAAAACTACCACATCATCAATATCATTGAGATGGAGTTCCTTGTAAATCTCAAACCCGTGTCCCGCTTCAATATGGTCGATGATGATACCTTTTTTCAGTTTCGATACGTTGATCATTTTCGATCCTCCACTCCCAGAAGTTTGGCAATCAATGCCATCCGCACATACATCCCATATTTGGCCTGGGCAAAATATACCGCCCGGGGATCCTCGTCCACCTCAGTGGCTATTTCATTGACCCGGGGCAACGGATGCATCACAATCATGTCCTGCTTGGCCGCCTTCATTTTCTTTTTATCGAGAATATAATAGTTTTTCAACCGCAGATATTCTTCCTCACTAACAAACCGTTCTCGTTGAACCCGGGACATATAGAGAATGTCCAGCTGGCCGATGACCTCATCCAGACTGGTCGTTTCTTTATAGGTTTTGGGATCCAGCTGATTGAGAATATGAGCCGGCATTTTGAGTTCGGTGGGGGAAATAAAAACAAACCGAATGCCCTTGTAACGGCTCAAAGTTTTAACCAGGGAATGGATGGTTCGGCCAAAAAGTAAATCCCCGCATACCCCAACCACATGGTTGTCACAGCCGCCCTTGAATTTTCGAATCGTCAGCAGATCTGTCAAGGTCTGGGTGGGATGTTCATGGCCGCCATCGCCGGCATTGATAATCGGCATTTCGTTGGCAAACTTGGAAACCAGCCGGGCTGTTCCCTCCCGGGGATGTCGGATCACTGCGATGTCGGAATAGCACTCAATGGTCCTTATCGTATCGCCCAGACTTTCGCCCTTGGACACCGACGAATTATTGGGATCATCAAACCCGATGATTTCCCCGCCTAAACGAAGCATCGCCGCTTCAAAACTGAACCGTGTCCGGGTGGAAGGCTCATAAAAAAGGCTGGCTAATAATTTTCCCTTGCAAACCAAAGAATAACCCTCGGGGTCTGCAATAATATTATCAGCCAGCTGCATAATCGATTCAATTTCGTTTAGTTGAAAGTCTCCAGGCTCGATTAAATGTCTTCCTTTTAACATAATGTTCCTCCTATCATAAACACAATTATGGGCAAAAAACAAGCCGCTTTATAAAAATAGCGGCATACTTTCTAACAGGCATTTTCCCTCATTATATGTATCGTTCCTTTTGCACCTTTATGCCTCGCTTTACAAAGCCTGCATACTTAATTACAATAATCATAATTTAATTAGCTAAAATTGTCAATGAACTTTGATTAAAAGAACCCGATATCTTAAGATAATATTTGGACTTCAGGCTCGATAGACGCATACTGCAGGATTTGACTGGAATTTCGAAGCAGATAATGGTATGATAAGAAGAAAAAGGGAGGGACTTTATATGTATTTCGTAACTTATCAATATAACGCATTTAGTGAAGGTGGCATTCTAACAGCCGATGAAACAAAGGTTTTACCGATTACAACCATCGGTAAACTGATGGGTCTCAAATTTCCGGAACGTCTGATCGACTTTATTCCCCTGGCTACCGATGAACTACTGGCTGACATCAAGAAAGTCATGACTGAACATCAGAATCTGGGGATCAATCTGGGTCTGGTCAAACTGCTGGCGCCGATTCCCAAACCGCCAAGAAATATTTTCTGTCTGGGTAAAAACTATGCTGATCACGCCAAGGAAATCAGGAACATTCCCTCGATGGGAGAAGTGCCGGAAAATCCGATTTATTTTTCCAAACTGCCCACTTCGGTCACTGGTCCGAATACGGTCATTCTGTCCCATGCCAAGGCCACCAAACAGATCGACTATGAAGTGGAACTGGCCATTGTCATTGGCAAAGAGGGGGCCGATATTCCCCAGGAAGAGGCCGAAGATTATATTTTTGGTTACACCATTGCCAACGACATCACCGCCCGGGATCTCCAAAAAAAGCACTCCCAATGGTATAAGGGCAAATCACTGGATACCTTCTGTCCCCTGGGTCCCCGAATCTTGCATAAAAACGATTTAAAAATCCCCTTTGACCTAGACATCACCTGCCGGATCAACGGCGAGGTACGTCAGCATTCCAATACAGCTCGAATGATCTTTGATATCCCCTCCATTATTAGCGACCTGTCCCAGGGGATGACCCTGCTGCCGGGAGATATCATTCTCACCGGAACCCCTGCCGGTGTAGGCTTTGCTCTGGATCCGCCGCAATTCCTCAAACACGGAGATCAGATTGAAGCGGAAATCGAAAAAATCGGCATCTTGCGCAACACCATCGAATAAATAGAATTTAAAAAAGCCTGCATCATCTGGGGATCTGACCCGAGACGATGCAGGCTTTTTAGTTGCGCATCAAGTTTACCGATGAATGCTGTTTGCTGCCCAATCAATCAATCCGACTTTAATAATTTAAACGGGCAAACGTTTGAGACTGAATACCCCGATGGCGGCCACAAACAGCACCCCAATAAAGATGGCAAAACCGCCAATGATCAGGGTGATGTTAGCCTGTCCATTGACAATGGCCAGACCGTCAAAAGCATTATATAGGGAGAATTTCCCTAAAAAGGCGGTCCGCTCTGACAACTTGCTGAGGGTATTCAAAATAAAGAATCCAATTGGAATCAGGGCGCCAAAGAACAATGCCAGTTTGGTGCTATTGAACAAACAAGAAAAGAAAAAGCAGAACATACCGATGGTCATGGTCATCAGACAGGCACCTAAATTGAGTTTTAAAAACACTTTGACATCCAGCATTCCTGGAAAAAACTGTTCGCTCATGCCATAGCCGACTAAAAAGAGCACCGTGAATAATACCGCAATGGACGCCAGCAGATAAATGCCCTGGGTCACAATGATTTTAATCCGGCTGTTTGGGGTACACAGCAAACTGGTAAAAGATCCTTCATAAACCCACTTTGCCACCAACCGATTGGCCAGAATAATGCAGTAAACCATCGGAAACAGATAAATCAGAAACCCGTAAAACAGACTGGCAATGAATCCAGTCAGACCGCTGTCAATGGTGCCGAAGCCCATGGCATTAACCAGCACCGCCGGTAAGATGGACATCATATCCACCATTGCCCCAACCCCACTGGGATCGTAGATATAGATAATAACAGCCAGATAAATGGACATCAGAGCGACAAAAACCAGCAGCAGCAGGGTATTGTTTTTTATGTTTTTCAGAAACAATGGAATACTCATGCTTTTTTCACCTCTTTGACTTTTTCCTCCTGATCGGGCAGGGCCTTATTTTTCATTTCTTTTTTCTGGAACAATTTCGGTTTTTCTTCTTGCGGTTTAGATTCTATATTTTTCACTTCTTTTTTGATCTCTTGATGTTTTATTTCTTTCTGATAATGCTGCTGAAAAATCTCTTCCAGAGATTGATTTTTTGAATTAAATACCAATACCTTTTCGTGGGATAAAACCTTCATCAGGACATCAATCCGATCACCGGGCGAAAATAATTCGTAGTCACTCTGCGAAAACTGCTGATAGCCGAAACCATATTTTTTAATTTGCTCCAAATTTGGCGGTGCAGCAAATTTTACCAGATAGGCCTTGGTTTCTTCGGCTCGCAGGCTGACAATATCCATGTTTTCGACCAGATGGCCTTCTTTTAGAACCCCAACCCGATCACAGGTTCGTTCCACCTCTTCAAACCTATGGGTTGACAGCAGCACCGTTTTGCCCCGGCGCTTCTCTTCCAGAATGAGATCTAATAAACGGGACTGCATCAGCGGATCCAGTCCGCTAGTAGGTTCATCCAACACCAAAGTTTGAGGATCATGCATCAGGGCTGTGACAATGGCCAATCTTTTTTTCATGCCATTTGACATATTCTCAATTTTCCCCCGGGTCTCCACTTCAAATCGTTCAATCAGTGATTCTCGGAGTCTGGTGTCTTTTTGACCGAAAATCCCCCGCATCTGAGTGATAAAATTCAGATACTCTTTCACTCGCATGTTTTCAAAAAGAACCACGTCTTCGGGCACATATCCAAGATGCTTCTGAATCGCTGAAGCCCTCGAAAAACAGTTTAACCCATCGATGGTCGCACTGCCCCGCCCCGCCCGGAGCAATCCCATCAGCATCCGAATGGTAGTTGTTTTACCGGCATCGTTCGGCCCCACATATCCAAAAACCTCGCCTTTTTCAACATTAAAATTTAAGTTAAAAATACCTTTAGTGCTTGAATATTTAAGGGTTACATCCTTTAATTCAATCATTTTTTTCTCCTTAAAAAAATTATTCCTTCTTTGCGATAGGTTCTGCCAATGTGTCAACCCGTTTGTTCAGCTCATTGGCGATTCGGCCAAAATCTGATCCGGTAAGGGTTTCCCCCCGGATCCCCGGTGCGATATTACAGACCTCCAGAACCTCCAGCAAAACGGCTTTGTCAAAGGGGGTATTCATCGTCAAACCATTGATCAGGGTTTTTCGTCGGTTCAGGAAGCTGGCTTTAACAACCGCTAAAAACAATTCCTTATTTTCCAGTTCAATTTTCGGTGTTTTCAGTTTTTTTAGCGTTACAACAATGGAGTCAACCTTAGGTTTAGGTATAAACACATGCGATGGCACATCAAAATCAATGGAAATATCCGCATAAAATTGAGCTACGATACTCAGAGATCCATAGGCTTTGGTGCTGGGAACCCCACATAGACGCTCGCCTACCTCCTTTTGAATCAAAAAGGTCATGCTCTCAATGGGCAAATCCGATTCCAGAAAGCCCATAATAATAGGGGTGGTAATATAATAGGGCAAGTTTGCCACAATTTTAAGGGGCATCGCAGCGAGATGATCTCCCAGTATCTCCCTGACGTTGGTTTTTAAAATATCGCCCTGGATAATTTCCACATTGTCACATTCTTTCAGGGTCTCCTGAAGAACTGGCATTAGTTTTTTATCTATTTCAACTGTAATTACCTTACCCGCATGCTCACTGAGAGCTTGGGTCATGGTTCCAATTCCCGGACCGATTTCCAGCACCAGATCCCTTTCCCCCACATCTCCTGCTCTGACAATCTTTTGGACAATATTTTCGTCAATTAAAAAATTCTGTCCAAATCGTTTATTGAAGTGGAGATCATATTTTTTTAACAATGATTCAATGACTCTTGGTGATGTTAATTTTTCCATTCATTTCCTTTCGTTTTACAACTATTTACGCATTACGAAAGACCCCGTGAGGCTTCGTTCACAACTTAACTATTATACACTTTATTTAATCCCGCGGGAAGACCTTATCAGTAATTTGACATTGAAAGACCCAACCTTTCGGTCGGCTGACGTCATATTTATGAAATCTTCAATTATTATAACGTCAGATATTTCTTTGCGCAATTATTCCTGATGATCGCAATAATGTATTGTAACACCGAAGATGAAAGGATATAATACCTTTAACATAACCATTTTAATAACCTGATTATAAATCGATAAACAGCGGGAGCATAACCCAGACCAGGAGAAAATGATGTTTAAGAAAAACACCCTTCACGCAAAAATAAATTTGTTTATTCTCATTATTATTCTCTTAGTCGTTACCATCGGTTTTTTTGTGGCCATTAATATCTTTTTTTCAATTTATGAAAATGAGATGACCCAGATGGTTTCAACCGGAATTACCGAACTCGAAAAAATTGTTGTTGATGAAAACGAAAAATGGCTCCTCTCATTTTCTAACGGATTGACTGATCC
>NZ_JAUSPS010000072.1 GCF_030652775.1 Acetobacterium sp. | reverse complement strand
CCATCCGGATAATAGGTCAGGGGATCTTCAGGCGTGTAACTGGTTTTCTTTGGGAAAACCCGAAGTATCTGCTTATCCCAGTTCATTTCAATTAATTTGTTGCACTAATTGAATATAGCGCTTATTGATTTCATCATCCGTCATATTCTGCCGATTATAAAAGACTTCTTTCTCAAAAAGTTCGAGTGGATGAGTGACATGATTTCCATTATTATCAATTGTATAACTGATTCCAAAGCATCCCAGCTCCAGCTCTTCCAGCCATTCTCCTGTAACTTCAGCTTTTACATCTAGGTCTCTTATCTGTCCACAGTACGGACAACGTAACTGATCGGACGTTTCAGCGAAGTGCTTGCCAACGATAAATTCTTTATCACAACCATAACAGACATATTTCACCAAATCGTCTTCATAGTGCTTTTCACCTGATTCTTTTTCCCAAATTAAATTCGCCATCATTTTGTATATGATATAAATACCATAATCCTCCTTGTAAAATTCCTCCGAAATTACTTCTTCCACCAAGCGGAAGAAGTAATTTAAGGTATGTGCGTCGTGATAGTGACTTACTTTTCACTATTTTCAAAATATTTTGATAAGGCTAATTCCAGAATATCAATAATCTCAGCTTCTCCTTTGTTCCCAAAATACTTTTTTAAAAGAATCGTTGGAATTTTGAGTAGTTTCTTTTTTTCATTATCTTTCTGGCGCAATAACCGTTCCAGCGATTCTTTCGTTAATCCTTCATCCAGGGAAAGTTTTTTTATTGCCTTAGCTTTTGAATCTGTGATTCTAATGCCATCATTAATCAAATCCCAAATCAGTTCCTGATCAGCTTCCTCAAGATAACTTAATTCGACTGAGGACTTGATCGATAGTTTACCTAAATCCATTAAGTCCCTTAAATCACTAAATAGAAAATCATTTATTCTGACATAATTACATATTTGAGATTTTCCCAAGTGAAATGGTTTTTCCTCATCCTTCTCACTGTGATGGTCTTCGGTATTTTCTTTTAATAGATCCGTTCTTAGTCCCTGTTTTTTCATTAGTTTATGCCACTCCGTGATAATTCTGGCCCGATCAGATAATTTGAAGTCTTCAATATTACGCTGCATCAGATTCGTTTCTATTACAATTAGTTTAGATTCATCTTCCGAGATGTTCTCCATAATCCTGGCATGGATCTTTCCGATTCCCAGGCGCTTACAAGCATTGACCCGGTTGTGTCCAGCCAATATTTCAAACATCCCAGTTTCAGTGGGGTGATCTCTAATAATAATAGGTGTCAGAAGCCCTCTTAACTCTATACTTTTCGTCAGTTCTAACATATCCACTTCCGAATAAGGTGCAAAAATATGATCACCAAATCCAATCAAACGATCTGTTTCAATCATGACCAGACAGCTATCCTCGTCGTCATCAAGATTAAACATACTATCGTAATTTTTTTGATTCTCCACTACTTTCACCTGCTTTGTTAATTTTCAACTAATTCTTTTGCTAAACTCTCATAAGCTTCAACCGCTTTGATAATGCTTTCCTTTTCTCTTTTGATTGTAAATTTATCGTGCAATTCTCTGACACTAAGAGATAACTTCCCAGCATCAGCTACTTTGGATAATGATGGTATTTTAGAATCATATACGTGGATCCGTTCACCAAACACATCCATAATAATATTTTCCATCTCTTTGGTTGATTTTAGTTTTGGCGTATACTTTGTAATCAAAATTCCGCCAATCACCAATTTCCGATTGATGTGTTTTTTCTTAACTGTTTTAATCGTATTAAATAATGCTTCGATCCCTTTAACTGCCCAAAACTCTGGAGCAACGGGTATCACAACCAGATCTGCTGCTGCCAAGGCATTGATCGGAAGCATAAGCAGTGATGGCATACAGTCAATAAGCACATAATCATAGTCGGTTTTATACTCATCAAGAATTCCTTTGAGCACAAACTCTCTCATGGTTGCGTTCACCAGCTGAATTTCCACATTCGATAACTCAATATTCGAAGGGAGAAGATCAACCAATTCTTTATGCAAGATGACTTCTTCTTTAGCAGGAAGTTCTTCATCATAAATTGATTTTGTCATCAATGTCGATATGGTCATTCTCAGTTCATCCGGTCTTTGCACCCCCGATTGCATAGTCAAGTTACCCTGGGAGTCCAGATCGACAAGCAACACCTTTTTCCCTAATTTACCTAATTCCCATCCCAGGTTATAGGTCGAAGTAGTTTTTCCGACACCGCCTTTTTGATTAACAATTGCAATTGTCGTACATTTCTTTTCCATTAATATCCTCCAAAATTTTATAAAAAAAAGAGACCCTTTCGAATCTCTATTTACTTCGTCCACCGGGTGGAAAAAGTTCGTTATTAATTTTATGTAAAACACTTTGAGTAAAAGTCTCAGTTTCTTATTCTAGCCAATTGCTATTTTGCTCTCTGACGAAAACGATCGGTCAACTGGTTATAGCCGTTTAGTATAAATTTCACGATATAGTCTGCATTCACCTCTATATTTGTATTAAGTATTGCCAGGCGAATCAGATCTTCATTGAGAACCGGGATATGATAGCTCTCTGTTATTTCATCAAACAATTCAAGAAAATCGTGAATAAACAGATCATTCTTTCTTTCAATATCTGATGGATAACCTTTACTGATTAGTGCAATATTATTATCAAAATTTGGCGCCATACTTAAGAATACTCCAGTTTCAGGATCTCTTAGAAATCCATAATTTTCAGTATGACGATCCATATTAAAACAAATTGTATCTATAAACAGAATATCCAGGTATTCTCTGGCCATGGCCGCATTCAGTTCCTTAATTCGATTGTAGTTAAATCCATAGTCGACCTCGTCGCCAACAAGACTTCTTGCCGGTTCATAGTTCAACTTTGCCCCATTTGTGAAATCCCGGCTCTTAATTCCTTTGTCCCAGGCTTCACAGTATGCCATACTAAATCCCATTAAGTTTCCTAATTCATGAATAAACAATTCAGAAAATACTTCAAGTTGATTACCCAGCTTATATAACCACCATTGACCATTTTCCAGACGCCAGCACTTTTCAAACGAACCAATATTTGTCAGTTCCGGTGTACGACTATTTATGATTTCAGGCCGGTTCACCTGATTAAAGCTGTCCGGATCTCCCAACAATGCTAAATTATCAAAGTAATTCTGACTAAAGCGAACCTGATTATAATCTAAGCCTGTTTCTTCATCCATTTTGATCCAGTAAGTATCGGTGATCGTTAATCCATTGACTCGCATGGTAACTTCCGCATCATCAGCACTGGTCAATCTCAAAACCCGTTTTAACAATCGTGAATTAGTCCGGTGCCGATCGATGGCCCGGCTTTCCAGCCACTCAACTAAGCTACCATTTCGCTGTAAATATAAAGGCAGAAGACCTGATTCAATGGGAACAAGGTCGTCATTGACGATTTGGGCAATTTTTTTATCTCGACTCATTAAATAACCGTTTATTGGCTTCATTCTCCACCTCATTTTGATATTAATACTAAACCTCAACGATAGAAACTATATTATAACATTCTTTCGCGTTGACCGCTTTAAGTTTTCATTACCACTAGTCAAAATCTGCTCCTCCCATCTTGATCAACTCCTCTATATGCGTCATCTTCATAGGTTCTACTAATCCTTCCAGTCAGCAATATCAATGGCCACTTGGTTAACCATAAACAGGTTCGTTTCCAGTGATTCATTGTAAAGCATGGTTTGAATGTATGCTTTTGAATTTACAATTCGATCCGTGATATTTTTAAATTTATGAATAATATTGTCAATATGAGTTGGCTCCAGACGCATTAGTGCTGCTCTCACTAACTCCTGGCATTTACTGTCGCCATTGACCACAGTTGCAGGCGCAAAATACATGTCCAATAAGTTCATTTTAATATCATCGATAATTTGATCATTGACTTGTGATTCTCTATTCTCCGAAAACACTTTCGTTTCAAAATAGAAATCAATCTTTTCAAATTCCGTCAATCCATCTTTCATGTTTAACTCATTTTTAACCGAGACATAGTTTGACTGACTGAATAGAATCTCAGTCTTACTTATATCAGTATTATTTATATTAGTATTATTTAGTCGTTGTTTTGACGGTTCCGGAATCGTTATTTTGACGTGTCCAGAATCGTTGTTTTGACGGTTCTGTAACAAATCGCACTTATAATGCATCACATCCAACTCTGTGGGAGCTCTATTATTTACCATCATATTCTCAAGAAACTTACCAACATAAATTAAATTTGGTTTTTGTAATCCCTGTCGTTTTTCCTCAACGAGACTTTTTTCTTTCAATTCATTGAAGAGTCGGGTGATTTTCTTATCCGCAGCACCCATAATTTCCATTATTTCTTTACGGGTGTAGATAATGAATACCCGCCCCAATTCATCAACCCAGTTATTCTTTCTGGATAAACTTACCCGGTCTAACAGTACCCCATAAAGCAGCTTGCTTTCTGCAGACAGAGTTTTATACTCCGGATTAGTCATTAATTCTTTAGGTACTCTAATGAATGCAAACTGGTCTGCATCATACATCGTAAAATAATTCATAGAATCCTCCGCATTTGCGTTATCAGTATCAAAGGATCCTGAACCTGGATTAACCCAGCTTTTGTTAATTCTTTTACGCATTTTTTCATAAGCGTCAGCGAATATCCAGATTCTTTACCCAACTCGTCTAAGGCCGTTGACTGGCGTTCCATCATCAGTGCAAACAGTAGTTTACTATCAGCACTGATCTTCTGATAAGAACCACTGAATAGAAAACGTGGCACTCTAAACGTATTATTATCAATAGCATTTAAATCATACTCAGTCAAATATTCCATCATTTTCCCCTTTCTGTTTAATAAAAATAAAAAATCAATGCACCCTTGGAAAAAGGCAAATTGATTATTCATTTTCTTTGGGTATGACGGAAATCTTTAGCATATGCTAAAGATCTGATGAAAAATTGCTGACAATGAATAAATTCGTTGTTTATTTCAGTTGAAATCGGGTATAATGACCGGACAGGATTATTAAATCCTGTCCGGGATTTTTTTATTTGATTGCATTTGACATCGCTTCCCCAATCGAGGGCATACCATGAAATTCTCCTGGTTAGGGATGGACAGAACTAAATCCCGCTACATAAGCCGGCACCATTAAGCGCTGCATAGCCAAATCTCCCCGTGTCATTGCGCTTATTCTCTACCACGAGAATATTTTAGCAAAACAGATGAATCTATTCCGTTTCGGCGCTTAGCCTCATCGACCGAAGGGATCTTTGGATCTCCATGATACGTGATATAATATAGAATGAAGTCGCAATTCATTCTATATCTTTGTCAATGATCACCTGATAGTTTTTAACTATCGTACTGGTGGAAAAGCTGGGACTCGAACCCAGATGAATACCGATATTCTTTTCCATAAAAAGAATGCGCAGCATGGAGTCGGTTTATGTATTAATTTCAAAATGAGATCATTCTTTTTAAAAGGTCTTTTTTTATAGATGTCTGTTATTATCGCTGACTACTGTTATTGCCTTTTCAAACGATTGATGAAGTTATAAAAATGATTCCTGATCGACAACTACAATTGATCCCAGTAGCACCACCAATTTCTTTTAATAACAGTTTCACTTCTTTGCTTGAAATATTGGAAATAAGCGAATTCGCTTCAATACATGTACTTCTCCCGATCTTGTGATTCCGGCCAATGAAGAAACTCAATTTTGGTACATTTCATCTGATGAATCCCTTCCGATAATTCAAAATAGTTTATCTTCATTTAAATTCTCACTTCACTTATAATTCGATGCCACATTCAACAATTTCTTTTAATAACTGAACACATTCCTCTTTGCTTTGAACATCCTTGCCATAGGCTTCCTCTAAGTACTCATCATAAAATTCATTAAAATACTCATCATTCTCCAGCATTTCAGACATCGACTCTAAATCATAGTCGTAATTGTAAAGAAAATAGTGGAAGAAATAATAAAATTCACTCATTCCATATGCCCGTTCATACCATTGACCCGCCAGATCACATTCATCACTGCCATTGGAACACCATCCTGTTAGATCCGCAACAAACGATTGAATAAAATCTCCTGGGTTTTTAAAGCCAGCTTTATAAGCTTTCAGTTTAAGATTGGAATATTGCTCATCTGTAAGCGCGATTGCTATGTCATCACGAATACGATCAGTTTTTACATCATCACTTTGGTCCTGCATAAAATCAGCGTAAGTACTACTCATTTTCACTTCGCCCTTTCTTATCTGAATGTATAAGACTGATTAAAAAAATTCCACAGTGCCAGCTTAGGTATTTTTGTGAAGCGATTTGTTAATTCACCTTTATCTCCACCAATAGCAAACGGACACCTACCTTGGTATGCTGCCGCTTTAAGACACTCAACATCCATTCCTAAAACCTTCGCAGCATCAGTTGCAGGAACACTATAACTTTTAGGATTTTTATCCATCAACCAAACCAATTCTTCATATTGTTTTTTTACTGATTCTGGGGCGTTATCAAGGTTCATGAGTTCCCTCCTTAATATTCCTGTTAGGAAAGTTCGTTGTCAAAAAAAATATCTTCAATAGTTTTATCAAAAAATTCGGAGATTATTTTTGCTTCATTTAACGAAAACGGGGTCGATCCCATTTCTTTCTTATAGTAGGCCGAAGCTGTCTTAAGCCCAATTAGATTAGCCATTTCCTTATGTGTCAGATTGTTTTCGGATCGTATTTTTTTTAAATAGATATTCATTCCATACCTCATTTCCTATTAGGAAAGTATTCACTTGTATTATATTGTCTCACCAGGAAATTGTCAATAGATATTATGATATATTTTCCAATTAGGCAATGTTTGGCAATTTACATATTTATAGTGTTAAAATACACGTAGAATTCTAAGTTCGGAGGGGGAAAGTGAACAGAATAAAAGAATTACGAATTGAAAAAGGATGGACACAATCACAGCTTGGAAAAGCGCTTAATGTAAAGGATTCAGCCATTTCAAAGTATGAATCTGAAAGAATTCCTATAACTGCAGAAACAATTAAAAAAATTTCTGAGTTGTTTAATGTAACCACAGATTATATTTTGTGTTTATCTGACTTTCCTAATGAGTATACGAAAATAGTCAATACCACAATTAATTTAACTCAGAACGAGCAAGAATTACTCGAGATTTTCAATAAGGTAACGAACGAACGTGATCAAATAAAACTCATTGGCCGGTTTGATGAAATTGTTGAACAAGTGATCGGTGATTTTAAGTCCGGCCATGCCCCATCTACTCGCTCAAAGAAAATCGTTGGTTAGAATAGTATGTGATCTCAGATAAAAAAATTAACAACTTCTCACTAAGCAAAAAAAAGGAGGTATATTTATGAGATTGAATCCTGAATGCGTACGTGATCTACTTTTATATCTTGAAGACAAGCTTCCATTCACATCTCATCTGTGCGCCAATAATATTGAAATTGCTCCTTATGAAACCACAGATATCATATACACAGTTGCAAAACTCACAGAAGCAAACTATATCAAAACATCCCAAATTTCCTATTCAGCTGAAACAATACCAACATTTCACATTCAATCATTAACCTGGTGTGGGCATGAGTTACTGGATAACATTCGGGATGATAATGTTTGGGAAAAAACTAAGTTTGTTGTGGCCCCATTCTCTTCAGTTTCCATCGGGATTATTGAAGATATTTCGAACAGGCTCATTTTAAAAATAATTGATGAAAGTTTACATCTAAATCCTTAGTTTCTAAAACAATAGATGTTTTCTATGCATAACGATCAATCTATTCATTTAATCGCCAACTGCGCATAACACAGTTCCAGGCCCCAACAAAGTAGCAACAGCTTCCAATGAAAAATCTCTTTCTCAGATTCACGACCCAAAACAATCAAATACTCTTATACCTTAGATTCTTAACTTGCCAGTAACTTTCATCAAGTAATCATTTGATTGATCAAACGCAATATAACGCTATTTTTTAACTTGCCGGTAATTTGCTCTACAAAACACACTTATAATTTAATGATAGATATGAACAAAATTTAAAAAGCCTTCGATATATTCAATCTCAACTTAAAATTTATGTGTGAACGAAAAATTAACGCTCCGGATGGCAGTCCGTGGCTTCTCAAAGTTTGTGACCAGGGATGGATGTTTATTTGAAAGGAGTAACAAACTTGCCAACAAAACTTATACAAGTAAGAAAAACAATCGGACATACTGTTGAAGGAAAACCGATCAGAAAGTCCTTTTACGCAAAAACAAAACGTGAAGGCGAAAGAAAATATTTAGAGTTCTTGAAGGAAGCTGAAAAAGAAAACAAAACCGCCCTTCATTACACTTTTTCTGAATTTTCGAAAGTTTGGCTCGAAACAAAGCGCGATGAAGTGAACGACAATACCTATAAGCAGACTTATTTAACAAATATGAAGGTGTTGGAAGCTGCATTCGGAGATAAATTGTTGGAATCAATCACCCAGATCAATCTTCAGAAATTCTTCAGCGCTCAATCCGGGATCAGTAAGTCAAAGATGGATAAACTTTATCTCATTGCCAACGCTGTTTTTTCGACTGCTTTCGAAAACGACCTGATTGATAAAAACCCAATGACAAAGGTAAAAAAAGGTCAGGTAAGCAATCCAAAAGAATTACGTACCTACACAGATCAACAATATCGGTTCGTAATCGATTTTGCCAAAGAGCACCCTTATGGTCTGGGCGTTTTTATTATGCTCAAAACAGGTTTAAGAAGAAGTGAGCTGTTTGCCCTTAAATGGGACAGCATCGATTTTGGAAAGAAAATTATGTACATAAAAAATGCAGCTGTAAAAGAATTCGGAAGTTATGTGATCGATAAGACAAAGACTTTTTCATCCATGCGACAAATTCCATTGGATGACGAATTTGTTAACCACTTAAAAAATCAAACTCAGCATAGCGAATATATCATCACATTGGGCAGTAAACTGAATCAAATCGCTGATCTGGATAATTGGACCAAAAGACGCTATAACCCTTTCATTCTCGATTTATCGGAGTTTTATATAGCAGAAAAAGAAAAAGCTAATGTTGAAAATTATGATCCACTACCAAAGCTCCGTATTCACGAGTTAAGACATACTTATGGAACCTTACTCTACCGATCAGGCACCGACGTCTATACTGTTTCAAAAATTCTAGGGCATGCTGATGTGCAAATCACAACAAAAATCTATGTTCACGACACTGTAGAAGACATAAGAAGCCGCATTGACTTCACTAAATTGCCTTAAAACAACTACTAAAACCAACGTAAAAAAGGTAGGACACTGAAGTAGGACAAAAAGTAGGACAATAATAGCAAGAAGTAGCCAGAAATAGCAAGAGATATGTCATTTTAAACAGTCGGTCGTCTAAATTGTGTACGGAACAAAATAAAAAGAATGGCTATTTAAAGCCATCCTTTCGATGAAATATTATTCTTTACTGGAGCTAGCGGGGGGAATCGAACCCCCGACCTACTGATTACGAATCAGTTGCGCTACCATCTGTGCCACGCCAGCAGTAAAACTTACTGGACTATCATAACACAAACTCCTACTCCACATCAATATTTTTTTACCATTTACCTTTTGAGATATGTCCAGCTATTTCAGCTTTGCACATTTCTTTGATAACATAACAATCTGCTTCGGCTTTCTGGAAAATATGCAAACAAGCGGGATCGAGATTAATTTCAGCGCCTTCTCTCGACAGATGAATGATTTTTTCAAGATAACCAATAATTTCCATATGAATATCATTGGTAACATAGGAATCATAAACCTTTTTGGCATCTTCTTCACTCAGTGCGGCAAATTGATCCCGCGGTGCTCCACACTTGGGACAATTCTCAGGGGCTTCGACGCCTTCCATCTTATAACCACATACTCCGCATTTCCATAGCTTTTTCATTTTTTACCCTCCATATACTTTTTATCTTACAGTTTTTGTTTGACTGATACTATTATATACCCCAAATTAACTAAAAACCCACTTTGATTAAAAAATAACGATAATTATTTATCCTTGTGTAAACCTTTAACAGTATGTTAAAATGATGTCAATTAAATACCAGAGTAGACAAGATGCGTAAAGTGTTAAAGGATGGGAAGTTGCCTTTAAACGAAATGTGACCATTGCGGTATCTTGTCGCTTCCGCTGTTACAATGCAGATTGTAGGTTGCGGAAGCATTACTTTAAAATCAAGGAGGTTTTATGAAAAGTAATGCTTTTATTAGTAGTTCCACCCGGACCCGGATTGTGGTCAATTGTGGACTGCTCATTGCCATCAGCATCGTGCTGAAGATTCTGTTTGAGGTGTATATTCCTCTTGGTGGCTTTCCTTCGCTACGGTTAAACATTACTGCTTTGCCAATCATGTTGAGCGGTATCTTGTTTGGACCGCTGGCAGGTTTTGCCGTTGGTTTTATTTCTGATATTCTGTGCTTTATTATTAAACCAGGCGGCCCTTTCTTTATCGGTTTTACCCTTGCCAATGGACTGACCGGTTTAATTCCAGGCTTGCTTTTTATGATGTTGAGAAAAAAAGAAATTAAACATCTGGAATGGTTCAACCTGGTATTTATTGTTTTGGCCGCGATTATTCTGGCTGTTTCCGGCACCTTCGGTTTTGACAATGGTACCATTTATTATGCGGGAGAACCTTTGAGTATGGTTTTCTTTATTCTCTTTATTGCTTTAATGATCGCGTTTGCGGTGTTCCCCATTATTGTTGTAAAGAAATCCAATCTTGATAGTGAATATCGTAGCGATCATATGCTGTTTATCGTGAGTGTTTCACAATTGGTCACATCAATTTTGTTGAATACATGGTTTTTGAGTATTCTTTATGGCCAGGCTGTTGCGGTGTTACTCCCTGCCCGAATCATTACCAATATCTTCCTGATTCCGTTGTACACGATTATGCTGGTTGGTTTATTAAAAATTCTTCCCAGTTTCATCAAACAGCGTTAGTCCCGGATCTATTCTCACAAGAGGCAACTATTTTTAGTTTGCCTCTTTCTTTTACGCCCTAATCCAGTCTACCATGCAATCATTTTCATGATTGTTTTTGATAAAATGCCATATACGATCTTGTCTTAATTTCTATCCGGAAAAAAGTGTTAAAACCAGTCAAATTTGCTCTGTTTACTTGAGTATTGCCTTAAAAGATAGTATACTAATATCGTCGCCAATTATAAATGTAATATAGAAAACAAGCAAAATTTTGATTAACACTTAGGAGGTTTTAAAAAATGGGATTAGTAACATCAACTGAAATGTTCAAAAAAGCTTATGAAGGTGGCTATGCTGTTGGAGCATTCAATGTCAACAACATGGAAATTATACAAGGCATCGTTGAAGCTGCTGCTGAAGAACAAGCTCCCCTTATTTTACAAGTATCGGCAGGTGCCCGAAAATATGCCCACCCCGTCTATTTAAGAAAATTAGTAGAAGCGGCTATTGAGGTAACAGGCTTAGATATTTGTCTCCATTTAGACCACGGCGACGATTTCGAAATTTGCAAAGCCTGCGTCGATAGTGGCTTTACCTCGGTTATGATTGATGGTTCAAAACATCCTCTTGCTGAAAATATTGCCTTAACCAAACAAGTGGTTGACTATGCTCATGATCACGGTGTTGTGGTTGAAGCCGAGCTGGGTAAACTGGCCGGTATTGAAGACGATGTCAATGTTGATACACTTAACGCAACCTATACTGATCCCGATGAAGCGGTTGAATTTGTTGAAAAAACCGGCTGCGATTCTTTAGCCATTACAATTGGTACCAGCCATGGTGCTTTCAAATTTTCCGGCGAACCCCGTTTGGATTTTGAGCGACTTTATAAAATTACCGATCTTCTGCCCGGTTTCCCACTGGTTCTTCATGGGGCATCCTCAGTTCCCAAAGAATTCGTGGATCTTTGCAATCAATATGGCGGACAAATCCCTGGTGCTCAGGGCGTTCCTGAAGAAATGTTAAGAAAAGCTGCTAAATCTGGCGTTTGTAAAATCAATATCGACACTGATCTGCGCCTCGCTATGACCGCCTCTATCCGCCAGGTATTTGTTGAAAATCCCGGCTGGTTCGATCCCCGTCAATATTTGGGACCTGGTCGTTCTGCCATTAAAGCGATGGTTGCCCATAAAATAAAAAATGTCTTGGACTGCAGCCACAAACGATAATTTTTAATTATCCTTAACTCGTTTCTCCGTTTTTAGGGCATGTCGCAAAACAACTTTGGTTGTTTGTGAACATGCTCTTTTTATTTTAATAACTGCGCCCCGTGGCTGCTCCCTAAGATCAGCGAAAACTCCAAACTAAGCCTTGGCGAATGGGTAAAATTATTCTTTGCGCAACACCGAAACTTAATTTATTTAGCCGGCTTCCATGGTATAATAACTACAAAATACTACTTAAGGATTATAAATGAAAATAATTGTTATCACCGAAAATGAAAGTAACCAGCGACTGGATCGCTTTCTGAAAAAACTCATGCCTCAGGCATCGACAGGCTTTCTCCAAAAGATGCTGCGAAAAAAGAGAATCAAACTCAATGGTCAAAAATCAGAACCATCGACTGCAATCACCGCTGGCGATGTGGTTCAGATTTATTTCTCTGAAGACACTATTGCCAGTTTTCGAACCGCTTCAACCAAAAAAAAGCTGGATAAAAATAGTACCGTTCTCGATATTATTTATGAAAATAATGACCTGCTGGTTCTTAATAAACCAGCCGAAGTACTCACCCAGCCAGATAAAACGGAAGAACTCTCGTTGATTGATTACGCTGTTGACTATCTGATTAAGAAGGGTGACTATGACCCTAAAACCAATCTTACCTTTACCCCGGCCTGTGCTAACCGATTGGATAAAAACACCACCGGGATTATTCTGGTACCCAAGAATTATAAAACCCTCCAGGATGTTAATGAAGCCATCCGGGAAGATCAAACCGAAAAGATCTACTTTGCGATCGTCTCCGGCAAACCCAAAGCCGCCGATGAGGTCGTCGGTTATTTAAAAAAAGACGGCGATAAAAACACCGTCACCTTCTCGGTGCAACAAACCGCCCCAACCGATAAAAAAGCGGTGCTGAACTACGAAACCCTGGAAAGTCATGGCGACTATGCACTCTTAAAAGTGATCTTAAAAACCGGCCGCTCTCACCAGATTCGGGTGCAGCTGGCCGCCGTTGGTTTTCCCATTCTGGGCGATCCCAAATATGGCAGTCGTCAGGTCAACAGCCGTTTATACGAGGAATCCGGCCTGAAAAGCCAACTACTTCATAGTGCCCAGTATACCCTGACGGATATGAAAAAAACCTTCACCGCCCCCGTCCCTCCCGTTTTTGAAAAAGCCTTAAAGCGCTTTGGCTTCAAAGACCCATTTCTATCGGAGAAATAAGCATGGGGTACTGGAACAGCTGCGGGCTGCGGGGCAGTCAGCTTGAAGAAAAATTAAATATCACCAATAAAATTTATCTGGAGCAGGGCTTGGCAGTCGTTCAGAAAATACCCACTTCCATCAAACCAGTGGAGTTGGATCCGGCTAAGGGAACCATCAAGCTGGCTTATTTTGAAGAAAAAAGCACCGTCGATTATCTGGGCAATATCCAGGGCATTCCGGTCTGCTTTGACGCCAAGGAAACCAGCCTGAAGCGATTGCCGATTGCCAATATCCACCAACATCAGATGGAATTTATGGAAGCTTTCGAAAAACAGGAGGGCTTGTCCTTCCTGATCGTCCATTTTAAATTCTGTGACGAAACCTTCCTGCTGCCTTTTGACATTTTGAAAAACTATTGGGATAATGCCCAGCATGATGGCCGCAAGTCGATTCCCTACGCCGACTTCGATCAGAATCTGCGTATTTACCCCTGTCATAATATCCTCCTCCATTATCTGGAGGCGATCAACCATTATCTTACCGGAAAGGAAAAACGAAAATGAAAAAAATTGCCAGCTTCACCATCAACCATCTGGATTTACTGAGGGGTGTCTATATCTCCCGCAAAGATTATTGCGGTGGCTACTGTATCACCACCTTTGATATTCGGATGAAAGAACCCAACCGCGAACCGGTGATCAACAACGGCGAACTCCATGCCATGGAACACCTGGGCGCAACCTTTCTGCGAAACGACCCGGTTCTCAGTGATGAGATTGTCTATTTTGGGCCGATGGGCTGTCGAACCGGCTTCTATCTGCTGATGAAAGGCGAACGAACCCCTGCAGACATCATGCCCTTGGTCATCAAACTATTTACCTTTATGGCCGATTATGACGACGAAATCCCTGGTGCCTCTCCCCGGGACTGCGGTAACTACCTGGATATGAACCTCCCGATGGCTCGTTATGAAGCAAATAAATACCTGACTGAAATTCTTACAAACATCCAACCGGAAAATATGATTTATCCGGAATAACTGCAACAAACAAAAAAAGCCCATCAGGGCTTCAGTTTGTCAAAAAAAGATAACCCAGTACCGACAATTGTTACATCATGTTGTACGCATCGGAGCGGACACGGCAAAGCCTGTCCGATTCCGCAGCGAACAACAGATTAACAATTGGTCGGTACGGTAGCTTATCGACACCCTCAAGCCCAGGCGGGCTTTTTTTATTTCTGCGTTTTCGATTCGGTTGCTTTTTCCAGCTTTTTATTTTTATTTTTGCCAATCAATTTTTCAAATGTTTGCTCTGACCATGATTTTCTTTCACTCATTTTTTTCTCATGGAGTCGGGTGAATTTATTGATCCGACCAACCCATGTTTTCGCTTCAGCAATCATTCGGCTGTCATCAGGATTGGGAATCACGGCTGTCCATTCCTGAAACAACTTTCCATTTCGCGTTAATGCCTCATAGTTAATGGCCAGAACCTTATACATTTTCTCACCGTTATCATAGTTTTTGAGTTTTGCCTGGGCTTTTGACCATCGATGAAACCGCCCCATAATATAGGCGCTGTCTTCATGAATAACGGTGACATAGGGTTTTACCAGTGCCTTGTATTTAAAACTCTGGGGTAATATTATCGTGAACAGGACTGAGAGGGTGGCAAAGAACGCAAAAAAGACAAATCCCAGCCATTTCATTTCTGCGGATAACATAACAAAGAGTAATACCGAGATAACCAGCTCGATGGCCAACAGGATCCAGATTTTTTTCTTTTCGGAGTTCTTCTGGATTTCATTTAATTCACCGATAAACCCCTCGTATTGGGCTTCATCATATTCCCAGATCAGAGCTTCATCTTTTTTCTCCATAAAAGCCTCAAAATGACGATACCTTTGATAGAAATAGATGGTATAACCGAGCGAAAAAACAATCACAACCACACCAGCATAGGTAAAATAAAACTGGTAGATTCCCACCGCTTTGATCACAAACGGAACAAAAATAATAACGACCCCCAAAACAGCAACGATTAAAGATAGAATGATACTCTGTTTTTCAGGATTTTTAATTTCCAACATACCTTTTCACAACCTTTTCAATTTTTAGTTTGTTTTTATAGAACATCTTATCCATTAATTACTTAAATTTGTTTGAATTTTTCTCTGACCTCAGTAATTTTTCCACAGGTCATACTTCCCTCTGGACAAGGCCCTTCAACACAACGGGGTCCGCCGTTTTTAAAGAGTAACGGTGCCACTTTTTTGCATTCTCTGAGCATTTGCGTGGCCAGTTCGCGGATTTCCCATTGGGCTCGGTTGCAACAACGCTGATTGAAGAAATGCAGCAATTCCCGGGTATTCATGGTGGTCACTATTTTCGTCTCACAGGCATTGGGCAAGACAAACCGGGCATCTTCGATTCCCTGCTTTTCGGCAGCCATGGCGGCCTGTTTTTCGGTTAAACCAGTTGCCATCAAATCACTGGTATACTTTTCTATAAGCTTTTCAGCCAAGGCATCATAGGTCTTTTGGGCATTTTCCATTCCTTCAACAAAGATCTTTTCACCATCCGGCAGGGCTTTGATTTCTGGCGGAATCACATAATTGAACTGTCCTTCGCTGACATAGCGTTGGGATTTCTGGCTGAAGCTTGCCATCCGGTGGCGCACCAGCTGATGGGTTAAAGCCCGGCTCACCCCTTCAATAGCAAAAGTAAAGCTGGCGTGTTCGATCGGTGACGCATGCCCCATGTCCATCAAACGGGTTAAAAAGCGTTCCACATTGTCATCCGTCAGATCTTCCATGATCTCACCGGCGCCGGCTTTGGAATAACAGAGCTTGGCCGCTGCGGCAACTAATTTTTCGGGATCTGGTGTGTGTTGAATCAATGTTACACTTAATTTTGTTTCCATAAGATTCTCCTTTCATTTAAAAAACGTACTAAAATTGCTTAACATTTTTTACTTGGAATTTAAAATTCATTATAACATTTTTCCCCGGATTGTTATACATCATATTGAAATTTTACGACGTTATCACCAATTCTTTCCCTATGGTGACAACTATTTCTATTCAGGTTTTCTCCGTTCTTGGATATAATAGCTTAAAATGGAGTCGTTTTACAAGAAGATGGAGGTAACCCCTATGTTTGGCAATCTTGATACCGTCCCTGAATTATTAAAGAATTATCAGTATAAAACTGGTGAAAAGCATAAATTTCTTGGTGATTACTATCGCCTGATGATTGAAGAATCACCCACCACCGGTGTCATCATCAACAATTATAATATGGTGCTCAATGTCAATGACGTGCAATCCCTTGCGCATAAAGAATTTGTTTTAGATATGTGGTACCGGGAACAGGCTCGGGATGTTTTTGTGGAAGCCATGGCTTCTGCTATTGTCAAAGCCGCTCCCTACCAGGTTCGTTTTCCCGACTTGAAAATCTACCGTCTGGACAACCGTTGGGGCGCCTGTTCGCCTAAAAGTCAACGGGTTATCCTTAATCTGGAACTGATTAAAACCCCTAAGGAATGCATTGAATACATTGCTTTGCACGAGATGCTGCACTTTCGCTTTCCCAATCATAATCTTTCCTTCTATGGTGCTCTAGGCACACTGATGTCAGACTGGAAAGAACGGGAAGATATGCTCAACCGCAAATACCGCTTAACCTGAACCAAAAAAATAAGATCTGCCTGATCAAGGCAGATCTTATTTTTTTACATTTTGATTCGCAATGTTTTAGTTCTCTGTTGCCAGCGTCATCTTCTGTTTGGCATTCATTCGTTTGGCAAACAATACCAAAATAATCGCCGCAATGTTGATTCCTAACGTGATGATAAAAGCCAGGTTATAGCTGCCGCCGCTTTGTTCTACTGCGTAGGCGGCAATTTGTGGTCCGATGAAGGCGCCGATGGACAGCCCGGTCATCACCACCCCATAATTCATGCTCAAATGTTTGATCCCAAAATTATCGGCGGTGATCGATGGAAATAAACCGAACACCCCACCATAGCTGGCGGCGATTAAACAGATCCCCACCATGAAAAGCGGTAAATCTTTGGTGAAATACAAAGATACTAAGCCAGTACCACTTAACGCAAACATAACCATCAAGGTATTATAACGTCCGATTTTATCGGAGACAGTTCCCCAGACAACCCGACCAGTGGCATTGGCCAGGCCGATAAAACCAACCGCAAAAGCTGCCTGCTCTGGTGATAAACCAACCATCACCTGACCAATCGGTGAAGCCTGGCTGATAATCATTAACCCGGAAATACAGCCTAACACCATTAATCCCCAGATCACATAAAAATCAGGAGTTTTTAACATATCCCGGGTGGCGACATCACCGCTATTTTGGTTTGTTGCCGCAGCAGTGACCTGGTTAGTCGTTTCTGGAACCGGTGGGGCGGCAATAAAGATCCCCAATACCAGGATTACCCCGGCAAAGATTAAACCCAAGGTTTGAAATGCCCCCAATACGCCTTGGGCAGCAATGAATTGAACCGCCACCGGGGCAAAGATCAGCGACCCGGCCCCAAAACCGCCAGCCGTCAAGCCACCAGCCAAACCCTTATGCTCGGGAAACCATTTAACCGTGTTGGAAACGGTAATCGAGTAGATCAGTCCAATTCCCGATCCGGCAATCAACCCATAGGTAATATAGATTTGATAAACGGTGGTGATCATACCGCTTAAGAAAAGACCCAAACCGAACATCACCCCGCCTAACAAAACAACCACCCGGACACCGAAACGTTTTACCAGCGGTCCGGCCAAAATCATGGCAATTGGCAATACAAATAAGTTAATGGTAAACGCCATTGATGCCTGGGACGCTGTCCAACCAAAATCGGCCATCAACGGCTTTGAGAAAACACTCCAGGCGTAGGCAAAACCGATGCACAAGTTAATCACAATGCTGACTGCCAAGATAAACCATTTTTTATTGTTATTCATTTTACTTTCCTCTTCTATCTTTCTAAGTAATTTCGATATGTTCCCATTCGATGATGTTGATAATCGTCCCTTCAGTGAGCCGCTCAACCTCAGCTGCCGTTACCCCTGGCGCCAGTTCTTCCAGATGCAATCCATCTTTGGCTACCCGGAACACCGCCTTATCGGTGATAATCATATCCACCACCCCAGCGGCGGTTAACGGCAGGGTACATCTTTTTCTGATTTTCGGGTTGCCATGTTTATCAGTATGGGTCATCGCTACAATCACCCGTTTACAGCCATAAAGCAAGTCCATGGCACCACCCATTCCGGTTAACAGTTTGCCGGGAATTTTCCAGCTGGCGATACTGCCACCTTCATCAACCTCCAGCGCCCCGACTACGGTCATATTAACGTGACCGCCGCGGATCATCGCAAATGATGTTGCCACATCAAAAACAGCGCCACCGGCCATCATCGTAATCGGCTCGGCCCCGGCATTGGCAATATCGGGATTGCTTTCACCCCGCTTTGGTTTGGGACCAAACATTAAGCCACCATTTTCGGTCTGGAGAAATACCTGGGTTCCTTCCGGGATATAATTAGCTGATTCGGTAGGGATTCCGATTCCCAAATTAACGTACATCCCGTCTTTAAATTCTTTGGCAATTCTTCTGGCAATATAATTTCTCGGCATTTTCGGTCCTCCTATAATTTATTTGTGGCAATCCACAATTCTTCATAAATATTCTTTCGTTCCTCAAAGCTGTGTCCCTGGACAATATAATCGACAAAAATCCCCGGCGTTCCAACCTGCTCACAGGCAATCTCGCCAACTCCGACGATTTCATCGACTTCGGCGATGACGATATCGGCAGCGGTTGCCATAATCGGATTGGTATTGCTCATGCCCTGATACTGCAAATTTCCTAAAGGATCGCTGCGATAGGCTTTGATAACCGCCACATCGGCTCGGATCGGTTTAAATAATAGATAGGGCTTTCCGTCGACGATGATTTTTTCGGCCATCGCTTCAACTTCAGTTCCCATCCCTACTGGTGTCACAACTGCTCCCAGCCCGGCACCGCCAGCCCGAACCCGCTCAACAAAGGTACCCATCGGACTTAACTCCAGCTCCACTTCTCCATTGACAATCTGTTTGATCAAATTGGGATCGGTGCCCACATGAGATGTCACATATTTGATAATTTGCTTGTTTAAAACCAATTTTCCGATATCAACACCGCCGCCCCGGTAGCCGGCGCCAATACTGATGACGGTCAGATCTTTGATGCCTGCCGCCGCTATTTCATCGATCATTTTTAGCGGAACAGCAGCCCCTAAAAATCCTCCAATCATAACCGAAGATTTATTAACAATCTTTTTTGCGGCTTCTTTTATCGTAATTCGTACTGCCACTTCCATGACCTCCCTTGTACCTGATATTTACCAAATCGTTTTAAGATGGTTCCTCAATTTAACATGAAACCAACCATTTACAACGACAATTTTTTATCCGATAAAGGGAATTTTTCATCGTTTTTCGCTAGGGTTTATACCAATTTTTCTTAAGTGTGTCTTTAATATATTAATGTTACTCTTATAATCATCATTCACGTGTCTTTAATAAGACTCAAGAACGGTCTTAAAAGAAGCGACTCAGCAACAAAATATCCGTTTATTAATAAAACTTAATATTTATACAGATATGATTCAATCATTTGTTAAATAACGAATTACATTCATTTTGTTTCGCTAATTTTTACTCTTCATCTATTAATCTATGCGCACAAAAAAAATAACTGGATAAAACAGCACGGCTGTATTATCCAGTTATTTTCTATTTTATTTGTTATTCTCTGTTATTAATGTCAACCTTAATCAGATCAACACGACAATTTCGTTAAATTCAGACATGCATTTTCTTTTTCAGCATTCTTCTGGTTTTTTCCGGAATGCGATGATAAATGGTCTGGAGTAAAACAATGATGCAAAATCCCGAGACGGCCACAATCAATGACCAGGTTAAATGAATGTTGCCCTGAACATTTAAACTGATAATTCCGTCGATGCCGATTGCCAACACAATCACAAAAAGAATCAGATTGGAGGGAATAAAAATAAACTGACTTTTATGCCGGGTATGTTTCAAAATAAACCGGAACAGGCTGACATCCAGATAAACCAGGGTGGCAATCGGAAATGCATAGCTCAGGAACCAATTCGTTTGACTTCCGCTAATCAGGTAAACCGATAAACAGGTGATCACTACCGTAATATAAGCGCCCAAAAAATTGTAATTCGGGTGTAGGTAACCCATGGCAAAAAAGACAATCGCAAAAATACTGAGATCGGCCAGGGCAATGTATTTAAGCAGCACATGGTTCCAGGGATAGACCAGATAAATCACCCCAATGATGACCATAATACTGATGGCAATAATGGTCAGCGAAAAGAACGCCTTATTCTTTTTTCCCAGATGATCTTCGTCATAGGTATTAATGGCCTGGGGATATTTGCTATCTTGGGAAAAATTCCCTTCATTGACATCGGGGATGGGAAAGTCGCATAACGGACAGTTTTTCACATCATCTTCAACTTCAACGCCGCATTTTGGACAATAAGCCATAGTCTCACCTCTTATTCGTTTCTATTTTTACCGGAATACCCAGCTGCCTGATTTTTCTGAAAAAAATCTTCTCAATCACCGTTTCGCCGGTGGTTTTTCCAAAGCACAGCGCCAGGCAATTGTCATAACTGACGGTTACCATTTTTAGCCGACTTTCGGCGCTGGGTGAAGGGAACACCTCAAAACTCTTTACATAAGGGCGCAGCTCTTCTGGCACCGTGACCACCCCCAGATTGGATAATCCGCTGGTATATCCCCGCTCGCCGTAGCGTTTATAGACCACTGGCATAAACAGCTTTTTCATCCACAGGGGAATAATCCTCAAAAAGATCAGCTGTTCATTGCGCACATTTCGGGAAATATAGCGGTTAATGTGCTTCCGATTCATATACAAACCCATGTACCCTTTGATCTGCTCAATTATTTCGGCTCTGGTATAATAACCTAACGCCAGATCAATCTCTGGATTCAGACTGATGAAGAAATTTCTCAGCGTAATTGAGGGAAACATCCTTCTTAAATCTACCGGCACATTGATGGCAATTCGTTGCCGATGCTTTTTCTTCTCACTAATGGCCAGCTCCATGATATATTCCTGGATGCTCTCGAAATAAAGGGCCAGAATAAACTGAGTCAGGGTACAGCCATGGCTTTTAGCCAGAACCAGCAAGGGCGCCACCGGGACAAAGCCAGTCAGCAGCAGATACTCGCCTTTATCCAGCAGTTGAAAGGGAAAATGAAAGACTTTTTTACTGCCTGGCGGTGGCGGAACATTTTCTTCATAATAGACTTTAAACGAATCTTCAAACTCGCCCGGATCAACATCCGCATCAATGTCCATGGCTTTGCCCAGATCTTTTGGCACAATCCCTTTTAACAGCTTAAAATACTCAATGATCAGGGTTTGCAGAAAGGCCAATCCACCGCTGCCGTCACAGATGCTGTGGTTGAATTCCACATGGATATACTTTTTATAATAGAGCACCCGAAAGGGAAAGGTCTTTCCCTGCCGCTGCCGCATCGTCTTGCATGGATAATAGGTTTCTTCCTCAACCCTGGGGATCGCTTCGGTATGTTCATAGTAATACCAGAAAAAGCCCCGTTTCAGGGTCACCTGAAAATACGGAAAACGATGGATAATCTGTTCCAGCGCTTTTTGCAGCGTCCTTGGTTCAACTGCCTCTGATAATTCCACCGTCATCCGGTACACCGTTGTCATCCGCGATGAGGCAATGGCCGTATATAGCACCCCGGCATTATCCAGGGAATAGAAATTTTTCTTGTGATTTTTTTCTTCCATCATCAACCCCCGCCCCTGAGAAAGTTCTTGCGAAAGGTCAGCAGAAAATCGTCAAACTGATCTTTTACTACCGCCAGGGTGACATCCACCGCAACCAGCGACCAAACCCCAATACTCTCCTGACGTTCTTCCGAAAGGGTCACCTGCCAGCCCGCACCAGCATAGCTATCGCCACGGATGACAGTAGCTTTTTTAGTCAGATAACGTTCAAACTCCCATTTGGGAATCCCCCGCATATAAAGCGTTTTCACGGTGATTTGATCAGGCTTGAGCAGTTCTCCTATTTCATGATCTGGATCTGTCATCGTCTTACTCATTTCTTTTCGTATTTCTGTTCATTTTTTTCTTATTTGGCAGAGTTATTTTAACATAGTCTTCTTAATTAAACGATGAAATTCTTAAAGATGAACACTTTCTTTTATCAATTTTCGCGATTAAATTTAATCGTTCAACTCGGAATAAGTAAAAAAAATGCCCATCGATTACATGGTTTGCCTGACTTTGTTAAAAAAATGGTTGAATTTTTTCTCTTTACTTTTTCCATTTATTTATCTAATTTTTTCTGGCTGTTTTTAGTCGTTATTTCCTTAACAAAAGAGTCTTAGCCATTTTAAGAATACGTTATATTACCCTTGTAACTGACTCTGTCCCATGTTAAAATACACCCAATTAAATATAACAGAGTAGACAAGATGCGTAAAGTGTTAGAGGATGGGAAGTTGCCTTTAAACGAAATGAACTCATTGCGATATCTTGTTGCTTCCGCTGGACCCCTTAACATCCAATTAAGGGTTGCGGAAGCATTGCTTAAAACATTTTGTTTTATTTAAGTAATGCTTTTTTTATTTGGTTTTAATAAAAACCATTCCGGATCAATATCAAGTTGATTCGGCGATAGGAGAAAAATGATTGATCAAAAGAAAATCCAAGAAGCTGTCACAATGATTTTAGAAGCCATCGGCGAAGACCCTACCCGTGAAGGTCTGGTTGAAACCCCGGCTCGGGTTGCCCGAATGTATGCCGAAATTTTTTCAGGACTGGGTCATACTGCCGAAGTTCACCTGGCCAAAACCTTTGCGGTAAAATCTGACGACATTGTCATCGAACGGGATATCCCCTTTTATTCGATGTGCGAACACCACCTGCTGCCATTCTACGGCAAGGTCCACATCGCCTATATTCCCAACGGTCGCGTTGCCGGGCTTTCAAAACTTGTGCGAACGGTTGATTTATACTCAAAAAAACCACAGCTTCAGGAAGTCTTAACCACTGATATTGGCGAAGCCATTATGGAGTATCTGCATGCCCGAGGGGTCATGGTTATTGTCGAAGCCGAACACCTGTGTATGAATATGCGTGGTGTTAAACGTCCCGGTACCCGAACGGTCACCGCAATGCAAGCCGGTATATTTGAACATAACAAGGAGCTTAAAGATGAAGTCCATAAGCTTTTAAGCATCAAATAGGACGTGGTTAATGGATCAGTTAAAAAACACCAACTTACTTTATCAAAATAGGAACTATCAAACCTATCTCGAAAATATCAAAACCTGTGAGATCAAACGGCAGTTTTGTCGTCACGACCTCGCCCATTTTTTAGCAGTAGCCCGCATTGCTTGTATAAAGGCCACAGAAGCCGGTTTAAACTTCTCCCGGGATCTAATTTATACCACCGCATTGCTCCACGACATTGGTCGTTTTGTCCAATATCAGGACAAAACACCCCATGAAATTGCCTCCCATCAGTTGGCAATTCCTTTACTGAAAACCCTTGATTACAGCGACGATGAAAATAAACTGATCCTGGATGCCATCCGCAATCATCGTAACCCGGAAGCCCAGGGCTTCAGTCGAATAGTATATGAAAGCGACAAATTGTCCCGGGCATGTTTTTGCTGCCCGGTCGAAAAAGAATGTGATTGGTCAAGCCAAAAGAAAAACCTGACCATTGTTTATTAAAGGAGTTCCCCATGAAAATTGGCAATAAAAATTTTGACTTAAACAATCAGATCCTCATCATGGGGATCTTAAACGTTACCCCGGATTCATTTTCCGACGGTGGCAAGTTCAATAATCTCGACGCCAGCCTTAAACAGGTCGAAAAAATGATCGCTGATGGTGCCGATCTCATCGACCTCGGTGGCGAATCCACCCGACCCGGCCATACCCAAATCAGCGATGCCGAAGAAATCGAGCGGATCGTTCCGATGATCACAGCGATCCAGAAGCGTTTTGATATTCCCATCTCTATTGACACCTACAAGGGTGCTGTCGGTGCAGCGGCCTTACAGGCCGGTGCCGACATGGTCAATGATATCTGGGGATTCAAATATGACCCCACCCTGGCTGATGTTACGGCCAAGTACCAGGTTCCCTGTGTGCTGATGCATAATCGCAATAATCAGAATTACGATCATCTGATCACCGATATTATCAGCGATCTGCAGGAATCCATTGACATCGCACTGCAGGCAGGCATCTCCCGGGATGCCATCATCCTCGATCCCGGCATCGGCTTTGCTAAGGATTATGCCCAGAATATGGAAACAATGCATCACCTCGAAGCCCTCCAAAGTCTCGGCTATCCGCTGCTGTTGGGCACCTCCCGGAAAGGCTTTATCGGCCTGACCCTGGATCTGCCAGTTACCGAAAGGGTGGAAGGCACCGTTGCCACCACCGTTATCGGCATTATGAAGGGCGCCGCAATTATTCGGGTTCATGATGTGCGGGAAAATAAACGGGCGGCTCAAATGACAGTCAGCATTCTGAAAGGAGCACCATGGACAAACTCTATATAAAAGATTTTGAGGTATTTGCCTACCACGGGGTTTTCCCCGAAGAAAAAACCCTGGGTCAGAAATTTCTGATTTCGGTGACCCTGACCCTGGATATGCAGGAAGCCGCCCTCACCGGCGACTTGACAAAATCGGTTCACTACGGCGAACTCTGTCATGCCCTGGAAGTGGAATTCAAAAAAGAAAGCTATGACCTCATCGAAACCGCCGGGGAAATGCTGGCTACCTATGTTTTAAAACATTACCCGATGGTTAAACATGTCAGCATCATGATCAAGAAACCCTGGGCACCTATTTTAAAATCGATGGATACCGTCGCCATCGAAATCAATCGCGGTTGGCATCAGGCCTTTATCGGGCTGGGCACCAATATGGGTGACCGCAATCAGAATTTAACCGAGGCGATTGCGGCCATTAAAAACAGCCCTGGCATTGATGTCCTGACACAGTCCACCATCATTGAGACCGAACCCTGGGGTTACACCGATCAGGATGCGTTTCTCAATTGTGTGCTGAGAATCAGAACCACCCTGCCCCCTCGCATCCTGATGAGCCTGTTGCTAGAGATCGAACAGGGACTCAAGCGGGAACGGACCATTCACTGGGGTCCCCGAACCATCGATCTGGACATCTTATTCTACGACAACCTGGTGACCGATGATCCCCATGTCATTCTGCCCCATCCGCGAATCCAGGAGCGGGCTTTTGTAATGGAATCAATGGCGGAAATTGCCCCTTACTTTGTCCATCCGCTACTCAATAAACGGATGTTTGAAATTTTAGACAACTTAAAAAACGCGTAAAAAAAGAGGTCATTGAAATTTATGTTTCAATGACCTCTCTTTCTTTTTAGTATTAATAATTCATCCGTTATCGATGCTATCCAAAATAAATTGCATAAGCTGTCCGGCTCGGGGAAGTAATACCCACCTCGGTTACGGTGACGCCAATTTCGGCTTCGACATTTTCAAACAGATCAAAGATATTTTTACCGGAATCCAGACGAAATCCGTCTTCGCCGGGGTAGATCGAATCTTTTATCTCCACCCCATAGCGATTTTTGACATCACGAATCAACGTTTCTCTGGCAAATTCACAGGCGAAATTACATAGCTCCATAATAATGTACTGTTCCAAGACATTTTCCCGGGATAAGCAATAATTCTCAATTTCCGGGCCGGCAGTGACGATATTGGGAAAAATGCAAGTCGCTTTAGAAATTTTTTCGACCCCAATTTCACTGACAAATTCAACGCCGTCGAGCGTGAAGTGGGTAGCATCAATGATTTTCGCTTCGGAAACCCGATATAAAACCTTCGGTTTGGGAATATTTCTTGCGGTCTCAAGAATCCGTTCAATCGGTAATGCTCGCTTTGATCCTTTTTTTATCCGGATATGTTCATAAAATTCGACTTCATTCAAGAAAAACCCGAGGTTAGTCATTGTAATGCTGCTCATCTTCACACGCTCGCTCTTCCTAATAAGCGCGGGCGAAGTAAGCCATTTTTTGCGCCGGCTTGCCGCAACAGACGCATTTGCCTTCGTACAATACTTCCTGCTCATCATCAAAAGGAATACAACGGATTGACGCCCCGGTATCTTCCTTGATCTGATCTTCACAGCTACGCTCACCACACCACATAGCTTTAACAAAGCCGGGATTCTCGGTTATATTCTTTTTAAATTCATCGATATTTGCTGCTGTTGAGGTTTTTTCTTCCCGCATTTTCAAGGCTTTATCAAAGAGGTTCGCCTGAATTTCAGTCAGCAGATCAGCGACCGCCTGAGACACATTGTCAAGGCTGACCGGGATTTTTTCGCCAGTATCGCGACGAGCCAGTACACATTGGCCATTTTCAATATCCCGCGGCCCGATTTCAAGACGGATCGGCACACCCTTCATTTCCCACTGATTAAACTTCCAGCCAGGCGAATAACCTTCGACATCATCGACCTTGACTCTAAAGTCTTTTCCCAGCGTTTTGCTGATTTCCCAGGCTTTGTCCAGAACGCCTTCTTTATGTTGAGCAACCGGAATGACGACCACTTGAATCGGGGCAATTTTCGGTGGTAAAACCAGACCATTGTCATCCCCGTGAACCATAATCACGCCGCCAATCAACCGGGTTGATACACCCCATGAGGTATGATATGGAAAGGACTGTTCATTATTTCGATCCAGATAGGTAATTTCAAAGGCTTTAGTAAAATGTTGACCCAGATTATGAGAGGTTCCCGATTGGAGCGCCTGCCCATCGTGCATCAGTGCTTCCATAGTATAGGTTGCGTCAGCTCCGGCGAATTTTTCTTTATCGCTTTTTCGGCCCACCACCATTGGCATGGCCAGGTGACTTTCAGCAATTTCGCGGTAGATTCCCAGCATCTTCATGGTTTCTTCCTGGGCTTCTTCGGGGGTTTCATGGAGCGTGTGACCTTCTTGCCATAAAAATTCAGAGGTTCTTAAAAATGGCCTGGTGGTTTTTTCCCATCGCACCACTGAACACCACTGATTATACAAATACGGTAGTTGACGGTAAGAATTCAGCCACTTTGAGTACATACTACATATGATCGTTTCGGAGGTGGGGCGCACTGCCAGTCTTTCGGCCAATTCTTTACCACCACCATGGGTTACCCAGGCTACCTCAGGGGCAAACCCTTCGACATGTTCGGCTTCTTTGGTTAAGAGGCTTTCTGGAATCAGAAGTGGAAAATACATATTTTCATGACCGGTTTCTTTAAACCGTTTATCATAAGCGCCCTGGATCAGCTCCCAAATCGCATAGCCATAGGGTCTGATCACCATAAAACCTTTGACCGGCGAATAATCCACTAATTCAGTTTTGGAGATAACATCGGTATACCATTGGGGGAAATCCACCGCCATGGGCGTAATTTCCTTGACTTGATTTGTCTGTTTTTTTCCCATTGTTTTTCTTTCTCAGACTTCGTCTGTTAAACAAAAAAATCACCTGCGCAAGCAAGTGATTTTTAGTGGTTATCGAGTAATTATTTTACTTCGACGCTTCCGCCAACTTCTTCAATTTTAGCTTTAATATCAGCAGCTTCTTCTTTAGTAGCAGCTTCTTTAACTGGTTTTGGAGCTTCATCAACTAATGCTTTTGCTTCTTTTAAGCCTAATCCAGTTAATTCACGAACAACTTTGATTACTTTGATTTTTTGATCGCCAGCAGCAGTTAAAATTACATCAAATTCAGTTTGTTCTTCTGCTTCTTCAGCAGCACCACCAGCAGCTGGAGCAGCCATCATAGCCATTGGAGCTGCAGCACTAACGCCGAATTCTTCTTCTAATGCTTTTACCAGTTCAGATAATTCTAATACTGTTAAACCTTTTACGTCTTCAATTAATTGTGTTACTTTTTCACTTGCCATTTTATAAAACCTCCAAATATTCTTTCTATAATTTAATTTGTCTTTGAATTATGCTTGTTTTTGTTCTGCAATCGCATTTAATGCGACAACCAATCCACGCATGTTTCCGTTAAGTACGTTAACAAAACCTGAAATTGGTGCGTTTAAGCCACCAAGAACCTGGGCAACCAGTACTTCTCGTGGTGGTAATTCGGCTAGATCGGCGACGCCTTGAACGTCTAAAACCTTACCATCAACCATACCTGCTTTAATTTCTAAAGCTTTATGTTTTTTTGCAAACTCGCTAAGTAGTTTTGCTGGAGCAACGGGATCTGTATCACAGAAAGCAATGGCTGTTGGTCCAACCAAAACGTCAAGTAAACCTTCAAAACCGGTTTCTTTAGCAGCGAACCGCATCATTGAGTTTTTATATACCTTGTAGTCGATACCTGCTGCACGAGCCGAAGCACGTAACTCAGTTACTTCTTCCACATTCAAACCACGATAGTCAACGAGAACCGCTGTCTGGGCGTTTCGAAGTTTTTCGGCAATTTCTTGTACAATCACTTGTTTTACTTCAATCTTTGGCATGTATTATCTGCACCTCCTTTATAAAATCGTATCAAAAAAGCTCACTCCACAGCGTGAAGAGAGCTCTATTATTCATTAAGCTTTTTTCTCTTCAACCTCGGTAGGATTTACATACCTACTGTCTCTGGATGAATGCGTCTTTAACAACGATGCTATTGTATCATTTGTCATTTTCTATGTCAAGTCGTTTCAGAGTTTATCTTCAAAGAAGCAACAAACTCCTAGATTTTTCCTGTGTTGACTTTAACTCCAGGACTCATGGTACTTGCCAGAGTAACACTTCTAAAGTATTGACCCTTGGAAGCAGCTGGTTTAGCTTTTTTAACAGTGTCCAATAATACCATCATGTTTTCATGTAAAGCTTCTTCGGTAAAAGATGCTTTACCAATGATGACATGAATAATATTGGTTTTGTCTAAACGATACTCAACCTTACCGGCTTTTGTATCCGCAACAGCTTTTGCAACATCCATGGTTACAGTTCCTGATTTGGGGTTAGGCATTAAACCTTTAGGTCCTAATACTCGACCTAAACGACCAACTTTACCCATCATGTCTGGAGTAGCAATCATTACATCAAAATCAAACCAGTTTTCTTTTTGAATTTTATCGATAATATCGTCTTCACCAAAGAAATCTGCACCAGCTTCTTCAGCTTCTTTCAATTTATCACCTTTGGCGATAACCAGAACTTTAACTGTTTTACCGGTACCATGTGGCAGAACGATTGCGCCACGAACCTGTTGATCTGCATGACGTGAGTCAACACCCAGTTTAACATGCAATTCAATTGTTTCATCAAACTTTGCTGTTGCAAGTTTCTTAACCTGTGCAATGGCTGCATCCAGTTCAAATAACTCTTGCTTATCAAAGCTTTTTACCAAATCCTGATATTTTTTTCCTTTTTTCATCTTTGCCTCCTTGTGGTAATAGCGGTTTCCCTCCCACTTAAGGTGTTTCTACCTTCTAAAATTATTCTTCGATTGTGATACCCATGCTACGGGCGGTTCCAGCGATCATTCTCATCGCTGATTCTACAGATGCTGCATTTAAGTCAGGCATTTTTAATGTTGCGATTTCTCTTAATTGTTCATTTGTAACCTTAGCTACCTTAGTTTTGTTAGGTACGCCAGATCCAGACTCAATGCCAGCAATTTTCTTTAACAGAACAGCAGCTGGTGGAGTTTTGGTAATAAATGAGTAAGATCGATCCTGATAAACAGTGATTACAACAGGAATAATCATCCCTGCGTCATTTGCAGTTTTTGCGTTGAATTCTTTACAGAATCCCATAATATTAACCCCATGTTGACCTAATGCAGGTCCAACTGGTGGTGCTGGTGTTGCTTTACCGGCAGGAATTTGTAATTTAATCATACCAATTACTTTTTTTGCCATGATAACACCTCCTTCATTTTATTATAGTTTTTTTTCTCCTAATGGAGTAGCATGAAGAATAGTTTTTTCCTTAAGTGTTTATTTTTTCTATTTGTTCAAATCCCAGTTCAGCGAGGGTATCTCGTCCAAACATGGAAACATTGACCTTAACCTTTGATTTCTCGGCATGTACTTCTTCAATAATTCCTGTGAAACCTTCAAGTGGTCCTTCAATTACCTTCACTTCTTCACCAACGTGCATACTGATTTCGACACGCTGCTGACGAATGCCCATGCTCTTAAGTTCAGCCTTGGACAACGGAACAGGTTTTGAAGCAGGACCAACAAACCCGGTAACACCACGGGTATTTCGGACAACATACCATGAATCATCCGTCATGAACATTTTGATCATGACATAACCTGGAAATAGTTTCTTTTCTTTAACGACTTTTTTGCCGTTTTTGCTTTCCACTACTTCTTGTACGGGAACCTGAACCTCAAGGATCACGTCCTCCATATTTCTGTTTTCTACTGTGGCTTCAATGCTTGCTTTTACCTTATTCTCGTAACCGGAATAGGTATGTGCAACAAACCATTGAGCCTGTTCGTGTTGATTAGTATCCATGGTTCTCCCTTACCTAAATGTTCATAAATAACGCGGCAAGTGCACCTAATCCTGAATCAACAACCCAAACGAGCAAAGTGAATATCCCAACAATTCCTGCGACAACGCCGGATTTCTTAATCAATTCATCTTTAGTCAACCAAGTAACTTTTCGCAGTTCATGATGTACGCCTTTTAAAAAGCCGATCATTTTTTGAAAAATGTTTGGTTCCTTACTTTTTTCGCTTGACTTCTTTTGTGGTTTTTTCTCATTTTTTGCCGTTGATTGAGGCGTCTTCTTTTCCTCTTTTACCAGGTTTGCTGCCTTATCATCGGTTTTTTGCGCCTGTTGTTGGGTGTTTTCTTTTCCTTGTTTACTACTGGCATTTTTAGTTTTCTTATTAGTTGCCATGATATTCCTCTTTATCCATTATTTCGTTTCTTTATGTGGTGTATGCTTCTTGCAAAACTTGCAATATTTATCCACTTCTAAACGATCAGGGTTATTCTTCTTGTTTTTCATGGTATCGTAATTTCTTTGCTTGCATTCTGTACATGCTAAAGTAACTTTTACTCTCATTCCAGCACCTCCTACATCCTTATATCAACACCCGCAGGAACACGCAGGCACACGTTCCCTATTTTCATAGTCACTAACATAGAATACCATGTGAACCTTATTTTTGTCAATGAAAACATTAATAATTATCCATGATTTTCTTTGCCACTGACAGCAAGTTTATTGTTGCTTTCGTCCAAATAAAAAAAGGCGTATAGCCTTTTGCACAACATTAAAATTATATCAGCAACGCCGGAAATAATCAAGTGGGATTTACACTTTTTCTATTTTTAATCCCCAATAATCACAACCAATGGTTTTCCCATCAATATCAACCGCATCCGGCATATGTCCCCACAACCTGAAGCCATGCTTTTTAACCAGCTTGCGGCTACTGATATTGGTCTCAAAAACAACCGCTACCAGATTTCTAAAACCGATTTCCCTGGCGGCCTCAATGGCTCGCTGCATCAGCATCGAACCGATGCCCTGACGATGAAAACGGCTGTCCAGGTAATAACTGATCTCTGAAGTAAAGCGGAATCCTTCCCGACCGGTGCGAAACTCGGTGAGCGTCACCCAGCCGACCACGTAACCATCCAACTCGGCCACAAACATTGGGTGTCTTGGCGCTGAGTGATGAATAAACCAGTCTTTTCGCATCTCCATGGTTGCCGGTGAAAGCTGGGCGGTAAATTTTCGAGCAGCGATGGCCTCGTTCAAAATTTCCAATACCCGGGCGTAATCTTTTGTTTCTACTAATCGTATGTTCAACTTAGTCAATTATCTCCTGTTAATCTACAATGTATCTTATTTTTTTGTTATCAAAACCTAGTACAACGTTGCATAAAATACTATGAATAAATTAATGCTATCATTTTCTCAACGTTTGATGCATAATGACCTTATCATTTATATACAAGGTGGTTTATTATGCGAAAGAAAACAATTGATACAATACCGGTTTTATC
>NZ_JAUSPS010000056.1 GCF_030652775.1 Acetobacterium sp. | reverse complement strand
ACATTAGTAAAATGAAGCCCGATATCTGCTAAAATTGAGGAAGCCGTCATTGATATCATTAAAAGTGATGCAATTGATAAGATAACCAGTTTTATTCGTTTATTTTCCAATGGGAACTCCATTTTTAAAAATGTACTTTTTTTTAATAAACTGTATCAATTATTTCTTACCCATGATGACATAAAATATTCGATGTCAAAAGCTTCAAGACCTTTATCCAAATCATTAGGGATGAAGACTCAACATCTTGTTTCGTCAAAATAGCATTGTCGGGAGAGCGTTTTTTATTCGAAAAAAGAGAGGGAATTCCTCTCTTTTTTAATCATGAACTTTTTAAGTGATTGATCTAATTCCGGATAATCTCAATTTTATAACCGTCGGGATCGGTGATGAAATAGTAACGGGGTTTGCCATCGCCGCTGAGTCCTTTAGGCTGGGTGGGTTGATAACCCTTAGCTTCGTGGGCTGCCCAGGAAGCCTCAAGATCATCGACAAGTACCGCTAAATGACCGTAGGCCGTTCCTAAATCATAAGGAACCACCTGACCATAGTTATAGGTCAGTTCTAACTGATGACCATTGGGATTACCGTCACCTAAAAATACCAGGGTAAATTCATAGCTTGGTTCATCTCGGCGCTTCACTTCCGCAAAACCCAATGCTTCTTTATAAAAGTCCAGGGATCGTTCCAAATCCAAGACCCGAATCATTGTATGTGCCATTTTGTAATTTCCCATAATTGTCTCCTTCTTGTTTGTAATTTATAGTAATTTTAGTGGTGCTCGCCTGAACATCCTTCGGTGCCTTCGAAATTTCTGATTAATGGCAAAGTTCTTTGCTTCATCAATTCAAGGGCTTCCCAACCGGAATGACTGGCTCCCAGAAAACGGGTCAGACAGGCATCAGCCAGAAGATCAAAAGATTGCTGACTTTTGAAATTACCAGTGATAATTCCTTCACAGTTCAAATCGATGATTTTTTGAGCCAGCTGCTCAGCGGTTAAGTCCCCGATTTCTTCTATTGCCTCGATGGCGTTTTCTGACCGATGTACTACCAACAAATACGGGCTGGTATCAAATTCAGAAGACACCGCTGACACCAGTGTATTTCCATCCATTGTCATTGCTATTTTCATACTTTTCTCCAATCTTTTTAATGATAACAATTAGAATTTTCTTTTAATTTAGAGGGTTGAGCATGGTTTTGTAAAAGGCATAGGCTTTGGAAGATTTTCCGATGCAGTAACCGATATAGTGTTCCAGCAGATCATTTATTTTTATCGCCTCCGCCGGGTTGACTTCCCGATCCTTGAGTTGCTTAATCGGCTGTCTTAAAAAATCCCGGAGCAGTTCCAGCATAGCGGGGCTTAACTTATAGAGATATCCCTCAGTTTGTTCCCGGCAACCGCTGCAGATGACCCCATTGTTTTCAATGCTGAAGAGACTTATATCATGATCACTCTGGCAAACCATGCATGTTTCCAGAACCGGACGATAGCCTAAATAACTGACTAGTTTCATCTGAAAGGCGCCCACTAAAACCAGGTCGTTTTTGGCTGTTCCGCCAGATATATAAAATAATACGTGGAGGAGCAGTTTTAAAATTTCCGGGCTTTTCTGGAAAAATTCGTAGGCATTATACATCAGATCCAGCAAATAAGAAGCCAATGCCATTTTGGTCAGATCATTCCGTAACGGATAAAAGGCCTCGATCAAATTGGACTGATTGATGATACCAAAATTTTTGCCGGGATAATAAACTAATTCACTGTAGGCAAAGATCTGGGTGCTGGCCAGAAGGCCACTTTTCTGACGGCGGACGCCCCGGGCAATGCATTGAATCTTGCCTTCATCTTCGGTGAAGATGGTCAGAATTTTATCCTGTTCTTTATAGGGCTGTTCTTTGATGACCAGTCCCTTTGTTTTAATCAGTGCCATAATTCTCCCAACCAGAGGATTTATTCAAAATAGCCTAAATCTTTCAGATCAAAATTCTTATCCCGCCAATCGGAGCGCACCTTCACCCATAGCTGCAGATTGATCTGCGATTTCAGGAAAAACTCGATATCTTTCCGGGCCTGAGTGCCAATCTTGGTCAGCATCGAACCACCCTTGCCGATCAGAATGCCCTTGTGGGTTTTTCGCTCGCAGAAAATGGTAGCTTCGATGTCAATGATGTCTTTCCCTTTACGGGGCTTCATGGCGGTTACTTCTACGGCAATACCATGGGGAACCTCATCATTTAAAAGATTCAGGAGTTTTTCCCGGATCAGCTCCTGAACAATCCAGCGTTCTGATTGATCAATGATCATATCGGCCGGGAAAAACATCGGTCCCGGACTGAGAAGTCCGGTGATAAGATCCAGTAGTTCTTTGACCCCATCCCCCGAAATGGCAGAAATGGGAATGATGGCTTTAAGGAAATCATATTTCTGATAGGCCGCAATGGTGATTAAAACATCTTCCTTGGGAAGTAGATCAATTTTGTTGATGACTAAAATAACCGGGGTCTTACTGGCCTTGAGTTTTTCCAGAATATACTGGTCACCCGGCCCGATTTTTGTTTCCGGCTCAACCAGATACAACACTACATCCACATCGGATACGGTGTTTTCGGCAGCTTTTTGCATGTAGTCGCCTAATCGGTTTTTGGGGCGATGCATCCCCGGGGTATCGATAAAGACCATCTGCGCCTGTTCATCGGTATAAATACAGCGGATGGCATTTCGGGTGGTTTGGGGTTTGGCCGAAGTGATCACCAGTTTCTCCCCCATAATATTATTAAGCAAGGTTGATTTCCCCACATTGGGGCGGCCGACAATGCTGATAAATCCGGATTTAAAGTTTTCGTTCATAATTCACATTCTTTCTCTGGTTAAAAAAACCAATTAATAATTTTCGGTAAAAAGATAATCAGTCCCACGCACACCGACATGATGGCAGCCACCATAACAGCGCCGGCCGCAGTGTCCTTGGCAACCTTGGCCAGATGATGATATTCCTCGGTATAAAGATCCACCAGGGTTTCGATAGCGGTGTTGATGATCTCCAGGATAAAAACAAAGCCGATCACAATTACCAGTGCCAGCCATTCATAATTTTCGATTTTAAAAATAAAACCAAAGGCCACGGCTAAAAACCCGACGCCAAAGTGAATACGCATGTTGGGTTGGGTTTTTAGGGTGTATAAAATACCTTGGATGGCAAAAGAAAAACTCTTTTTTAACTTTCTTCTGATCTTTCCCACCTCCCGATCTTTTGTTTCTGATTAGGATAAAGATAAATTTTAAGCCAGTTTCCGTTTGGGTGGGCGATCTAGTCGTCACCCATAATTTCTTTTTCAATCCGACGCATCGCCGATTTTTCGTCATTCGCCATATGGTCATAACCCAACAGATGAAGAACGCTATGCACCGACAGATAGGAAAGCTCTCGGGTCAGGGTGTTACCGTATTCTTTGGCCTGCGTTTCGGCCTGCTGGATGCAGATGACAATATCTCCAAGCAGCAAGGGCAGAAAAGGATTCTCTTTAATGATCACTTCCCGATGGAGGATAAAATCCTCATGCATGGGAAAGGACAGCACATCGGTGACTGAATCTTTGCCCCGATACTCCGAGTTCAGCGCTGTTATTTCAGCGGCGCTGACAAATGAAAAACTGACTTCACATTCCACTTCAATTTCCTGATCCAGCAGGGTTCGTGCCATGGCGTCTTCTATTTCTTCCAGGATGGTGTCGGCTATTTCAAAATCACTGCGATTATCATAAGCTACTACGAGCATATTATTTCCTCTCTGGTTTTCGTCTTTTATTTCTTTTTTTTGTTCGCTGCTTTGGCTTGTGCTTCTTCTCTTGCGGCGGCTCGCATGGCAGATTTTTTAGCATCCGTCAATGTTGTTTGATCCGGGATCAGCTCATCATAGGGCGGGGTTGTCATGTGCGAGAGCATGCCAAAACCATGGTTAAAATCAATTATGGTAATACTCCCCAATTTAATGTCAAAATGCCATTTGCAGTCAAGGGGCAGATTCAGCATGTTCGTAAGCATGCCATGGATCGTGCCGCCATGGGCCACCATTAAAACCGTTTCGCCCTCATTCAATTCAGCTAAAAATTCAGCGCAGAGATCATGATATTCCCGTTGACTCTGACCCTCAGGCACTGCGTAATCTTTATAATTCGCCATCCATTGATCCCACTCTGTCGCAAAGATGTCAATGCATTCGTCCCGGGTTTTCCCTTCAAAAATTCCAAAGTTGAACTCCCGGAGTCGGTGATCAACCTGGATCTCTTTTCCAGTTGAATTCCCCACCGCCTGAGCGATTTTAAAAGCCCGGGAGGTGGGACTGGCAAAGATTTTATCAAATGACAATTTCTCATCCAGCGCAATCAATTCTGCTACTAACAGTTCTTTCATTGCCTCACCCCGAGGGGTATAGTCAGATTCGGTGTGGCCATTGAGGCGATGCTCCACATTTCCATATGTTTCGACATGTCTTACCAGTACAAGTTTCATCTATTCTTCCTTACGTGATATTTAAACTTTTCCTATATTATAACTCATTTTAATCCGGGAAACCAAAATATTTTTGCCAACCATCACCTTTTTAGTTATAATTAATAAAGTATCTTAGAAAGGAAGTCACCATGGAAAAAACTAAAAAACAATCTCTTTTCGCTGATCTGGGTCTCGTGGCGGTGGCATTTGTTTGGGGCAGCGGTTTTGTTGCTTCGAAAAATGCTCTGGATTCGATGACGCCGATGATGCTGATGGCGGTCAGATTTACGGTCGCCGCCCTGTTATCTGGATTTATCTTTCGGGGAAATTTAAAAAAAGTTTCTAAAGAAACCATTAAGGCTGGCTGTGTGATCGGATTTTTTCTGTTCACTGCGTTTGCCGCCCAGATGATTGGTCTTCAATATATGCTGGCCGGCAAGCAGGCCTTTTTAACAGCTACCAATGTCATTATGGTGCCCTTTATTTATTGGGCGGTCAAAAAACAGCGGCCGGATCAGTACAATTTTGTGGCGGCCTTCATTATGCTGTTGGGACTGGCCCTGCTGACCATCGATTTTTCCGTTGGGTTTTCCTTCAATCCCGGGGATACCTTAACGGTTCTTTGCGCCTTTTTATATGCCTGTCATATTGTGGTAGTGGGAATCTACTCAAAACAGCATGATCCCATTGCCCTGACGGTGATCCAACTTGGCTTTGCAGCGGCGGTTTCCCTGGCCTATGTGTTTATTTCCGGAGAATTTACCCTGGTCATCCCGGTGCCCGGTCTCTTGAACGGCTTATATCTGGGGATATTCTGCACCTTCCTGGCATTTTTAGGGCAGACGGTGGCTCAGAAATATACCAACTCCACCCATGCCGCTATTATCCTCAGTCTGGAAGCGGTTTTCGGAAGCCTGTTATCCATTCTTATCCTTGGCGATAACTTTACTTCCCTGATGTTTTTGGGCTGTCTGATCATTTTTGTGGGGATCCTTACTGCTGAAACCAAGTGGTCTTTTGTTAAGCCATTATTTCTTAAAACAAAACCGGAAAATCCTGAAAAAATCACCGAGATTTAGCTTTTTCTTTACAGATTTATTCTCAATATGCTATGATAACCTCCAATCGCAAGAATAATTGCAGAGGAGGTTTTTTTTTGAAAACTCAATTTAATATTGGAAATCTGGAATTTTCCAAACCGATCGTCCAGGGTGGCATGGGGATTGGTATTTCCCTTTCCAACCTGGCTGGAAACGTCTCAAAATTTGGCGGTCTTGGTGTTTTATCTGGTGTCGAAATGGGCTCTGATTACCCAGACTATCAGAAAAATCCCAAAGGAGCGAACCGGCAGGCCATGGTGGATCACTTTAAGCGTGCTAAAGAAATATCCGGCAATCGTCCCATTGGGATTAATATTATGGTAGCTTTGACCCAATACGAGCAACTGGTCAAAGATGCCGTGCAAACCGGATACGACATTATTTTTGCCGGCGCTGGTCTGCCCTTAACGCTACCGGAACTAACCCGTAATTCCTTAACCAAGATCGCCCCGATTATTTCTTCTAAACGGGTGGCCAAACTGATTTTAAAACACTGGTGGCGTCATTATGAAGTCGCTCCGGATGCCATTGTCCTGGAGGGTCCCCTGGCTGGCGGTCATTTAGGCTTTAAAAATGAAGATCTCACCCCGGAACGGCTGGCTGAACAAGCGCTGCCATCACTGATTCCCGGCGTCCTTGAAGAAATCAAACCCTATGAAGATCTGGTCGGACGACATATTCCCTTAATCGCCGGCGGCGGTATTACCACAGCAGCCGATGTCCGGGAAACCCTGGCAGCTGGTGCCGATGCGGTGCAGATCGGTTCCCGATTCGTAGCCACCGCCGAATGCGATGCCTCCCCGGCGTTTAAAGAGGCCATCGTCAATGCCAAACAAACCGATATTGAAATCATTGTCAGTCCCGCTGGTTTACCGGGTCGGGCGATTCATAACCGCTTTCTGGAAGAGGTTAAAGCGGGGCTGCGCCATCCTAAAAACTGCCCCATTAATTGTATTAAATCCTGTGATTACAAAACCGCTCCTTACTGTATCGGCCTGGCGCTGATTGCCGGAAAAGAGGGTGATCTCGATAATGGATATGTTTTTTGCGGAGCCAATGCCTATAAGATCGCTGAAATCACGACTGTTGAAGCCTTAATGAATGAATTGCTGAAAGAAATAAATAACTAAAATTAACTGCATCAGTCAGCGATTTAGAAGTCTGTTAATCTTAATGGGTTCTAAGAAAGCGGCTAAAATTTGTGCTTTTATTGACAAATCTTTTTTTAGAGCTATAATTAGTTAGACAATCTAACGTTATTGGAGGTGACCCTGTGGACTCTTTTTCTTCCCAACTCAACGCCGTTTTGGTTGATACATTCAATAATATTCTTAAATTTGAAGAGGATTTGCTCAAACAATCGACGAATATTGATTTATCAATCAACGAAATGCATCTGGTTGAGCATGTGGGAAAAAACGAAAATGATGGAAAAACCATTAGTGATCTTGCCCAAAGCCTTAATATTACGCTCCCTTCTGTGACCGTAGCTATCAATAAATTGGTCAAGAAAGGGTATGTAAAGAAAGAGAAGAGCAATACCGATGGACGGGTTGTATACGTCCGGCTCACCGAAAAAGGTTTGCGGATCGATAAAATTCACCAATATTTTCATGTGAAAATGGTGAAAGATATTTCAAAGGAAATGACCGATGAAGAAAAAGAAGTTTTACTTCACGGCATGGAGAAATTAAATGGTTTTTTTAGAAAAAAATTATCAAGGTTATCTGACGAAAATCAAACGTCTGAGCCTTGATGCTTGGAGGAACAAATGTCCTTTACAATTATCGGAACCGGTTCTGCATTGCCAAAAACAATTCAGACCAACGAAGACCTCGCTCAGTTTCTGGATACATCCAATGAATGGATCGTTTCCAGAACTGGCATCGAAGCGCGACATATTTGTGTGGCAGAATCCATTTTAGATATTGCCCTGGAAGCCAGTGTGAACGCCCTCGAAAACGCCCAAATCAAACCAGCAGAACTTGATTTGATTATCTGCCCCACCCTTGGCGGCGATACCGTTACCCCTTCCCTGGCCTGCCTGATTCAGGAACAGCTCGGTGCGACCTGCCCCAGTTTTGATCTCAATGCTGCCTGCTCCGGCTTTGTCTATGGGTTGGATGTGGCCGATGCTTATTTTTCCCGAAATGCTGACTTGAAAATTCTGGTCATTGCCGTGGATGCTATGTCCAAGCTGGTGGACTGGCAGGATCGCGGTACAGCTGTTCTTTTCGGAGACGGAGCCGGTGCTGCCGTGCTGGCCAGCGGCAACAGCCTGAAAGCCATTCAGCTGACCGCCGTCGGAAACCAGCATGCCTTAAGCATTCCCTGGCCTAAGGGTAATCATCCCCTGACCAAAAGCCAATCCAACCCGGCTCCCTATCTACTGATGGATGGGCCGGAAGTTTATCGCTTTGCGGTAGCTGCCATCTGCAGTGACTTACGCTCAGTAGCAAAAGCCGCCGCTATCGATCTGGCAGATATCGATTATATCATTCCCCACCAAGCCAACCTGCGGATTATCGAAGGAGCCGCCAAGCGACTGAAACTACCGATGGACAAATTTGTCCTGAGAGTCAATGGTTGCGGGAATACCTCAGCTGCCAGTATCCCCCTGGTGCTGGATGAACTTAACCGTAACGGTCTATTCAAAACCGGCACCCGGATTGCCTTAACCGCCTTCGGCGGTGGCCTGACAACCGGCGCTTGCGTCATCGAATGGGCCTGATCATCATACGGCATAATGTAGTTAGAAAAAATTAAATCGAAAAAAGACTTCAGCTAAAATTCTGAAGGAGTACCGACAATTGTTAGATCATGTTGTATGTAACAGATTAACAATTGGTCGGCACGGTATCTCAAGTAAAAATTTATTTAAAATCTTAGGAGGATTAATCAAATGGTATTAGAAAAAGTAGTGGAAATTTTACGGAATTATAAAGATGAGCAAGATCTGGAAGTAACAGCAGCATCAACCTTTGAAGAACTGGAACTGGATTCTCTGGATACCGTGGAACTGGTCATGGAAATTGAAGAAGCCTTTGATACCAGCATTGAAATGGATGGCGAAATCAAGACCATCGGTGATGTGGTAACGCTGATCGAAAAAGCAATCGCTTAGGTGAAATAACATGATTAAAACACCACTCTGCGATCTTTTAAACATTGAATTTCCCATCCTTCAAGGAGGAATGGCGTGGATATCCGATGCTCAGCTTGCGGCTGCCGTGTCAAATGCAGGTGGTTTAGGGATTATTTCGTCAATGAACGCCGATGAAAATTGGCTGCGAAGTGAAATTCAGAAGGCCAAAAGCTTGACCGATAAACCTTTTGGTGTCAATGTGATGCTGATGAATCCCCACGTCGACAAAATTGCCCAGGTTCTGATTGACGAAAAGGTACCAGTTGTGACAACTGGTGCCGGTAATCCGGGTAAGTTCATGAAGCTATGGATTGAAGCCGGCATCAAGGTCATCCCGGTGGTACCTTCCACCGGATTGGCTCGCTTTTCTGAACGGGCTGGCGCCACGGCAGTGATTGCCGAAGGCGGCGAATCCGGTGGACATGTCGGTGAAATGTCCACCATGCCATTAATTCCCCAGGTCTGTGACGTCGTTTCGATTCCGGTGATTGCCGCTGGCGGAATTGGCGATGGCCGGGGCATTGCCGCTGCCTTAATGCTAGGTGCAGTGGGCGTTCAACTGGGCACTCGTTTTTTAGTTGCCCACGAAACCAACATCCATGAAAATTATAAAGATAAAATAATTAAAGCCAAAGATATTGATACCACCCTCAGCGGCCGGTCATTGGGTCATCCGGTGCGTTCCCTAAAAACAACCTTTTCCAAAGACTTTATTAAAGCCGAAAATGATCCCACTACGCCACCAGAAGTCCTGGAAGAATACGGTCGGGGTGCGCTTCGCATTGCCGCTCAGGAAGGTGATTCTCAAAAAGGTTGCTTCATGGCTGGTCAGATTGCTGGAATGATTAAAGAAAAACAAAGCGTGAAGGAAATTATTTTAACACTGGCTCAAGAAACCGAAACAGTTTTAAAAGGAGGAACACAATGGGTAAAATAGCACTTCTCTTCCCCGGTCAGGGCTCGCAGTATGTTGGTATGGGCAAACCCCTTTATGAACTCAGTCCATGCTCCCGGGAAATTTTCGACCAGGTTGATGCCGTTCATCCCGGCACCTCAAAACTTTGCTTTGAGGGCCCGGCTGAAGCGCTCAACCAAACTCAGAACACCCAACCCTGCATTTTTGCAGTGGAACTGGCGGCTCTGGCGGCCTTGAAATGTGTTGGGGTCGAAGCCCAGGGGATCGCTGGCTTCTCACTGGGGGAAGTAACCGGTCTGGTGGCGTCCGGCGTCCTATCAATGGAAGACGGATTGAAGTTTGTTAAAAAACGTGGTCACGCCATGGATGAGGCGTCTCAGATGACCCCGGCGGCGATGGTGGCGGTTTTAAAACTTGACAACGCTAAGGTTGAGGCACTCTGCAAAGAATTCAACCAATGCTACCCGGTTAATTATAATTGTCCCGGGCAACTGGTTGTTGCCATGCTTAGAGATGATCAAGAAGTGTTTTTAACCCGGGCGAAAGAGCTGGGTGGTCGGGGCATTCCCTTAACACTGTCCGGCGGCTTTCACTCTCCTTTTATGACTTATGCGACCAAGCTATTGGAAAAGAAAATTTATGAATTAACATTTTTAGCAGGGTCCATTCCCCTCTATTCCAACGCTTATGCAAAACCCTACCCCGAATCTCCAGTGGATATCCGTGATTACATTCTTCATCAGATCAATCACCCGGTGTTATGGGAACAAACCATGCGCAACATGATTGCCGATGGATTTACCACCTTTATTGAATGCGGTCCCGGAAAAACCTTGGGCGGCTTTATAAATAAAATAGATAAATCGGTTACCTGCTATCACGTTGAAACAGTATTGACTGATTATCTTGAAGCAAAAAATGCCGGAAAGGAATGGTCTTTTGTATGTTAACAGGAAAAACTACGCTGGTTACCGGCGGCGCAAAAGGAATTGGCCGAGCCATCGCCCTTAAAATTGCCGAGGCTCATGGAAATGTAGCTATTATGTACCGGGGCAGTCAGAAAAATGCTGAGCAAACTATCGCTGAACTGTTGGCGATGGGTGTTCAGGCCAAAAGCTACCAATGTGATGTCTCTGACTTCAACGCCACCAAAGGACTGGTAGCCCAGGTCATTAAAGACTTTGGGGGATTGGATATCCTGGTGAATAATGCCGGCATTACCAATGATAAGTTATTAATCGCCATGAAAGAAGAAGATTTCGACAGCGTCATCAATACCAACTTAAAAGGCGCCTTCAATATGACAAAACATGTTGGAGCCTACCTTCTTAAACAGCGCAAAGGCCGAATTATCAATATTTCCTCGGTTTCAGGTCTGATGGGCAACGTTGGACAATGTAATTATGCCGCTGCTAAAGCGGGTCTTATCGGCCTGACAAAGTCAGCTGCTAAAGAAATGGCCATGCGGGGGGTCACCTGCAATGCGATTGCCCCGGGTTTTATCGATACTGATATGACCAAAGAATTAAAACCCGAAATTAAAGCAGAAATTCTCAAACAAATTCCCTTGAAACGTTTAGGACAGGCCGAAGACATCGCCAATCTCTGCGTTTATTTAAGTAGCGATTTATCAGGCTATATTACAGGAGAGGTCATTAAAGTTGATGGCGGTCTCTATATTTAGGAGTAATCAATGAATCGACGAGTTGTTATAACAGGATGTGGTGCCGTTTCTCCCGTGGGTAGCACTGTAGATCTTTTATGGGAAAACCTGAAAAACGGAAAATGTGGCATCGATTTTATTAAGAAATTTGATACCACTGACTTAAAAGTGAAAATTGCAGGCGAGGTTCATGATTTTGAACCCCTTGACTATATTAAAAAAAATGAAATCCGAAAAACCGATCTATTTACCCAATATGGTATTGGTGCGGCCGTCCAGGCGATGGAGGACAGTGGTGTCCAAGCTCATGTGGATCCTACCCGACTGGGTGTTTATATCGGCTCCGGCATTGGCGGCATTCATACCTTTATTGATGAATGCCATAAAATGGATACCAAAGGCCCCAGCCGGATTTCGCCTTTTTTTATCCCGATGATGATTTCAAATATTGCTGCCGGTACCATCGCCATTCGCTATAATGCCCAGGGCCCCTGTCTACCGATTGTCACAGCCTGTGCCACCGGCACTCATTCGATTGGAGAAGCCTTTCGAAGTATTAAGCACGGTTATGCCGATGCCATTATTGCCGGCGGCACCGAAGCCAGCATTTCACCTCTGTCGGTGGCCGGCTTCACCAATTTAACGGCCCTGACAACTGTGAATGATCCCGCCCGGGCCTCCATTCCCTTTGATAAAAATCGCAGTGGTTTTGTTATGGGTGAAGGAGCTGGGGCACTGGTTCTGGAAGAACTGGAATCAGCCCTGAACCGCGGTGCCAAAATCTATGGCGAAGTTGTCGGCTACGGCAATACCTGTGATGCCTATCATATTACTGCCCCCCATCCCGACGCCATTGGCGGCACCCGGGCTATCAGCCTGGCGATGGCCGAAGCAGTCAGTTCGGGCATTAAGTTTGAGGAAGCTCAGATTTATGTAAACGCCCACGGCACCAGCACCCCACTTAATGATAAATCAGAAACCATCGCCATTAAAAATGCCCTGGGCGAACATATCAGTCGCACCCTGGTCAGTTCCACCAAATCAATGACTGGCCATATGTTGGGGGCAGCCGGAGCCATCGAAGCGATTGCCTCGGTAATGGCCTTAAAAGATGGCATTATCCCCCCCACCATCGGTTACAAAGAAGCTGATCCGGATTGTGATCTGGATTATGTTCCCAATGAAAAACGGGTCGTCCAGAGTGACGTTGCCCTGTCCATCTCCCTTGGATTTGGCGGTCACAATGCTTGTCTGGCATTTGTTAGATAGAGGAGAATAAGCCATGGAATTAAATATAGAAACCATACAGGCTCTGGCCAGAATCATGTCTGAAGAAAAACTCACCAGTCTGGCTCTTGATCAGGGAAACTTGAAAATTGAAATAAAACGGGAAATCGGATCGACGCAAGCATCTGGGATTACCTTTCCAGAACCCCAGATGACAGCAACTGAATCACTTCCCCATCATACCCAGCCGGTGGCGGCGGAAGCCATTGAGATTGCTGAAACTGCCCATTGGAAAGAAATAAAATCGCCAATGGTTGGGGTCTTTTACCAAAGCAGTCAGCCGGATAAACCAGCTTATGTGGTCAAGGGTCAGAGCTTTGCAGAAGGTGATACCCTTTGTATTATTGAAGCGATGAAACTGATGAACGAAATTACCGCTGAAACTCCCGGAACCATTATGGAAGTCTGCGTCGGCAACGGCCAGGTTGTTGAATTCGGCCAGGTACTCTATCGCATTGTCGAAGACTAGATTTTAGACATCGTTACTAACCCAGTACCGACAATTGTTACATCATGTTGTACGCATCGGAGCGAACAGGTTGACAAACCTGTTCGATTCTGCGGCGAACAACAGATTAACAATTGGTCGGTACGGTATTTTATTGCCAACCACACCGTACCGATCCTGATCGGTACGGCTAAATTATGTTAACGGTCTGAAAAATTACTAAACAGAATTTTATATAAATTCAGAAGGAAATCAGAATGAAACGTGATGAATTAAAGAAGATCCTGCCTCACCGGGAGCCGATGCTCCTGATTGACGAGGCTGAAAAAATAGATGATGCCACCGCCACCGGACGCTACACCGTTAAAGGCGATGAGTTTTTTTTGCAGGGTCATTTCCCTAGAAACCCGGTCGTACCCGGTGTTATTCTTTGTGAAATTATGGCCCAGACCTGCTGCGTCTTAATGGCCGATCTGGATGGTACCAACAAGACGCCCTACTTTACCGGTCTGAATAAGGTAAAGTTTAAAGAAAAGGTCTTCCCCGGTGATACCATTGAAATCACCTGCAGTATTACCCGGTCCAAGGCGCCTTTTTATTTTGCCAGCGGCTCCGGTTCGGTCAATGGCAAGGTTGCCGTGGTGGGAGACTTCTCTTTTGCCCTGATTGAGTAAGGAGGGCGGCTGTGTTTTCTAAAATACTGATAGCCAACCGGGGCGAAATTGCCCTGCGGATTATCCGCGCCTGTAAAGAAATGGGCGTGGCCACCGTTGCCGTCTTCTCCACCGCTGATGAAAACAGCCTCCATGTAAGCCTGGCCGATGAAAGTATTTGTATAGGCCCGGCTGCGGTTACTGACTCTTATCTGAATATCTCAGCGATCTTATCAGCAGCGGTGTTGACTGGAGCAGAAGCCATCCATCCCGGCTATGGACTGCTTTCGGAAAACCCCAAGTTCGCCCGGCTGTGCGCCCAATGCGGCATCGCCTTTATCGGCCCGACCTGGGAAATCATCCAGAAAATGGGCGACAAGGATCAAGCCCGCGCTACCATGGCTGCTGCCGGGGTACCGATAGTGCCCGGCACTGATATTCTTAACGATCCAACTGAGGCTCATCAAAGAGCCGATGAAATCGGCTATCCGCTGTTAGTCAAAGCCCGTTCCGGCGGTGGTGGCAAGGGGATCCGGCTGGTCGAACGATCCGAAGATTTTCTCAACGAATATTCCCTGGCTCGACAAGAAGCGCAAAATGCTTTCAATGACGATGGCGTTTATCTGGAAAAGTTTTTAACCCGGGTTAAACATATCGAAATTCAACTGCTTTGCGATCAGCAACAGCATGTCGTTGCTCTGGGCGAACGGGAATGCTCAATCCAGCGTAAAAATCAAAAACTATTGGAGGAAAGCCCTTCCCCTTCCCTGACTCCGGAAATCCGCCATGCCATGATGGAAGTTTCCCGTCAGGCAGCACTGGCCATTGGCTATGAAAATGCCGGTACCATTGAGTTTTTAATGGATGCCCAGGGTCATTTTTATTTTATGGAAATGAACACCCGGCTACAGGTTGAACATCCGATTACCGAAATGGTCACCGGGGTGGATATTGTCAAATGGCAGATCCGGATTGCCGCCGGATTGCCGCTGACCTTTGGTCAGGAGGATGTCCATATTCAGGGTCACGCCATCGAATGCCGGATCAATGCCGAAAATCCGCTGCTGGATTTCCGGCCAAACTGCGGAACCATTAGTTTTCTGCATGTTCCCGGCGGTCCCTGGGTGCGTTTTGATACCCTGCTCTATCAAGGATACTCGATCCCGCCCTATTATGACTCGATGGTTGGCAAGCTGATTGTCCATTCCAAAACCCGGGAGCTGACGATTCGCAAAATGAAGGCCGCCTTGTGCGAACTGGTGATTGAAGGCATCGACCACACCAGCCAGGTGCAATTGGATATTCTCAGTCATCCCTTATTTATTAAGGGCGACTATTATACCGATTTTATGGAAAATGAATTCGGCAAACCCTTGGCGAAATAGAAATGGAGGTTTTAAATGCTAAATAAAGGTCTATTTAAAAAGCCTAAAAATGAACTGGAAGCCCAGCATCGAATTAAACGCAAAACGGATCCGGCCATTCCCTCGGAACTGTGCCGGAGCTGTCCGTCCTGTAAACAATTGAGCTTCACTTCAGATTTAGAAAACAACTTCCATGTCTGCCCTAAATGCGGTCACCATTTTCGCATCAATGCCCGACAGCGGCTGAATATGATTATTGATCAGGATACCTTTGTCGAACAGTATCACGAGCTGTCTTCAACCAATCGACTAGAATTTCCCGGATACGACGAAAAACTGGCGCAGGCCACCCTGTTCAGCCACGAAAACGAAGGGGTCATCATTGGAACTGGAAAAATTGGCAGTCACAAGGTTGCGCTATTCGTCATGGAAGCTACTTTTATGATGGGTAGCATGGGTCAGGTAGTCGGTGAAAAAATCACCCTGATCTTTGAATATGCCCTGAAGCATCGTCTGCCGATGATTGGCTATACCGTTTCCGGCGGAGCCCGGATGCAGGAAGGGATGCTGGCGCTGATGCAGATGGCAAAAACCAGTGGCGCGGTCAAACGTCACAGTGATGCCGGTCTGTTATACCTGACGGTACTGACCGACCCGACCACCGGCGGTGTGACAGCCAGTTTTGCCATGGAAGGCGATATTATTCTGGCCGAACCGGAAGCCCTGATTGCCTTTGCCGGCCCCCGGGTGATTGAACAGACCATTCGTCAGCGATTGCCAAAAGGCTTTCAGCGAGCCGAATTTTTACTGGAAAAAGGATTTGTTGATGCGATTGTCCCCCGCAGTATCCAAAAAGAAACGGTGAAGCGGTTATTAACCCTTCATGGAATTCCCAAAGGCGGTGATCAAAATGGAAGCATATAAACGGGTTGCCCTGGCTCGTAAAAAGACCCGCCCGACGGGACAGGATTTTATTGATAATCTGTTCACCGATTTTATTGAGCTTCACGGTGATCGCTGTTTTGGTGACGATCCGGCGATGATTACCGGTCTAGGTATGCTGATGGACATGCCGGTTACGGTTATTGCTCAGGAACGGGGTAAAACTACAAAGTCCCGGGTCAAGCGTAACTTCGGTTCTTCCCATCCCGAAGGCTACCGAAAAGCCCTGCGGCAGATGAAGCTGGCCGAGAAATTTAATCGACCGATTGTCTGTCTAATTGATACCTCTGGCGCATTTTGCGGCATCGGTGCCGAAGAACGGGGTCAGGGTCATGCCATTGCCAACAATCTGATGGAAATGATGGGCCTTAAGGTGCCGATCCTGTCCATCGTCATTGGCGAAGGCGGCAGCGGCGGGGCTCTCGCACTGGGGGTGGCCGATGAGGTCTGGATGCTGGAAAACGCCATTTACTCGGTGATCTCTCCTGAAGGTTGCGCCAGTATTCTCTGGAAGGATGCTTCCAAAACCAAAGAAGCCGCCAACTGTCTGAAGCTGACCGCTCAGAATTTACTGGAACTCCAGGTCGTCGATAAGATCATTTCCGAAAATCATCGTGATTTTAAAAATGTTTATCGGGAACTGAAAATCGGCTTGTACAAATGTTTTCAAAAAAATCAGGCTTTGGATCATCAACAATTGACGGAATACCGTTACCAACGCTTTCGCAAATACGGTGCGATCGAAACCATTACCGAATAATTATTTAAAAACAACCGGATCGATCAATGAAAAAAGCAGATAACTACCCGTTGTTCTGCTTTTTTTTTATTTACCCGGAGCCGAAATGATGATATTATCAACCATATGTAGAAACCTACAAAAATTCAGAAAAGGAGTTGATGCCATGACTGGAGATAGAATTAAATGCGAACTTGTTTATAGTAAAATGTTAACCGCTGTTGAAGACATCATGTTGGAAGAGTTTGATTTACCGGAGGGCTGTATTGATATCGGAATTTTCACTACCCAATACGACGGTGTGGGTTACTGTGCTGCCGATGAAGCCACCAAAACATCAAACGTCGATGTTGTTTACATTAAAACCCTTTACGGTGCCGGTGCCGGAATCAATGACGGTCAGGTTTTTGGGGTCATCACCGGACCGACAGTTTCTGACGTGGAAAGCGGATTGCGCTATATCCGGGACTATGCCGAAAACAAAGCCAGCGTCTACAGCGTCAATGACGATGACAGTAACCTGATTTATGCCCAACTGGTTCCTAAAATCGGCAAGTATTTTTCAAAAACCTACGGTCTGCCGATTGGTTCATCGATAGCTTTCCTGTTTGCCCCAGCTCTTGAAGGGGTTGTCGGGATCGACGAGGCTTTAACGGTTGCCGATGTGGAAGTGGTTAAATTCTTCGGCCCCCCGACCAACTCAAATCTGAGCGGCGCTATTTTGACCGGTACCCAATCCAATTGTCGAACCGCTTGTGAAGCATTTAAAAACGCCATTATCAGCTGCGTTGAAGATCCGGTTGATTATTGATCTTTGCTTTATACTAAAGCTTTATTTAAACTTCAATTAATATTCGTGCATGCAAAAAGAACCGTCATCAGACGGTTCTTTTTGTTATTGCGGTGATGTTTAATAATACATAGTCTGCATCATGGATGCGACAATGGCCATCACAATGCTGGAGAAGATGATGGAAAGAACGATACCGATTCCCATAAAGATCAATGTTGCCCAGGCAAAGTGTTTTTTGGTGGTGCTGGTTTTAGAATCAACGCTCCAAATAATTAGCATGACAATATTAACAATCGGTAAGTACAACAGCAACAGGGTCAGCATCCAGTCACCCAACGTCATCGGCACTTCGGTGTTTTCTGCGGCTGCCTGACGTTGCGGCGGTGCCTGATATTGAGACGAAGTTTGCGTAGGTTCGGGAGTGGTTATGATGGTTTCCGAGATAATGATCTCTTCCTCCACAATACCATCAGCTATGATTTCATCTTCGACAATTTCGTGGGATAAGATTTCCTCATCTGGGGTTTCCCCGAGAATCTCTTTTCCGGAAATATCATGAGAACGGTTTTCGTTGTCGAAAACGCCCGCAGTGAAATCTTCTTCCCCACCAGCATTTTCCTTCAGCACATTACCACAATTACCACAAACGACATCATCTGGACCGATACCGGCGTAACATTTTGGACAATACTTTGCCATTGCGCTCACATCCTTTTTATTTTATTTTATCATAAAAACATGATGATTTCAAAATATAATTCAGGATACAACTGCAATTTTCTTAATCACCTGATCTTCGCGCGGTTTATCTGATCGATCCCGAGCTACCGCAACGATTGCATCGGCTGTTTCGATTCCTGAAATCACCTTACCAAAAGCCGCATATTGACCATCTAAGAATGGCGCATCATCGACCATGATAAAAAACTGGGAACCGGCAGAGTCTGGCATCCCGGAACGAGCCATGGAGATTACTCCCTTAACATGTTTTAGATCATTAACGACACCGTTGCCAGAGAATTCGCCTTTAATGGTGTGTCCTGGACCACCCATACCGCTACCCTGGGGGCATCCGCCCTGAATCATAAAACCGGGAATGACCCGATGAAAGATTAATCCGTTATAGAAGCCATCATTGACTAAGGTTAAAAAGTTTTCTACGGTTATCGGGGCAACTTCCGGATAGAGCTCCACTTCTATTGTCTGGCCATTTTCCATTTCAATTTTTACGATTGGATTTGCTGTTTCTGACATAATTCCTCCAAAAATTTCATTTAATTTTTACTTCAATGTAGTATACACCAAATGAAATAAAATGAAAAGCAGTTCGCCAAAGTCTTAAGTTTTTTGAGACTTTATCATTTAAACAGCGTAGTTATATTCCCCGGTGTCCTGATTCAGATCATAAAAATCGGCATAGCTCAAGCTGAAGACATCTTTGTTTTTACCGGAAACATCGATTTTATTTTTGATCAGGTATTGCCAGAATCCGGTACCAGCGATATTTCCCTGGATAATGACGCCCTGGATGATTCCATTTTTGATGATGACTTTCTGATAATTATGGCGGTCTTCGCGTATAAAGATGTTACAGTTTTCTTCCGGTTCCGGGTTGATATTCCCCAGGGACAAGGTCGTGAGTCCATAGAAATTAACCGTATTTTTAAGGGCATAACGATCTTCATACAAAAGTTTTTCGCCCAGCATGTTAATTGCGGCAATCCGTCCCTGTTTCATGGCATTGGGCCAGATCCCGGCCATTCCGGTAACATCGCCAGCTGCATAAATATCGTCGATATTTGTTTTAAGATCATCCCCGACCAGAATAGCATGGTTGGTCGCAATCCCTGATCCTTCGGTAAAGCTAAAGGCGGGTCGCACGCCGGCCGCAATCACAATGACATCGGCAGGAACCGCTTTGCCACTGGCCAGATGGATTGTTTTTCCCCGCCCGACTTCATCGACATCGACGGAAACGACCTTATCATTTAAAATAAACGCCGCTCCGTGTTCTTCAAACAGCTGCTGGTAAGCTTGAGCAGATTTTTGATCCAGCTGTAAACTCATCACCGCCGGGGTCATTTCAATCACCGTTACCTTTAAGCCCCGCATAAGCATCGCTACTGCAGCGTCCATGCCAACCAGACCAGCACCGATAACCACCGCGTTTTTAGCGGTGTTGCATTCGCTATCCAGCAACTGGGCATCTTTTAAGTCACGGAATCCATAGACATTTTTTGCCTCGCGGAGTCCTGGGATCGGCGGGATGAAATAGGCAGCGCCGGTGGCAATCAGTAGCTTGTCATAGCCGATATCCTGATTATCATGGGTTTTTACCGTCTTTTTCTGTGCATCCAGGCCAATCACGGTGGTGTTACTATGCCAGGTTATCCCATTCGTTTCAAAGAAGTCGTCAGCGATAAAACTGATTCCTTTAGCGTCTCGTTCATGACCCAAAAATTTATGGAGCATACAACGGGAGTGAATGCTGTCTTCTTTAGAGATAATCACCACTTCGGTATCCGGTTCTGAGGCTTTGATTGTTTTGGCCGCGCTGATTCCGGCTGCGCTGGCGCCGATAATAACGATTTTCATAGGCTTACCTCTTTCACTTCGATGGCTTTCTTGGGACAGGCTTTGACACAGCTGGGTCCATCCGGTTTATCATCGCAGAAATCACATTTAATGACCTTGGTCCGGGCTCGTTTATCTGGTTTTAAAACCCCATAGGGGCAGTTCATCACGCACATGTAGCAGGCTGCGCATTTACTTTCATCATACTGTACATGCCCGGTTAACGGGTCTTTTTCAAGGGCGCCACTCATACAGGACAGCACACATTCCGGTTCGTCACAGTGACGGCAGAAAATCGGCAGGTATCCCTTTTGGGCATCAAATTTAATAAAGTTACGGGTTTCCGCATCAGGACTTTGCATATTTACGGTGTAAAAATTACTACCTTCCTCATGGGCACTGATACAGGCGATGTTGCAATTCAGGCAGCCATCGCATTTTTCGCGATCAATGATGATTCGTTTCATGATTACACCTCCTCAGATGTTTAATTCCTTGCGTTTCTTTTCAATGATCGCATCCAGAGTTTCGGCCGCTGATTTGGCATTGTCATCAATGATCAGTTGTCCGCCAGTCAGGTTTAACATATCCTGGGTGAACACCTGAACAGCCACGGGGCTACCGGTAACAAACGGTGGCAATCCTAAATGGAGCGGTAGTCCTAGCGCTAAACCAAAGGCACCATCGGCCAGAGCTTGTTCTTCCAACCATTGTGGCGCTGATAAAACCAGTGGTAATTGTGGTAAATCAACACCAATGGCTTCGGCCAGTTCGGTAGCGACCAACTCCAGACGGCCAATGGCTAGACATGGGCCAAAGTTTAAGACTGGTGGAATCCCCAAGCTTTCACAGACAGCTCGCAATTTTGGTCCGGCCAGGGATGCTGCTGAAGGTGACATCAAACCGACATTTTCTAAGCCTCCAGATGAACAGCCGGCTGACAAGACCAGAATATCTTTGGCAATCAATTCTTTGACCAGATTAACAGTTAGCACATCATGGCCGCCGGCAGTTAAGCTGGAACATCCGACAACGCCAGCAATCCCTTTGATTTCTCCTTTGACAATGAGATCGATCAGTGGTTTCCAGGTTCCTCCCAGGAATGATTTCAGCGAACCCTCACTGACACCAGTTAAGGTATCATCGTTTCCGTGGTCAGCAGCCATGTTCAGAGTAACAACCGCTCGTCTGGCTTGATACGATTCGATCACTGCATCGATAATTTCATTGCTTTGGGTTTCTTTTTCTTCGAAAACAAATGGCTTCATTTCGGCATTGGCTTTTTTGGAAACATCATCAAGACAGATCTGCTTAATTTTTAATTCATCACAAATTGGTTCGATCCCCGGTAAGGTACAGTTGAACTCCGATAATACTGCATCAATAGCGCCAGTGGCCAGAATCGCTTCGCTGGTAAAATTGTTGCCGGCATGGCCGTTGAATACCTCTTTATAATGTTCGCCTCGTAGCTGCAGATCCTGACCAACACAGGTACATCCGACCAGTTTAAACCCTTTGGCACCGACCGCTTTGGCTTTTTCGATGACATCGTCCTGAATCAGCCGATCCTGTAAGTAGGCAAAGATGGAATGCTGATGGCCGGTGATCATGATATTGATATAATCGGTATCAATGACCCGTAAACCGACTGGCGCCAAGCGGATGGATGGTTCGCCCAGCATCACGTCGTTTAACAGATTAGTCAGTGTTAAACCATAAAGGCCGGTGGAAATACCCAGTTTCAAGCAATTCAGATACATATCGACAGGATCGGAATTGAGATTGGTGGATGTTTTAACGACTCCTGCAAAAACCTCGGATTTTGCTCCCCCTGGCAGTATCCCTAATTCTTTCCAACGATCGAAACGCGGTTTATAGGCCATTTTTTCAACCAGTTCCATTTTTACATAGTCAGGCTTATATAAATCGGCTAAGACCATATCGGCTATTTTTTCGGCACGGACATGTTCATCAGCTTCAGCCACTTCAAAGATATCTGCCAGTTTTGCCAACGCCACCTTGCCTTTTAGTACGCCTTTGCTGGCTGCTGTTTTCTTGAGCATCAGTGCCGTGTTTTCGACAATATGAATATAACATCCCGAACCAGCTGAAACAGCTCTCAGGAAGTTTCTGGCAACGATGGTATCAGCGGTAGCACCGCAAACCCCTTTGGGTCCGTCCGGGGTGATTCGACATGGCCCGTTGGAACAGAGACGGCAGCAGATCCCCTGTAATCCGAAACCACATTTGACACTTTGTCCTTCCATTCGGTGATGGGATGTATCGACACTGAGATTGGAAATGAAGGTTTCCAGTTTTTGATCCGCACTTGCACAGGTTTTACAGCTAAAATTTGAATTCATATGTGCCTCCAATAATTTATTATAAAATTTCAACTGATTTTAAATTAACTAGTATCTTTAAAAGAATCACTCTTATTAAAATCATGTTTTAATTATAGATCCGGAATAAATATTTGTCAAGAATGATTCATGGTAAAAATTTGTCATTTTGAATAGTCCAAAAAAATTAAAAAGCCTGATACCAAAGCATCAGGCTTTTTAGATGTTAAAGTTTATTCATTTTTACTGCTAGATTAAGAGTTGCTTTCTTAATTTTGATCAGGCAAAAAGTGACACTTCCATGCGGTTCAGGGAAACATCTTCAGGCAATTTATTTTTGAAATAATCAGCGAGTAGAATTTCCAGTTCGGGATCGTAGTAATCACAGATGCCATTGTTTTCCTTGTTATATATATGCACATGAAATTGTGTATTTGCGTCAAAACGCATCACTTCCTGATTATCCTTCAGTTTTAGAATTAGGCCTTTTTCAGAGAATGTTTCCAGGATATTGTAAATCGTCCCTACCGACATTACATATCCTTGATTTTCCAGGGCGTCCATCAGCATGTCGGCACTAGGATGCGAGGTCATTTCTGACAAAACTTTTAACACACTGATTCGCTGCGGTGTAGCTTTTAATCCGGCACCACGGATCACATCTGTATACATTTGGATCTTTTTATTTTTCATGATTAAGAATAACTCCTAACTAATAATTTCTTTCTTAATTATAGTACGATTATCTAACATTGTCAAACTTCTTTTGCTTTTTTCCATAAAAAAAGTGTCCGGTCTATCATTATCTGAAAAATTACTTCCAATTGCCTGTAACAATTAGTGTAGTCAGATAAGTGTATTACTGGACACTTCATTTTTTTTACGACCTTATTTTGCTTATTCATCATTTAGTCATCTCTCACTCATCACAGCCGCATCGATTTGGGAAGATTTGGTCGATTCTTCTGTGCCATAAATCCATCAGCTATGATTTCATCTCCGATCATTTCTTCTGCAAAAAGCTCATCGTCTGCTGTCAGAATTCGGGTTTCAACGGCAGCTGTCATTTCTCTGCCCTGATCCAATAATCCTCTTGACATACTCTCAACTTCAAAACCTTTTTCAGTTTCAGAGCTGAATAACTTGTCGCCAATAATTTCGTCTGCGATCATTTCATCGGTCAGCACTTCATCATCGGTCTGAAGCTGTTTTGTTTCTATGACCGGCAACATATCCCTACCGCCATCCAGAAAGCCTCTTGGAAAACTTGTTTTTTCTGTCATTTCCTCTTTAAGGAATTCATCAGCGAACTTTTCATTAACAACGATTCCCGTTGTTATTACCATGCCGCAAAAACTGCATTTTGTATCGTCAATACTCAAAATGTAAGTACATCTAGGACAATACTTTGGCATTTTACTCACTTCCTTCCATCTGTATTTTATCATAAATTCACGATCTTTACAAATGAAAGCATGGTTAATCACCCAGTCAATGATGAAATAAAGTTTTGATTAAGTTATGTAAACAGGCTGTTACAGAAGTTTCTATTCTGCAACAGCCTGTATGATTGTATCGATAATATAGTCTGAATTAATCCAATTCTCTTTTATACAAATAAGGTAGTTCCGGCATTTTCGTTGCTGGCGATATAGGTTCCGACCCCAGCATACTCGATCCCGTCAATCAGTTCTTCTTCCTTGATTCCCATCAGATCCATACTCATGGTGCAGGCAATGAAACGAACCCCTGCTTTTTGGGCTTTTTGGATCATGGTATCCAGATCATCCACGTGCTTCTTTTTCATAATGCCCTTGATCATTACCGGGCCGGCACCTAACATGTTCATCATCGATAGCGGCAATCTGGCCGCTCCTTTTGGCATCATGGCGCCAAATATTTTTTCGATAAAGGTCTTGTTGTGACCCTTCCCATCTCTTCTTCTGAGGGCATTCAGTCCCCAGAAAGTGAAAAAGAGGGTGACGTTTTTGCCTTGAGCTGCTGCCCCCTGGGCAATAATCATTGATGCTAAGACCTTATCCAACTCTCCGCTGAAGACCACCAGGGTGGCATTTTTCTGGGTGGATACGGCTGGCATCAGACTGCAGGTCTCCCCGGCATCGCCTTTTCGAATCACGCTGATATAACTTTTTCCTTGGGTTTCCTGTGACACCAGGGTATGTCCATTGGTTTCACACCAGCTTTTAATATCGCTGACAAATCCAAAATCAGTAGCGATAATCTGAACCAGATCACCGGCATTGATACTTTGAACCGCCTCATAAGTGGCCATTAAGGGACCTGGACATTGGAGTCCGGTGACGTCAACTTTTTTCTTAATCACCTGGTTGCCATCGCCACCCTGATCGACATTACCGTCACCGGATTCGTCTTTCTTGGGGACACATTCGCCCACGGTGAAATCGGGCTGAGCCAGTTGGTAGTGGGCGGTTTTGTAGGTGCTGTAACCACCCGATAAATTAAAGACATTGGTAAAACCGTGACCTTTTAAAATTCGGATTCCCAGGTAAGCCCGTTGACCGACCTGACAGGTCACATAAATAGGTGTATCCTTGGCGATCGTAATTTCTTCAATGCGGTCTCTTAATGTATCTAATTCGATATTGACGGCACCCTTGATGGCACCGGCGCTGAATTCAACCGGAGTCCGCACATCCAGCAGAAATCCACCGTTAGCGACAATCTCGTCGATTTCAAACCATTCGACGGTCTGATAGACGCCTTCTTCAATGTTGCTGGCAATATAACCCAGAACATTGACCGGATCTTTGGCGGAAGAAAAAGGTGGGGCGTAGCATAATTCAAAATCCTGGAGATCTAATACCGTTGCGCCGGTTTTCATGGCGGTGGCAATGACGTCAATTCGTTTTTCGGTGCCGTCCTGTCCAACGGCCTGAGCACCAAGGATTTGCAGACTTTTGGGATCATAAAGAAGTTTCAAGGCAATATTGGTAGAATTTGGATAGTAGCCGGCATGGTTGGCGCGATGTGCCATCACAATCTGATAAGCGATTTTCTTCATATCCAATTGCGCCGCATTATTGCCAGTAGAAGCGATCGTTTTGTTAAACACTTTGGCTACCGCAGTTCCCTGAATACCTACATTTTTAGTTTTGATGCCATTGATATAATCGGCAACGACCCGACCCTGACGGTTTGCCGGCCAGGCCAGAGGGATTGCAGTCTGATTTTTGGTGACAAAATCTTGGACTTCAATGGCATCGCCAATGGCAAAAATATCAGGATAAACGGCATCTGTTTCACCATTGATGACCTCATAATTGGCAGTTGTGACAATGTGTCCCCGGGGACCACATTTAAGGTTGGCATTTTTCGCCAGTCCGTTTTCCGGGACGACACCGATGGCCAAAATAACCAGATCTGCCTGCAACACCATGCCACTTTCCAGAACCACTTCAGTTCCCTGTTTTTGGAAATGATCCACACCATCTTCCAAAATCAGATTAACGCAATTGGCATTAATTTCCTGATGCACTAGTTGAGCCATTTCAAAATCCAGGGGTTTTAAAACCTGATTCATTTTTTCCACAAGTGTAACATTGAGACCCAGTTCCTGGAAGTTCTCGGCCATTTCTACCCCAATAAAACCACCGCCGATAACAACAGCTCGTTTTACATTGCCAGCATCAACGATTGCCTTAATTTTGTCAGTATCTGGGATGTTTCGTAGGGTTAATATATTTTCGGCTTCTGCCAGTCCCGGAATAGGCGGTGCAATCGGTTTTGCCCCGGGTGATAGAATAAGCTTATCATAGCTTTCAGTATAAACCACATCGGTCTGATGGTTTTTAACTTCCACCGTTTTAGCAATCGGATCGATCCCGATGACCTCATTAAAATTTCTTATATCCAAATTAAATCGCTTCGACATACCATCGACGGTTTGTACCAGTAATTTCTGACGATCTTTAATCACATTTCCGATGTAATAAGGTAAACCACAGTTAGCAAAAGAGATGTATTCATCTCTCTCGAACAAAATGATTTCATCTTCTTCACTTAAACGACGCAGACGCGCAGCAGCAGTGGCACCGCCGGCGACACCTCCAACAATTAATATCTTTTTCATTATAAATCCTCTCCATATAAAGCCTGAATAATATTTTTGGCTGGCTTACTGATGACTTCATAATAAATTTCATTTCCCGTCCGGTATCCCTTGACTATCCCAGCATTTTTCAGCTTGGATAAATGCTGCGAGACCCCTGACTGGGAAACTTCAAGACACTCTTCCATATAGGAAACGTTACATCGCCCGTTTGCGATCAGCCCTTTAGTGATACAGAGACGAACCGGATGTCCCAAAGCTTTTAGAATCTCTGCCGTTATCTCGTGATCTTTCAAATCCATTTCCATGAAATTTTCTCCTTGTGTTAACATAATAAATCAGCCTAACATTATTATATTAGACTTTTCTAATATGTCAAGCATAATTTTTTTCTTGTACTTCAAAATATTTAACCAGCATCAATCAATCCGGTAATTATTTTGGATTTGGTTGTCATTGAACGCTTGTAATTTTCCCTCTGATACTCCATAAAATCGCTGGTTTGCTGAATAGCCTGAGTTTATTCCTCCTTTATTTAGTTTCTAAATGCTAATTGATTACACATTAACACATTCTAATTCATTAATCAAGAGGATAGTTTTGCTGTTTTATTTTAACAAACTTACCGTTTTTACACTTAAGTGTATTTAAAATGCCCAGTTTTAACAACTGGGCATTTTTATGGGGCGTTTACACAAAAATAATTTGGTTAAGTCCTGCGCCATTTAGACCTCTCCGATCCAATGGTGCTTAGTTACTACCCAGTATTTTATATAATAATCGGTACAGGGTAATTGCTTCCTCATCAGAGATGGGCAGGCATTGCTTGATTTTCTCGGGAATCAGACTAGCTGGCTCTTTGAGTGCTTCGCCCGCTGGAGTCAGTTTAATAATCACATTGCGCTCGTCCTTGGAATCCCGTTTTCGTTTAATAAATCCTGCTGCTTCCAGGCGTTTTAGCAAGGGGGTCAGGGTTCCAGAATCGAGATGCAGATACTCCCCCAGGGTTTTTACGTTGATGGTTTGGTGTTCCCATAAAACCATCATGGCAATGTATTGGGTATAGGTCAGCCCGATTTCATCCAAATAAGGTTTATAGCGTTTGACCACTTCTTTAGCGCTGGCATAAAGGGGAAAACACAATTGGTTTTCCAGTTTCAATTGTTCATTGTCCAAGTCAATCACTCCTTTGAAAAATATACTAAACATTATACCTCACAATTTCATTGCCGGCAATTTTTTAATCGGCGGATTTAAATGAGCCGACTGCCAGAAATAAGGTAATCCCCAGAAAAATTAGTAACGCCACAAGACTGGCGGCCCAATCCCGATTATTACCACTGAAGCCGCTGCGCAGACCATTTAGCAACCACTGAAAGGGATTCAGTAAAATCACCGTCTTGACCCAGGCAGGTGCTGCCGCCAGCGAGTAAAAGGCATCGCTGCCCAGCAATAAGGGCATCGCAATCAGATTGGTGGCAATACTGGTTTGCGCTTCAGTTTTGCATAATCCGGAAACAAAGAAACTGAAAAAAACATAGCCCATCGCCCCCAGGCCACAGACCGTTCCCATCTTCACAACGCTGGCAAAGGATAGCTCGAGATGAAAAAAGACAACACCCACGATCAGAACCAGCATCGCACAGATTAGTGACACCAGCGTCCAGGCGCCGGATACACTGATAATATAGCGGGACAAGGGCATTGGTGTTACTTTTAACAATTGGTATACACCCCGCCGTCTTTGACCCTGCAGCGAAAACACGGTAGTGGTAAAGGCATAAAACAAAATCCCCATGGCCATCATACCGGTTGTTATATTAATAGTATAGTCGGGGTTGCCAACCAGGAAGCCCAATATTAGGGTTCCGCCAATCGGTATAAGAATCGACCAGAACAATAAGAACGGTTCCCGGGCAGCAGATTTGAGTGATAGACTAAAGATTGTATTCATTTTTTCTCCTTAATTTTTTTCAGTGAGTTTCAAATAGAGCATTTCCAAACTTTCAACCTGATGTTTTTCAATCAGCTCTCCCGGACTTCCCTGATCCATTATTTTTCCATGGTTCATGAAAATCAGGCGATCGGCCAATTTTTCCACTTCCTCCATATCATGGGAGGAAAACAGTACGGTCTGATTGTTTTTGGCCAGGCCATCAATCATTTCCTTGATTTCGTGGCGGGAACGGGGATCCAAACCGGCCGTCGGCTCGTCCAGTATCACCAACTCGGGATGATGAACAGTGGTCACGCCGATGGCCAGCCGTTTCTGCTGACCGATCGACAGCTTAACAGCCGGGGTCTTACCGGCATTCTCTAAATGGCAATCAGTCAGCTTTTTTTCAATCGCCTCGTCACTGAGATTGGTGTGATATAAGGCTCCGAATAGTTTGAGATTTTCTTTGGCCGAATAGCCTTCGAAGAACGGGGTGCTCTGGAGTTGGGCACCGATATGATCTTTATAATCAGTCCGCCAATAAGAAATTGAACCCGCATCTGGCGTTAATATCCCCAGCAGCATTGCGATGGTGGTCGATTTTCCCACCCCATTGGGGCCAATCAGGGCCAGGATCTCACCCTGCCTGATTTCGAAATCAATCCCCTGAATGACCTGTTTGTTCTTAAAATTCTTGACCAGTTTTTTTCCTTCAATTAAATTCATCTTGCTCTCCTTTTCCCCTTGTTTATCTTTGTATACTCATCGTTGAGTATATGGTTATTTTTTTCTCCCCCATGACTGAGGGAGAAGTTATTAACGGTTAGATTGCTGTGATTCCAATAGTTTTATGGCATTTTCAATAAAGGCTCTTTGCTGATTGACAATCGCATACATATTGTCAAAGATCAGTTTTGTCATCGGTGGGATATTCTGGTGCATGGCGATATCTTTGAGACGGAAGCCACTCTCAAGCGCCTGGTATTCTTTTTCCAGCGCCACTAATTGATTATTCAACGCCGTTAAAGCTTTTTCCGGAGATACTTTTTCTATAAAAGACAGCCCGGAATACAGGGTCGAGGGATAATTAACAGATGAGTTCTCCAGTGATTCGCCTACCAATTGGCTTAAGTGTTCTGTTCCCATCGTGGTTATTTTATATATCGCCTTTTGCCGGTGTCCGGTTTGTTCGATGCTGTCAACAACAACCAGACCTTCCTTTTCCATTTTTTTTAAGGCATGATAAATGGAGCCGATGAGCACACCACCCCAACGTTCCGCATCGGATATTCGCAGCATCTGCTGAATATCATAGCCGGACATGGGTTGTACATCAAGAAGACCCAGGACAAGCACACGTGTCAAATTGTCCACCTCCAATACTCTACGTTGAGTATTCTACATTGTTTATGGCCTTTTGTCAAGCTTCATTTATATATTATTAATCCCCTCGGTGACACTTTGGATGTTACGCAAGCCGTTTTTAATTTCTTCAGGTGAACAGACATGAATACTGTTCGGCAGGTAATTGAAAAATTCCCTAAACACAATCACGATGCCAATTTCCTTTATGGTCAGCTTCATCATCAGATGGTTAGTCTCATTGACCAAGATAAATTCAACCCGTTCTTCATTGACCAGATATCGGACACATAAATTTTTGGCACAGGTGATCAGTCCATCTCTCAGCACAAAAATGTCAGAAATGCGAACACCAGCTTTTTCCAGCGACTGGCCGGAGACGGTAGCTTTATCCTCCGCACTGGTATTAAAATTAAGGAGACTGTCGAGTTGATCAAAGGCAATGTATTTTTCGATAATATTATTTTTTTTGATTTTTTCAAACGAAGGTAGGGTATCATTGAGCCAAGTTTGCGGCGCTTTTTCGACAAATAAGGCACATTTACTGAGAATGGATTGGGATTTTTCGCGGTAGTAGTCGAGTATTTCCGGATCTTCATAAATAATGGCACTTTCAAAATCTCGATCAATGGTGATCACATGCTTTGAGGTGATAAAATAATTGGGGACAATAATGCTAATATCGTCATATATTTTAGTCCCCGAGTAGAAATAATAGGGTTCATATTCAATATTATCCAGACTTTTTAATGACAGAACTGTTTTCAGGATGTCCAGATTATTTCCCAGCTTTTTCTTATTGACCAATGGAATAATATTTTGAATTTTTCCGCCCTGGTTTTGACCATTGACCCGCATAATCAGATCATAAAGGAAATGATGCTTGAAATTGATGGACATGATGATATGGGAATTTTCACGTTTGCCCATTTCTTCCATAAAACAGCTGCGGATGATCCCCTCAATTTTAACCTGACCCTTAATGATGCGGGCTTTGTCGGAAGTCAACTGATTTTTTACCAAATATTCTTCGGTTTCCACCCAGTTTTTTTCGGGATTAACCTGATTGCAGATTTCACCAAAAAGAGCAAAAATATCCTGGCTGTTTTTTAATACTTCCCGATCATCATATTCATTTTCATAGAGCGTATACAACTGCTTTTTTTTATCTTTAGTCAGGTTTAGGGTGAGCATTATTTTTCGCAGATCTTCTAAATTCATTTTGCGTTTACCTGACAGAAAATGCTGGAAGGTTGAGCGATCCACGCCTACCTCTTTAGCGAGTGAAAAAATTGTCATGTTTTTTTCTTTAATCATGTCTTTTAGTACATTGCCGATTTCCTGACCCATTTTATCCCTCCCTCTTTTGTTACGGTTGTTCGTTAGGATTGTTTTTTCGATGCGATGCCAGTCGCCCTGTTACCTTACCGACATACTCTTCTGTTTATTGCTATTATTTTAACAGTACGATGCAAAATAATCAATATATGCTACCAAATAACCATGTTTTTTCGCAACAAAGAATTATACCCTCTTTTTCCAAAATAAAAAGCGTGCGTCAGCACCAGGGCAACGCACGCAAAGATAAAGAATTGTTAAATCTTATTTATCAGAGGTTGAATTTGAACACTTGATTTTTTAATATCAAATAGCTTTTCTTGAATCGATTGCTTGAGTGACTAAATGTCGTCTATTTCTTTTTGTCGTTCCAGCTGCCGCTGCGCCGTTTTGATAACATCGTCAGTTTTATCCATTTCGTCATACTTGGTATAGAATCCGAAAGAGACTGATAATTTAATCGATTGAACCTTGACCTCATCCATATTCTTTTTAAACCGTTCCAAAGCCCGTTCAACCTTGGCACCTTCAGTTCTGGGCATCAGAATAACAAATTCGTCGCCTTCGTAGCGAGCCACAACATCATCGCCCCGAACCCCATATTTGAGAACCTGAACAGCTTTTCGCATTAGAATATCGCCGACTGCATGCCCATACTCGTTATTGATCTTGGACATGCCGTTGATATTCATGAAAATGATGGATAATGGATAATATTGCTCTTCATCCATGCGTTCCAGTTCTTTTTCATAAAATCGGCGATTATAAACCCCGGTCAGCTGGTCGTAAAAAGACAATGATTCCATGTTCTGATCGAGGCTGTTTTTCTCTTTTAACATATCTTTAATAAAATTCTTATTCTCGGTCACGTCCTGAATAAAGCAGACAAGGCCGATGATTTCGCCATTGCTTTTTTTGATCGGCGCCCAATGGTTTTTTCCCACCACCACATTGCCGTTCTCGCTTTCGTATTCTTCAAGGGAAGAAAACTGCTCTCCGGCCAGCACCCGGTCAAAAAAACCCCGTAAGTTCTCACGTTCTTCATTACTATCAATGATATCCAGAATCCGGGTTCCGATGGCAATATTAACGCCCCATTGCTCTTTCGCCATGGCTTTATGGCGATTATTGAAGCTCAGGTAACGGTATTCCCGATCCAGTCCAAAAACTAGAAATTCATGGGTTGTTTCAAGAATCGTCTTCAGCAGACTATTTGCTAACTCCAATTTTTCAGTCAAAGCTAGGACAGCCTCTTCAAATGACTGTTCTTCTATTTTTTTTCTATTATCTTCATTAATTGTTTCAATATTAACCACGCTCATATTTTTACTCACTAAGCCTCAACCTCCAAAATTATTTTAATCTTAGATTCAATCAAAATGTATTCCTAATTATCCCAGAACACACTGTACATTGTAACATTTCCGTAGTTAAGATTCTACTTTTTTCTCCGGTAATTTATTTAACCGCATATCGCCTTGGCTAAATTATCTGTCGAACGGCTGAATTTTTTAACTTTTGTCAATTATCATGCAGTTCAGCTGATTTTTTATCCACCTAGATTTTGACGCCTTCTGGAAATCCGATTGAAAATCCCGGTTGCTTAACTATTTTTTTATTAGGTAAATTGATTTTTTCCAAGGCGTTACAGCCAAAGAAGGCATATTCCCCGACCGTCTCCAATTCTCTGGGCAGGTGAATCTCAAACAGCTTTTTACAGCTGTAGAAACAGCTGATGCCGATGTGCTTTAACTGCTCTGGCAGGATGATTGATTTTATTTTTTCGCAATCCTTAAACGCATGACTGCCTAAGACTTCCAATTGACTGTCACCGGGAAATTCCACTGTTTCGAGCCCTTGGCAACCCAAAAATGCCGCCTCTTCAATTGCGATCACAGCATCCGGAATTACCAGTCCAGCCATCGATTTACAGCCTTCAAAGGCCGAGGTGCCAATAACTTCCAGCACTTTGCATCGGTTCAGGTCGATTTGTTTCAAGGCTTCGCAACCGTAGAAGGCAAAATCTTCAATGGCTTTCAGGGTACTGGGAAAGGTTACCGTTTCCAATTGGGTGCACTTATAAAACATGCTTCGCTTGACAACCTCAACGCCCTCAGGAATATGCACTGATTTTATCTCATTGTCATGGCGGTATCCGTGATTTGCCGCCGCCTGAAATTCCGCAGCATTGTTAAAAAGCAGTTCTTTTTCAGGCTCGCCAACCGCTTTCAGATCAACGGCTAATGGCCAGTCGGCGGTGGTATTAGGGGTCGCATCCAATTTTCCCAAAACCTCTTTTTTATCATCCAGCGTCTGGTTCATCAAGATGAACTCGTTTTTTAAGGTGGCCAGTTCTTCGCGGACAGGATTTAGTTCCGGGGTTATGATTTCGGCAACGGGCTGGTTGGCTTCAAGTTCACTTCGAGCGTCGAATAACTCAGCGCTGAGAATCTGCAGCGCATCTTTGGATTCATCAACTTTTTCGCAGAGGGTCAGCAATTCCGTTTCCGATGCCTGGATATTCGCCTTTACCACATTTAATTTATCTCTGGAAATTTCCAGTTCTCGTCGGGTGGTTTCCAACTCGTTGTTTAAACTTGACAATTCCATTTCTTTTGTTTCAATAACGTGATTGATTCGCATCAGTTCACGGTTGACAGGTAATGGGTTGATGCTTTCGGCAATGCTGTCGGTTAATACCGGTTGCGCTTTTTGATCGGGTCGCTGATCAAAGATAATCAGATAAAAATCCTGATCCATTGACGCTTTCTTCAGCAGCGGAACCACCCTGATTTTAAGGTTGATGGTTTCGCCGTTTCGTTTCACTGACAGTAATGGGGACTCCCCCGCTAACTGCGTGGTAACAGCCTTATACAGGGTGGTATTTAAATCTCGGCGCAATTTCTTGCGAGCCATTTTTAAGACGTTACTTAACCCGTAATAACCCTGAGCCGGTTCCAGAAACAATCCGGTATGTCCATGAACATAGCAAATATTTCCCAGGTGATCTACCAACACCCCCGCCGGGGCATATTCTTTTAACAGTGCCTCCCGGGTCAGCTCTGCAACGCTCTTCTTTTGAGGGGCAACCCTCCGGATAATGGTTAACAAGAGCGGCCACTCCAGCGGCGCTCCAGACAAGGGTAAAAAACGATCGACTAGCCGATATTGCTTTTTAGTCCAATCCCCTGCTGCTGTTATATTCTGTTGTTTCATAACCGATTCCTCCATATCTTTGTATCTCTTTGCACCCACCAAATGATATCAGGCACCTTAAATTGGCTTCTGATAGACAGCTGGCATAATAAATTTATAGTTTGTCTGTTTCAGATTAAGGGATTCTGCATGACCAATAAACAGATACCCCCCTGGTTCGGTGTAATTATACATTTTTTCCACCAGTCGATCCTTGGTGGCCTGATCAAAGTAAATCATCACGTTGCGGCAGAAAATGACATCGAACTTTTTCTTAAATACAAAGGTGGGCGTCATCAGATTAAAGCGGCGATAAATCACCTCTTTCTTGATCTCATCCACCACCACCATCTGGCTGCTATCAAAGTTCTTGAAATATCGCAGTTTCCAGTTGGGGGGCAGAGCTTGAATCCGCTCCTTGTCATAAATACCCTTCTTAGCGGTATCCAGAACCTTATTTGAGATATCTGTAGCCAGCAGCTTTTTGTCCCAATGATGAGCGTCGGCTCCGAAATACTCGGCCATAATCATCGCCAGGGTGTAGGGTTCCTCGCCAGTGGAACTGGCCGCACACCACAAGCGGATATCGCGATTGTTCTCTTGTTCCTTCTTTTTCTTGAGGTATGGCAAAACCGTATTTTTGAAATAATCAAAATGCTCGGGCTCCCGCATAAAAAAAGTATGGTTGGTCGAAACCTTATCGATCAGCACCGAACTGGCTTCCCCGGTCGTATCTGAAATCAAATAATGATAATAGTCGGTAAAGCTATCAAATCCTAGCTCGACCAGCAGCTTATGAAGCCGGCCCATGAGCAGGAGTTGCTTTTCTTTTTTTAACTCGATGCCATATTCGCAGTGAATATACTCCGTTAACATCGCAAATTCTTTTTCGGTGATTTGAATCATTTTCCCACATCCTCAATCCTGTTTTCATTGCTTCACTCATGGCCTGAAAGGGCAGAAGTATTGGTGAAACCTGAGAATAGTTTACCCCAGCCCATCGCTAAAGTAAATACTGAATTTGCTAAGTAATCCCCATACTTTATCGAAATTAAGCTTGTCATCCGCCATAATAAAAGCTATAATAGAATAAATCTAATTTAGAATGGAGAATGAACATGGCAATCGTATGGACACCTGCATTATCAGTCGGCGTAGACAACATTGATTCACAACATAAAATCTGGTTTGAAAAGGCGGATCAGCTTTTTGAAGCCGGTAAAACCGGAAAATCCAAGGAAGTTATTGCTCAGCTGTTTGATTTTCTTGACGACTATACCAAACAGCACTTCCGCGACGAAGAAGCCTACATGACAAAAATTAACTACCCTGGTATTGAAGAACAAAAGACCCTTCATAAAAATTTTATTGCCGAATTAGCAAAACTTAAAAAGGATTTCCAGGCATCTGGCGGAAACATTACCCTGATCATCAGTGCCAATCAGATGATCGTTGATTGGCTGACCAAACATATTTCCACCATGGATAAAAAAATCGGCACCTACGCTAAAACCCTCTAAAAAGCAAACCGCAGTCTCGTCTGAGATTACGGTTTTTTTTTATGTGTGGAGAGTGGCACCCCCCCGCTAAACCAGCTCTTCAATAAAACCGATCTTACCCAGTACCTCGGTCATTTTTGGCATATCAATCGGTTTTGATGCATAGGCATTGCAGCCATAATCAAAGGCTGACTGAACAATCTGAGTTTCCCCCAGCACCGTGGTCATGATAATTTTACTTTTTTCATTTTCCGGGATGCCCTTCTGTCGTTCCAGATCCCGGATCGTTTTTAAAACTTGCATACCATCGATTTTTGGCATCATCACATCAAGACAGATCAGATCATAGGGTAACCCGTCTTTGAGAGCCAAAAGATAAGCATCAATGGCTTCCAGACCATCGACTACCAGATCGCAATCACCGTATTGGCTTAAAAATTTCATTAAAAATTTCCGGCTGACCATATCGTCTTCGACGATTAAAATTCGTTTCATCTCAATTCTCCCACTCGCTACCGGCATGCATCAGCCGCCAGCTTTCTTCAATTTGGTTTAAATACCCAGTTATTTTTTCGACCCGGTCTTTTCTGATTTCCAGCTCCATTTTAAAAACCAGATTTTTTAATTCCTCGGCATTCATTTTTTCAAAGATCCCTTTCAGCTGATGGGCAATGACTTCCATTAAAACAAGGTTTTCCTGTTGCAACAGCAGCTTAAGGCTGTCAATTTTCTGATCGACATCCCGTTTTTCTTTTTCATCAACCGTTAACGCCCCGGCCGAACCAGATCCAATGCGTTCGTTTTCTTTTTCATAAAAGCTGTTGATCATCGTTTGAAGCTGTTTTATCTCGTCTTTTTCCTTCTTCCCAAGATATTCTTTTAAGAGTATCTGCATCTGGTAGCGATCCAGGGGCTTAGATAAATAACCATCCATACCGCTGGCTTTAAAAATCGCTTCATCCCCTTTGAGGGCAAAGGCCGTCAGGGCAATAATCGGGGTTTTGCGATTCAGTGGCGATTCCACTTCGTCTGCGGTAAAATCAGGTTCCGTTTTTTTCTCCAATCTGCGAATCAGCTGAGTCGCTTTGATCCCGTCCATCACTGGCATCTGGACATCCATGAGAATGATGTCATAGCTTTTTCGTGACGCTGCTTTAACACCGGCTAAACCGTTTTCGGCCACATCAACGGTTGCGTCAAAACTTTCGAGCATCTTTGTGATGACGAGCTGATTGACCCGGTCATCTTCAACCAGTAACACCCGATCCCCGGAAAAGCTGACCGCCTCGCAAAATTCCGTGACTGTCTCGCCCAGTTTTTTGGTGGTAAACATCGGCAGCAAAACAGAAAAAGTGCTACCAACCCCTAATTGACTGCTAAAGGTCACACTCCCATCCATCATTTCGAGGAGTTGTTTAGTAATGACCAGCCCCAGACCGGTACCCCCATATTCCCTGGTGTAGGAACCATCAATCTGGGTAAAGCTCTTGAACAGCATCGAATAGTCCTTGGCTGCGATCCCAATTCCGGTATCAGTGATGGTGATCTTCTGAATGATTTCATCGATTTTATCAGGCAGCACTTCTTGACTGACGGTGATTTTAACGGATCCGACATTAGTGAATTTAATCGCATTGCTGAGGATATTATTAATAATCTGCTTTATCCGCATGCTGTCACCGATAACATAATTCGAGATGATGTTTTCATAGCTGATGGTCATCTCCAGACATTTTTCGAGGGCGTGTTTTTTATGAGCTTTGACCGTGGATTCGATCAGATCCATAAGGTTGAAGCTGCCCGGATTGATCATCAGTTTGCCAGCCTCCATTTTGGCAAAATCCAGGATATCATTAATAATCCCGATCAGTGAAGTCACGCAACCCTTAGCGGTTCGCAGATTATCCTGCTGTTCTTCAGAAAGGGGTTCCAGGGCAGTCAGATCAATCATCCCGACAATCCCGTTCAGTGGGGTACGGATTTCATGGCTCATATTGGCCAAAAATTCACTTTTTGCCCGATTGGCTTCTTCTGATCGTTCAATCGCCTGTTTCAGCTTGATTTCGGTTTTTTTCTTGCTGTCCATATCCGAAGCCAGCACGGCAATGTAACCAGCTTCGGGACTGTAAATGGAACCTTCCACCCATTTTTTTAAGCGGATCATGTAGTATTCTTCCAGATGAATATTTTCGCCGTGAGCGAGGACTTCCTGGAAGCGATTGAACAGTCCCTGGCTTTCTTCAATTTCCAGAAAGCCCATTTCGGACAGCTTGTGACCGATCACTGCGTCTCGTTTAACCCCAAATAGTTTTTCGGTGGCCAGATTCATTTCCACCAGTTCGGCATCGATGAGTTTTTGATTGCCATCATATAGTGCTTTAAAATAGGAAATGCTGCTATCCATATATTTGAATAGCGAAAAATACTTTTTCTGACTTTTAATAAACAGCTCTTCAGCAAACCGTTCATCATGAATATCCAAAAACAGGCCAATCATCCCAGCGTATTCCTGATTTTTATCATAGAAAGGCCGTCCCATCACCCGAAAAGTACGGTAGGTGTTATTTGGCGCCAGCAGTTCTAATTCCATATAAAAATTCGACTTTTCTTTGAGGAACCGTTTTAGGGTATCAATAAAACGGCTATGATCTGTAGTATTCATGTGGAGGCGCAGATCTGCCAGAAAGGACTCCCGTGAAATATTCATAAAAGCCTTAAAGGTCTGATTAATAAAATCACAACGATGATCGCGGTCGATCCGATAAATCATCACCGGTAAACTGTCTAAAATTGCGAGACTGGATTCCCGCGCTTCTTTCAATCCCTTTTCATAATAAACCTGCTCGGTTATATCTTCCATCGTAACGATGTACTCGCTATGTTTGGCGGTGATAATCGGCAGGACACTGACATTTAAATAGCGGTTTTCTTCGTTGCGACCATTCATAAAATTGACTTTGATGGATTTATCCCGGACCATTTTGTTATTTTCTAGAACGCCGATAACGGTATTCTGGAAATGACAGAATTGGCAGTTAAGCGAATAACCACAGCCGCCATTTGTACAGAATACGCATCCCAGGGCATCACCAAAGGCCTTTCCGATGACCTGGGATGCGTCGAGATTAAAGGTTTTAAGAAAAGCCCGGTTGACCCGATTGATTAAACGGTCATCATCTACAACCATCATGCTGGTGGGCAGCAGATCAAACATTATTTTTAAATTATTTCGTTCTTTTTTGATTTCTTTTTCGGTTTCAATGATTTTAGAAATATCCCGAAATACCACCACCTTTCCCATGTAGTCCCCACTTTCTGATAACAGCGGGGACAAGTGGGCGGACAGATAGCATTTGCTACGATCAGGTTTTAAATAGTAAGAACGTCTCGGCAAGCCGATATTATCCAGCACTCCGTCCATTTGCTCCCGAGGCCAGAGTTGAACCAACCCTTCATGACCATCCCGGTATACTTTGAAGACATCCAAAAACGGCTTACCCAGTATTTCAGACAAATCCAAGCCGAGAATCTTTAATGCCTCGGCATTGGCAAAATCCAACCGATCATCCACCTCACAAGTCATGATCGCATCACCAGCGCTATTCAGAGTTGATACCAGCCAGGCTTTATCCTTTTTCTCAATATGCTGTCTCATTTCGTCCATTAGATTTCTCCAGACAAATAGATTTTAGATAATAATAGTGCCATGATTTGCGGTTCAGTACTTGCCAAACTCATCATCACTGAGGATGATGGTTTTGGCCGCCGGCACATGACCGCCATAGTCACTTCGCTTTTTTACGGTCTGACGGTTCTGTTCTTTCATGTTTTCGAACATCCGCAGCATTTCCGGGCTCATATTTTCATAGCTTTCGGCACCCCTAAAGCCCCCCCGTTTTAATTTAAAGCGGGCTACCTGCTCTTTGAGCATTTCCGCCTGACTGGCCAGTTCTTCGCTGGCGGCGGCGGTTTCCTGGGAGGTAGCCGAGGTGGCCTGAACGACATTGGCAATCTGCGTAATACCCTGATTGATCTGTTCCACCCCAATGGCCTGTTCATTGGAAGCTACTGAAATATTGGTAACCAAGCCATAGACCTTTTCAATGGAATCGACAATTCGGACGAGCGCTGCAGCGGTTTCATTGGCGATTTTGGTACCGCCTTCGACCTTTTTAATCGAGCCTTCAATCAGGGCGGTGGTTTCTTTGGCCGCACTGGCTGACCGGGCGGCCAGGTTTCTGACTTCTACCGCAACCACGGCGAAACCTTTGCCGTTTTGTCCGGCCTTGGCTGCTTCTACGGCCGCATTAAGAGCCAGAATATTGGTCTGGAAGGCGATTTCATCAATCACCTTAATGATCTTAGAGATATTGTTGGATGATTCGCTGATATCTTCCATGGAGCCCAGCATCTGCTGCATCCGGCTGTTTCCCTGACTGGCATTCTCTTTGGTATCTTCGGCCAACTGATTGGCCTGATCAGCATTCTCGGCATTAAGCCGGGTCTGGGAAGCAATCTCTTCGATGGATGCGGTCAGTTCTTCAATCGAACTGGCCTGCTCGGTGGCACCCTGCGATAGCGAAATACTGGAATCAGAAACCTGTCGGGAACCCGAGGCAACCTGTTCGGTGGCTTCGTTGATATTGACCATCACCTCATTGATATTGGCGGCCATGCGATTAAAGGCACTAGCCAGATCACCCATTTCGTCTTTGGTACCAATATCAATGGTTACATCCAGATCCCCGTCGGCCATGCGTTTGGAGGCATCAACTATTTTAAGAACGGGTTTTTTAATGGTTGAAGCAATAAAAATACCCAAAACAATGGACAGGATCATCCCAATAACAATTAATACAATGGTCATGAAAGTGGACGAATTGGCAATGGCGGTATTACCGGCGGCAGTTTCTGCGGCCACCTTGAGTTTGATTTCAATTATTCGTGCAAAATCGCTATCCATCTGAGCAGCAGCACTGGCAAAATCGCCGTTTTTCATCAGGGCAATGGCTTCAGCCTGCTTGCCCTGTCTGACCAGGGTAATTATTTCAGCTATGGCCTTGTCCATCTTTTCTTTTTGAGAAAAAAGGCTTTCCATCAGTTTGACGCCTTCTTCAGAAACCAAAGTTGTCTGAAAACTCTTCAAATTGGTGTCAAACACTGTATTCTGTTCCTGGATACTGGCTTCAAGCCGGGCGATTTCATCACTATTTCCGGATAAAATAATATCATCCATATCATTACCGATCACTTTAATCGATTCTGTTATATAAATCAGTTCGCCAAATGGCACGGTCATTCTTTCATAAAGATAGGTATCCTGGCGGTCGACTGTCTTGATGTTGATTACTCCCATCACCCCAATCCCGCCGGCAATCAATGCGACTATAACAAAACCGAGAATCAATTTTGTGCCAATTTTCAGATTATAAAACCATTTCATCTACGTACCCCTCATCTTTCTCATTTATTATTGTTTCAATTTCATGATTGGATAATAATTTGTCGCAGTCCAGCAGCAGTTTGACCTCATTGCCCACCTTGCCGATGCTTTTGACAAACTGGTTGGAGACTCCGGAGCTGAGCATCGGCTGTTCAATGATGTCCGCTTCGGAAAAGGTAATCACCTCGGAGACACTGTCGACAATCAATCCGACAGTATTTTCGGCCACATCGATGACAATCACACACGACCGCTCATCATATTTTACGAATTTCTTTTGAAACCGCAGCCGCATATCCATTAACGGAATAATCCGGCCGCGAAGGTTAAAGATCCCCCGGACATAGGCTGGCAGTTCCGGCACTTCGGTAAACGGCAGGATGCCGATAATCTCAGTAACATAACCGACCCACAATCCATAATACTCATTGGCCAGCTCAAAAGTTAAATACATCCCTTGCTGATCGTCGTCCTGATCAAGCTCTTCAGCTATTTCTTTGATCATCGTACAACTCCTATCTAAATCAGATTAAATACTGTCATTGAACCCGCAAACCAGTCAGACCGCTGATATCCATGATCAGGCTGATGCTGCCATCGGGGAGGAGGGTGCAGCCGGCCAGTCCAAGAATTTTCTTCATTGAATTGACATAATTAGGCAGCGATTTGACCACTACCTGCTGTTGACCCAAGAGCTCGTCGGCAAATACGCAGACCACCTTTTCCTCCTGTTCGACCATAATCAGAATGCCCTTGGTCAGATCGGTTTCGGCATTTTTGATGTGGTAGTGTTGGTGCAGTCTCAGGATCGGGAAACATTGTCCCCGGATCATCACCATTTCATTGTTGTCCGGATCCATCAGACAATCTTGTTGATCTGGCCGAAAGGATTCGGAAATGGTAGTAATCGGGATGGTGTAGCGGGATTTTCCGACCCGGATATTCATCCCTTCGACAATCGCCAGAGTCAGCGGAATTTTCAAGGTAATGGTGGTGCCCCGATTCATTTCGCTATCGACCAGTACCGTGCCCCCCACCTCTTCCAGATTTTTAGTGACGACATCCATACCGACTCCCCGACCAGAAAATTCAGTGATGCTTTCTTTTGTCGAAAATCCCGGCAGAAGGATCAGTTTGTAGATCTCTCGATCGCTCATTTCTTCTTCCGGTTTGGTCAGGAGGTCATTTTGTCGGGCTTTCTCGAGGATCCGAGCCTTGTTCAGGCCGCGACCATCATCCTTGATCACAATCAGGACATCACTGCCGACATTTTTAGCCTCCAGCAGGATGTGGCCAGCTTTTTCCTTGCCCATGGCCAGCCGTTCATCCTCGCTTTCGATGCCGTGATCAATGGCATTGCGGATAATGTGCATCAGCGGATCCGAGATGTGTTCAATGATATTCTTATCCACTTCGGTTTCTTCACCGGATAGATCCAGCACCACCTCACGGTTCAACTTTTTACACATATCCCTGACGATCCGGTTCATTTTTACAAAGGTGGTCGATAGCGGCACCATCCGGATCGCCATCACCATATCCTGGAGCTCCACCGTAATCTTATGGAGTTCGATGGAAGCCTTGTGAAAGTTTTCCGACTGGATCATCTCCACCTCGGGACACTGAGTCACCATCGATTCGGTGATCATCAGTTCCCCCACCAGATTCATCAGATTATCGAGCTTATCAACATTGACGCTGATCATCTTCTGAGCGGCGCTGGGATTGTTTTTCTGGGTGTCTTCGGAAAAAGCCGGGCTGGGATTGGCCGGCTTACTGCTCTCCTGTTCCGATAGGACGAAAGTCTCCCGGGGCTGTCCCCTGTTCTGACTCCTGCGGAAAGGATCCAGTCGTTCATCTTCGATTTCCCGAAACAGCAGCTGTTCGACATAAATAACGTTTTCAAAATGAGCCTTAATCTCTTCATAGCCCAGCTCGGTTTTGAAATAAATTTCAAAGCCATTCTCGCGGATGTAGGCGGCAGTATCGTGATTTTCGGCAATATCAGCGGGTAGATAATAAATCTCTTCAACCAGCTCAGCCAGACCAAACACCAGGGTGTAAGCGCGGATGTTTTCCATCGTGCAGTCGTCTTCATATTGAATAATGACCTGATAGCAGGAACCATCCCCGGTTTCTTTATTTAACCGATCTTCATCGGCAGGCGGGCCTTGTTTTTTCTCCTGGGGGATGTAGTACTGCTGTTTTTGGGGCTGGCCACGACTTTGCGGATCTTCTTCCCCAAAGATCCGCCGCAACTCATTTAGAAATAAGTTGAAGGAATCAAGCAGCTTGGTGGGGTCACCATCAGCCTCATTTTTATTGGTGATTTTGTAAATTTCGGCCTTAATAAAATCCACACACTCCAGCACCAGATCGGATACTGCCGAAAAATCCAAGCCCTCGGGTTTTTGCTCCCGGATAAAATAGAAAATATCCTCCACCGCATGAGCCGCCTTTTCGATGTTGTTGAACAACATCATCGCTGAAGATCCCTTGATGGTATGCATAAATCGGAAAATCTCGCTGACATCATCGGGACTAAAGCCGCCGTTTTTTTCGCTGCAAATGATAACCTGCTCCAGCTGTTCTAGATTCTGGGTCGTTTCAAAGATGTAGACCTCCATCATCGGTTCGTTTTCGAAATTTTTTGTCACATTCTTCACCTCACGTACTTCGGTTTTCTGAAACTATTTTGAATCATTCATCCGCACAAAACACCTGCCCGGTTTGTCACCAACTTAAATAGCCTAAATAGTATGACCACCAGATCGGTCAACACGTCAATTTCATTTAAACCCAATCAGGGTCCATTCCCTGTTGTTTATACACCGATTTATTCATTTTAAACAAAAAAATGATTTGGCCGTTAATATTTCGAACAATTCAGTATTTATAGTCCGTTTCATCATAAATTATGACGCCGAATCATACTCTAAAAACACTTTAAAAAAGAACGTTTTTCCGATCCGATCCCGCTTAAACGGATCAGACGAAAAAACGCCCTTTTTATCACATAATTTAAATGTCAATCGATTAGTTATTCAGTATTTAAGTTCTGATTGCTTACTTATCAATCTTTTCTTACTGTCATTATTCCAGACGCTCAAAAATTCGATAGCATAAGTAGGTCAAATAAGGAGATGGCATTTTTTTTTGCCCAAAATCCCAATCTTTCAATTTCATATACACCGATTCAGACGTAAAAAATATATCTTTATCCTGTTTGTTTCTTATCAGGGTTATCATTTCCGTGAATCGCCGATCTTGATGCACTAATTTGTATTTACTAAGAACTCCTGCCATGCTGACAATGTCATACCAGCACGATGGCGCTTTCAACTTACGGAAGTCCGTCCCCATATAGAACACATACGGATGCTGATAAAGGCTGTTTTCCCAGAGACTTAGTAGTGCATTAACGCAGGAATGAGCAACTTGGGAATCCCGATACTCCGGTATGGATGATAATAAATCGGCCATTATCATCGTTGCATATGGGCAGCAATCGTCCTTTTTTCCGGGACCGCGGAATTTGCCAAGCTCCGGGGAAACGGCGCACGGGAAGCCGTTATCACGACACAAGGATACCAGATGGTCAACACCGGGCTTGATGTATTCACGATAATCCATGCCTGCCTTTAACAGCGCAAGCAGAAGTAGTGGGGCATCGCACAAACACCAGCTATAAACATCCACACCCGCTCCGCCAAAATGTTTCGGTACATTTGTCAGAGACTGATAAATGCCGTGCTCGTCCCGATGCTTAAGAATTTCATCAACGGCCGTTTTTATTTCCGGAATTTCCGTATCAAATCCGAGATCTAAAAGAAACATGAGCTTGTGGATCGGCAAATCAGGATTTTTATGATTTGTCACCAGACTCCCGTGAAAATTCGCAACACTAGAAAGGTACCTTTGAATACGATCATCCACCAATGCTACATTTCTGATTTCTACAAGGGTGTCCTTTGGCTCATCGAACAAGTGAAGTTGAATCGCATATTTCAGCCAATTGTCGCTGTGATCCAATAGCTTTTTATATTCCATTCTCTCATCACCCCTTTTTCATAAAATCCAATAAATAAACCTCTATAAATATAATTTGCCATATCTACGTAGATCTGAAAGACATCTAAATTGCTCTGTGAAGTGCTATTTTATAAAGGGTCCTGCATTTTGCAAATCAGCAAAACATGCAGAACCCCTTATTTTATACATTTTTTAGTTTTATTTCTACACCCGTGACATCAATACTACCGTCTCAACGTGGCCAGTACCCGGGAATAAATCCACTGGTTGAACCGCTTTGATGGCATAGCCGGCTTCAGTCATATACTTAAGGTCGCGAGCCAGGGTTGAGGGGTTGCAGGATACATAAATGACCCGGGGAGTGCCCAGTTCAATAATCGTCGCCAGCAAGGTTTCTTCACAGCCTTTACGCGGCGGATCGAGAATGATTAGATCCGGTTTGATGCTTTCTTCTTTGATGATCTTGAGCATTTCATCTTCAGCCCGACCGAGATGGAAGCTGGCATTTTCAATCTGATTGAGTCCGGCATTTTCCCGGGCATCGAGAATGGCATCGCCGACGCTTTCAATTCCAATGACCTGTTTGGCCTGAGCAGCCAGATAAAGACCAATGGTGCCAGTGCCGCAATAGAGATCAAAGACCGTTTCGCTGCCGGTCAGGTTAGCAAAGGTTTTGATGGTATCATAGAGCTTGATGGTCTGTTTGGAATTAACCTGGAAGAAGGAGTTGGGTGAGATCGAAAAACTCAGATCGCCAATCTGTTCGACCAGACGGGCGGCGCCGTGGACACAGAGACTTTTTTTGCCCAAAATAACATTGCCTTTTTCCCGATTGATATTGACATAAATGCTTTTGACATTGGGAATTCCGGCCAGAATTCCTTCCACAATCGCCTGGCGCTGGCTTAAATCCTTGCCGTTAATGATCAGGGTGATCATGTTTTCGCCCTGCAGATTGGTGCGCTGGAGCACGCCCCGGACATAACCTTTATGGGTGCGTTCATCATAGATGCTTAAATTCAGTTCCTGAATCAGGGCGTTGATGGTTTTGATCGCATCAGCGGCCGATTCCGGTTGGTTCAGACAATCCTGGATGTGAACCAGGTTATGGGATTTTTTAGCATAAAAACCCATCCCTTTGTTGTCCAGTTTAAATTGCGCCTTATTTCGATAACGTTTCGGATCTTCCATGCCGATGATCGGCGCCACTTCAATTTCTTTGAGTCCGCCAATCCGCTGGAGCGCATCCTTGACCATTTTTGATTTAACCCGCAATTGACCGGCATAACTCATATGCAGGATCTGGCACCCCCCGCATTGCTCAAAATATGGACATTCCGGAGTGACCCGTTCCGCTGAGGCTTCTGTGATTGACAGCAGTTTCGCTTGGGCATAGGTTTTTTTAACATTCTTGATTTCAACTTCCACGACGTCCCCAGGGAGGCCGCCTTCAACAAAGACGATCATGTTTTCCAGTCGCCCGACCCCTTCCCCGCTATGGGTAATATCCATTAATTCCATCGTATACTTCTCGCCAACTTTAATCTGGTTGCTTGTTTCGTTCATTCTTACTTCCTTAATTTTCTTATTTTTTATTGATTGAGATAGGCCTTCATTTTATCGAAGGTTTCTTCTGAGATAATATGTTCAATGCCGCAGGCATCCTTCTCGGCATTGGGTAGTGACACATCCAGCGCCCGAACCAGAAACTCTGTGATCAGCCGGTGCTTTTCATAGACCTTCACCGCCCGGTTTGTACCGATTTCGGTGAGATAGATCTGGCCGTAGCGTTCATGTTCTACATAACCCAACTCTTTGAGTTTACGAACCGCATCATTGGCGCTGGCCTTGCTGACCTTAAGTTCCAGGGCAACGTCGGTAATCCGCACGCCTTTACCATGTTTTTGACTCTCCAGATAAATGGTTTCGATATAATCCTCAATGGATTCAGTTAATTTTTTTTCCATTTTTACCTCTGCTTTTATCTTTTTGGTTTATTTTTTGACTGCTTCGCTGGCACTGACTTGGCTGATCTGGTTTTATTTGGTTGTTTAGTTTTACTGGTTTTATTAGACTTAGGGGCCTGATGATCGGCACTTTTGACTTTGGCCGGAATCAGTGCTTTTTTTCCCGTCCCGATCAGGTCTTCCCGATAGGCTTTGGTCAGTGCCTCATGAACCAGTAGATAGTTTTCCCGCTTATTATACTGAACCAGGGCTCGTTGCATGTTTTTTTCGCGACCCTTGGGCACATAAACCGCTTCCATCGTCAGGGGATTGACCCCGGTGTGATACATCGCCGTGGCGACCGATCCCGGGGTGGGATAAAAATCCTGAACCTGTTCCGGGAAAAAGCCCATATCCCGGATATATTCAGCTAATTTGACCGCATCCTGAAGACTGCAGCCAGGGTGACCGGTGATGAAGTAGGGCAAGACAAACTGGTTTTTCCCCAGTTGTTCGTCAATCTGTTTGAAATTGCGGGCAAATTTTTCATAGACCTTAAAGGCCGGTTTGCCCATATGCCGCAGCACCTCATCGGACACATGTTCCGGGGCGACCCGTAACTGCCCGCTGATATGATGCTCGACCAGTTCCCGGAAAAAAGCTTTGTCCTTATCCAGCGCCAGATAATCATAACGAATTCCCGAGCGGATAAAAACTTTTTTGATTCCCGGCAGTTTCCGAACCGCTCGGAGGGTCTCCAGATAAGGCTTATGGCTGGCATCGATGTTTTTACAGGGTTCCGGCGCCAGACATTCGCGATCCTGGCAATAGCCTCGGGTTTCCTGCTTTTTACAGGCCAGATGCGAAAAATTAGCGGTGGGTCCGCCAATATCGTGGATATAGCCTTTAAAATCCGGATCTTTTGACATCCGTCCGGCTTCCCGGACAATCGAATCGCGGCTCCGCATCTGGACATATTTACCCTGGTGAATGGCCAGAGCGCAAAAAGTACAATTTCCATAACAGCCACGGTTGGCGGTGATGCTGAATTTCACTTCGTTAAGCCCCGGCACGCCCCCCACCTGATCATAGGCGGGATGCCAGCGGTAGCTAAAGGGCAGATCATAAAGGGCATCAAACTCGGCCTGAGAAAGCGGCTGCTGAGGCGGGTTCTGTTGCAGGTAACGGTTACCGGTGGGTTGCAGATACGTCTGCGGATCATGGGCATTGTTACTCTGGTAAATCAGTGCTGTAGCTCGGGCATAGGTCTGAGTATCGACCATGACATCTTCGGTGGCTGGCAGCATCACCGCATCACCGACTTCTGGTTCCCGGCTGATTACCGCTGTTCCCTTGATATGGGTCAGTTGTGCCACCGGGATTCCGGCGTTCAGGCCTTCAGCAATCTCAAGTATCGCCAGTTCGCCCATGCCGTATACCAGCAGATCGGCTCGCGAATCAAAGAGAATCGGCCGTCTGACCTTTTCCTGCCAGTAATCATAGTGCGCAAAGCGCCGCAAACTGGCTTCGATGCCGCCGATGATCAGGGGAATCTCCCCGAAATTTTCGCGGATTTTGCCACAATAAACGATGGTGGCCCGATCCGGCCGCAGTCCGGCCTGGCCACCGGGGGCATAGACGTCCTCGCGGCGGCGTTTTTTGTTCACCGTAAAATGGTTCACCATCGAATCGAGGTTACCGGCGGTGACCAGAAAGCCCAGGCGGGGGGCTCCCAACTTGTTAAAATCGTCGTTTTCCTGCCAGTTGGGTTGGGCGATGATGCCCACCGAAAAGCCCCGGGACTCAAGCACCCGGCCAATGATGGCCGCCCCAAAAGAGGGGTGATCGACATAGGCATCCCCGGTTACGAGAATAAAATCACATTGGGCAATACCCTGAGTGCGCATCTCACTTTTTGACATCGGCAGAAAACCCTTATTTTCTTTGGGAGGATTGTCGATTCGGGCTTTTTGCCCGGAATCGTTGATTGACTTCTTCATTCATACCCTTTCTTAATAATTTTTCACATCAATTTATCACAAACTGCTAAAAAGATTTATGTACGTGGGAAAGTTAATCAAGATCACGGCAAAGACCACCATAAAAAAGGTCTGGTTGAGTTCGATCGTCATGCCGATGGTGTCGCCGGTCATGCCGCCGATTTTGTGCTGGAGATTTTTCATCAGCAGCAGGGCTGGCAGCAGGCAGATCACCGCCGTCAGCAGACCCGGCAGACCCAGGATCAAGGTGGCGTAACCCAGTAGTAAGACCAGATAAATAATAAAATGGTGCAGTTGGGTCATTTCCACAAAGCGTTTGCCCAAACCGCCGCCGCCAGGGGCGTAGGTGGAAAAACAGGTGGACATGATCGCCATCACTCGCCCAAACACCGGCATCACCAGCAGGGCGGTGCTGTATTCGGGCAGGATAATGGTATAGCTCATCCAATTGGTTAAAATGATCAAGATCAGACCGATGGCGCCAAAGGCTCCCAAACGACTGTCTTTCATGATTTCCATCATCTTTTCCCGGTCTCTGGCCGAGAACAGGGCATCGGTGGTGTCCGCAAAGCCGTCCAGGTGGAGGCCGCCGGTGAGCCAGATATAGGCAATCACCATCAGCAGTGCCTGGAGCTGAATAAAGTGGATCAACGAGAATAAAACGGCCGCTCCCCATAGAATGACGCCAATAAAAACCCCCACCAGGGGGATTAAAATCATTGCGTCATAAAACTCCTCGGCACTGACATCCGTCAGTTTAATGGGGATCCGGGTAAAAAAGGAAATTGCTATTAAGATTTTTCGCATGTTGCTCTCCAATAAAAAATTGATCCGGGTTTGTTTAACCCCGAAAAAAGAAAAGCATGAATTTGCATTCATACTTTATGCGGCCACTGTTTTCTGAATTTTCGTCATTAAATTAATATCATTTATTGATAACTAAACTTCATCCACAAAATCAAAACGATCTTCAATCAGTTGTTTTAATTGTTCAACTGCTCGTTTCTCGTCATCACCGTTAGCTTCTATTTGTATCTCGTCGCCTTTTTGAACGGCTAATATCATCACACCCATAATGCTTTTGGCATTAACCCGGGTTGCGTCTGTTTTGATATAAATTTCGCTTTTAAAATTATTAGCTTTTTGTACAAACAGAGAGGCTGGTTTTGCATGGAGTCCGGCCTTGTTATTAACGATTACTTTATCAACTATCACTATAATCCACCCCTTTACTTTAAAATTCCCCTATGTTATTATTATAACCTTAGTATGCTATTTTAGCAAGCATACGACTTTTATTTCTTTTTTTTGTTGTAAAATCTTTTTTTAAGTTTTATAATGTATGATATGTAAAATGAGATTAACACTTTGCGGAGGTGAAAAAAATGAAGATTACTAAAGATATGGGCATCATGGATGCTGTTAACGCATATCCGGATTCTGTCAACGTATTCCAGGCTTACGGAATGCATTGCTTTGGTTGTATGGCGGCACGTTTTGAAAGTATTGAAGAAGGTGCTTTAGCACATGGCATCGATGTTGATGCTTTAATTAAATCAATCAATGACGCCATCGATGCGGTTGATTTGACAAAATAGTTTAAGGTTGTCGATCAACTACCGTACCGACCAATTGTTAATCTGTTGTTCGCTGCGGAATCGGACAGGCTCTGCCATGTCCGCTCCGATGCGTACAACATGATGTAACAATTGTCGGTACTAGGTTATTTATTTTGACAGTCTGGGCAACGTATTTTAATTAATGCGTTGTTTTTTTTATTTTAATTTAAATTTTTAACAATACCCCCTTGAAATCGGTCGCTATAATTGTTACAATGGTCAGAATCGAATAGACACGATAGAGGTGCGGACTTTAAGATTAACGGCGGTGACCATGGCTAATGGGATGATGCGTTGTGAAAGGAAAGCTCGCCGAAGGACAATGTTTTGCCAACCTTTTCCTGGGCTTACTGTTAAGAACAGTGGGACTGTCATCATTTTTATGATGGAGTGCTATCTAAAACCCAATGGAATCTCTTTTTGAGTGTTTCTTTGTATTTTAGCCGGTACCCGTTACCGGCTTTTTTTTAATTTCAAATGGAAAATTGCGAAACTGAATCCAAAGCAGACGGCACTTTCGCAATTAACTATAATTTCAATTTTTGGAGGTAATATGAAATCTTATAATGTTGCAGTAGTTGGTGCCACCGGCATGGTGGGACAGAAAATGCTTCAGGTGCTGGCGGAACTTAAATTCCCGGTCAAAAACCTGTACCCGATGGCATCTAAACGGTCGGCCGGCAAAGAAATTATCTTTAACGGAAAATCTTACGTGGTTCAGGAGCTTTGTGATGAAGCCTTTGACCAGGATATTGATATTGCCCTATTCTCCGCCGGTGGCGACACCAGCGAACGGTTTTCGCCGGTGGCGGCCGCTAAAGGCGTCATTGTCATTGACAACAGCAGTGCCTTCCGGATGGATCCCTTAGTTCCCCTGGTGGTTCCCGAGGTCAATCCGGAAGATCTGGACTGGCACGGAAAAATCATTGCCAACCCCAACTGCTCCACCATCCAGGCGGTCGTGGCTTTAAAACCGCTTTATGATGCCTTCGGGATTGACCGGATTGTTTATTCCACCTACCAGGCCGTTTCCGGTTCTGGCGTTAAGGGTTATGCCGATCTGGAAAACGGGATCAAGGGCGAAGCCAATGCTTTCTACCCCCACCCGATTGCCTATAACGTGCTGCCCCACATTGATTCCTTTCTGGACAATGGCTACACCAAAGAAGAAATGAAGATGATCAACGAAACCCAGAAAATCCTTCATGATGACAGCCTGCGGATCACCGCCACCACGGTGCGGGTACCGGTTTTCTACAGCCACAGCGAAAGCATCAACGTGGAACTGAAAAAACCGTTCGAGCTGGATTCCATCCGCTATATCTATAGCAAAGCTCCGGGGATTGTACTCCAGGATGATCCGGCCAACAATGTCTACCCGCTGGCTCGAGTGGCTGAAAACACCGATGAGGTTTATGTCGGCCGGCTGCGCCGCGATTTCAGCGTTGACAACGGCCTGAACCTCTGGGTCGTCGCCGACAACATCCGTAAAGGTGCCGCCTCCAACGCCGTCCAAATCGCCTTCGCACTGATTAAACGCGGATTGATCTAAGGCTTGTAAATTTAGTGCCGTTGGCTCTTTGATGAACAATTATTTAGAACACTATCCCAGTACCGACAATTGTTACATCATGTTGTACGCATCTGAGCGGACACGGCTTAGCCTGTCCGATTCCGTAGCGAACAACAGATTAACAATTGGTCGGTACGGTATCTCACACAAACCCCAAAACCACAATCAAAGGAGATTGAAATGAGTATTTTTACTGGAAGCTGTGTCGCCCTGGTTACCCCGTTTAAAGATGGAAAAGTTGATTTTGAACGCTTTCACAAACTGATTGACTGGCAGATTGAAAATAAAACCGATGCCATTCTGATTGCCGGCACTACCGGTGAAACCTCAACCCTGACCGATGATGAGCATCTCGAACTGCTCCGGGATGCCGGCAAGTACATTAACGGCCGGGTGCCCTTTGTAGCTGGAACCGGCAGTAATGATACCGCCTATTCGATCATGCTGTCCAAAGAAGCCGAAAAAGCCGGTGCTGATGCGGCGCTGATCATTAACCCCTATTACAATAAATCCACCCAGCGGGGTATCATCGCCCATATTTCCGCCATTGCCAATGCCATTACGATTCCCGTGATTATTTACAATGTCCCCAGCCGCACCGGCATGAATATTGCCGTGTCGACCATTAAAGAACTGAGCAAGATCCCCAATGTGGCGGCCGTTAAAGAAGCCAGCGGCGATATCAGCCAGGTTACTGAAATTGCCCGGGTTTGCGGCAATGACATTGATATTTATAGTGGCAATGACGACCATGTACTACCAATTATGGCTGTCGGCGGCAAGGGTGTGATCTCAGTATCGGCCAATATTATTCCCGAAGACATGCACAATCTGGTCGCCAGCTTTATGGCCGGAGATCTGGCCAAAGCCCGGGAACTGCAATTTAGCACCAACCTGGTTAATCTGGCAATGTTCTATGAAACCAACCCGATTCCGGTTAAAACGGCGATGGGTCTGATGGGTCTGGACACCGGTGAAATGCGGCTACCGTTGATTGAAATGGAAGCGTGCAACAAAGATAAACTGATTGCCGATTTAAAAAGCTACGGCTTATTATAGGAGGCAACCATGATTAATATTTTACTCAGCGGCGTCTCCGGTGCGATGGGCGGAACCCTGCAGCAGATTATTGCCGCCAACCCCGACACTCAGGTGGTCGCCGGATTTGATCAGCAGCATATCACCACCCTGCCCTTTCCGGTCTACAGCGATCTGGAGGCGTGCACTGAAGCGGTTGATGTAATCATCGATTTCTCTCACTTTGCCGCCTTCCCGGCGATTTTCGGGTTTGCCCGCAGCCGGAAGATCCCCATTGTCATCGCCACCACCGGCTTGTCCGAAGCGGATCTGGCGACTATCAGAGAAGGTTCCCAGGAGTTCCCGGTTTTCAAAACCGCCAACCTGTCGCTGGGGATCAATCTGATCGCCAAGATGCTAACCGACATGGTCGGTAAGCTGGAAAGCGGCTTTGATATTGAAATCATCGAAAAGCACCACAATAAAAAGCTGGACGCTCCCAGCGGCACCGCCTTGTTACTGGCCGACGCCATCAACGACGGCCTGGTCACCAAAAAGGACTACACTTACGGCCGTTACGGCCGGGATGCCAAACGCAGCGAAAACGAACTCGGCATCCACGCCATCCGTGGCGGCACCATCCCCGGTGAACACTCGGTGATCTTCGCCGGCAACGACGAAATTATCGAAGTCAACCACATCGCCTTATCCAAAAAAGTCTTCGCTGAAGGCGCCGTCAAAGCCGCCCAATACCTGGTCGGCCAGGCCCCCGGCCTCTACGACATGGCGATGGTCGTCAACGACTAACTCCCTCATCATTCCACTTAAGAAAGGATCATATAACAGTCGATTAATCATAGCTGCTACTGATTTTAGAGGTTAATCTCATGAATATCGTTGTTCAGAAATACGGTGGTACCTCGGTTGGTTCCACCGAACGGATTTTAAATGTTGCTCGGCGCATCATTGCTAAGAAAAAAGACGGCCATCAGATTGTCGTGGTGGTTTCCGCTATGGGCAAAACGACCGACGATCTGGTCAAGCTGGCCTATGCCATCAATCCCTCCCCACCCAAGCGGGAGCTGGATCGACTGCTGTCCACCGGCGAGCAGATCTCCATTTCGCTGCTGTCGATGGCGCTGCAGGCTCTCGGTCATGACGCCATTTCCTTCACCGGGCCCCAGGTCGGCATTCGCACTAGCGGCCGTCATACCAAGTCCCGGATCGAAGGCATTGATACCACTAAGATTCTGGAATCGCTAAATGAAGAAAAAATCGTCATCATCGCCGGTTTTCAGGGCGTCAATGAAAATGACGATGTCACCACCCTTGGCCGCGGCGGCTCGGACACCAGTGCCGTAGCGCTGGCCTGCGTGCTCGATGCCCCCTGCGAAATTTATACCGATGTCGAAGGCATTTATGGGGTTGATCCCCGGCTTTATCCAAACGCCAAAAAGCTGGACGCCGTCTCGTATGAAGAAATGCTGGAAATGGCCAGCCTCGGCGCCGGCGTTATGCATCCCCGGGCGATTGAGCTGGCCAGTAAATACGACACTCCGATCTGGGTCGCCTCCAGCGAATTTGACGTCCCCGGCACTATCATTAAAAAAGGAGAACAATACATGGAGGGACAATCCATCACCGGCGTGGCCATTGACAATGACGAAATTATGATCACCATTCGTGATATTCCCTTTGACAAGAATATCACCTCTCAGTTTTTTAGTCAGTTTGCCACCAAAAGCATTAACATCGATATGATCAGCCAAAGTGCCCCCATCGATGATCTGATCAATATTTCATTTACCGCACCAACTACCGATCTGGAAGATGCCAAGAAAATCCTGGCCGCATTTCAGGAAAAACATCCCGGCATCGGCGTCATCATCAACGATACCGTTTCCAAGCTGTCGGTGGTCGGGGTCGGCATGCGCAGCCAGTCCGGCGTCGCAGCCAAGTTTTTTGCCCTGTTGGCCGATAACAATATTCAGATGCTGATGATTACCACCTCGGAAATCCGGATCAGTTGCATCATCCCCTCCAAAGATAAGGACAAGGCCGTCACTGCCACTGCCGAAACCTTTGATTTATAAGCGTTAGCGAAAAACGAAATCCTGCCTAAAAAAATAAGCCAGCATGGCAGACCACTCGGTCTGCGATGCTGGCTTATTGATTCAGGAAAGCTCCTGTTATTGTTGTTTGGGATGACGGGGATTTTTTGAAACGATGTCAATCGCCCGGGTCAGTTCACTGGTCAGATCTGCCTTATGCTGGGTGGCCATTTCATCAATTTTTGAAAACAGCAGTCCTTCATGGGTAACAAAATAAGCGGGCTTCAGCTTATTGAGTGCGATGGCCTTAATATCTTCAAGACAAAGCTCGCATCGGCATATTTCTGGATATTGTTCGAGCATATGTGGCAAAAATGCATCAACCGCATCCTCCATGTAATTTTTTAACATCTTTTTCCCTCCAAATTTTGTCGATTTAGTTTAGTGAGTACTTCATTCGTTTAGGATAATATATTCAGATAGATACTAGTATACTATTAAAACAACTCTATTTCAACCGTTTTCAATTCAATATTTGATATTTGCTTTTTATGTGGCCAGCTAAACAAAAATCACATCAGATGAACCTGGTTTTTGCCATTTTTCTTAGCCTGATATAAAGCCTGATCGGCTCGGTGAATGATGCTGTCAACCGTCGCATCGCCGCTAAAAACAGATACCCCCAGACTGATGGTAATCTGTTGTTGTTCGGGAAAGCAATTTTCACTAACCCCACTTCGGATTTTTTCAGCCAGTTCGATTGCCCCCCATTCATCGGTGTCCGGAAGAATTACCAGAAATTCTTCGCCACCCCAGCGGCCAACCAGATCAGTGGATCGGGTCATCGCTTTAAAAAGCTTTGCCAGCTCAACCAATACCACATCGCCAGCCAGATGTCCAAAACGATCATTGATCTGTTTGAAATGATCAACGTCGATCATAATCAAAGCAAACGTTGTGGCCGTTGTTTTGGCTCGATACAATTCATGCTCCAGGGTATCATCCAGCTTCATGCGATTATAGAGCCTGGTCAATTTATCGGTTTCTGAAAGGACAATCATTTCCCGGCGTATTTTCACTTTTTTGGTAATGTCCCGGCTGATCGCCAGCAGTTCCCGGAAATTATTTTCGTCGTCATAAATGCCCGACAGGACAGTGTCGGTATAGATACTTGCGCCATCCTTACGAACCTGCCGTTGCTCAAAATTTATGGCATCAAAGTGTTCGCCCTTTTCCACCATTTTTTTAATGCGCTCCCTTTGGCGATCCATTTCTTTTTGTACCCCCGGCAGAAAATAGCCAATTTCCCGATAATGGTTGACAATTTCTGCGGGAGTATACCCGGTTATTCGTTCAACCGATGGACTGATATAGGTAAAATTCCCGGCCAGATCCACTGTTGCAATAATATCGCAGGCATTATCGGTCATCAGACGATGCCGATCTTCACTGTCTTTGCTCATCTTGTCCCACTTTTTGATGGTCTGAAGGCTCTGTTCCAGTTCTAAAAAGTCGGCATCACCCTCGGCTATCCTGGGGATGTCATTCGTTAACTTTTTATTATTTAAAATTGCATTAACATAGTTAATCATCGCTTTAACATCATTACTTAGCATATTTTATTTCCGGCCTCCCTCGCTTCGCTGCATTGGCGTAATGATAACTATTATAGCATAAAAATCTTAATGTTCCATTCTAATTCCCAATCACCCGGTTGACAAAAACAGCGGCGATATTCGGGTCGAATTGGCTGCCGGCACCGTGAACAATGGCTTGGACGGCCTGGCTTTGATCCATCGCCGGCTGGTAGGGGCGGTCGGTCAGCATTGCATCATAGGCCTCGGCAATTGCGATAATCCGCGACAACAGGGGGATTTTCTGACCGGTCAGGCGCTTGGGATAACCGCTGCCATCCCACCATTCGTGATGGCTCAGTATCGCCAGGGCAATTTCGGCCGTGTCTGCTGAGGTATTGGTAATATGGTAGCCAATTTCGGGATGGCGTTTAATTGCCACCCACTCATCGGCGGTCAAAGACCCCTTTTTATCCAGCACCCCCGGATTAAGGGTAACCTTGCCGATATCGTGAAGCTGCGCCACCCGATGAAGGGTCTCAATTTCCCGGTTGCTTAACTGCATTTCCTCGGCAATTAGCCGGGCATAGCGACTGACACTCTCGCCGTGGTTTTTTTCAATCCCGTTTTTAAGGTACAGAGACGCCAGAATTGTCCGAATGGCATCATCCCGAACCTGCGGTTTCATCAGCAGTTTGTGCTTGTACATATAATTTTCGGCATTTTTAAACACCACCATTACATCTTCCGACAGGTTTTTTTTGGTGTCCCAGCCAAAAGCAATGGAAAGGACACCTCGATCAACCGGCGCCAACGCTACAGCCTGGTTCATCCGCTCGACAATTTTGGCTGTGGCTTCCTCATCGGTATTGGGCAGCAGCAAGACAAACTCATCACCACCCCAGCGGGCCGCCACATCGTTGGGGCGACAGAATTTTTTGATGATCTTGCCGCTGGCAAAGATCAACTCATCCCCGGCCAGATGGCCAAAGGCATCGTTGATCATTTTCAGGTTGTTGATGTCCCCCATAATAATCGACAACGGAAAATGGCGACGGCCATCGATGCGCTTGAGCTCTTCTTCAAAATAACGGCGGTTATAAAGCCCGGTCAGATGGTCGTGGTAGCTGAGGTATTCAATTTGTTCATTTTGCGCCGTTCGCTCAGAAATGTCGCGAAAAATCAGCACCACTCCGGTGGTGGTGCCCTCACCGTCCTTGACCGGGGTGGCACTGTCTTCAATATTAAAGCGGTTTCCCAGGCGATCAGTGATGACGGCGTGGTTGGTCGAAGCGGTACTCTGATCGGTTCTGAGCGCCTCATCGACCGGATTGGGCACCTGATATTCGCAGTTTTCGTGGGCCAGGTTAAAAACCAGATTAAAGCTTTTGCCGCAAGCCTCATCATTAGTCCAGCCGGTCAGCTCTTCGGCCACCCGATTGAGCATCGTCACCCGTTGCTCCAGATCCACGACGATGATGCCGTCGCCGACGCTTTTCATCACCCGGTCGAGATTTTTATGGCTGCTCTCCAGTTGATTAATCAGAAAATAAATGCCGAAGGCGACAAACAGCAAGATGCTGGCTCGGAGTATCGGTGCCAGCAAAAATGCGCCAAAACTGAGATAGTCCATAACGATATGGAATAATCCCAGAAACATCGCCAACTGGATCACATAGCGTTTGTACCACAACCCGACCATCACAATCACAACGTAAAACAGATGGGTATAGACCACATCTATACCCTTGAAGTAATTGAAATAAACCGCAACAAAAATCGTCCCTAGTAAACAAAGACCAACTATTGTCATCCGAATCTGATTATTGATTGTTGCCTGATATTTTTCCATCGATACCCTCACTTTAAAACATATGCATTATTATAACATTTATGTATCCTTGTCATACACTTTAATCATATTGTATAGCTTTTTGCCCGGTCAACTGCCAGCCATGACAATGAAATCGCTTCTTTTCCGACTTTAGTTGCCAGCCCTTACTAGTGTCGACAAATCTTTGACAAACCTGACTTTTTTCGGCGTAGACAAGTTGTTCGTTTAGATCGATAACGCTTCCGGTATACCATTAACCTTCTGACTGATTTTCATTTCGGGTATTTGGCATTATTCATCCGGCTTTCTCAACGCCATTTTTGATGATTTTTTCTGAACGCATGAAACGGATTATTTTGACACGACCTAAAAAGACTTCAGCTCATCCGAAGTCTTTTTATTATCGAGCGCAGTTGTTATTACTCGCATGGTTTTCCGCATTTTGTACAGAAATGCTTGCCTGGCACAAGTTTAGCACCGCAGTATTTGCAGAACACGGCGGCTTTGGGGGACGAAGGCTGTGGTGCCGGGGTACCACAATGGATACAGAACTTCGTACCGGGCGCCAGTCTTTGACCGCATTTGGAACAGTTTATAACTTCCGTCTTTGCACCAGCGGGGCTTTCTGCTTGCGGTGCGGATCGAACTGTTGGTTCGTCTTTCTGGATCAGCAGAGAAACCATCAGTTCGCATGCTTCGTCGATTGACAACGAACGGATCGCTGCATCATTGTCACCGAATTGAACGGCCCAAAGGGTCTGTTCCGTTCGGATGAACATCACCTGTGAACGCGCAAGCGCCGCATCCTGGACATAAAGGGAGGTGACATCGGCGATGGCCTTTCGATACATCAGGTCATCGATAAACAAGGCGCCTTCTTCCGTTAAGACCACTCCCTCCGCCTCGATCAGGCCGACTTCGGCCAATTCGGCCAAAGCGGATGTCACGTCAAGCTTTGGTGCTGCCTCGAGTCGAAACAAGGCAAACGGTAAAAGCCACCGCAAGTCGGTGCTTTCATAGGCCTCGGCAACGGCCCGTGCAAGAGACTTTGCCGTCAGATTTGCCGCCGATACGGTATGTTTCAGCACATCTTCAAGATAACTCGTCTTATACGCATCGGCAGCCGCCAGCAGCAGCAAAAAAGCCTGCTGGGAAAGATTAAGCGCAACTGCCCGCTTCAGGGGTTCGCCGCCCTGGGCCAGGTAGGCCATCACCATGGTGGCAACGTCGCCCTCACTGGCCGGCAGTAACTGATTGCCGTCGTCGGCCTGGCCTAATAGCACGCCGGTTTCGCCCCGGAGACTGAGCTGTAACCGCATCAATCCGTCATTTCCCAGAAGCACCGCCATATCGGCGGTGTTCAGCGGCCGCAGGAGCGCATTCAAAACCGCCTGCGGTGCCGCATCCAACAGTGGCGGGGAAACGCTTTCCGCCTTGTCAAAATCCGGCAATAGGCACAGTAAATTCGGTTTTATGTGACTGTTTATGGCTAACGCCTGGATCTGTGCATCCGTTAACGTGATTGTCTCTAAATTCATCGCTTATTCTCCCGCTCACTTATATTTTTGTTTGATCGCCCGTTGGACTTTTCCGTCGATATCCAACGTCACTCTATCGGTGGTATTGATACCAATCTTGACAAATCGTTTGCCTTGATTGTAAAGGATTTTGTTTGAATTCTCTAACGAGGGTTTCACTCTACCAATAAACTTGTCGGCCCTGTTGATCATGGCACGATCCCATCTGTTCGCGCTGAGATTGGTTGGTTTAAGAATCTTGTTGGCTGCTTTGCTGACGGCATAATCCTTAACCGCCCCCCAGGAGGCCGTATAGAAGGCACCCCATTCACTATTACCGCCATCTTCGACGTAGTCGCGCATCCGCAGGTAACCCTTATGGGTTTGAAAAAACAGCTCCGATCCCCCCAGCGTGGTGTAAGCAAAAACTGTCCGAAATAGTACGGCAGAAGCCGTCTGGTTACGGGAGACTTCTTCCAATTCGGTGTTAATGGCTGCGACGTAAAGCATCGAATCAGACGGTACTTGCGGCAGTTCGGCGTGGGTAATGATCGACCCCGTTGCGGTTTTGATAAAGGCTCCGCAGACCCGTTTAATCGCCTCGGGCGAGACCGGCTCGGTACCCTCGATCAGTTTACCAACCAGCTTTTGAGCATTTTTGCGGATCTTAAACGTCAGCTCACTCTGGGGCTGGGCGCCGGCCCGTTGCGAGATCCGGAGCAATTCATCAATCTGACTGTTGGTTGCTGCTTGCATCGCACGCTCTTCGGCTAATTTTTTGTCAAACGCATTGTTACCGGTTTGTAGTTTCTTATTCTGGTGATCAACCCATTCCCTGGCCGCTTGCCGCTGGCGCAGCGATTCGGGAAGCTGGTCGGATTTTAGCACCCCACCGCGTTCCGGATCGACCCATTCTCCCGTTTCCGGATCCTCGACATAACGAGTTTGGGCCCCGGTCGCCGGATCGGTGATGATCACGTCTTTGGGAACCGAGATAGGGGTCGGTTTAGGCTTGATCAGTTTTTTGCCGACAACCAAGCCAATGACCAAGATCCCCCCGGCGACCACCGCAATCACGATCCCGATGGGAAATCCCTGGCTATCGCTGCCGTAATCATCGCTTGCCCAATCAGTGCCCGGATCGGGGGTCTGAGTAGTCCCCGACTCTACGGGCAGTCCGACCACGGCTTCTTCCTCAACCAAGAGCGTTACCGTAACAGCCACCGTTTCTTCTACAACAACAGACGTTGTCCAGCGGCTTTTAAAATTTCCAGTGATAACTGCCGTTTTCGTACCAACCGGGACCGAAGCGCCAATTTGATAAGAAAGCGGAGAGCTTTTTACATTACCAGAACTGTATGTTTGCTCCTCTCCGATAATCTCATCATTGACATCGAGAAAGGTAAGCTTCATATTCAAACTATTAAACACCAGTTTTTCTGCAGGTATCGGATGTTGTGTACCGGTGAGAGAAAGCGAAACGGCTTCTCCTTCTTTTATCGTTCCACTTGGCGCATAAATTGCGTACATGGGAATAAGCGTCCACTCGGCGCTTGTAAGGGTTCCCCCAGAAAGACTGAAATCCAGGTGGGTATTATATGTTGATTCAAAGCTACCACTCGATGCGACCACTGCCGGATCAGCGTACTTATCAAGCATCTCCGCCGACACCGTTATCGGTAGACCGAACAAAACCAAGAGAATAGCCACCAAAACCACACTCATATTTTTTCTCATGAGGATACCGCCCCCTTTCTAGGATGGGATACAATGCCTAGTATTGCCCCTGAAATGATCAGCAAAACAGCGAGTATATAAAGATATTTTGACCTTGGGCTATGTCAACACGGCTCTTTAACACCTGAGTTCGTGTGCCACAGAAATTAACACTGGGTTTAAGTTGAACGCCATATTCCATACCGAATTTACTCATCAATAAGACCTCCTCTAACAATCATATCCATGATATTTTGAATATAGGTTAGGAAGCGAAGGGTACTGTGGCTTCCTGCTTTAAATCAAAATACTTTTCGCCAGGCCTTTAGACCTGGGCATCACTTCTTTTCAAAATATTTGTCGCTGCGGTTCTCGGCATTTTGGCGCAGGTTGAAATAATAAAAGGGATAGTCAAAGGTATGGTAGACGCCTTTGCCAAAAGTGGCACTGCCGGGCGAATAGACATCGACATTAACGGTGCTGCAGATCAGTGCGCCTTTTTCCAGATCGATCTGGGCATCGGCAAAATTCATCACTGGTTCAATGATCCCTTCGGCATTGCGGGCGGCTGAGCCATCTTTATTCAGACCGATTGAACCTAAATTTTCGGCCGCTGTGGCCAGCGTTTGGTCCCGCTTCCAGTTGATCGGATTGATCGCCATGGCGCCAGCCGTGATCACCGGGTTGCCCGGTGCCAAAACCGTCGGGGCTTCAGTGTTGTAAGAAACAATGACGCCTGTATCATCGGGGCCTTCGGCAAATTTCAAATGGGGATTGGCATTCAGGTAATCTTCGGTGATGGTAAAACCGACCACATAGGCAACCACCATCCGTTTGTAGACATCGGGATGGTCTTTTAAATAGCCCGACAGCAGGTTGCTGGTGACGTCGGCGCCCTGGGAATGGCCGACTAAGATAAAGGGACGGCCGTTGTTATAATGTTCGAGATAGTATTCAAAAGCGGCGGTAGCATCGGTGGTCGGAATGCCGGCGATGGTTTCCTCACGATCGACGGGTGACAGGTTATCCTGGCGATAGAACGGCGCATAGATATTGGCCACCGTTTCAAAGGCTGTTGCCTGGCGGTCATAAGCCAGTTTGGCATTGGCCATCATGCCGGCGTCATCAATGGTGCTGATGCTGGGATTGGTCTGATCAGCCGGGGAGTAGGTGGTGGGATAGAGATAAAAGACATCCACCGCCTTGTCAGTGCTGGTGGGAACATTGAGCCAATGCTCAGCTTTTGAGTAATCGGTTACATCTTTCTTGGCGCCACATCCCGACAGGATCAGGCCCAGGCCTAATACAGCAACCAACAAGGCGATCTTTTTTCTTTTCATTTACACATTTCTCCTTTAACCACCTTCGGGTGGATTGGTCTTTATTATACCCTATCCGGAGGGGGAATTAACAGCTTTTAATTCCCCCTCAACCCGGCTAACTATTCGACCCGGTTCTTGCCCGACTTTTTAGCCCGATACAAGCGTTCGTCCACCCGATGCAAAAGCGTATCCAAAGTATCGTCATGTTTAAAGGAACCGACACCAAAGCTGCAGGTAATCTGGCCGGTGGTTTGGAATTGATGCTCTGAAACGATCATGCGGAGCCGCTGGGCAACTTTCATCGCCTCCTCCAGCTGGCTATTCGGCAGAATGATGACAAATTCTTCACCGCCCCATCTCGCAAAAATGTCAGTTTTGTTGATATTGCGGCGTACAATTGCGGTGAGTTCTTTTAAAACCTGATCACCAACCAGATGTCCGAAATTGTCGTTGATCGCTTTAAAGTCGTCAATATCAAACATAATTACGGCTAAATTCAGCGATGTCGCCTTAGCATGATCTGCCAGCCGGGCATATTCCTGATTGAATTTGGCTTTGTTATAGATCCCCGTCAAGGCATCGGTTTCAGCTATTTTCACTAACTCAATGTTGTGAAGGTACTGGATCCGTTTATAATAATTGACGCTGTAAGATGAAACACTACTTAAAAAAATGACAATGGCAATATGAATAATTGCGGCCAGAAATTCAGAAATATTGATATCCGAAAAACTGACCGCCACAAAGACAAAATAGCCGATGCCGATAAACAAAGACGTAAAAATAGAAAAGCGCCAGCGATTATTAATCAGAAAAATTGCTAGAATTATGATCATCACCCCAAACGCCTGAATCAGGATATTCGGGCTCGGGAATTGGTTGGATATATAAATAAATGACATCGAAATCAGAATTTCTAAGGCGGTAAACCAATAAATCAACGTATCATAGCGGATGTCCCGATTGACTTTAAAATACAAAAAAAGCATGGCGGCCAGGACAACACTGCGGGTGATAAAAATAGCTATAAAATCATTGACCGCTGTGATCAAAAAATACTCCGGGATAATAAACAGGAAATAGACCATGCCTGCAACCAGAATGGTAAATTTCACATAATTTAAATTCTTAGCAATTTCAGCATTATAGAATTCTTTTTCCAATGCGGGATCCCGAAATTCGCCCCAGCGAAGGGGTGCTTTCGCATTATTTTCTTTCGTATCGTCGGTGTTTTTTTGACCCATTGCGGCCTACTTTCATCTGTATTTAGAGAATTTTGGTTAACCATATTATTTTACCATATCCGATCCATCACTGAACAGACTTTTTGATCAATAACAACCAAACTAATAACCTTGCCTAAAACAGCGGCCTTCCAAATTCCGGTGCGACAGAGCGACTTTGATAGTGACGAAAATTTATAAGCATTAAAAAAAACAGGCCGCAATGTTTCAGCTTACCTGTTTTGGAAAAACGGAATATAAATAACAACAATCGCAAGATAGAAATCAGTCTTTCCGCTTTTTTCGGTGTCAAAACGGCCGTATTTAGATCGCTTTTATCCGCACTGTGCGGCTAGATTGACACGCCAAAGATAGCGCCGGAAATAAACGGGATCAGCCAGATCAACCAGACGATTAAACTGAGTTTATGAAAGTTGGCCTTAGCTTTTTCGTCACCCTTAACTAAGACCACCGTTGCCCAAACAGCATGAAACAGCATCAGCACAATCGCCAGCATCCCGGTAACGCCATGGAAATTCAAAAACGATCCCCCGGACGCAATTTTGCTCATCATCACTGTTCCCATGGTATCACAAACCAGTCCGATATAAAACACGACTAAATGCCAGGCTTTAAGCTGACCCTGAATTTTTTCGCTCCAGACCCCAATCGTATAGAATACCAGTGCCAAGGTAATGGATATGATTGCATAAATTAACATAATAAATCCTCCTACTTATTTTTTTTATATCACTGACAAAATCACATTGATTCGTCATCTGAACGACGTTCATTTGCATTTAAAAATAAAATCATATCTTAAACGATATGATTTATTCCAGTAGTTCTTTTAGAAATAACGCAAAAGTCTGATACCGAAAAAACGGCATCTGAATGATGGTGATGAAATTCATGATGATAAAATTGGCGGTTTCGCGAGCTCCTAACTTGAGTTTTATATGATGTGCGGCGTCTTCTTTTGTCAGCTCTGTGGCAATTAGTTCGATCAATTTTTCCATAAAACCAGACTCTTTTTGTAACCCCCCCTCGACATAGTCCTGGTCGACATACAGCTCTGGCGTCAGCCAATACTGCCGAAAGTTTTTGATAAAAACCTCTAATTCGGTGAAAACATGGTTTAATTTAAGATAAATATCCGTATCCGAATCGATTATTTCCGCCACTGAGTCAAGGAAGCGCTGCCAATAGTCGGACATCATTTCAACCACCAGGTCTTTTTTGGTCGGATAATAATTGTAGATTGTCCCTAAAGCGATATTACAGGCTTTTGACAACGCACGCATGCTTAACTTCTGATAACCCTGACGATATAGAATCTCCTTGGCCTGACTTAAGATCAGCTGTTTGGGATTTTTAATCACCCTGGACATTGTCATCCCTCCTCTATTTTCAAATGAACTGTGTTCATTTTATGATATCTTGCAGGGTTTGTCAAGCGGGTCATCAGTTATCGCTTTTTGAGGACATTGATTGACACAGCGATAGCCAAGGGTGCAGCGGTTCAGCTGTGCGATTCTTTGATCTGTTATTTTGAGATTCTTCATCTGACATATCCTGACGCACTTGCCACAACGGTTACAGTCGGCCGAAATTCTGACATCCCGTTCGGCATTTTTTTCAAGTGCCCCAAAATGGGCCCGTTACGGTTATCATCACCAGTGGGACATCTGGTTAATGAAGCGCTCCACCAGCCGGGGGTCAAACTGGCTACCGGCCTGATTCCGTAATTCCCGGATGGCGTCTTCATGGGAACGGGCTGGCTGGTAAACCTGATCATGGGTCATCACGTCATAGGCATCGACGACTGCCAGAATCCGGCTGTTAAGCGGGATCTTATCGCCGCTGAGCCCCGAAGGATAGCCAGTTCCGTCCCATTTTTCATGATGATGGAGGATTTCCTCCGTCACCACATGGAGTTCCGGCACATTGGTGGTGATCCGATAGCCGATTTCTGAATGAGTTTGCATGATCTGCCATTCCTCGTCTGTGAGCCTCCCGGGCTTGCCGAGAATGTGATCGGGGATACCCACTTTGCCGATATCATGTAGCATGGTCAGCAGGATCAAGCGGTTCTTTGCTTCGACGTTCAGGGCCAGCAGATCCGCCAGCTTCATGACGTGATCGGACAACCGCATGGTATGAGCCTTGGTTTCGGCCTTTTTTTCATCCAGGGCCGCCAGCAGGGCGTTAATGGTTGTTCCCCGCATGCTTTTGCTTTCTAACAACTTGATCTGATTCATCATTTCCTCGGCTTTTTTAAGGACCGCCCCGGGTTCATCATCCCGGCTCTTTTTCAACGCCATCCCAAAGGAGACGCTGGCTTTAATGGTGCCGTTAATGCAAATGTCCTTCAGCTGCTCCTTGATCCGTTTCACCAACACTTCGGCATCCTTCAGATCCGACCCGGGCATCACAATCATGAATTCATCGCCGCCCCAGCGGATCACCTGATTGCGTGAACCGGCCCCGACCTTGATGGTTTTGGCAATCGACTCAAGCAGCAGATCCCCGATGGCATGGCCAAAAACGTCGTTGGTCATCTTCAGGCCGTTGACGTCACCCATCACAAACGCCATCGGATGGATCAGCTTGATCTCCTTCTGACTGAAATACTGCTCATAAAAGCGCCGATTGTAAAGGCCGGTCAAGGCATCGTGGTAGCTTAAGTATTCAATTCGGCGTTTCTTTTCCCGGGACAAGGTAATATCCCGAAAGACCATAACCACGCCGCCGATGGTGCCGTTTTTGGTGCGGATCGGGGCGAGGCTGTTTTCGATGGGAATCATCATCCCATCCTTGTTAAACAGCACGGTGGGCGCCGTGATTTCCTGGACCTGGCCGTCCTCAAGAACCTGGGCCACCAGCCCCGTCAGGGGCTCCCGGGTATATTCATGACAGATCGGGAAAATCGCATCAAAGGGTTTGCCCAGCACTTCCAAAAGCTGCCAGCCGCTGGCCTGCTCGGCCGCCGGATTGAGGTAGCTGATGTTACCCTGGGCATCGGTGGTAATCACCCCGTCATGAATGGCATCCATGGTGGTTTTCTGGAGCTCCTTTTCTCGATAGAGGGCGGCGGCATTCTGTTCCCGTTCGGTGGCATCGGTTATGACCGAAAAAAGATACTGATGGCCGTCAATCTCAAGAGGGCTGGCGTGGACATCGACTATCCGGATCTCGCCGCTTTTCAGACGGTGGGGAAACAGAAAGTACTGCTGCCGACGCGCTAACGCCTGCTGCCTCTGATCATGAACCGCCGCTTGGGACAGGGTGTTGATCTGGTCAATGGTCATGGTCTTGAGCTCCTCCCGGGAATAGCCGTAAAAAGCCAGGGCCGCCGGGTTGGCATCGACAATGAGCCCCGACTCCGGTTCGATCAGCAGCATGGTGGCGGTGTGGGTCTGAAACATCTGGTCAAAGCGGGTCGTAACAAGATGGTTTTTAGCCATCCAGTCCTTCAGCACTTTGGTGTTCAACTCGGTCACCACGATAAAGTCCTGCGCATCGTTTACAACCGGAGTCATGCGACACATCCGCTCCCTGATTTCGCCATTCCAGCAGGCTGTGCCCTTAAAAAGAATGGTTTCCCCGCTTTCCCGGCACCAGTCGGCGTTTTTTTCGTAGACCTCATAATAGGCTTCCCCGAGCACGGTTTTTAAATTCTGATTGCGAATCGCTTTCTGGCCGAACCCGGTCATTTTTTCGTGCTCCCAGTTGTTATAACAATAGACCCAGCCGTCTGCGGTTTTAACCAGCAGCGCCATGGCCTCGGAATTATACGCCACCATCATCTCCAGATAATCCGCTTCGCCCAGCCGTCTCCGCCAGGCTTTCCTGACTTTCGGGGCCATGGTCACTTCCTGGCTCCCGGCCGCAGTGTTCTTATTTTTGGCAATGCGTTTCCACAAAAAGTTCCGGTCATTCTGTTTCATAGCTTTTCCTCTTTCTCCAACAGTTTTTGGATTCCGATGATTCTGATATGACACTATATACCCCGGTTTGACGGTTTTTATCGTTTCAGGCCCGCACCTGCTGATGATTGCGGTGACTGCCTGAGGCGCTGACTACCAGCTAAGAAACATCATCTTGCCTGGTAGCCGGGTCACGTAGCGCTGATGCCTCCGGCCCCTGATAACGGGGAAACTTCTGGGGATCGGCAACGACGCCGTCGATGGTGATGGCACCGGTGGGACAAAAATTATAACAGCGCATGCAGGCGGTGCAGCCAGCTGAGAAGACAAACTTGTCGCCCTTCATCCGGATACTGCCGGTGGGGCAGTTTTTGACGCAGACCATGCAGCGTGTGCAGGTGGTGCGGTCGACACCGAGGGTCTGATAAAATTTGGCAATCGCCTCTGGTACCTTTTGGCGGATCATTGCGCCGATCAGCAGCTGCGGTCCGTGGCCTTTGATCCGCTTACGGCCGGCGATCAGGGAATCGGCCAGATGGTTCAGTTCATGGCGGCCCCGTTCCATCCGTTTAGCCAGCTTAGTCCGGTCCAGCGGTTTGCTGCTGGTGACATTATTACAGAGCTGAATATTGACATAGGCGGTCAGCGTCAGGCCCGAACCAGCTAGCAGTTTTTGCATTTCCTTGGGCCCAAAGGCGTTGACATAGCCATAGGTATTGATAACATAGGCGTTTTTGACCGTTGCCAGTGGCCCGATCAAACCCACCATGCGGTTTAAAAAGGTCCGCATAATCGGCGGAAGATCGCCGCCATAAATGGGGTTGGCGAAGCCGATACTATCGGCCTCGTTGACAATCGTCCGGATCTGAACATCTGTGAGCTGGGTCCCAATATCAATCGCAAACATCTCCGCCTGATGGCCCTTTTCCTGGATGATGTTAGTAAATTCCGAAACGGCCCAGCGGGTGTTGCCGGTGCCGCTAAAATAAAAGGTTGTATATTTCATCGTCGCTCCTCTTCGTTCCGCACTTTTTCCAGATTCATCTATTTTTCATAAAAGCTTTTTCCATACAGAATCTCCTTGGCTTGACTTAAGATCAGCTGTTTGGGATTTTCAATCACCCTGGACATTGACATCCCTCCTCGATTTTCAAATGAACTGTGTTCATTCTATGATATTCAGGTCGTTCTGTCAATCTCCAATTTATAAACAGGGCTTGTAATCTTTACAAAATTCATTTGCTATTAACAGTGGGTCGTTTTTTTAGATCAGGACTATCGGCATTCTAACGCTTTTATGCGCTGTCTGTCAGAATTCTTTTGGTAATACTGCATGCGGATATTGACAATATTTTCCCAGGAGTAGTGTTTGGCTGTGGTGTATGCTTTTTGACAGGTCACCCGGTATAACTCCTCATCCATGTTCAAAATCTCCAGAATTCCTGCGGCCAGTTCGTTGACGTTATCAGGCTCAACAATTTTTCCCACCGCAAATGATGACAACCCCCCTACCCGGGTGACGACCACCGGTATTTTGCAGCCCATTGCTTCCAGGGCGGCAATTCCAAAGCCTTCTGAACGGGACGGCAGCACGCTTAATCTGGCAATATTATGCAGCATAGCCAGCTGCCGTTGCGAACGCTGCCCAAGGAACAGAACATTCTCCAGATCAAGTTTTTCGCGCTCGCTGTTGCTTAAAACATCAAGATTACCGCTGCCCATAATCAGAAGATAAGCCTTGGTTTTTTGCTGTATCAGCTTATTTGCTTCAAGTAGTACATCGATCCCTTTGGTTTTGGAAATTTTTCCACAAAAAGTAATGAACGGGTACTCCGCCAAATTTGGGTATCCCATCTCGGCCATGACGGTCTGTCGGTTTAATTGTGCGTTTGGTGTGAAAATGGTTTGATCGTAGCCATTTCCGGTGACTATGACCTGTTCGGGCTCGACATCATATAAATCGAGGACTTCCTCTTTTACATAGTCCGAAACGGCAAAAATATAAGCCGCTTTTTTTGCCGATTGAATGGTTCGCTGCTGCATCCGTTGATCGTAATGAAAGCCCAGCTGATCGCTGTGATGAGCCACACAAATATAGCGGTGATCCAATTGATGCAGCAGATGATCCAATGCCCAGATATGCTGGCATTCAATCACGTCAGGTTTAAAATCGGCAATTACTTTTTCAAGTTCTTCTTTCATATAACTGAGATAGGCATCCAGTTCTTCTTCGGACAGGTCTTTAAAAGTCCAGGCATCTTTATGATTACGGGGGTTGGGATCTTCAATAATCAGCGGAAATGTGTATAATGGCACGCCTTTATAGACAACCGGAAATTTTACGATCCGATAGGTTTCTTCATCCCCATAATATTTTTCATAACCATTACCGGGGAACCCGCTATCTGGAAAAAAAGCCATCACCTCATGGCCTCGACGTTTCAACTCTGTCATAACACCGTCGGCGACCGTGCCGCTTCCTGTCCCCCAGGGACCCGTGTTCGTAATTAAGATGCGCATATTATTTAGCCCTGCTTTCCTGGCCAAGTTTGATGTAGTTTTTGACCACCGACTCCCAGGAGTAGTTGTCAACACTAATTTTTCTGGCCCGTTTGCGAATCTGCTGTCTTTCCTGGCTGTTCATCGCCTGATAATAGGTCAGTAAAACAGATATATTAGTCGCCAAATTTAAGACCAGTTGATCATCTAAGACCAGCGGCCTCAACTTGTGCCGGTCAAAAATATCATCAAATTCATCGATGTAACGCTTAATCACCTCGGAAAACCCACTGTGGTTGGTTTGGACTGGAATAATCCCCGATGACAGGGCTTCGGCGGCCACCAGACCGAAGGCTTCCGGAAAGATTGAGGTTGCAACGGTAATGTCGGCACAGGCGATGAGACTTTTTAATTGATTGTGGTTTAAAAAACCGGTCAGGACAAAAGCTGTTCCAATTTTTTCTTTGGCCTCAGCAAAATAAGCCCTGGCAAAATCCGGATCTCCCAGTTTTTTGATTAAGGCCGTAAAGAACCGGGTTGAATGCGGATCGATGTCACCATCAACGGTTTCAGGATGGTTGATCAGATTGATAAAACCGACTTGATCACCTTGATCCAAGGCCTCAATCATCGCTTCAAAATAGGATCGGGATGACCCAAACCCTACCAGCATAAAGCGGACATGATGATGGTTCATCATGATCAGCGGAGCAGCTGCAATGATCAGCTGCACGCCTTTCGTCCACAAATATTTGCCATAATATAAAACGATTTTTTCATTGTTAAAATCAATTATTTCAAGTTTAGCAATAATGTCGGCATCGGTTTTCCAGAGCCCTTCATCGCGATCCGGGTTACTGCGCAACTGCTGGGCGGCAGTTTTCAGATCATTCACAAGGCTGTCAATTACCGGTTGTTTTTCACTGCTATCAGAGAGCGTCATGAATTTTTCCAGATCCACGCCGCCGGGAATGGCTATTGATTTTTCTTTGATGCAAACATCATTATCAAAAAATTCCAGAAACTCATTTTTCGAAAAATGGCTGACAAAAGCAATACGGTCCGCATTGGCGATGGCTTCCCGGGCGTAATCCTGAAGCAGGGCACTGTTTCTGACCGAAAAATTCAAACAGCTGCCATGAACCGTCATGACATGATGACATTGACCCTGACCCAAATGACTTCGGGCGACATAAACCGGCTGCATAATCGTATGGTTGGTCCAAACCATATCGGTTTGGCTGTTGATCAGCGCCGTATTGATCGCCCGACGGTTGTATTCAAGATAGGTCTCAATTTCTATTTTGTTGCAGTTGGTAAAGGTTTTCACCTGATACCCTTCATATTCATCATAAACATAAACCGGTAGAAAGCCATTCAGGTTGGGTCGATACAGGTGGCATTTTCCCGGATAGGGTGTTTCGTTCTGGTAAACGATCCAACTCTCACTGTTTTCATCATTAAAATCGAAGGCTTTTTCGATAAAATCAAATTTATCAGGTTCATTTTCCTGACAGAAAAGATTCACCTGATGGCCCATTTTGCATAATTCCCGACAGCTATTCTCGACAAAAAGGTTGCTGCCGGTACCCTTTAAAAAATATCCATGTGCCATGACAATCTGCATAATATCTCCTCGCTTACTGGCATAAGTTGCCGTTAGTCAGTCAAATATAATTAAAATGCTACATGCTTTATTACATACCCCAAAATTTGATAAAGACTCTGACCGATACGTTGTTTTTGCAGTAATTAATTTACCCTACTCAATTAATGTCAGGTACGGGCCCTATTTTTAACCCTCAACGGGCTGGGCTTCTTTGATAGTGATGGACATAAAAAAACAGGCAGCGATGTTTCCGCTTACCTGCTTATAAAAAATGGAACATATAAAAAAACAACAGCAATCAAATTGACAACTCATTTTATCATCACAGCATTTTAGGTAGATCGATTCTGCGGTTACTCCAGCCCATGGATGTTGCCCAGGTACGGAATTCTTGTCGTTCATCGGCGTCAGGCGATTGATTGATGGTGGCGAGAAAAGCAGCAAAGCTCCCGATGCCGCCAACGTCATCCATGACATAACCACCTTTTTGCTGAATGCAGACCGGACGGTGTTTTTCGTTGACGATGGTCATCGCTTCAGCGATCCAGGCTTCATTCAGGTCATCCTGTTCGGGCAGGGTATTGACGGATGGGTGTCGGGTGATTTCAACGATCCAGTTATCACCAAAATCATAATTATAAACCAGTTTTTTTGTCACCGGTCGGGTGATCGAGCCGGTGGCGGTTTGGGTCAGTTCATCGTACTCGGCCAGGCGCTGGCTTTTAGTACCCAGTATCGTTTTCACGGCCAGGCGTTCGAGCAGTTCATCAAAGCCGGAATCAAATGAAATGGCGGTCTCCAACTCAGCGATGGTGAGATCCAGAATCGGGGCTGTCCGAATCGTTTGGAGTTTTTCCTCGTGGCGCTCTTTGTGATCCTTGATCCGTTCATAATAGTCATGAAAGGATTCTTTGACGGCGATTTCCGGAAAGCGCGAAATCAGTTGCCGCACACTGTCCTGGGCGATCTCAAAATCTTCGCTGTAACTGCCATCGACAGCGGGGCCGGTATACTTTTTTCGGAGCCAGGTTTTCAGGCTGCCGCCGGAATAATCATCATCCCAGAACTGATCTTCAAAATCATTGACGATTCCCCGAAACAGTACCCCCACCAACTCCGACCATTCCCGGAAACGTTTTTGGGTCAACCGATCATAATCTTTTTCATCAAGACGAAACGCCCGCAGATGGGCGTTCTGCCAACCAAAAAGCCGCTGAATGGCATAATGCAACTGATGCAGGGTCATCTCGGCGGGAATCAGAATATCTCTGGTGATGGTTCCACGCCTGGTGGCACCGGCATACTGCATCAGCAACTGGGTTTCTTCCTTGGTACTCCAGCTGTTGATCAATTCAAGATGGAGTAACAGCGGCGCCGCCGGCTTTAATGAATTGCTTTTGGGATTTTTTTCTTGCTTCATCTTTTTTACCTCTTTCGATTTTTTTATACAAATATAACCTGATTTAAAGCGTTTTTTTCCGCCGGTCGTCGTTTCAATTCACGGTGGCATCGTTGGAATAGCCACGCTTTTCCCAGTAACCTTCGTAGCTTTCATCACTGGACAGTTCGATTTCATTCACCCACCGGGCCCACTTGTATCCCAATTTATCTTCGGCCACAACGATAAAAGGAAAACCCATGGACGCTGGCAATGGCAGGTCGTTGGCCGAATAGGCTAATAACATATCTTTGTCTTTAATAGTTGCCAAGGGTATCGAGGTGGTATAGCCATCGACACAGTGAAAGATCACGATGGTGGCATCGTCTTTAATCCCGGCATCAGCCAGCAGATCGGTGATGCGCACCCCTTCCCAGAGCACCGTGGCCTGCCATCCTTCGACACAATACAGCGTAATCAGGCGCTGTGCCGGTTCTTTTGCCAATACCTGTTGATAGCTGTAGCTTATGGGATTCTCGACCAGACCGGTTAGTTGCAGCTGATAGCTATTAAGATCGACCGCTTGAATCCCGGAGATTGAATTATCTCTGGGGCCGATGGCCGGATCCAGTTGAACCCCCTGATATTCACGAATTTCCAGTTCCTGATAGCGGCTAGCCGTCGCCTGGGAAACAGCATCTTGCTTATTATTGTTATTTTCTGAAAATAAGTTCATCGTACTGACAAGGTAAACGGTGATCCCAACTGCGATAACCGCTACCACCAAAATAATTATTCGTCGCATCGTCTGATCTCCTAATTTTCTAAAAATTCCTTATAAAACTGGCCACAACCCGTGGCCTGGATTTTTAGTTTCGCCTTAATGGAATCCGCTTTCATATAAATTAGTGATGGTTAATGTTGCGATGATCACCACCGAACATTTTCAGCTTATGGGATCATCGTTTCAATTGGTTTTAGTAAATCCGTGCGCGAATAAGGAATGGTGATGGTCGGGCGACCAGATGCATAACAGGCAACTTCATACTGATTGAAGTAGACGCAAACACCAGCATCCGTCAAATAATATTTGGCCGCCGGTCCCAATTGTTCGTAAACATCATCCAGGTAGATATCATCCCGATTAAGTTTGGCAAATTCATTGGTCAGTTTTGACTTAATTTGTGATTGATCAATACTTAAGATATCCCCCAGCAGTAATTCTGTCCCGGTTTTGGTATTAAAGGTATGGGCGGTGAGTTCGTGATAGCCGTGAGTTGAACCGACATAGTTTGAATAAACATCCTGTTGCAGTGATAACAGGTAATTTTTGTTGTAAACCTCTTTACAGGTTACCTCCATCTGACTGCGGGCGTTATATTTTATATGCGAATTTTTTTGGGTAGTCGAGTCGTTATTCCAATAGTCAAGCGCTTTTGTTGTAAACGTCGGAATTTTAGCTTGCCATTCGTTTTCCAGCCCATCATAAGTCGCATTGATATTGGCTAAGGCCGGGGTGGTTTCGGGAAAAACCGGGCGCTGATAATTAAAGTTAACCGTTTTATAATTGTAAGCCGGGTCATAGATGCCATCCTGATAGGTCACCATGATCGGTACCTGTAATTTTTCGCTAAAGGCGCTGTCCGTAGAACCCGGTGCCGCTGTCCCCTTTGGCAAGATCACAATGCGGATCCCCTCCAAACGATACCCGAAACCGGCTGTTCCTGAACTTTCGCCATTTTGAGCCCATCCCATCCAGCCGATATTCTGGGCATGGACCTGATACCAGATATCATAGTTGGCCGCCTGAGCCCCGGTCAGTTTAATTTGAATCGCTTCCAGGCGATACGATAAGCCCTCGGTGCCGGACATTTGGCCATCGTTTTTCCAACCCCGTTCGGTATCCGCTTCCCAACCGATATTTTCGATATGGGTCTGGTAGGTCACCCCAAGATTTTCCAGATTGGTTTTAATGTGGATACCCTCAAGCCGATAGGACAAACCTTCGGTGCCACTCATGACTCCATCCGCCCGCCAATCCTGCCAGCCCTGGTTTTGAACGTGGGTCTGATAAACACAGGTTTGCATCTCTGACACACTGGTATTCGCAACGCTCACCGCTTCTGGCAATGGTACCAGATTATCAGCGCCACCGGTTGTCTGCGCCTCCGAATTTAGCGGGGTCTCAGCCAGCACCCCTAGTGGGATGGCGGTAAACGCCCCCAACACGACCAATAACAACAGCATACCCATAAACATTTTTCTTTTCATCAGGTTTCTCCTTTTCAAATTAAACGTTATCAATTGGTACTTACTTGGGGATTGGGATGATCTGGTCTATTAAATTAAATTTTTCCATGCAGGCAATGTAGTTGGCAACCAGATAGTAGTTGTTCAGATCGACTTCATCCAGACCGGCAAAGGCCACCAGTTCATCCGCCAACTCGCCGCTGCCTTCCACCATCACAAAGGCCGTTTCGTGCTCCAGTCCGACCATAATCGGCGTGTCACCGTAAAAGGCCTCCCGCTGTGCATACAGCAGGGCGCCGCCACCCTGTCGGGGGATGGTAAAGACAAGCGGTTGTAATGGCCGTCCTGCGGGACATTTTTCGGCAAAGGGCCGGTTGCCGGTAATGTTGCCGGTGACCACCGCCAGGGCGGCGGCGGTGTCCAAGGCGGTCAGCGGATATTTCTCCGCCAGATAAGCAATCACCTGATCAACGCTTTTTCGATTAGGCGCCAGACGGGACTGATATGCTTTAAAAACCGATTGCCACTCGGCAATCATTGCTGGGGTTGCGGGGGTGGTTAGCATGGGCGGGGCCTCCTTTTTCAATAGATGGTGTTCTGGGTTTGACACGATGAATAATAAGTTAATAAATTAATGTCAGGCACGGTATGTTTTTGCCAGCATATCGACATCTTTAGTCGCTCTGGCATTTTCATCTAAAATCGTATATAGTAAAAGACCACCCTTTAATACAAAAGTATCCGTGTAATTTGATAAAGATAAACGATAAAGCAAACGCTCAATAAAATATAGCATGATATAATAATCAAACTGCTTGCCTTCCTTTATCGCCAGATTTTTCAGTCTGGCTTTCACACTATCCGCTTTGCTCATAACAACGCCTCCACATAAGGTTTGATGTATTTTTTAACCCTGAGTTTTACCGCATATTCAAACAGCAGCGAAAGATTCTTCTCTTTCCCGGCCATATAGTTTTTGAGTACTTCCAATGCCAAATCATTGCCCACTCTGGCACTATATTTAAAAAAATCGCAAACAGTTCGTTCCCGGTTATACATGGTCACCGATTTACCATCCATTTGAAAATCACTGACTCCCATCAAGAGATTGGCTTCAGAAGAAAAGAAAAATTCAATCGGCGGATAGTCTGGCAGCGATGGTTTAATCATATTTGATGAGATGGTTACACTGATCGCCATCGGATTAACGGTTGTCAATTCATAAACTGATGCCGCTGAAAATACGCTGATAATGCCATTGGGGATCAGCTGATGAACCCATTCAAAGTCAGTCAGTTTTGCCAATGACGTATTCAGAGCATAGTAGCCGGTTTTGACCTTAACAACCTCCCCCATCGTGATGAGTTCGTAAAGATCACGACTGGATATTTTATGTTCCCGCAGTGTCTTTGTTCTCACAACTGAATCATTTACCTGAAACACTTTTATTATTTTTTCACGTCTTTCGTTTTTCATAATTCACCACTAAATTATCGATATAAATTTTATCATCTATTATTTGATACACTTATTGTAGATGATTTAGTAACCAATTTCAAGATAATTTTTCCTTACCCCGCCACCAGCTATATTCGTTTCCCTATCGTACCGCCTCTTTCATTGAAGAGCGGCATAATGGGGAAATTTCATTCCAATCTCTATTAGGCTGTCAATCCTAGCCTTTGATAAGTGCCGCGACATCAGCTATCGACTCAATTCTAAACAAAAGATCAGGCTCAAATAAATTAATTTCAGGCACCATCAATCTAGTTCCGATCAGGACAGGTGATCTTTTCTTCGTCAAACAAGCTTTTAAAAAGAAAGAAACCGGAAAAAATCGGTACCACATTACGCAATAATTCCAGAAATTTTGAGTGCGGGAAACTCATAATAACAACATTCGGATACAATCCCATAAAAGCCAGAACCATCCAGGCCATGGCAATCAGAAAAAGAGCCTTTGTAAAATGAAAGCTGGGACGATCATTGAGATTAAGAAAAGCCAGCAGCACCCCCAACAAGAACCATTGGAAAAAATGTGTCAGCGCAAGCTTCAACGTTAATAGCCGATAAAAATTTACGTCCAAAGTCATCATCGTATAGGGTGAATTTTCAAGGTTGGTAAACAGCTCCTGCATCAGTAAAAAAAACAACAGATAAACTATAACTGCGGCGATCTTGAATAATTGCATTTTATTGATTTTCATTTTTACCTGCTTTCAAAGGAATTCATTGATATCCGGGATAACCTGCGTGGGTATGCAGCAATCATTCTTAACCGGGTCAAAGCCTGAAACTTCCCGCAGTTCAGTTTTAGCGTGCGATCTTTATTATTTGTAATTTCAAATACGGTGACCGCTCACTATCCCCCTTTTTTTTCTGCGAATTTAATAAGTTTATAAATTGATGTCAAGCACCGTCAGATTTGAATAGCTTCTAAATTGAGGGTAATCCTTGAATTGCCACGAATATAAACAATTTTTTCTGGTGTTATACTTGCTATTCTTGATGTTCCCTTCTGGGGATTCTGATAAATCATACCTTGATTTAATGCAGTTAAAATACGATCTGTTAATTCAATATTATTCAAAATAATCCTCCTTGTTAAATCCACTACCAGCTTATTGGACTAGAATAAAAGCCGTTTTGGCCGTGATTGTTTGGTACTTGAAACCATCCCAAACTTAATGTTGCTACTGCTATTTTCGATGTGGGAATTTAAAAACCTCTTCTTCTTCAACCAATTGTTTGACCTAATTATCAGTTTTAAATGCGCCAAACACTTGCAAATCTTTATAGGCAAAGAGAGGGATATCATAAAGCTCCCCAAACTGCTGATAAATGATAGCGGATGCCTTAAATAGACTGTCGATCGAATTGATCGTTGGCAGCACAATTCCCAATTCTTTTGAAGCCGCTTTTACACGCTCATCTGGAACGCAACAAAACTCACCAGGGATACTTGGATAAATACCCTGACAACGGAGTTCTCTGAGAATTAATGGAATCTTTATGCGCATGCGTTTTTGACCAGTCCCCAAGCCATCAAGGCTAGCAAGATAGTCAATGAACAATGAATAATCGTTTAAACACTCGGCAAGCTCAAGTTTTTCCTTAATTATGTTCCAATTTTTAGCAATGACGATGACACTTGCATAAATGTCTTTTCGAAAGCAAACTTTTTTCCGTGGAACAACTCCACTACATTCTGAAACAATCCAAGCTGCATTTTTATCTTTTTCGGCCATTTCATTCTTTACAAAATCGTCATCAAGCCATTGGTTGCGATGATATTTTTTTCTGGTTTTTAGATAGGTCGTAAAAAATGCAGCATTTTCCCATTGACCTGTTCGCGACCAAGCAGATGCCAAAACGAAAAGAAGAAATAAATCTTCTTCCTTGTTTAAATCGAGACCCATCTTAACCCCATCGGGAAAAATGATATTAAAATCATGAGTCCAGCCCAGATATTGAGCGTCTTCGTTTAAATTAATGTACGAGATCCTGTCCTTGTTATTAATTACTGCGGCGATTAGTTGTTTTTTCATTTGATCCCCCCTCATATAACATGTTCTAACCTCGATAAAGTTCAACATATCACTTTTATTATTAAAGATTGAATTCTTGCTTTAAAATACGTATCATCTCTTCGGCATTTTCTTTATTAAAATGTAGAACCTGACTTGCTGACCCAGTAAATTCGCGATTCTTTGAACCATAAGTCGAAAATGAAAGATAACGCTCTCCATCTATGATACCGGTATTGTAAACACATTCAACTTCAGTAATTCTACCTTTGATATTTCTTGACCTTTTTTCAAAACTGATGATCAAGCATTATTATTGAAGTTTCATGAATTCAAATAACTCTTGGGATACTTTGAGCGGATCTGCTTCTAAGCTTACCTTAATCAAATTTATAGTAACTGTTTGCTCATAGTTCTTGATTGAAAAAGAAGAAACTAACCCAGTCTGAGTATCATTTAATTTCTTGGGATAAATCAGTAGAATATTATTACATTGGTACCTGATGCTATAAGCCAACATTTGATAAACATCACCTTGCGATAGTAGTAAATGGTCATCATCATCGGTAATAATTTTATACTTTGCATCAATAATTTGAACGACTTTGCCGTATTTCAATACAGTTATGTCTGGCTTCATTTGAAGGAATCTCTTACCGTTTAAATCGGCTAAATAATCAATCGGTCCCTGGTACTTGAGCAAATAATCTGAATTGATACTTTTTTCTAACAATTTATAGAGATAAGTTTCAAATAATTGATTTACTGGTATCAGAAAACTGAGAACAGTTGTATTACCATCGATAATCCTCGGGCTGGCCTGATTATAAAACAATTTCGCCATATTAAAAGCGGTTTCATATTTTTTATTTTGCCGAGTAAAGTTGACGCCTTTCCAAGTATCCTCTGCGATATTTATTGTTTCGACATCTTCAAGCCACATTTGCAATTGTTTTAGGTTAATCTTATTGTGTTTTACTCGCGTTTTTTTTATCAAAATTTGAATGATGGTTTTAAAAATTTGATTAAGCAGTGTCTTCTCATCAAATTCATCGTATCTGACATAATGAAGGTGTCTTTTAAAACTATTATGTTTAACCGTTTCATTAAAATCCACCTTGCCCTTAATAAAGCTTTGGTTTTCTAGTTGATTATTATATCCGCGGTTGATATCTCTTTGAAATTGTGTCCGCAGCTCGTCTGCAAACATTCCAATATAAAACTCCAATATATCATTTTGAAATTTTGATATATTTTGTTCTTCCGGTATTTTTTTAACACCGCAAAATCCCGAAAAGACGAGCATTTTAAGCAGGATTTCAAATGAACGATTAAACTCTCCATCCATTTCAAGACCTGCAGCAACCTTTGGATAAACCAATAACCTCGTTTTATTTAATTGTACATAACCAACATAATGTCTGATTAATAATTTACCATCCGCCTGAATGATCAGATTATTTTCACCAATAATATCCCGCATACCCGTGAGGTCTTCCATGTTTTTTGGGCTCAAGGTTACTTTTTGCTGACGATCTTCAAACACTCTGATGATTTTGATTTCAGATAACATGACTGACCTTATAAATTTTGATGATGTTCTCTTCAAATGCAGACAGCCCATTTTCACTTATATCTTTTTGTAATTTAATAAAATTACCGTGGTTGTCAATGAAACTTTTACCGACAATTGCACTAATAGTCTCAACATCGTTATAAAAATACTCACTCAACAACGGCAATACTTTATAATACCATATTTGATAAAAATTGCTTAGTGAGTCTATACCCATAAAGTAAGCATGACCGATGCGATGATCTCGATCAAAGTGAATCATTATCTTTTCATTAAGGGCATTAAGTAGTTTTATTAAATCAATGCTGTCATTGACAATAGGATTGTCATACTTCGTAATTATACTTGCATCAGGTTCTAATTCAACGAAAGTAAATCGTCTTCGCAGTGCTGTGTCGATAGCTGCAATCGATCGATCGGCGGTATTCATTGTACCGATAACTACAAGATTGGGCGGAACTGAAAAGACCTTTTTTGAATAGGGTAATACAACCTTAAACTTACCACGCTTATCCTGCTCGATTAGCGTAATCAATTCACCAAAAATTTTTGCGATGTTACCCCGATTGATTTCATCAACAATCATATAGTATGGCTTTATTTCTTTTTTGTCCTCAGAACTCTGCTTCTTAAATCTTCGTGTGGTTATCATTTCCAGCACATCAGAAATCGACATTCTTGAAAGCTGATAAATTGTTTTCATAGTGAGATTTTTATAACCATTGTAATGATGAATATTTATGGGATAATCTAAATCCCTAAACCACTCAACGCTTCGTCGATGGCGAAAGGAATCTTTTTGATCGTAACGATATCCTTCTTTTATGACACCAATCATTCGAATAGTTTGTTGACCATCATAAACAAGAACAATATCTCCGGTAGACATTTCATTGACAAACGCATTAATTGAATTTGCATTTTGAATGGGTTTATTCCCAAAAGCACTATTATCACCTAATGCTTCTAAAATATCTTCATAAGTTGAAGCACCTAGGTCTTTATCTGGCAGCCAGTTAATAGCGATGTCGCTTGTTTTCATGCACTCTTCAAATATGGAATCTGATTTTCTTTCACCCAAAAAAATATTCCAAATGGTACTTTCTGAATGAATCAGATCCACATACTTTGCATTATCTTTATTTTTTATGAGTTCTTTTTCTGCATTAATGCAGAGCTCTTTAAAAAGACCATTCTCTAACCGATACCCAACCTTGCTGCCATCGTCATCATTAAGTACCGGACGAATCCCTTCAATAAATTCTTCATAAGAATACGATTGATGAAAGGTTACCGACTTGACCCGACCATCCGTTTCGGCTGAATAGTAGCTACCATTTGAATTGTAGTATTTCTTCTCATAGCAATCAATGATACGCTGTGTTGCAAATGTTTTGCCTGTTCCTGGGGGGCCATACAAAATAATATTTGGATTAAAATTGAGCAAGCTTGCAATTTCTTCATATTGCTCATTTTCTTCGAAGTCATTTTCCCCGATATCACCTGTTAAAACTTGAGGATTATTTGGTGCAACTGGACTGATAGTTTTTGTTGATACTGTTTTTTTTCGCCCAACTAGTAAATTGTCATACAAGCTAATCGTACTTGTTACTCTTAAAAAACCCTTTGTCCCTAACTCTTCTAAAAGTGTTGCTAAGAATTTTCTCTTTTTTGATGCTTGATCTTCGAGTGAATAATCATATAATTCTTGAACTGAGTATTTTTTATCTTCTGCGTTTTTCTCTTCATATAAATGGTTAAATGATTGATAAACTGCAAATTCACCATTTTCAAAGCGATCGATGCCTAAGATATTCATCTCGTTGCTTTTATCAACGGTTACGCGTATGTCACCATCACGCCATTCAATGTCAGCATCTTCAAGTGCTACATAAATATTGACTCCTCCATTTTTAAAGTCGATTTCTTCTGGTCTGGGACAGTTTTCTTGGGTTGTAATCGCGATAAAACCAAGACCCTTAACACTTTTCGTCACTTTATTGACCAGATTTAAATCATGAATAAAATACTTGTAACGAGTGAAATCATTCGTCACATTAACATCTTGATAACTTTTTATTTCATCAAACAATAGCACTCCATCATCTTTTGGATTGACAACGTTTTTCATGTTTGTATATGCTTTTGCTTGCCACAAACCAACAATCATGCCTTCATAGGACGCAA
>NZ_JAUSPS010000052.1 GCF_030652775.1 Acetobacterium sp. | reverse complement strand
CGATAATCTTCAATCTGCTGGCGACGAAATGCATGCAGTTCATCTTTGGACATTAAAAAATACCTCCATTTATTAATCTGATGAAGGTATTATCGCATGAATCTTTAGGGTGAAATATGTGTAGTCTATTTGACATTAACTCGTCGATCCTTAAGTTCTTCTTTTCCCAGTTCTTTGGTGAATCGATACGTTGCCGAACTTTTTCCACAAAAAGAAAAAGCCACGTTAAACGTGACTTTGACTGACGCTTTATGTACCACTACTTTGTGGATATACTATGAATAAATCGCTGAACTTCGGGGATATTTTTGGTGCGTACCAGTTCTTTGGTTTTTTCCAGGATACTTCTGACTTCGTCTTCCGAAATTTCTGCTGTATTTTCAACCTTAGAAGCTTCATCGAGTTTGTTTTCCAAATGATCCCGTTCCAATTCCAGTTCTTCGATCCGATCAAACATGGCCGGATTGCTCATTCCCTGGGCTATGGCTTGGGGTCAAAATTCACTTACGGCACCTATATTTCTGGTAGCTTCTTTGGCCTGATCATGGTTTTAGTACCCATTTTGCTCATTATTTTCAATCAAGTCCCTCTTCTTTGCTGAACATTTTACTTGTTTTCTCTTCTAGATCTTACATCTAGCAGATATGATTTCTTCAATAATTAATTCATTTCCCTCTTCATTCAACCAACATTTCTTTTCATTTGAGTAGGCGAAAGTATATAATATAGGGTTTGTAAGACAATTTATAACAACACATAATCTGTAGGAGTCCTTATATCTGTACATTTTTTCATATTCATTAGAAGAAACTTCAACAGAAAGACTATTCCCTGATAGTCCTTTTACTTCAATTTTTAATTCCGTTTTTTTATGAATAGCTTCTAAATCCCAACCTAAGTTTTCACTTTCAACGGATCTCACTTCAAAATCGCGCTCAATGAATTCGTTAGTAACAATCCCAACTGCAATTTTTTCAACTTTTTTCTTTGTTTCAATATTGTTTGCTCGAGCAACTGCTCGTTTTTTTGAAATATTAACTTTTATTTTTTCATACTTCTCAATTTTTTGTAATATTCTAATTTTAAACTTTATTCCCAATTCAGAATCAGCATACCAAAAATTCGATTGTCCCATTCCTCCCTTAACACCTCTTGGGATTACCGGAAACAGAAATCTTTCATCGGTACTTAACAATGTTGCATTTTCAGCTATTGTTTCTGTGCAGTAGCCGATATACTCATTTTTAAATATTCTCTCAGCCATGGTTTTTTCTTGAAAACTCCTGTAGAATCTAGCATTTTTGTACCAACCTACAATATATGTTCCGCCATCCTTATGCTTTGCAGTAAAAATAACCAGAACATCATCTAAAAAATCATCTGAAGGATCGGCGCCTAAACGTTCCAACTTATTTTGACCTTTCTGTTGAGCGAAGCCAAAAACTTTTCCTCGTATTTTTTTAAAGTTAAATATTTCATGACCATAACCATATTCATCTACATATGATCCACCACCATGAACTATGACATCATCGCCGATTAACCCTTCATAGCGTTCCATCCATGTTGTATTTAGAAATATTATTGGTCGCATTGAAACATCCTCCAAATCTAATATAACCACTCTTTACACATTCAGTTTTGCTTGTTTCTTGAAATTCTGAATCAAAGCACAATACTCATTGTCACTAATCCCAGCATATATTCGATTGACATATTCCTTTTCAAATAGCAATAACTTTTTATAAGACCAACTGCATGCTTTATATACTTCACATTTTCTCTTTCTTATTTGCTCATTTGTCCACTTTTTATTCAACATCACCCTTATAAAAATTATTTCATATTTGGCACTGAGGGCAAAGAAATATGCAACAGGCACATATAATATTGATAATACAAACGGGATAAAAAAAACCACTAATGTTTCAATCACTCCTAACGATTTATAATCATTAATGGCGATATTTAAAGTAAATCCTAACACTGTAAAACCAATAATAGCTAAAAATCCCGAAAATATTTTTCCAGCTATTCTAAGCTTTTCATCAGTATTCGCAACGACCTCAAGTAAATATACAAAAGTGATACAAGGTATCATGATTAATTCCACATAAATATTGAATGTAAATGTAGAAAAAAGAAACTCAATCAAGACAATAAATTTCAAATTATCAATAACCATACTTTTAAAATAATTCTTCTTTAAACCTTTATTTACAGCACCAAAACAAACCGGAACTCCTACAAATAATACCCAAATAAAAATATCTTTCAAGTATTTCCATTCCCAAAATTTTGTCATTGAAAATAAAGATGTCAAAAGGAATGCATAAACAATCATTATCAAAAACGGTGTGATCAACTGTTTTTTACATGCAGCTTTGATAACATCAAAAGCCGAATTTCTTGTTTTTTTATTAATAAAAACTACTGTAATTACTAAAATCAACCATGTAGACATTGCAATTTCTCTTGTTGAAAATATATTATCTATACGTTTGCCTCCTGTAACCTTCTTAACACTGAAATAATGTTGTTGTAATCATTGTATAATGACTTATAGTGTATATTATGCGACTCTCCAAATTAAACCCCATACTATGCGGAAACATAATTATTTTTTGGACTTTTAAATTCGACAAAAAAACCTGCTACATAACGTAACAGGTTCTATCTAACATCAATGTTGATGCGTAGTTCATGGTGGCGGAGAAGGTGGGATTTGAATTATTACGATGCCGTAAAAATGCATAAAACCGTGAATAATCAAATAACTTCAAATCCCATCATATAGCCATATTTGTACAATCCTGTATGCTTTGGCAATACCTTTTAAAATTCTCTAGGGGGTCAGCTTAGGGGTCAAATGGGGTCAATCTCCACAAGCCCTAATGCCCGATTATGCAAGACGGCTATTTTTTCATCACGCCCCAACCGCATTTTATTACTGGCTTCTTTATAATCCATGCCACTTGAATAAAGAAGTCTCAATAAGAGCTTCAATTTGATTGATTCCACACTATCGATATATTCATTTAATTTCATCCATGTTTTAGTCGTTTCCAGTACAGCTACACTGACTTTGTCCCTAAGAGGCTGCAGCTCATTGATCCGGTCATATAGGTCTTTTTTATCCCCGCCGGTTATTCTGTCGCCCTGAATGTATCGGGTGGTCGTGGTTGCCCGTTCAAATGCCCGTTTATATTTTTCTTCTGCCTTTTCCTGTTTTTCCAGCTGGTACTGGTACCGGGATAAAATCGAGTGCTTCCAGACGTTCCCCGGATCCACCCCGATTGCAATGTTTGACTTTGCCATTTATACCCCCTCATGATAAAAATTAATATTGCCCTAATAAACGGGATCTTCTACATGATCCGCCCAAACATCTTTGACTATACTATGAAGCGCCTTCATCTCATCGTAACCATGATCCCCGTTCGGATAGGGTACAATGTAATGATCTGGATTTAAACCTAATGCCTCGATAAAGGAAGCATCTTCACCAAACCAGTAAAGCGCACTCGTAATAACTTTCTTCGCTTTTTTAAGCAATCTATCCAACCTGTTCATTCAATAACTCCTCCAGTTCATCAATTTTCTTTTGCTGTTCATCCGTACGGATCGCTCCTAGAATCGAATTGCAGGCGAAAATAATGGTGTTGGCACGCTTTGTGTCAATCTCACCATTAAGCACCATGTTTGCCACTCGATTTAGCGCCCGGCGCACATCTGCGGGTGTTTTTAAAGAGATTCGGCGTGCTGTGGCCATATGTTCACCCCCCGTTTCTTAATGCTCTGGATTCTACTGAAAATACCGCACCCATCGTGTTTATAAACTCATCGTCTGATAATTCGGCCATATTGCACACAAAGTCTACGAAATTCATTGATTTTTCCACACCGTCCTCTATATAAACCATCTTGTTTTCATTGCCTAGAGCCTTTGCAACTCTGATCATTTTTTCTAATTTAGTCATGATATTCACACCCTTCAATAAAACGGCCCCGTAAGCCCACACAAGGCTTACAGGGCTTAATTTTATACTATTGCCTGATAATATAATGCATCTGCTTTGTTGTCCAAAACAAAGGCATCATAGCAGATCCGGCCTTCTACCAGCGAACCACTAATCCCTGGAGGATCTTCATGGACTTTGTAATCTTCCAACTTTGTTGGGGCAACGGTTGCGCATGGATGGGCTAACATAAACCCAAACTTAGCTGGTAAACGAACAGCCGGCACTTTCATTACATTTACACCATCTATCATACCGATCACACCTTTGAGCCGTAGATCATTGCCTACATCGGTTTCCATGATGATATCTGCACACTTTTTCATTAAAATATAGGTAGCCGGTGTGACAACCAGGATACGCCCTGTTTCGTGCACTTCCGCATCATCAAGCACTTTATTGGCCTTAATGATTTCATCATATATATTTGTTGATGTTAGTTCTAACGCTGCAGGTGTAGTCCCTGCCCCGGTGCACATCTTACCATAGACATAAGCGTCAACCTCGGGTATCACAACCTCACGGCCCTGTCTGGCCAGTGCTGAAGCTGCCTGTAATTGTTGGGCGGTTTCATCGACATCCAACTTATCAATGGCAAAGGTGAATGATCGATCCTTTGTTATTGTAAATTCTTCGGTGGTTGCTCCCAGATTGCCCACAGTACCATAACGGGAACCTGCACCTGCTCCAGCACGGTCATAGTCGTTCATACCGGATGTGGTGACCTTATACACCTTTATGGTGTGCGCTCCGGTCCAGTCGAAATCCTGATTGGTCAACATCTGCTTTTTACTCTCTGTTGAGAAAAGTTCATCAACGTAAGGTAAAAACTTTGTTACTAAATTTATAGCCATATTTTAGCCTTCTTTCATATTATGATTTTAACCCCATGGCTTTCTTAATCGAACTATCCACTGTGGGTTGTTGTATGCCCCCATGGTTGCCGGAGCTATTAATAGTAAGCCCGTAACCCGGCGCTGCTGCTGCTGGATCTACTGCCTTAAATATATTCTCTAAAATCTGGATGCTATTTTGAAGCGATGCTTCGTCATCGAACTTCAAGACTTCCAGTATATCAAGTGACAAGCCTTTACCGGTAACCAGTTCTTTGGCTTTGAAGTTCAGCTCTTTCTGAGCCAGTTCTTGCTGTAGCGCTTCAAACTGTTTTTGGGTCTTGTCCTTCTCTTTTGCTAATCGATCTCTAATAATGCTGTTCACTTCTTCCTGAGAAAAAGTTTTACCGTCTGCTGTTTCGACGGTTCCCGGATCACCACCGGTAAGGGTTGAATCAATCACGTTATCTACTACGTTTTCCATTTACGAACCTCCTTTTAACGTCCGGGGTGGACTATTTTTGATAAAATAAAAAGCACGGGAACAACATTAAACCAAATAAATGGTAATATCGTTTCCCGTGCCTTGTGAAAAGCTTCCATGATAACCGGAGAAATAGTAGTTAATCCTGGGGTACTCTGCAATATTTATTTTATCGCAATAAGTATATCATAGATAGGGGGGTATGTCAACTCAAACGCCCTGTTTAACAGGCTTTCGCTTCTTTTTTGGTGTCATATACACGCACTTATAGGGATCTTTTCGATTGCTTTTCTGTGTTCTGAACCCCTCCAAAATTGGATCTAAGAGCGTCATAATAGTCGTTAATTCGGCTTCGTCGGTGTAGCTGATCTTAATCTTCGTCACGCTTGCAAACCTCCACAATGGAATTAAACTGGTATCTGTCATTCAGGTTAAGCATTAAAAGCTCTTCATAGGCCATCATAAAAGCCTTTTGTCCGGATGTCGTCGCTACCTCAAAGGCCAGGGGAAACCCTGACCCATTTTTTCTTCTGAAGCTTACACTGTAAATACTTTCCATTATTTTTAATCCTCCATAACTTTATTTAATTCTGAAGCCATTTTTATACCTTCTCTGAAGGAGGTCTTCTCTGCTTCATTCACCTGTTTTACTATCAGCCGTATCAGTTCGTCGTTCTTCTTCTGATCCAATGATAATGACTGAATGAAATCTCCAACCTCATGGGCTATGACCATGAATTCTGCTGATCTTGGGATCTCAATTGCAAAATCATCCATTCCTGGTAAATTTAATATATTACTCATTTTGAACACCCCATTAAGAGCCCTACGGCCTCCTGAAACCCTAAAGCAAAAGCCTGATACATTTCAAAATTTATAAACTCGCTTGATGCTTCTTCTAAGCAAAACATTAATTCTTGATCAATTTCCCTGATCTTACCTAACATATTGCTATAATTAACACGGGCCGCCTGATGCTCATCTGTTTCCTGAAGAGGTCCAGACAGGATATTATTCCATAAAACTGCCAATCTATCATTATTCATTATTTTCAATTTCTCCTTTAAATTTTATTTATTGAGTGTTATAATACTTTTATAGTTTTACTGAAGCCGTTCCGGTGTTGCGCATAGGAACGGCTTTTTTCTTTACCAGGCGATTACACCGGCAAGCTTTAATCCTTCTGGTGCTTTTTTATTTTTGTAGATTTTCATAGTCATTTTTACTGCTTCATCTTTTGACCCAGCCATAACATTTAAATCCATAGGTATGACACGACTGTTTTCGTTAAAATACATTACCGTAACTTTGAACATGTATTTGCCCTCCCTTCCACAAAGGCCTGCATAGTTATAACAGGCCATGAACCATCATTTTTTACCACTATTTGCCCCCCTAGCAGCTTTTCACTGCTAAGGCCACATAAAACATCATCCAGGAAATCAAGAGCCGATAAAACCGCATCACTTGGGTTTTCAATACTCATCAGTGCATTTTCTGCCATATGAATTCCTTCTTCAATAAGTTTCAGTTCTGTGTATTGAGTTCTCATGTTTAATCCTCGCTTTCTGGTTCATCCCAACTGCAATATTCACCGCTAATAATCTTTTCCCATTTTTCAGCCATCAGCACCCAATTGAGGATTAAATCAAATTTAGTGTCTGCTTCACCCATCAAGTAATTACTGTCAGTGATGCTATCAAATAAATCGTTAATTGTATCAACATGATCCTGACCATCGCCAAATTGTTTTACATTCTCATCCAGCTTCTGTATTTGCTTTTTGGTTAATCCCTTTATGGGTGGTGTGACTCCTAAGTTATTCCATAACTGAACAAAATGATTAATATCTCCATCGCTTAATGAAATATCATTTTTTTCAGATGGAGGGGGCGGAGGAGACGGAGCTGACTCAGGGACTAAGGGGACTAATCCTTTTTCAGGCTTAGTGTGCTTATTGACTTCTGCGATTTTGGCCAGCCGTTTTTTTTCGAGTTGCTGTGCCTGTAGATTTATATTTAAGTCTGAATCTAAGTCTAAGTCTCGCTCTCGCTCTTTATTTAAATCTGTATCTGAATCTTTATTTAAGTCTGAATTTAAGTCTTTCTCTTTCTCTGTGTTACCATTTGTTTCAGGAAGTAACTCGCCCGTTACACTGTCGTCACTCATTGGCACATCGTCGTTACCGTCCGTTACTGTGGTGTTACATTGTAACGCTTGCTTAATTTTTCTGTGTTTACGGACTCTTTCGGCGCTTTCACTTTCGCTACCAATGAGCTCTGGTGTCCTGGTCAAGAAATACAAATCACCGTCAATTGTTAATAGCCCATTTTTAATGCAGAAATCAATGGTTTCCTTGATTAGTTCCGGATCTTCGTCCAGTTCAAGGGCCAGCTGTTCAAACATACTTTCTTCTGTGGCTTCGTATACCAGATAGCCTATGCTATCCATTGCCAACAACAGCATTCTTAGATAAACAAACATACAGCCTAAGCCGTTATCTAGCTTGAGCATCTTTCTTATTACCCGGTCACTGAAAAAGTTTTCCTTCAGCTTTAGCCAGTAATATTTTTTAACTTTCGTTTCTGCCATGCTCCCCCCTCGTTGCTTCCCGTGATATAAATTCTCTAAATTCGGCCTTCGGGATTCTTATAGCCCTGCCTATGAAAATGGCTGGGAAGTCCGTTCTATGGCAAAGCTCATACATCTTAGGCTTACTGATCCCTATTAAATCCGCTGCTTCTTTAACTGAATATGTCAATTTTTCACTCATGTTATCACCATCCTTTTGATTTAAATTTTCAATACACTTTTCCGATAAGTCCGGTTCTGCCGGAATCATTGCCATGGCCCCTGCTATTCTTCGATAATATCCATAACATTTACGTTCAAGCCTTTTGCAATTCTGACGATTGATTTCATTGATCCGCTCTTACCATTAACTAAAGCATTTACTGTTGATCGTGACATACTAGCAATCAAAGCAAGATCGCCCTGATTCAAATCTTTTTCAGCCAATAAGATCAGAACTTTATTTTTATTTAACTTCACGTATACGCCTCCTAACGTTTTGCAATTGTAGAACTTTTCTATATTTTATTCTACAATTGCAAAAATGTCAATATTTTATTTTGCAATTGTAGAATTTATTGAAGCATGATATAATCAATTTAATGGAGGTGAAACAATGGGAGTTGGAAAGAATATTAAGAAAATTTTAGATAATAAAGGCATGAGAGTTTCGGAATTGGCGGAACTAACTGGAGTGCCCTACGGAACTTTACATGCAATGATTAAGCGCGACAGTGACGGAATAAATTTAAAAACACTTCAAAACATTGCAGAAGCTTTGGGTTTAGAATTAAGTGAATTAACAAGAGTTGATTATCCATTCAAAGATAATAATTTAGCGAAATACCGTGAAGAAATGGGATTAACTGCCGAAGAACTTGCCGAAAAACTCGACATGAATATTGATCGTTATACGATGTATGAAACAGGCGAGCTCCCAATGCTCACGGAGTACTGGGACGTAATAGAAGTTATGTACAAAGAGAAAACAGGCAAGGAACTTGAAACTCAATATAACAGGCCATCATTTGAAAAGCCGTCCAGAGAAGCGGATCTTCTCCACCACTTCAATAAATTAAATGAACCCGGCCAGGATAAAGCCGTGGAGAGTGTAGAGCTGCTGACAAAGGTACCAGAGTATAAGAAATAAAAAAAAGACCCGGTTCGGGGCCTTCGGTATTGGTGGTCGAAAATTCGGCTGCGAGATCGGCCCAAAATTCGGCCAATGTATTAGAGCCGAAAATTCGGCTGTACTAAAATAGGGGTGTGCTCAAAATTGGGCAGCCTCCAAATCTGGGTTTTGATAGGTGCCCTTAAAATCCAAGGGTTCATGGAGGGCATAGGTAACTTGACTATACCCTTGCAAATCGCATACCGCTATTTGATATCATCCAAACCGGATGGTATCAGGGCGGAATTTTCCGCTATGATATACCTACAACCGCATTGCCACAAAATAACCCTCTGACAGCCTCATACAGCCGTTTTTATTGGGTGGTGCTTATGTTTGTACCTGTGGGATATTGCCGGTGGGTGGTAAAACACAGTATACCCTAATTTAAGATGACCGCAATTTTGCGGAGAGGTATCCGCAAGTCATGGATACCCTTAAATAAGGTCTTACCAATTTGGGAACACCTTTTAAACCGGATGTGCAGATCATGTACATCTGAAAAGTGCATAGTGTGCACTTTAGAATTAATTTTAAGAAAGGAAATATTAACATGGCACGTAAAAAAGAAACACGTAACGCCCACGGATCCGGCACAATTCGCCAACGTCCAGATGGTCGCTGGGAAGCCCGGGCCACCGTCGGCACCGATCCGGCCACCGGCAAGGCAATCAGAAAATCGGTCTACGGCTCCACACAACAGGAAGTCAGGAAGAAAATGAACACCATCACCGCTGCTATTGATAACGGGGAGTACAAAGAACCGTCCAAATTGACGACTGAAGACTGGTTAAAGATCTGGATTAAAGAGTATACCCTTAACCTGAAACCCCTCACATTGAGGTCGTACCAGTCCCATATTGATAACCACATTACCCCTACGCTGGGTAAAATCAAAATATCGGTTCTGGCTCCGCATCATATCCAGAAATTTTATAATGGATTGAATGACGATTATTCAGCCAAGACCATCAAAAACATTCATGGGGTGCTGCATAAATGTTTGGAACAGGCCACAAGGTTGGGGTATATCAAAACGAACCCGGCTGATTTCTGCAAATTACCAAGGCTGGTTAAGGCCCAAATAACCCCCATGGATAAAACCATTGTCCCGACATTTTTAAAAGCCATAAAGGGCCATCAGTTTGAAAATATATTCATTGTGGATATCTTCACCGGATTACGGCAATCTGAAATTATCGGGTTAACCTGGGACTGTATCAACTTTGAAACCGGTACTATTAATGTATACCGTCAGTACCAGAGGTTAATTGGTTCTTATCAATGGGCTACCCTAAAAAACGGCAAGACACGGCTTATTAGACCGGCAAAATTGGTTATGGATACTTTGAAGGCTGAGAAGATAAAACAGGCGGAAAATCGACTGAGGGCTGGTTCAGCGTGGGAGAATGATGAAAACTTTATCTTCACCAACGAGATCGGGGAGTATATTAAACATCCCACATTATTGAAGCATTATAAAAAAGTTGTGACTGGGATCGGCTACCCTGAATTACGGTTCCATGATCTGCGCCATGCTTTCGCTGTCCTGTCATTGCAGGCCGGGGATGATATTAAAACCGTCCAGGAGAACCTGGGCCATCACTCTGCATCCTTCACAATGGACACTTACGCCCACGTTACCGATGCTATGAGAAAAGAAAGTTCTGATAGAATGGAAGCCCTGATCCAGAGCCTTTAGGGGTCAAAAAAACCTCTAAGGGGTCAATTTAGGGGTCAAACCCATTTCAGGGCATAAAAAAAACGCCGTTAGATGGCGTTCTTATCAGTTTTCTTATTAAATTTAAATGGCGGAGAAGGTGGGATTTGAACCCACGCACCGCGTTAACGGCCTATACCCTTAGCAGGGGCACCTCTTATAGCCACTTGAGTACTTCTCCAAAGGTAATAATGCATAATTGTTTATTCAATTCTCTGGCATTTGATGGCCGAGAGGGTGGGATTCGAACCCACGTGGGCTTGCACCCTAACGGTTTTCAAGACCGCCCCGTTATGACCACTTCGGTACCTCTCGTAATTCAAAATGCAAGACTAATATTACCAGTGAAAACACATATTGTCAAGTGGTTTGTTAAACTTTTTTGAATTTTTTATTTTTTTATAATTTCACGATCCAGTTCAGCGGATCTTCCCGGTTACCGGTCTGAACATCGTACAGAGTATCGTATATTTTTTGGGAGTATTTTCCTATTTTCCCGTCGTTAAATGTCATTTCCGCATCTTTCCATCCGAGGGTGCCAATGGGCGAAATAACCGCGGCTGTGCCAGTTGCAAAAACTTCTGCAATTTTCCCCTGCTGATAGGCTTCATACAACTCGTCGATGGTGATCCGGCGTTCTTCTACCGTTTCTCCCCAGTGTTTCAATAATTCGATGACGCTTTTTCGGGTGATCCCGTTTAAGATGGTTCCTTCCAGAGAGGGGGTCACAAAAACGCCGTCAATCAAAAAGAACACATTACTGGTTCCCACTTCTTCGATATACTGTCGTTTTTCACCGTCCAACCATAAGATCTGTTCAAAGCCCATCTCATGAACCTTTTCCTGAGCCGCCAGACCGCCGGCATAATTGCCACCGCACTTGGCTTCGCCAGTACCACCACGAACGGTTCGGGCATATTCTGATTCCACATAAATACGGCTGGGTACCATCCCGCCTTTATAGTAAGATCCCACCGGAGACATGATAATCATAAATTTGTAGCGTCTGGAAACCCGCACCCCGATAAAAGGATCGGTGGCAAAAACAAAGGGTCGGATGTAAAGCGATGTCCCCGGAGACTTGGGAATCCAGGCTTCATCCATCTTGACCAATGCTTTCAGCGCATCCAGCAAAAAGTCTTCATCGATTTGCGGAATACACATCCGGGCGTTGGAGCGGTTCATCCGTTTGAAATTTTCGTCGGGTCTGAAAAGCTGAACCTCACCTGAGGGAGTTTTATAGGCTTTTAAGCCTTCAAAAACTTCTTGAGCATAGTGGAGAACCATTGCCGACGGCATGATCTCTATGGGGCCATAAGGCTTAATTACGGCATCATGCCAACCAACACCTTCGGTATAGTCCATCTCAAACATATAGTCGGTGAATTCCACACCGAAGATCAGCGAATCTTCTTCTGGTTTATCCTTGGGGTTTACCGTTTTAACAATTTTAATTTCCATGTCTTCTCCTCCGAGTTCCATAGCAAAACAAGCGCTATTTCGTGTATGGGAGTAGTATAACAAGCTTTGTATACAAAGTACAAGTGTATTTTTTAGGAATAATGTTTTTTCGAAATACATCCCTGGTGGCTGTTTTTTTCTGTAAACGTCGTCTTTGTTTTACGGCTGGGATCTAACCATTTTTGCCACTTTATCAGGATTTATGGCGCCGCCAGCGCGCCCCGTCCCGGGCTTGTCATAAATAAATCCAGCAACAAAAATAGACGATGGTTTTACCCATCGTCCTGACTTTTTCTAGTCAACAAAGTAAATTTCTATGTTCTGTCTTCCCCATGATTCACATGCTGCTTCACTATCCATATAAATATCGATAATGCCATAGCCGACGGCTCCGCCCCGGTCTTCAACGGTATAGACTCCGCCAAGTGCGGGAATATAAACCTTCGTTCCAAAAGGAATTCCGCCCCAAGTTGCAATGGTCCGACCTGATTGCGGCACGGTTCCCGATGCAGTATTATTGCCAGTGGCGGTATAAGCAGTGGCACTGACGACCATGCTACCTTTGAAACCACTTTCCGGATTGATGGACGCGCTGCCATCCCCCGTTGCACTTTTTTCGACATTGACATTCCCGGTAACCGAAGAAACTTCCACAGCTTCAGGCATCACGATGGTTGTGGAGGGACCCACTTCAATGATTTCTTCCACCGCTGGCATGATCACTTCACAGGTGATGACTTCGCGGCTGACTTCAACGCCATTTTCATAACGGATCTTTTCTTTCTTGTTGGCTTTACCGTTCTGTCCGACCTGAACAACAATTCTCGTTCCGGCTGGCAGTTCAGCTTTTTCGACAATGGTCGCCTTCATCGGCACATCTTTTATGCCAGTTGATTCCACATAAGAAATCCGGGTTACTTTGATATCTCCGGTTTTCTCAGTTAATGGGCTGTTCAACCCCGGTTCGACCTTATCGTCCTCATCCGGTTTGACTCCATTTTCTTCCAGAACATCGCCAACTGTTACGCCGCCTGATAAGTAAGCAATGGTTTTTCCATCAACCAGGATCTTTCCGGAAATCTTCTTTTCAATTGTTACATCGATGACATCCTTAAACAAGGTCGTCAAAGGTGTACTGTATTTATATTCGTCGCTGACTGGAAGCTCATTGGCGATCAGCACTTCCTCCAGGGATTCGAGCAATTTTCCATTTGCAGTGTATACCTTGCCTTTGAAGTTAACCTCAACCTCTTTTTCAACGGTAAAAGCACTGGAAACACCTACCACCAGAAGCAGAATCAAAGCAATGATTCCGATCTTGACACCAGGATATTTCTTAAGAAAACCACCGGTTTCTCTCTCTCTATTCATAAATAATACCTTTCATTTTGTCTTAATTGCATAAATAAAAGTTACACATTCGTTACAGCAAGTTTACCACCCTACCCATTTTATGTCAAGTTTTTTGTGGCTTTTGAGGGTGCAAATGGTGACACCATCCCAATTACAAACCATGTTTTCGCCCATTCTAATGCCATAATGGGGGTTGGGGTAAATTCTTGTCCACGCTTTTTTTTGTTGATTTTACCCGGATAAGCTAGTTTTTAGGAAACTGTTCTATACTACATCTTGTGCTTTGAAATGAATGAATTTTAAACGAACGGAGACCTTATGATCGATACAAATAAAAATCAGCAGATAATTGAAATATTGCAGACTGATCTGCTCAAATGGTTTGAAAAAGCCAAGCGGGATCTGCCTTTTCGCCATACCAAAGACCCCTATTTTATCTGGATCTCGGAAATTATGGCGCAGCAAACCCAGATTGATACATTAATACCCTTTTATAACCGGTTTATCGATAACTTCCCGACTATTTTTTCTCTGGCCCTGGCCTCGGCAGATGAGGTCATTAAAGCCTGGGAGGGATTGGGCTATTATTCTCGAGCCCGAAACCTCCATCAGGCGGCTCGGTTGATTGTCTCGGACTATGACGGCATGATGCCGGATAGCTTTGCCGAACTGATCAAGCTTCCGGGCATTGGCCCCTACACCGGCGGCGCCATCGCCAGCATTGCTTTTAATGAGAAGGTTAGCGCAGTGGATGGCAATGTACTCCGGGTAATCAGCCGTTACTGCAACAGCTTTGATGATATCAGCGATGCCAAAACTAAAAAACGGATGACCCACTGGATTGAGAGCCTTCTGCCAGAAGCCGCCGGCGATTTTAATGAAGCCTTGATGGAACTGGGCGCCATTGTCTGCACCCCCCAAAGCCCTAAATGCCTGATCTGCCCGATCCGCAGTGGCTGCCAGAGTACTGCCGCCGGAACAACCGGGCAGGTTCCGGTGAAAAAGAAAAAGTCGAAGCAGCTCACCAAAAAAATGGAGGTCGGCATTGTCACCCAAAACGGCCGTCTGTTTTTTGTGCGTCGGCCAAATTCTGGCCTGTTATCGGGGATGTGGTCCTTTCCGATTGCCGAAACTGCGATCGGCAACGGTCAGGATATTAAAAAAAAGCTCGGAGAAAATTTCCCCGAGCTTAATAAACCGGTTTTTATTGGCACTAGCCGCCACGTATTCTCCCATATCATCTGGGAGATGTCAGTCTATGGCTTTAATCTGGACGGCATCGTCTGCGAAACAGCGTCCCACCCCTATCTGGTCTCAAATCAGCAGGAATCGCAATCCGATCGTCAAACTGCCTTTAAAGCCCTGTCCCAGATCGATGACCTGGCTCTGCCAGTCGCCTTTTCCAAACTTTTAGCGCTGCTCAAAACCAACTAAATGGACAACTGATAAACAGCGAACATCATTTGCTTTATGATCCGCTTCATCGTTTTGATATTATTATATAGAAGCGTTTAATGCTTACTGATGCCGGATCACCTGGAAGCGCTGCAACATCACATCGGTGTCGCTTTCAGGAATGCCGGCTTTTCTTTTGGCGATGGCAATCTGTTCTTCCGGGGTATTGACCCCCTCCAGATCGGGAAGCAGCAGGCCGCGGTGGAGATCCTTCTCAACAATGACGCCATACTTTTTGGCATCTAGCTCAGCTACACCACTTACCGGTTCTGGAACGCCTAACACATCGACCTTGATTTCCAGATCGATCAGCTCCTGCTCTTCCACCGGCATAAAGCGGGGATCATAGGTTGATGCTTCAATGGCATTGCGGATGATCTCCTGGGCGATGTTTTCCGTCACCGGGCCAGTGGTGCCAATGCACCCGCGCAGTTCGCCATGCTGATGCAACGAGACAAAAACCCCGGCCTGATTGTTTTCCAGTTCGCCAAGTACATCGGCTTCGATTTCAGCCTGATTTTTATAATGATCAAAATTCAGTTTTCGACCCCGCTGCACCCAGGTATTGATGGTTGCTCGAGCCAACGCCACAAAAGGACTTTCGTTTGAACGCCTTTCTTTATAGGAAAGCATTTTATCGGCTTCGTAGCGATCCAGCAGGCTGGGAATTTTTTCATCGGTCAAATCGATAAAGGCTGACATGTAGCCCACCCCAAAAGGGCCTTCATATGAAAACACCGTGGCTTCGGTATCCCGGCCGTCAGTGGCGCCCAATCCCATAATAATCGGTTTTAATCCGCACTGACCGGCTGGTTCGTAGACCTGGTGGGGAACTGTTAAAATAGAATAGTAATTCTTATCTTTGATGCCGTTGACAATATTTTCATCAAACAGCGGTCCCATCGGATTAAAAGCATAGGGTCCTTCATCCTTGAGACAATGGGAAAGATCTGCCGATGCCAGAATCATCGCTTCTTTACCCCGGGCTTCAATGGCTTCCCGGATCACTGTTCCCATTTTGTAGAGTTCGATCAAACTCAGTTCGCCAATGGTGATATGGACAATTTTGTAGGTGCGATAGTATTTTTCGATAAAATAAAGCGGCACCAGCACCCCGTGATCGATGTCCAGGCTGATTTTATATTCTTTGGCGATTTTTTGATTCAAGAAAATGGTGTGGCAATTGTTTTTCCCGAAGCCCATATTAAGTTCATCCAAAAGTCCCATATCGCAGTCTTTTTCCAGACTAATCTCCGGATGACCGAAATTACCCAGATCACCCTTCATCTGGTTTTCATAAACCACTGCCACCCCGTCACGAAAGACATTGCCGTGGGGGGTAATGCAGACAATCACTTCCGGCTTGATTTCGGCCACCTTCAGAGCCAGATCCCGCAGTCCCCGAATCGTTTTTTCCGCTTCATTTTCTCGACCTTCGCCAACCTCCGGTATCAAAACCGGCGGATGGCAGGCGATGCCCAATCCTTTTAAGTACATAGTCTCACTTCCTTATTTCTGTTTTCTTCATTTTATATTATAAAAAGCATCTTTCCCGGCGTAGTCGCTCAGGAGTCCCAGCTGTTCTTCAATCCGCATCAGCTGATTGTATTTAGCTACCCGGTCGGTACGGGATGGCGCCCCGGTTTTTATCTGCCCGGCATTGACCGCTACCACCAGATCGGCAATGGTGACATCTTCGGTTTCACCCGAACGATGGGAAACCACCACGGTATAGCCGGCTCGTTTGGCCATTTCAATGGTATCCAGGGTTTCCGTCAGGGTGCCAATCTGATTGACCTTGACCAGAATTGAATTGGCCACGCCGTTATCAATACCCCGTTTAAGCCGCTGGGTATTGGTGACAAAGATATCGTCACCCACCAGCTGGACTTTTTTCCCCAGTCGCTCGGTCATAATTTTCCAGCCATCCCAGTCTTCTTCATCGAGACCGTCCTCGATCGAAATGATCGGGTATTTACCAATCAGCATTTCATAAAACTCGATCATTTCGGCGGCGGTTTTTTCTACCCCTTCGCCAGCTAGAAAATACTTTCCAGTTTCTTTATTATACATTTCTGAAGCCGCCACGTCCATGGCCAACAGAACGTCTTCGCCGGGAATATAGCCAGCCCCTTCAATCGCTTCAACAATCAGCTGGAGCGCTTCCTCATTGGATTTCAGATTCGGGGCAAAGCCGCCTTCATCCCCGACCGAGGTGGCCATTCCTTTTTCGCCCAGCACTTTTTTAAGCTGATGGAAGATTTCCGAACCCATCCGCACGGCTTCCCGGAAATCCCGGGCACCCACTGGCATAATCAGAAATTCCTGAATATCAACGTTGTTGTCGGCATGTTCGCCACCGTTTAAAATATTCATCATCGGGGTTGGCAGCAGTTTGGCATTGACACCACCCAGATATTTATAAAAGGGCATCCCCAATGATTTTGCCGCCGCATGAGCAGCTGCCATGGAAATCCCCAAAATCGCATTGGCACCCAGCTTGCTTTTATTTTCGGTGCCATCCAGAGAAATCAGCACCCCATCAATGGCGATCTGATCAGAAGCATCCATACCGACCAGAAACTCCTGGGCATATGCGACGCTGTCCACGGCTTTTAACACCCCTTTGCCCTGATAGCGGCTGCAATCTTTGTCTCTCAGTTCCACCGCTTCAAAAGCCCCGGTGGAGGCTCCGGAAGGGACAATGCTGCGACCCATGGTTCCGTCTTCCAGCATAACATCCACCTCAATGGTCGGGTTCCCGCGGGAATCCAGTATTTCTCTGGCAAAAATATCTTCAATATAAGTATTCATATTTTCCTCCATTTTTTTATTTCTTCGGCACTTGTAAAACGGATCAACAGCGAAGCTCTACAGTACCCCTGTTCTTGTTTATACACCTAATTCAAGCAAATAAACTTTTGCCTACGAAAAAACCCTGAAAAAGAAAATCTCTTCCAGGGTCTGGTGCTATTTTATTTTTCAGGGGCAATTAAAGGTTCACCTTCCTCATCAATCAGAACAGTGAGTCCGCCGCCAAATTCATCATAATGGTATAAGTAATTGATTCCCGTTTCAGTATCTTCAATTACCTTACACCCGGAGGTCTCTCCAGTGGGTTCGTTGAGGACGATTTTAAATCGGTTTTTCTTTTGTTTTTTTGTTTTCATTTTTATCCTTTTCTCCTCTTAATCAAGGTGGGCGATTTCATTATAACCAATCCCAGGTAAAAAATCAATTTTTCAATGAAATTTTTTTTAATTATGGATTTTTCTAATGCCCGCTGGTCAGATATTTCTGCAGCTGTACACTTTAACTGAACCGACGATCAATGATCCTGACGCTTTTTTTCTCAGATCGGGGCAGCGATCCAAGGGCGCTGGCCAGGGGAATAACACTTAATCCTACCCGCGATTTAAACTGCCGTTTCACCTCATCTTCAACCGCTTTTTTATCAACCCCGTCAAGAATTTCGAAGGCCAGAACCACACAGTCTTTGCCTTCCTGATGATCCACGGTGGCCAGGTATTCGCTGCTGACCCCGGCCACGGTTTTTAACACTTCATCGATCTGGCCGGGATAAATATTGACGCCCTTGACCTTGACCATGTCGTCGGTGCGGCCGATAATCCGATCATGGCGGGGATGGACCGAGCCGCAGGCACAGGGACCAGGAATAAAGCGGGTGATGTCATGGGTGCGGTAGCGCAGCAGCGGTGCCCCCTCTTTCCGGAAGGTGGTGATTACCAGTTCCCCGTATTCTCCCATTGGTACTGGTTTTAGTGTTTCCTGATCGAGAATTTCAAAGTATAGATAATCCGACCAGTAGTGGAGCCCATCATGTTCGCTACAGTCGATGGAAATACCGGGACCATAGATTTCGGTGAGGCCATAAATATCAAATAGTTCGATGCTCAGTTCTTCGGCAATCCGACTGCGCATCTTATCGCCCCAACGTTCGGAACCGATCACACCCCGTTTCAAATGGATCTGATCACCAAGATTCTGGTTAGCCACCTCTTCGGCCAACAACAAAGCATATGAGGAGGTCGATGCCAGAACCGTGGCTTTTAAATCCACCATCATCTGCAATTGTTTCTGGGTGTTCCCCGGACCCATGGGGATCGCCATGGCTCCCATTTTCTCGGCCCCGGCCTGGAATCCGATACCGGCGGTCCAGAGACCATAGCCCGGGGTAATCTGGATCCGATCTTCCTCGGTCATGCCGGCATAGCGATAACAACGGGCGAACATTTCCGCCCAGTCGGCCACATCCCCAGCCGTATAGGGAATGATCACCGGCTGGCCAGTGGTCCCGGATGAGGAATGGATCCGCACCACTTCGCTGTCTGGCACTGCCTGCAAACCCAAGGGATAGGCATTGCGCAGATCGCCCTTATCGGTAAAGGGCAACTGCTCAAAATCCGCCATCGTTTTAATATCTGCGGCCACAATCCCCGTTTCCTTAAAACGTTGCTGATAAAATGGACTTTTTTCTTCCAGTCGCTTGACCAGACCTTGTAAATTTTTTAATGTTTCCATTGCTTTGTGCCTCTCTCTTTCAAATAAAAAAGACTCATCCTTTTATTGTCTACAACAATAAAAGGATGAGTCAAAATAACCCACGGTACCACCTTTATTCACAGGTTAACTTCAACCTGTGCACTTTATCTGCAAATGCTATCACATCTGCCATCCCTTAACGTTGATGAAACGTTGTGAAATACTCAGGCCTTGCCCTTTCCTCACACCCTCAGGTGCCCATTATGCCAGTCCGCTTTCTATCAGGCTTCCACCACCCCCGACTCGCTATTAATGCGCTGCTAACTTTACTCCACCATCACCGGTTTGTTTTTTCTGAGTATAGCCTTTATTTTTATTTTTGTCAAGGACAAGCCGGACAACCGCAAATAAAAACTCCCCCAGGAAATTTGGACAACCTGAGGGAGTATCTGATAGCGGTTTGATCTTATATTAAAACAGCAAGTGTGGTATCAATACCATTTAGATTCTTTACCATAATAAGCATTCAGGTACATTTCCCGAATTTCGCTCATGAGTGGATATCTGGCGTTGGCGCCAGTACATTGATCATCAAAGGCTTCTTCACATTTGAGATCCAGGTTATCCAAAAACTCCTGCTCATCAACACCAAATTCTTTAATCGATTTGGGTACGCCGATGCAAGCTTTCAGTTCTTCCACTTTAGCAATCAGACTTTCGAACTTCTCCTGATCGTTTTTACCGGGAAGCCCCAGATAGGAGGCAATTTCGGCATATCGCTGCATCGCCCGAGGATATTGATATTGGGAAAAGGTTCCCATTTTTTTAGGTGCTTCAGAAGCATTATATTTCATTACTTCGGTAATTAGCAACGCATTGGCAAAGCCATGGGCAACATGATGATGGGCCCCCAGCTTATGAGCCATGGAGTGACAAACACCTAAAAAGGCATTGGCAAAGGCCATCCCCGCAATCGTTGATGCATTGGCCATTTTTTCCCGAGCCTCGACATCATCCCGGCCATACTGATAGGCTCGGGGCAGATAATCAAATACCAGCCGGGTGGCTTTTAATGACAAAGGTTCGGTATAATCCGTTGCCAGCATTGACACATAAGATTCCAAGGCATGGGTCAGCACGTCAATTCCCGATGTCGCCGTCAGCCCTTTCGGTTGATCCATCATCATATTCGCATCACTGATGGCCATCGTTGGCAATAAGGAATAATCAGCAATAGAGTATTTTGTCTGGGTTTTCTCATCGGTAATAATGGCAAACGGTGTCACTTCCGACCCTGTCCCGGCGGTTGTTGCGATACAGACCATAATGGCTTTTTTGCCCATTTCCGGAAAACCGTAGACTCTTTTTCGGATATCCATAAAACGCATGGCCAGATCGGCAAAATCCGCCTCTGGATGTTCGTACATGATCCACATGATCTTGGCGGCATCCATGGCCGAACCGCCACCTATGGCAATAATAACATCTGGTTCAAAAGCGGTCATTGCTTCTGCTCCCGCTTTGGCGCATTCCAGGGTAGGATCTGGGGTCACATCAAAATAGGTAAAATGCGAAATCCCCATTTCATCCAACTGCGTCGTGATGTCTTTTGTAAAGCCACTTTTATACAAAAACGAATCTGTTACAATAAACGCTTTCTTCCTTTTATAAACACACTGTAATTCCTGTAGTGCCACACTTGTGCAACCCTTTTTAAAATAAACCTTTTCTGGGGTTCTAAACCAAAGCATATTTTCCCGCCTTTCAGCCACTGTTTTTACATTCATCAATTCTTTAACGCCCACATTACCAGAAACGGAGTTTCCTGCCCAGCTACCACAACCCAGAGTTAAGGAAGGCAGTAGTTTAAAGTTAAAGAGATCCCCGATGCCACCATGTGATGATGGTGTGTTCACTAAAATACGACTTGTTTTCATTCTTTCTTCAAAGACTTTTAACTTATCCGGTGCCTTTACGGTGTCAACATATAATACGGATGTGTGTCCCACCCCACCATCAACAACCAGTCGATCAGCGATGTTCACGCCATCTTCAAAATCAGCGCTCTTGTACACGGCTAGAATTGGCGATAGTTTTTCATGGGCAAAAGGTTCCTTGGTGACATCTAATTCGGTCACTTCACCTAACAGCACTTTGGCATCCTCAGGACACTCAAAGCCCGCCAATTTGGCAATTTGATACGCCGACCGGCCAACAATCTGGGCGTTGATGTTTCCTGCTGCATTAAGGATAATTTTTCTGACCATATCTTTTTCATTTTCATCTAAAAGATAACAGCCGCGTTTTCTAAACTCCAGGATACATTTCTCATAGATTTTCGCATCAATGACCACCGACTGTTCCGAAGCACAGATGGTTCCGTTGTCGAAGGTTTTTGACAGGATAATTGAGTTGACTGCCATCAATACATCTGCGGAACTGTCAATAATGGCAGGCGTGTTTCCGTTTCCAACTCCAATTGCCGGTTTGCCAGATGAATACGCCGATTTAACCATTCCCGGGCCACCGGTAGCCAATACCACATCAGCCGCTTTCATTATTTCCATCGACAGTTCAACCGATGGTTCATCAATCCAGGCGATGATCCCGGCTGGCGCTCCTGCTGCCACTGCTGCTTCTAAAACAATTCTGGCCGCCTCAATGGTACATCTTCTGGCTCCTGGATGCGGTGAAAAGATAATCCCGTTTCGGGTCTTCAGTGCAATCAGTGATTTGAAGATCGCTGTTGATGTCGGGTTTGTTGTCGGTATAACCGCTGCAATGACACCCAGCGGGGCAATGATTGTTTTGTATCCAAAGGCATGGGATTCTTCCAGCACACCACAGGTTTGGGTGTTTTTATAAGCATTATAGATATATTCCGATGCATAATGGTTTTTAATCACCTTATCCTCGACAACACCCATCTTTGTTTCTTCAACTGCCATCTTTGCCAAATGGATTCGCTTTTTAGTAGCTGCTGTGGCTGCCGCCAGAAAAATAGCATCCACCTGTTCCTGGGTATAGGTAGCAAATAATCGCTGGGCCGCTTTTACCTCTTCCAGTCGATGATTTAGACTCTCAACATTGTTCACGCTATCCGGTCTTTGGATCTCTATTTTCGCTTTTTTCTTATCTAACATTTTTATCCCCTTATTCTCACAATTAAGTTATATTCTCACAATAATTTCCATAATCCTTTTTCGAGCTTCGCCTTATCTGAAATTTACCATCTCATAAGAATGCTTGCATTTCTTGCAAGTATTCTTATTCGCCATGCATATTTTGGATGGCCACTCCAGAATATCCATGTTTTTTTTATAATCACCTCTTTCTTTCAGGTTTGACAACCGATTACACGTGTATTTTTTTATAATTAAACTGATTTCAGCAAATTTCTCTCTTCGCTTGGGGCTAATACTACCATCATCTTTTCACTTTTACAACGAAAACCGCATCATAGTCGCATATGCATTTAGTTGACGCAACATATCAAAAATGATATATTGCTCGACAAATCCCTTGGAACTGGGATTTTTAGCTTTTTACTATTTTCCATCATCACGATTGCCGATAAAAAGAGCCACCGATTTTCATCAGTGGCTCTTTTTATCCCGGCACTCTTAAAAATAGCACCCGTATTCTCTTGTTTTTTCTCTCAGTAAGTCGAGAAACTCTTTTTCACATTTTTTCTGGATATGATCCTCTTTAAAGATCATTACGTCCTTCATATACTTTGCAAAGGCACCACAGCGCATTTGAACCAGTCCATATTTATCCAAAACTTCCTGGGGCATTGGTGAAACCCACATAAAGGTATTGGGGATGGTATTTAGTAATTCAAACTGACTCCCCCGTTCATACAAGTAAATCACCTTATCCTGGGAGCGTTCTTCCCGATCATCCTCTGTCAAATCCACATAATCACCAGACGGCAAGCGGTCATCGCCATGGATGATCTCCGTGCAGCCTTTTAAATCGTCATAAGAGCGGATGTGCTTATCGGCGATTATACTCTTTTTCGAGGTTAGCAAAAGATAGTCAAATTCCAAAATCAGTCGATGCTGTAATTTTTTCAGTTTCAACAACGATAGATAATAACCTTCGTGCAGAGAATTGAACCGGATAATACCAATATCATATTGATAATCCAGAATATTTCGGATTGTTTTCATAGTATTGGTTTCATAATAGTGAATCCGCAACATTTTCTCTTCACTGAGTGAATTAATGTACTCCGTAAAGACTTCCGCAATGTAACAGGCCCGGGGAACCGATATTTTTATATTCATCCCTTTATCTGTCAGATCTGAGTATTCAGTTTTAAGATTATTGACCTGATCCTGAATTTCTTTTGCGTGATTTAAGAATCGCTGTCCTTCCCGGGTTGTGACCACCCCTTTGGAGGTTCTTTGAAAAATTGTAATATCAAACTCCTTTTCCATCTCTTTTACGGCCCGGCTTAAATTCGACTGTGCCACAAATAGCTTTTTAGCCGCCAAAGAGATGGATCCAAACTTATCAATTTCTATGATATACTGCAAATTCGTAAAATTCATCTACTCTTTACCTTCCCATCCAGTAAGTTATCAAACTATTTTCGTTATCAAATTAACACAATTACCAAAAAAAAGATATGAAAAAATGAATTAAAAACTTTCAGACAAACTGAACATCAACTGGAATCGTCATTTAATCGACCTTAACCGGCACTTATTTCTGATCATTATTTGATCACGCCGTTTTCCAGACAGACGGCCAGATTCATTTTCTTTTCCCCGGCCGCATCAAAATGAATGCTGGCAATGTCGCCGTTGCGGGTCAGAATAGTGCCCGCCCCAAAGCGCTGATGGGTAATAACCGTCCCGTTCTGATAAGCGCTCAGATCCATGGTGGACCCGCCGACTTGCCCGGCATGATAATCCTGCCATTTAACATGCTGACTGCCGAAACTTTCCCGCAGTCGCGGCGCCATTTTTTCTGCCGGGGACTTTTTCCGGGGCAGGCCATCGATCAAATAGGAAATAAATGGGGATGGTTTGATATCCTTTTCCCGGTGTTTGACGCACAGAAAAATCAGTTCCTGTTTGGCTCGGGTGGCTCCCACATAAAAAAGCCGAACTTCTTCGGCATAGGCCTTGGCATCTTCCAAGGTATTGGATACATTGGGGATCTGCCCTTCGGTAGCATCAATAATAAATACCTTTTCAAATTCCAGACCCTTACTGGAATGGAGGGTGGACAAGGTTACTCTCGGCATCTTCGCCTTTCTTGCCTGGGGCTCCTGAAGCTTTTCGGCCAAAACTTCCAGTTTATCAAAAAATTCCGGAAAATTGGGAACCCGGCCTCCGAGAATCTTCAGCACCGCCAGCTTCTGCTCAATGTTTTCTTCGGATTGCCCAGAACTGATTCGGAAATTCAGATAGGATCGATACCCCAGATCATCCAGAATCATCAAGATGCCTTTCTGGGGCGGAGCATTTTTTAGCTTTTTGAACCCGGCTTTGAGATCTTTCAGTCGTTTAACCTGCCAGGCTCGTTCGCCGCTGATCGTAATTAAGGCATCAAAGGCATTTGCTTTGGGTTTAATCAGCTGACCCAGCTGATTAATCGTTTCTCGGGAGATCGCCGCATCCATCTTATAGTAAACCTGGGTAAATAAATCCATATCTCCGGGATTAACAGCAAACTCATAAAAAAGGCGGATGTCCTTGATCAAAAAATGGCCAAAAAACTGGGGACTATGTTCCTTAATATGGTAAGCAATCCCTGCCTCATCGAGCAGATCAACCAGAGGAATGGCCGACTCGTTGTTGCGGTAGAGCACCGCAATTTCTTTACCCTCCCGTTTGATCGCTTCGATAATCAACTGGTATTGCGCTTCGCTGGATTTCACCCATTCCCGGGCAATCGGAACCCCGGTAAACTCGTTACTATTGGGAACCGCCATTTCTTTTTGATAGCGCTCATGGTTCAGCTTAATAAAGGCATTGGCCTTATCGACAATCTGCCGGGTGCTTCGGTAATTGGTTTCCATTAACAACACCTCGCCCTGAGGCCAGGTCTCTTTAAAGGCCAGCAGGGATTCGGGAAAGGCTCCACGAAAACCGTAAATACTCTGATCCTCATCCCCCACCATAAACAGGTTTCCTGTTTCCCCAGTTAATAGTTCAATGATCTTAAACTGAATCTTTGAGGTGTCCTGGGCTTCGTCCAAATGGATATAGGGGTACTTGTTCTGAAAAAAGGCCAACATTTCTGGATATTTTTTCAAGAGTCCCCAGGCGTATTTTAAAATGTCATCAAAATCCATCAGCTGTTCTTTGAGTTTATGGCTTTCATAAGCGTCATAGATTTGCAGGAAATCGACCTCCAGGGTTGGCAGCAGTTTGATTTCTGCCGCGGTCAGCATCATGTTTTTGCAGAAGCCAATCCGCTGACAGATTTCGCTCAATTCGATTTCCCCAGGATGCTCCTGAAACAGCTGCCGATATAGCTCCCGGATCACCGGGGTGGTATTACCCAGCACAGTGTGGGCGCGGCGGCGGTAACTCCTCTCATAGTGACGGATCACCCCCAGGGCAAAACTGTGGATGGTGCTGAAATGGAGGGTTTCGGCCTGAGCTTCCCCAAATAGTTTGGTATATCGCCCTTTAAGATCCCGGGCACCCATCCGGCTAAAGGTCAGGGTCAGGATCTCCCCCGGATCGATTTGCTCAACCTTTAGCATATAGGCAATCCGGTAGATGATCACTGTGGTTTTTCCGCTTCCTGGCACGGCCAGCAACAGACTCTGACCCTTAGTGCGAGCCACGGCTTCTTCCTGCTGAGGATTCAGTTTTATTTGATAGGATTGTTTAAAGGTTTCAAAGTTTTTCATGGCTATATTATAGCCGAAATCTTCTTTTTTATCCAGCCCAGACGCTATGAAGCCATCAAAATGGCCAACAGAACTAAAGAAATCAGGCCTTTCCACCCGATGATGCCACTGTTTTTTTGACATAATATCCCTTTTTACGTAAATTTATCTATTCTTCAAAAAAATAATCGTTATTCTTCTCAATAATCGGGTATAATTAAGCTATAAAATTTGAAATAGGGAAGGAGTTATTATTATGAGTTTTGAAGATGGCATGAAGGGGTTCACCTTTGGCATTATTTCTTTAATCTGTATTGGCGTCAACATCATTTTAAGTGCGGTTGGTCTGGGTACCATCGCCGGAATTGTCAGCCTGGCCGGTCTAGTTACTGCGATCATGGCTTTTATTTACGGCAAAAAAGAATTCGCTGCTGATCCGGATAATAAAAAAGCAAAGACCGGAAAAACAATCGGTCTAGTTCTGATTATTATCAACATCGTCTTTACCGTTCTGGCAATCATCGCATTTATTGCACTGATTGGCTTAGCCGCAGCAATGTAATTTTATTAATTTTTACGCAATATTTACCACTAAATTGAAAGACACCGTTCATCAATGAACGGTGTCTTTTTTACGCCACGGAGCAGCGGTAGCTTATTGATTCATCTTTCTTGCCAGTTCATAAATTTGATGCTCATCATCATCGGTGAGGATTTTTTCCATCGCAAAAGCAATAAACAGCACCCCAAAAACATCCATAATAAAACGAATCAGGGTAAATTTGATTCCTAAGGACGATACTTCAAATAATAATAGCGGTATTTTCATTGAGGCCCAGGCTCCAACAATAATCCATACGTTGGCCAGTCGGCTGCCCTTATTAAGAAACACACCCGCTACCGGAAAAGCGCCGTAAAGCGGACCTGCTGCGGCTGATCCGAGAAAAAAGCCTAACAGTATGCCTACTAATCCGGAGTCTTTTCCCATATATTTTACCATCGTTTCCTTTTTAACCCAGACATCCAATAATCCAATTAAAATAAAGATTGGTGGCAGCACGCCTAACATCCCTAAAATGTTTTCCAGCGCAGCTCCATAAATCTTTATCCCCAAAGCTGGTTTAACTACCAAGATAATCAGTGTGACAAGAATCATCACACTGAGAAAACGGTAGCGTTTCAACATTTCGATGCTTTTCTTGTTCATCATAGCAACACCCCCATCACAATCGCAACCAAAATTGAAAAAACAAAGCCCATTCCATTTCTTAAAATTGTTGCTTTTTTACCGAAATAAAGAAACTCCATGGGCATGGTCACAACCCCCACCATCATCAGGCTCGATACAAAAGCCCCAATCTGCATCATTCCGGCACCATTTTCCAAAAGCGCAGCCGCCAACGGGAATGCGACAAAACCCGGGATCAGGGTAACCGAACCGATAACAGCGGCAATCAAAACCCCAACCCAGCCGGAATCCGCTCCAATCAGCTGGGAAATCTGCTGTGCTGAAAGAATGTTGAGCAGGATCCCGATAAAAAGAATGATCCCCAAAAATTGAGGCATTATATTGGCGAAGGCTTTCCACGCCTTTTTCAATGCCAGGATGGTATTTTCCCTGCTTTTCACAAAGGAAAATATTAATCCGATGGCTGCCAGTCCATAAAAAACTAATGTCATTATCATCTCTTTTTCCTCATTTCCAGTTGTCTTTTTCGGCAACGCCAAACTTTAGTTCATTCTTCTTGATTGTGCCAAGCCCCGACCGATCTTGATGTTAAAACACTTTTTATTTTTAACTTTCGTATCCGTTCACCATCATTGCACTATTTTGTCGAAATGAAAAAAATCCGCTTGAACTCAAATAGAATCTTACCGTTTTTTTGAACATTATACCCTTTTTTAATTTCCTGCAATACTTTTTTATAGAATTCCGCCTTCTGCGACGCCGCAAATCGATTTGCATAGGGTCTTAGCCCCGTACTCATACAGAATTGCAAAATGTCTTCATGCGTATTCATAATATGAAAATAATTTGTTTGCCACAATTCAATCCTTGAAAAATGATTTGTCAATTCATTGTAATAAAATCCTGGAGAATAAGATCTAAACAAATCTTTTTCAATGCCCTTGAAAATCTCCCCATCATAGGTCTTTACTGCTTCGGCAATGCATCCGGCAATGGTCATGGCCGAGAAATAGGGTATCTGAACCGCCAATATTCCTGCCGGCATCAGAATTTCACTTAAATTCCTGATCACTTTTGCCTGATCTTCAAACCATTGCAGGGCCGCATTCGAAAAAACCAGATCAAATTTCCCTAAATCTTTCAGCGGTTTGCTGCAATCTCGTTCCAGCCAGGTTACCTCCTTAAGGGTTTCTCTTGCTTGTATTAACATTGATGGCGACGAATCGGCACCCAGAATTTCCGCTTCTTTGAATCGATTTCGTAAAGGCAGGGTACTCATTCCCGATCCACAGCCAATATCGATTATCCGTTTAAATGAATCCCCTTCGATTCTGTTTACCAGATCCACTGAAGGTTGTGCTCGTTCTTTTTCAAATTGACGATACAGCGTTACATTCCAGTCTTCCATCTTTTTGTCCTCCCGAAAATTCTTTTTTTTAATTGATTGTTTTATTATAGCGGATACTATATAATTTGTGAAATAGATCTTATTGATCTTATCAATTCGAAATTATGATTACAGGAGTTCTCATGGATACCCAGTACTTAAAAACATTCATTCAGCTATCATCCACTAAAAATTTTACCCAGACCGCAAAACTGCTTTTTGTGGCCCAATCCACCGTCACCAACCGGATCAATGAGTTGGAAAAAGAGCTTGGCAAACAGTTGTTTGTCCGCGATAAAAAAAAGGTTGCCTTAACCGCCGAGGGGCAATTATTTTTAGGCTACGCCAAACGTCTCCTGGAACTCGAGGAAAGTGCCATCGAACAAATCAATACCCCTGATTTCAGCCGCAAGCTGATTCGTTTTGGGACGACCAATTCCATTTATGAAAATTATCTATATCCGATTATCCGTTCGGTGTTATCCAATGATTTAAATACCGCCACCAGAATCGTCATCAATCATTCCTTCGAGGTGCTTTCATTTCTTCAGGACGGTTTAATCGACATCGCCTTTACCTATATTCCTTTTACTAAAAACGGCTATATCTGTATGCCCTTTAAAGAAGATGAATTGATTCTGGTGACGAGCAAAAACAATCCCGCTTTTGCCGGTGGCATTGCGCAGAAAGATCTGATCGCACTTGATTATCTTTTCTGCAATTTTGCCCTTCAGAAAGTCGGGCTGTTCATCCGCGAATTATTCCCACCCCATCATCAATTTAAATTTGAAATTGATAACAGCAGTAAACTGATCCCCTTTTTATTAGACGGTATCGGCTACAGTTTTTTGCCCAAAAGTCTGATTTATCAATATCTTGAGGATCACTCGCTAATCTCAATTCCATTATTGGATTTTAACACCCCCACCATCAAAAGCTATTACACCTATAAAGATGACGATTCCTTTGTTTTGAGTAAAATCATCCCCCTGATTGAGGCTTGATGCGTTATCGAAATAGCCGCAATCAAAAAAAACACCCGGTTGAAGACTTTTATGGTCTTCTATCGGGTGTAATTCTTTGTTCTTAATTTAATTGAAACTGTTTATTTAGACGCCGTAGTAGGCCTGATCCATCACACCTTTAAGCTTTTCGCGGGTTACGGCCACCGGGTTGGTGGTGGTACAGATATCATTCATGGCTTTGTCCAGCATTTCATCCCGGGCGCCCAGATAATCTGCCTCGGAAACCCCGAAAACCTTTAGCGAAACCGGGATATTTAATGACGCACTAAGGGCGACTACACTGTTGTATAGGGTTTCGGTCGCATTGCCGGAGACGTTCAAAATGCCAGAACCGCTTAACAGTCGGGCATACTGATGCTGAACCTTGTCGTCCTGACCGTTAAATTTAATCACATAGGGCAAGACAATGGCATTGGCCAGTCCGTGGGGCAGGTGGAAAATCGCTCCGAAGGCATGGGCAATACTGTGGGTAATTCCCAGACCGGCACTGTTAAAAGCGATCCCGGCCATACAGGAGGCAATCTGCATGCTGCCCTTGGCTTCCAGATCCGAGCCATTGACATAACTGGGGTAAAGGCTGCGAAATACCAGCTCTACCGCCTTGTTGGCATAACACCGGGCAAAAGGATTGTTCTGAGTGGAAATAAAGGCTTCGATGGCATGGGTCATAACATCCATTCCGGTGGCTGCTGTAGCGCCGGCTGGGACACTTTCAATCAGTTGGGGATCAAGGATGGCTTCATCCGGCATCATCAGGATATCGGTTAAAGGAATTTTGGTATTCTTTTGTTTATCCGTGATAACCGCATATTCAGTTACCTCAGAGCCGGTTCCAGCGGTCGTCGGAATGGCAATAAACATTGGCTTATGAACATAGCGATCTTCAAAGAAAATCCGTTTGAAATTGACGCAATAGAAAATTATCGCCTTAGCCGCATCAATTACCGAACCGCCGCCGATGGCAATCAGGGCATCCGGCTTGTTCATAATAATATGCATCAACCCTTTTTCCACAATTTCGGTGGACGGATCGGACTCAATATCGGCAAAAACGTGATAGGTAACGCCTTTAGCATCCAGTTCATCGGTTAATTTTTTTAACAAGCCAAACTTGACCATCCCCTGGTCGGTGGCTATACAGACATTTTTGAAATTATGTTTCTCAATTTGTTTCAGGGAACCTTCCCCATAATAAATTGCTGGCTTCACTTGAAAAAATCGCATGGGTTTTTCCTCACATTCTAAATTTTATTCGATCCGTCGATACGGAAACACGCTCATAAACGCTTTCGTTTTATTATAGCAATAATAATTATTGAAATATAGGTTATCCCTAATTTTTATTCCATGATGACCATTAAGTATCATAATTTTACACCAATGCAAAAAGTCTATTTAATGCCAAACTCCGTCTGGCATTAAATAGACTTTTTTTGTCGTGCACCCCATTTCGACTACCAACTTCCAAGCGTTACACAGGCAGTTAGCTCAAATCAGATGATCCTCCGGCACATAGAAGGTCTTACTTACCGCTGCTTCATTCCTGACCTGACGGGGTTCATAAGTTTCTATTGCGAAGGGTCCAACTCTCAACGCCACTTTCCTCTGGCTGACCTCAAACCTTGGCGCCTCGATGGGGAATTCAACCCTGCTACAGCGGATTGCAGGTTACAAAGCACCGCTAACTCTCCGTCTAGCACGACCTAGTTATTATAGCTTATTAATTTATAATTGACAAGAAAAAATAATTTCTTTAAGAAAGATGAGAATTGCAATAATTTGGGTAAATATTAACTAAGCCATGTTTGTCATTGGCTATTATATTTGATTGGAGGGTACACTTTGTATAACCTACTTTTAGGCGGAGCCGCCGGAGACGGTATTGAAACAATGTCCGGTCTTCTAGAAAAAATGCTGAAACAATCGGGTTGTCATCTTTTTACAATCCGTGATTTTATGTCCCGGGTTCGAGGTGGCCATAATTTTACCCAAATACGATTTGGTAATCAACCCCTTCACGCCCATCGGGATACCCTGGATGGTATTTTTGCCATCGATGAAACAACCTATCAAGAGCACCAGCCCCAGCTTTCTTATGATGGTTTTATTTTGTGTGATGAGTCATTGTCAATTGACGATTTCCGGGCCATCAAATTGCCACTTAAAGCGATCGCCACCAAGCTTGGCAACTCCAAAGTGATCAGCAGTGTGGCTACCGGAGCCCTGCTTAAACTCTTTAATATCCCCCTTGATCACACTGCCGATATTATCAAGGCCGATCTCCGGGCTGACCTAGCCGAGATCAACATATCGGCCCTCAAAATGGGCTACGATTTAGTGGACTCAAATTACGACTTTCCCCTTACTCAAACTTCCGAACACCTGCTGGTATCAGGAAATACTGCCATTGGCTTAGGGGCCGTTGCTGCCGGCCTACGTTTTTATTCAGCCTATCCGATGTCCCCATCAACCAGCCTGTTGGACTTTTTTAACGCCCACAGCCGCACCATGGCCATTGCTGTGGAGCAGGCCGAGGACGAAATTGCCGCCATTAACATGGCCATTGGAGCTTCGTATGCCGGAGCCCCCGCCATGACCGGTACTTCTGGCGGGGGCTTTTCACTGATGGTGGAAGCCCTGGGCTTTACCGGTATTGCCGAAATTCCGCTGGTCACCGTGGACGTCCAACGCCCCGGACCAGCCACCGGCTTTCCTACCCGGACTGAACAAAGTGATCTGAAATTTGTCATTTCCGCATCTCAGGGGGAATTTCCGCGGATGGTCATTGCCCTACGGGATCATGCTGATTGTTTCTACCAGACAGCCAGGAGCCTGGCTCTGGCAAAAAAATACCAGCTCCCGGTGATCCTTTTAAGTGATCAATATCTGGCTGATTCCACCACCACCATCCCGATTCTTGATGCCAGTGAAATTGTCCACTTCAACGAACCAGAGCCACCGGCAACAACTCCGGATCAGCCCTATCAACGCTACGCCCTCACCGAAAACGGCATCTCGCCGCTGAGCATCCCGGGCAAATCCCAAGCCTTGGTGCGGGTCGACAGCGACGAGCATGATGAATGGGGGCAGATTACTGAATCCGCCAGCCTCCGCAATCAGATGGTCGAAAAGCGGATGAACAAACTCGAAGGACTGAAAGCAGAACTGCTTGAGCCGGAGTTCTGGGGCGCTGATCACTGTCAGTCCTTACTGATCGGCTTCGGCTCCACCAGCGGCGCCATAAAAGAAGCAGTTGACATCCTCAATCAGGAACAACAAAATTACGGTGCCCTGATTTTCGGGGATATCTACCCCCTGCCCACTGAACGACTCCAGCATTTTGCCGATCAGGTGGTGGATATAATCAATGTCGAACAAAATGCCACTGGCCAGCTGGCTGCACTGATCCGGGAGGAAACCCTGATCTGTTGTAAACACAGCATTCTCAAATATGATGGTCGCCAGTTATCAGTGGATGATATTCTAACCGGCATCAAAAATCTTAAAGGAGGTTTCTAATATGAACAAACCAGCATTCACCACCTATGAAACGGCCTGGTGCCCTGGCTGCGGTAATTTCTCCATTCTTGAAACCCTCACCGAAGTTCTGAACCAGCTGGAAACGCCTCCCCATCAGGTTGTCCTGGTCGGTGGCATTGGTCAGGCCGCTAAAACGAACCAGTATCTCACCGCCAACGGCTTCAGCGGTCTCCATGGCCGTTCCCTACCAGCCGCAGTTGCCATTAAAATTGCCAACGATGACCTGACGGTGATTGTCAATACCGGCGATGGCGATTCCTATGGGGAAGGGGGGAATCACTTTCTCCACAATATCCGTCGTAATGTGGATATCACCCATTTTGTCCACGACAACCAGATCTATGGCCTGACCAAGGGTCAACCCTCGCCCACCTCTGATCCCTGCGACCTGGCCCATAAAACCAGCACCTGCAATATGGGCGCTGCTTTTAATCCGCTGCTGATTGCCATTGCCGCCGGTGCCACCTTCGTGGCTCGTTCCTTTTCCGGTGACAAAACTCATCTGGCCCAGATCATGACTGCCGCCATCCGGCATCCGGGCTATGCTCTGGTGGATATCCTTCAGCCCTGCGTCAGCTTTAACAAAACTAACACTTTTGCCTATTACAAACAGCGGGTTAAACCCCTGGATGATGCCTATGATCCCACCAATAAACTGGCCGCCATTGAAAAAGCCATGGCATTCGGCGACACCATCCCGATCGGCATCCTCTATCAGGAACAGGCACCAACCTACGCCGAAAAACGGCCGGAACTGTTTGATACCGTTCCCCTGATCGATAAACACGTTCCCTTAAGCGATATCCAGGCTTTAATCAACAGTTATATTTAATCTGCTTCCGGCCTAGGCTATCATCGGAGAATTTTTCACTAAAGTTCTCACCAGAATCTTTATAAAAACTTAAAATTCAGCCTTTTAATTTCTTTGTTTTCAGTTGTGATATAATGAATAAAACATTTATGCAAAAGGATGATTCATGAACGATAATAAACTTGACTTATTGCACTTTCTCGCCCGGAATGGCGATCAAAATGCCATGCTGGAATTGGCTGATTACTATTATTTTAAAACCAACAAACAGGATCTATCTCCAGAAGTATTTGCGCTGGTTAAAGACTGTTATTGCCGCTTGGCCGAACAGGGCAATAGCCACGCCATGGCAACTCTGGGCTGTCTGTACTATGAAGGGGTTAATCTGCCCCAGGATTTCAAGCAGGCTAAACGCTGGTTTGAAAAAGCTGCGGCACAAAACAATCTGCTGGCCATCAATTATCTGGGTTACTGCCATTATTATGGCCGGGATATCCCCATCGATTATGAGACGGCCTATTCTTATTTTGCCAGAGCCGCCCAAATGGGTCATCACAATGGCATGTATAAGCTTGGTGATATGCACTATAATGGCCACTTTGTGGCAAAAGACCCGGCGATTGCTTTTTTTTGGTTCAACGAGGCCGAGCAGGCTATTGATGAAAGTAGCCCGGAGTATCCAAACATTGCTTACCGCATCGGCCACTGCTTGCTGCTCGGCCAAGGCGTTTCCCAAGATTTATTGCTGGCTCTTTCCTGGCTTCACAAAGCCGAATTGGGTTGCTACCAGTTAACCCACAACGGCGATGCCTATGCTGGTCTTACCCTGATCCGAGTTCATGAGGATCTGGAGCTTTTACGCCATCAGCTGGGTGACGAAGATTCATATCATCACGCCGATCTGGGGCGTCATAATCCGTTGAATACCCCTTGATCATGATTGTCCTAAGCAACCCTGATCCGATAAACAATTTAATCCAATGCTACCGTAACAAAATGGAGGTTACCTGATGCAAAGAGTACTTAATATTTTTCAAGACGTTCCTTACCGCAGTTCCCAGTTAGTGATGAAGCAAGTCGCCCAGGTGCTGCCCCTGCCCATTCCCCCAGTTCTTCAGGGACCTGGCATGGTTCGGCGTTTTCCGGAAGTCATCAAGATTTCCGGAGTAACCAAAGTTCTGGTTGTCACCGACAAGCCCCTTTATTCACTCGGTTTGCTGGATTCTTTTTTATGCGCCCTGGAAACCAACGGCATCGATGCCGTTATTTTTGACAAGGTTCAGCCCAACCCCACCTTTGAAAATGTCGAAGACGGTCTGGCCATGTATTACAGTACCAACTGCCAGGGCGTGGTGGCCTTTGGCGGCGGCTCTCCGATCGACTGTGCAAAAATCATTGCAGCCAAAGTCACTAATCGCAAAAGCATCGAAAAAATGCGGGGACTTTTTAAACTGACCCGCCGTCTACCGCCCTTTTTCGCCATCCCCACCACTTCCGGAACCGGTTCTGAGGCAACGATCTGTGCCGTGATCACCGACGTTAAAAACCATCAAAAATTTGCCATTAATGATCCCAAACTGGTGCCCCTGGCCACTGTTTTCGATCCGGAACTCACAGCAGGACTACCGCCTTCCCTGACTGCCACCACCGGCATGGATGCCCTGACCCATGCGGTGGAAGCCTATATCGGAAAATACGATACCGCTTTTGTCAAAGAAAAAGCTCTGAATGCTACCGAAATTATTATCAATAACCTCGAAGATACCTATCATAACGGCCAGGATCTTGAGCTCCGGCTGAAAATGGCGCAGGCCTCTTTTGACGGCGGGTTGGCCTTCACCCGGGCCTATGTTGGTTATGTCCATGCCATTGCCCATGCCATGGGTGGTTTTTACGGAGTTCCCCACGGTTTAGCCAATGCCATTATCCTGCCTTATATTCTCGAATTTTCAAAAAAAGCGGCCACGAAAAAACTGGCTGAATTGGCTTTTTTTGCCGGGCTGGGAGAAGCCATGAATGACGATGAAACCCTGGCAGAGCTGTTGATCGAAAAAATAAAATCGATGAATGTCAACATGGGCATTCCTACCACCATTTACGCCCTGAAGGAACAGGATATTCCTGAACTGGCCAAACGGATCCTCAAAGAAGGAAACCCCACCTACCCAGTACCCCGAATTATGCATTATCAGGAATGCTGTGAGATTCTGACAAAGCTTTGTCCAGAAACGACTCCCGAGACTTAATGAAGGTTCAAGTCTATCCCCCACCCTTTGCCAGCCTCACCGCTCTGGATGAAGATGGCATGATGGTACTGCCACCCGGAGCCCGGCTGTCCACCATTTACCGACGGCTGAAAATCCCCCGAGTTTTACAGCCGCTGGTGATCTGCCAGGTGAACTACCAGCGGGTGAAATTAAATACCCAGTTAAAAGACGGAGATGTGATCAGTTTTATGCTCCCCCTTGCTGGAGGATGAGAGGTAATTTTTTGAAAGGTTATTGCGGAAAAATACTGATGGTGGATCTTTCGGATGCCACTTTTTGCGAAATCGAAATCCCCGACATGATTTATGAACATTTTCTTTCTGGAGTGGGCCTGGGTGCCTATATCCTATATAAATATCTTCCCCAGGGAGCCGATCCCTTGGGGCCGGATAATATCCTCGGCTTTGTCAGTGGGCTCCTCACCGGTACCGGCAGTTTTATGACCGGACGCTGGCTGGCCGTCTGCAAATCGCCTCTCACCGGCGGCTTTGGCGACGCCAATTGCGGCGGCACCTTTTCTCCGGCAATCAAGCAAAGCGGTTATGACGGCATCTTTTTTAAGGGTCAGGCGCCAACACCCAAAATGCTCTTTATCGATAATACCGGCCCTCAACTTATCGATGCCACTGATCTCTGGGGACTGGACACGGTGGAAACCGAAGCCGCCATCAATCAGAAAATCACCGCTAATAAAAAACTGTCCATTGCCACCATCGGCCCGGCCGGCGAGCACCAATCGCTGATCGCTGGCATTTCCAACGATGGCGGCCGGATGGCGGCGCGATCAGGAGTCGGCACTGTGATGGGGTCAAAAAAACTGAAGGCCGTGGTTCTGGCCGGTTCAAAAATGATCCGTTCCCAAGATCCTCAGGCCATCAAAGCTATCAGCCAGGACTATGCAAAAAAGGTTAAGACTTCAAATCTTCCCCCGCTGGCCACTGGAGCGATGCTGCCGATGATGGGAAAATCGATGGTCGCTACCGATAAAGCCATTCCCATTGACGGTATGTTATCCACTGCCATTATGAAAAAATGGGGCACTGGCTTTACCAATACGATGGGTATGACCATGGGCGACACTCCGGTCAAAAACTGGAAGGGTTCGGTAGCGGATTTTCCCTATCGCAAGTATCGTCACATGAATCCCGACCGGATCCAAAAGCATGAAACCCAAAAGTATCACTGTTATTCCTGCGTGATTGGCTGCGGTGGATTGTGTGATATTGACAAACTAACTAATGGCCGTTTTCCACACACCCACAAACCGGAATACGAAACCGTCGCCGCTTTTGGGGCACTGCTTTTGAATAAAGATCGCGACTCTATTTTTATGATCAATGAACTCCTCAACCGCGGTGGGATGGACAGTATTTCAGCGGGAAATACCATCGCCTTTGCCATGGAGTGTTACGAAAAAGGTTGGTTAAGCCAGGAAGTCACCGGCGGACTGGATCTCTCCTGGGGCAATGCCGAAGCGATCATCACCCTGGTCGAACAAATGATTGCCGGGGTCGGCTTTGGTGCCATTCTGCAGAATGGCGTTAAAATAGCCAGCGCCATCCTGGGCATTGAATCCGCGCCTCTAGCGATCCACGCCGGCGGACAAGAACCGGGCATGCATGACCCCCGTCTGGATCCGATCCTCGGCATCCACTATTCCTGCGATCCTACCCCCGGCCGCCACACCATCGGCGCCGGCAGTTATTACACCTATATGCGGATTTGGGAGGATGTGACCTGGGCTCCCAAGGTAAAACTGGGGGAAGATAAAAGCAACGAATACGAAGCGACCAATCAGGTCGGCCTAAAATCCATGATCAATGCTTGTATCAAACAGATTCTTGATGGCTCCGGCGGCTGTTTTTTTGCCCTCGTCAGCGGACTGAATCACTTTAAGATTTTTGATTATCTCAACGCCGCCACCGGCTGGCAGAAAACTCCCAACGAATACATGACCATTGGTCTGCGGATGCAAACCCTGCGCCAGGCCTTTAATGTCCGGGAAGGGATCAACCCTCGGGATTTTAAAATGAATGAACGTCTCAGCGGGAACCCGCCCTTAAAAGAAGGCCCCCTTAAAGGGAAACATTTTAATATGGATGAAATGATGAGTGTTCACTACCAGTTTATGGGCTGGGATAAAAAAACCGGAATCCCCACCAAAACCGCCCTTGAGGATCTGGGCTTCTGCGATCTGGAAATGGAGGGCTTTACCCATGGCTGATAAGAAAAAACCCGTCATCGATTATGAGCTCTGCATGGCTTGCGGTATCTGCTCGGGCGATTGCCCATTAAGCTGCATCGTTTTACGCAAAACCAATATCGACCGCTACCAAAAAGCCTACCCCGTGCTTGATGAATACTATCGCTGTACCGGCTGTACTCGTTGCGCTAAAGCCTGCCCGATGGAAGCGATCGGGATGATGTAATATCAAAAAGATGCTGCATGATTTTTATATCATCCAGCATCTTTTTTCTTTTTCATTATTCTATTTCACTTAATTCACTTTCATTTAATCAAGGCATACATACAATAATCGGTGATCTTGCCATTTTTATAAATGGCTTTCTTGCAGATTCCTTCCAACTGGAATCCAGCATTTTCCAGAGCCGTTCGAGAGCCAATATTATCCACAAAGGGTCGGGCATAAATTCTGAAAATATCAAAATTAGCGAATCCGTACTCACAGGTTTGAATAATCGCTTTGGTCATAATCCCTTTTCCCCAGAATGGTTCGCCCAGCCAGTATCCCAACTCGGCCGTCTTACAACTGACATCGTCCTGTAGCATCAATCCCACCGAACCAATGGCCTCATTGTCAACGACAATGGCTTTGATCGATTGTTTTGTCTGATCTCTGTGCATACACTGGTCAATAAAAAAATGGGCATCGTCCAAGGTGTAAGGTGATGGAAAAGCATTTCTCAAAAAGCAGGCAACCTTGGGGTTATTGGCATAACGCACAATATTTTCCGCATCATCCAGTTTCCAATCTCTTAATTCAAATTTCATCTTTCTTCCTCCTGTATGATATAAGTCATGTTATGTCATACCAAATGCCTAGCGTATGCTGGCTTTTGGCCTAACGGCAACATGCGGGCTGACACATTTATTTGGCGGTACCCTGTCCAATGTTTCGAACAAATTTGACGGCACTCATTGATCTGACTGCTGCCGTTTCATGATTCAATGGCAAATGCCTCTTCATTGCTGTTAATGGCACCCGTCTTGATCAGGATGATCTTTTGATCCTCATCTAAATTAGTCACGACAATCGGGATGGCCGTTGAAGGGGCATGATCCGCCAGATATTCCATATCCACCTTCATTAACAGATCTCCTTTTTTGACCTTGTCTCCGGTTTTAACAAAAACATCAAATCCCTTTCCTTCCAGTTTAACCGTATCAATCCCGACATGGATAAGTATTTCTGTGCCACTCTGACTGGTCAGTCCGATCGCATGTTTGGTTGGGAAAACTAGCGTAACATCGGCATCACAGGGAGCATAGATGGTATCACCAGTCGGGAATATCACAATCCCATCCCCCACCATTTTGCTGCTGAAGCCCTCATCCGGTGCTGCGGTAATGCTCTGCAAATCACCATCAATGGGTGCGGCAAAAATTTCCCGAGTTTTGGTATTTTCGTCTTTCGTTTCAGTTATTTCCTCTTTGTCAGGTAATTTATCAACCATCGGGATCACGGTTTCCTGATCACTTTCGGGACTTTCCAGATATTCATCCAATTTGGATTTAATCACGGTAACCTTAGGCCCGAAAATAACCTGAACCCCATTTCCTTGTTGGATAACCCCCATAGCTCCAGAAAGCTTAAGGATTTTTTCATCAACCTTTTCGCCATCCAGTACTGTTACTCGAAGCCGGGTTGCGCATGAATCCAGATCACTGATGTTCATCTTCCCACCTAACCCGTCAACAATCATTGCCGATCCGGGATCACTGGATTCCACTCGCTGATTCTTGCCTTTATTTTTTTCTTTGTCATAATCTGCCCGGGTATAAAGTTTTGTTTCTTCGTCCTCTTCCTCCTGACCTGGGGTTTTGAGATTAAATTTATTAATCAAAATCTTAAATAAAAAGTAATAGAGAATAAAGTAACCGACCCCGACAATGACAATATAGATCCAGTTGGTCTTGGCGTTTCCCTGGAGAATACCAAATAGGGTGAGGTCAATAATCCCACCTGAAAAGGTCATTCCAACCCCGACATTCAGCATATGCATAAACATATAGGACAAGCCGGCAAGGACACAATGGATGACATATAAAAATGGGGCGACAAATAAGAATGTAAATTCAATCGGTTCGGTGATTCCCGTGATCATGGCCGTTAGCGCCGCCGATATCAATAAACCCCCAACCGCTTTCTGTTTATTGGTTTTGGCACATTTATACATGGCCAATGCCGCTCCTGGTAAGCCAAAAATCATAAACGGGAATTTACCCGACATAAAACGCGTGGCTTCCACTGAAAAATGGGTGACATCTGGGCTTGCCAATTGTGCAAAGAAGATGTTTTGAGCCCCTTCAACCAAAACGCCATCGACGACCATTGATCCTCCCAGTCCGGTTTGCCAGAAAGGAAGATAAAAAACATGATGCAAGCCAAAGGGAATTAATGCCCGTTCGATAAATCCATAAATGAAGGTGCCAAAATACCCCGAGGCAATAACCAAACCGCCGATGGCATAAATACCGTTTTGAATAAATGGCCATAAAAAGAACATGAGTCCGCCAATAAATAAAAAGACCAGGGCAGTAATAATGGGGACAAATCGGGTGCCGCCGAAAAATGATACCACTGGTGGAAACTCGACCTTATAAAACCGGTTATGCAGCGCCGATGTTACCAGCCCAACCAGAATCCCCCCAAACACACCCATTTGCAGCGATGTAATTCCCACAATGTCAGAAATTGAACCACTTGGCAACATTCTGTTCGCTATGATCGGGACAAACGCACTGCCGCTGTTCTCGGCCGCCATCTTCCCCAGATCATTGACGGTTTGCAAGGTTTCCGGCGTATAGGTTCCGGTAATTGTAATAAGCGCAGCGATGACCGCATGCATGACCAAAAAACCAATAACGCCAGCCAGTGCGGCTACTGCCTTTTCTTGTTTAGCCATCCCAATGGCTACACCCATGGCAAAAATAATGGGCAGATTGGCAAAGATAATATTACCGGCGGCAAGCATGATACTGAGGATGTCATTTGCAATGGTTCCCGGACCCATAACCCCCATCAGATTGTAGGATTTCAGCATCGTTTCATTGGTAAATGAGCCACCAATCCCCAAAAGCAGACCGGCCACTGGCAACAAAGCAATGGGCAACATAAAAGAACGTCCCACCCGCTGTAAAACACCAAAAATCTTATCTTTCACAATGATCGCCTCTTTCTCCGTTCTATTATCTATTTTTACTTCTTAGATATTATTACCCCTTTTTTTCATAAATATTGAAGAAGTTTTTTTTTCATAAAAAAAGACACCCAACCCTTCAAATTTGACTTCACAGGCAAATTTAGAGTATGAGCGTCCAATTATTCAGTAACATAATTGAAAATACTTCAATTGTATGAAGAATGATATCCTGATTTACACATTTGTTAAGGCACTAATTTAATAAAGCTACCGGAAATTTTACAGGCTGGGCAGCGTTCCGGAAATCACCGCTGGTGCCAAGGCATTGATGACTGCCTGCATGATTCCGTTTGATGTATAGGTTGCTCCCGAAATCGTGTCAACCAACGGCGTCTGTGCAGCGATAATGGCTGCCGGCACCGCATCGATGGCCTTGCCATAATATTTTACATTTTTTTCGTTGTGTGAGACCACTAATACATCGGTAATCACATTTCCGGCCACTGTTACACTGACCGTCAGTTCCGGTCCGTAACCTTCAGCCACACCGGTATAGGTGCCGTCCTTCAAATCGACGCTTCCCAAAAACAGATTGGCTTTGGCAACCACCGTATCGTTCACTGTCGAATCTGTGGTTGTTGCTGGTTTGCTTTCAGCCCCGGCGGTGCTGGAGTTTTCAGCCGTTACCGGATCGCTTTGATCATTCACTGTTGTTGCCGCTGCCGTTTGGGTACCATACAATTTTGCCACTGAAGTCTCCACTTCTTTTAATGAACTGTTAAAAAAAACTTCTGGTCCCATGATTCCGCCAACTTCCCAAAGATGAATCCCCAGAAATACAATCAGCACCACGGTTAACCAGCGATGCGGCTTGATCCAGGTACACTTTCCGGGCAATAATTTTCTGAGCATATAAGTTAATCCTAATAGCACCCCTATTACCATGCTCAGGGTTCCATAATTGAATGACAGAATGGCTCCCGATGAAAAGAACCCATGGATACAAGCAGTAATCACAAAAGCAATTCCCATTGTTTTATGTGAATTTCTCAGATTTCGGTTAATCTTGGCAATGAATATATTTTTTCTTTTGCCTTTATTGACGATTCTTAATAAGTAGATGATTGTTAGTAAAACGACAAATATAACGCTTAACCAGGCAGTTAAAACATTAATAATAACGGTCATTTCAATTCCTCCTTTTTTCTTATCATAGCAGATAATCATGACATCTTTATGTCAATTTTTATTAGTTTATCATCCTTTTGTGATGATCATGTGACGAGACCACCGACTTAATTATTATTTAAGTTGATTCCTAAAAAGAAGTCTTTGCGTTTTACATCTCTCTCAAAAATAAAAAAAATAAGATCTATTGAAAAATAGATCCTATCAATTAATAAAACATCGGCAATACGCCAAAAAACAACATCCCTAAACCAGCTGAAATTAGAATTAACTTGATCGGATGCAATTTAAACCGGAAATAGACAAAGCTGCCAATTATAAAAATAATGATTTCCAGATATTGGAGGCTGGCAAAAAAATCACCCACCGAGTGGATTTTGACCCCCTCGCCAATAAACCCGGTCGACATCAGCAATACCACCGCCGAGGCAATCAGACCAATCACCACCGGCCGCATGCCATAAAGAGCGCCCTGAACCCATTTATTCTGCTGAAAATTGGTAAACGCTTTGGCAATGAAGAGGATAATGATAAACGAAGGCAGCACCACGGCAGCGGTTGTCACCAACGCTCCCGGGAGTCCACCCATCTCCATGCCGACAAAGGTGGCAATATTCACCGCAAATGGCCCGGGAGTGGACTCAGCCACCGCAATAAAATCAGTCAGTTCCAATAAGGTCAGCCAGCCATGAGCCACTACTTCCTGCTGGATCAGCGGAATCATGGCGTAGCCACCGCCGATGGTGAATAAGCCAATTTTAAAAAAAGTGATAAATAGATCCAGATACATTATTTATCCTCCCCGGTTTTTTTCCCATTCGAAATTTTCCGATTCAGCCAGAGCTGATAAAAAAGCCCCGTCACCGCGCCGCCCAGCAACAGATAAATGACATTGATATCGGTAAATGAAGCCAGCCCAAAGGCCAGGATTAAAATCAATACCGTCAGTGGCGTGTATTCTCCCTTTTTGCCCATTTTAACCACCGCTCCCAGGATTAAAACAATCACCCCAGCCCGCACTCCTTTAAAAGCATAACCGACCCACTCCAGGCTCTGAAATTCCTCAAAAAACAGGGCAATCAAACTGATAATCGTAAAGGAGGGGATCACCACCCCCAGAGTTGCCATCAGTGAGCCCCAAAATCCCGCTACCCTATATCCCACAAAGGTCGCCGTATTGATGGCAATAACTCCGGGGGTCGCTTCGGCAATGGCAAAGATATCTAAAATATCCTTGCTTTCAATCCAGTGATGCCGTTCCACGGTTTCATATTCAATCAGCGGGATCATCGCATAGCCGCCGCCAAAGGTGAACAGGCCGATTTTAAAAAAAGTTATAAACACAGTTAACAGTTTTTCCTTTTGACTCGTTGTCGATTCCAATACTTACCTCCTATAACCCGATCCATTCTATTTTCTCCTGAAAATCAATCGTATCGGTGACACTCCATAAAACATAGTTTTCCAGATCGGGGAAATTTTTAATCACCACCGGGATTTTTTTTTCATCTGCTACGATGGCAGTCCCCGGATTGATTGGCCGTTCATTTTGACAATCTACCCGAAATGCATGCATTGGCAGATTAAAACCCTTGCCAGTGTACTTCATATAGGCTTCTTTAAGCGCCCAGAGATCATAAAAACCCTGGGTCTGATTTTCGGCCGATAGTGAGAAGAGCCAGTCAGCCTCTGACTGGGCAAAAAAACGCCGGGCCAGTTTTAAATTCGGAAGCTCCATTTTTTGAATATCCACCCCCACTGGCTGGGATCCGAGACTACAGACCACATAATGGCCCGAATGAGACAGATTAAAATGAATGTCTGGATAATCTGACAATATCGGCTTGCCATCTTCTCCTTGTGTCATCCTCAGTGATCCACTGATGCCGTGGATGCGCTCCACCGCTTGTTGAAGCAGCATTTCAGCTCCCACTGACAGAGCTTTCGCTCCTGCTGTTTTAAGCCGTGCGGCTTTTTCCCGTCGCGCTTGCGATACCTCTTGCATTGCTGCGGCTAAGCGGCAGGGCTCATTCAATTTGCAAACATCGGCGATAAAAATTCGGGTTTTTATGATTTCCATTTTGCGCTCCATTTATAGACTGTTCCGGGCTTTGCCATTCCATCATTGTAACAAGTTTGCCTTTTTGTCCGTTTGATTACATTATACTATAAAAAAGATAAGAGCAGGCAAACAATGCTTATTGTCTACCTGCTCTTTAATCCCTATTTTCATCAATTAATTTCTGAATTTCCTGGCGGTTTTCTTCATTGATTGCTATTCTAAGAGCTGAGCATCCACCGATGCTTTTTTTTCGCTGCAATAATTTTTCAGCAAAGGCCATACAGTTATTTTCACCGCAGTTCTTGCAGCTAGTTTGAGGCAGGTATTCATAAATATCAAAAACACTGATTTTTTGATCCGACATAATTAACTCCCCTTTTTTACTCCATGATGATTGATCTTATCATCCAAACGGATATGACAAAACCTGCTTTTTAAGTAAGCTTAAAGAGCAGGTTAAATTTCATTTTGGCAGAGGTAGCAGGATTTGAACCTGCGAATGATGGAGTCAGAGTCCATTGCCTTACCGCTTGGCTATACCCCTTTATTCATTTTCTGTCCCGAAGGTACGCTAAACATTCTATCTAAATTAATCTCGTTTGTCAAGGAAAATGAACGGTTGATTTGCATTTTTTATTGTTTTTATATTTCCTTTGTCTTTTCACCGATGCCAAATACTCTTTTGGCATTCGCAGTCGTAATCTCCGCCACCTCTTCTATTGTGATCCCGCGGATCCGGGCAATTTCGGCGGCCACGAAACGCACATAGGCCGGCTCGTTGCGTTTGCCCCGATGGGGGGTGGGCGTCAGATAAGGACTGTCCGTTTCGATCAGCAAGCGGTCTAACGGCATCATTGCGACGACTTCCGGCAGTTTCCGGGCATTGCTGAAGGTCAGCGGCCCGGAAATCGACAGATGAAAGCCCATGTCCAGAAAAACTTTAGCCATTTCCACCGAACCGCTGTAGCTGTGCATGATTCCGCCGTATTCCGGCGCGAAGTATTCTTTTAAGATCCGAACCATATCTTCCATCGATTCCCGATTATGGATCACAATTGGCAGCGCCACCGCTTTAGCAATGATCAGCTGGCGGATAAACACCTCCTGCTGCACATCCCGGGGGGAATAGTCATAGTGATAATCCAGACCGATTTCGCCGATCGCCACTACCTTTTCTTTTTTTGCCCATTCCGTTAACAACGCATCGTGTTTTTGGGCAACGTAATCTTTGGCATCATGGGGATGAATCCCTACAGTGGCATAAACCATCGGGTATTTTTCACTCATTGCCACGGCTCGGAAGCTGGAGTCCTCATCAGCGCCGGGATTGATTATCAGCTCTACCCCGGCAGCCCGGGCGTTTTCCAGTACCGCTTCGCGGTCCTCGTTAAATTTTTGATCGTCGATATGGGCATGGCTGTCAATTAACATATTCGCATCTCCTTTGCTTTTTCAATTAAACTATCTTTTTCGTTTTGATAGGCTTCCTCGATGACGCCTTCCAGCAGCAACTTGAGAATCCGGCCAATTTCGACCCCGTTTTCTATCCCCAGGCCAATTAGATCGTTACCGTTGATGGCCAGATCTTTCAGCGAAAAGCAGGCCTTTTCGGCGATCACCTGATCCAGCAACGCTTCCAGTCTTTGCAGTGACGCCAACCGGCTATGATACTCAGGCGCCTGAGCCAGGTTATCGCCCCGCTTAATCGCAATCAGATCACGAAATAGCGGCTCTGACAGGCGGTTCAGCCAGCGCTTGATGCTGGTTTTATCTTCATCGATCAGGGTATCGTGGTATTTTACCAGCAGACAGATCTGATCAACGGTATTTTTACTGATCCGCAAGGCGGTTAGGCGCTCCCGGGCCATCGCTTCCGATAACTTGCTGTGGCCTTTAAAATGACCCACGCCGGCATCATCTACGCTAAAGGTCTGGGGTTTCCCCAGGTCGTGAAAAAGCATCGTCCACCGCAGCCTTGGCACTGGGGCCAGGGTTTCCATCGCCACTGCCGTATGAGTCAACACATCATAGCAGTGATGGGGATTCATCTGATCAAAGTTTTTTGCCGGCAGCAGCTCAGGGATCACCACCCCCAGCACCGCCGTTTCGGCCAGGATGATCGCTTTGGCGTTTTTTCCACAGATCAGTTTACTTAGTTCGGCGGCAATCCGCTCCGCTGAAATGTGGCGAAGTTGTCCACAATTCTGCCGGATCGCCGTGCGAGTTTCCGCTTCTAGAGCAAAGCCCAAAACGGCGGCAAAACGCAGACCCCGAAGCATTCGCAGGGCATCCTCGGCCATTCGTTTGTGCGGATTACCGACCCCACGGATGATCTCTTTTTTGAGATCAGCTGCTCCGCCAAAGCAATCAATCAGACCTTTTTGCGGATGGTAGGCCATCGCATTGATGGTAAAATCCCGCCTGGCCAGGTCATCTGACAGGTTTCTGGTGAACTTCACCGCATCCGGATGACGGCGGTCCGAATAACCACCTTCGATCCGGTGCGTCGTTATTTCGATCGCCATCCCATCAAGAATGACGGTCACGGTGCCGTGGCGGATGCCGGTTTCAACGACCCGATAGTCGGCGAAACAATCGAGAATTTCCGCCGGGGTGGCGTCGGTGGTCATATCAAAGTCTGTTGGCGGGGTAGCAAGTAGATAATCCCGGACACAGCCGCCCACCAGATATCCACAGAATCCACAGCTTTCCAGTTGTTTAAAGGCCTTTTCTACCGGAACCGGGAGATTAAGCTTCATTACTTCCCAGCCCGATGTCATCGGCAACGGCCCGCATTCCCAAAATCGTTTCCTGCATCAGCTCATCCAGCGAATAACCAGCCATCTCCGCCCCTTTGGTAACAACCTCACGATTGACCCCTGCGGCAAAACTGGCGGTTTTGAATTTCTTTTTCACCGATTTCAGCTCCAGATCGTTGACGCTTTTGGAGGGCCGCATATAGGCGCAGGCAGTGATCAACCCGGCCAGTTCATCAGTGGCATAGAGAATTTTTTCCATCTGATGGGTAGGCTCGACATCCGCGCAGAGACCAAAGCCATGACTGACAACGCTGTTAATAAAGGCTTTCTCATAATCGTTGGCTTCCAGTATTTCGACCACCTTAACGCAGTGTTGATCCGGGTATTTTTCATAATCCAGATCGTGCAGCAGCCCGACAATGCCCCAGTAGTCCGGGTCTTCCCCTTCCAGTTTGGCAAAATGCTCCATCACGCCAGAAACCGCCAGGCCATGATTGACCAGGGATTCACTTTCATTATATTCCTTCAACAATGCCAATGCTTTTTCTCGATCCATTTGTGTACTCATTATATCTCCTCGTTCTTCTTTTAATTAAGATTATTCTAACACAGTTTGCCGTTTACTGACAAAGCCTGTTTTAAATTATTAAGCTTTTGGCGACTCACAAAAAGCCCTGCCACGGATTTTTGTCTCCATGGCAAGGCTGATTGTTTGAATTTTCGGTTATTCTTAATTCTTTTAATTCAGGTTTTTATTTCAGGCCCCAGGTTTGTTGAAATAGCGCCTCGATCCGAGCGGTCAGCGTTTCGGGGCCGATCCCATAGCGCCCTTCATCGACCTGATTCACCGGCATGATTTCCATCAGCGAATTGGTGATAAAGACCTCGTCGGCAGCCAGCAATTGATCGCTGGTATAATGGCCTTCTTCGATCGCGATGTGATTAGCTTTTAGCAGCTGGATCACCCGGTTTCTGACAATTCCGGCCAGCAGCCCGCAATCTCTTGCCGGGGTGTAGACGGTTCCGTTTTTGATCAAAAAGAGATTGGTCATGCAGCCTTCGGCCAGGTAGCCCTGGGTGTTATAAAAAATCGCTTCGGAAAAACCGCGAGCCTTGGCCTCATTTAAAATCAGCAGATTCTCCAGATAATTGTTGGACTTGATCGTCACCAGCCGGGATTTTTCATTGCGCACCGCATTATTGGTGCAAATTTTCACACCCTGCTCAAACATCTGGCGGTCGTAATGATTTTCCCGAGCCGTGATCAACAGGTTATCCACTTTTAGCCCCTTGCTAAGGGTAACCCGCAGGCCGCCCCGCTTGATCTCATTTTTTTTGATGATCTTCTGACAGTCGCTCTGGATCTGATCCGGATGGCTGGTCAGATTAAGTCCCATCACCAGGGCACTTTGCTTCAATCGTTCCATGTGATCCGCAAAGAAAATCAGTTTCCCCTGAGCTATGTTGATGGTTTCAAACACCCCATAACCATAAAGAAAGCCCTGATCCAGAGGCATCTGGCACTCCTTTGAAATTTCTCCGTTATAACTGACGTAGTCCATTTTTAATATCGTTTCAACGCATCCATCAGGGCGCGACCCTTATCGAAGGTTTCCTGATACTCAGACTCGTTGTCGGAATCCCAGACGATCCCGCCGCCGACCTGAAAATAGCCTTTGCCGTCCTTGCAGACAATCGTGCGGATGACGATATTGAGATCCAGATCGCCGTTGAAACCAATATAGCCAATCGAACCGGTATAAATATTTCGTTGGGTGGGCTCCAGTTCGTCAATAATCTCCATCGCCCGGATCTTCGGTGCACCGGTAATCGAGCCGCCAGGGAAGGTCGCTTTGACACAATCGATGGCATCGAGATTGTCTTTTAATTCGGCCGTAACGGTTGAGACCAGATGAAAAACGGTCTGATACGTTTCCAGCTTAAACAATTCCGGTACTTTGACGGTGCCGGTTTTGGCGATTTTTCCGAGATCATTCCGCTCCAAATCGACAATCATCAACAGCTCCGCCTTATCCTTTTCGCTGTTGACCAGGGTCTCGCAGTTGGCGGCATCTTCCACGGCAGTTTTGCCCCGGGGCATGGTGCCCTTAATCGGTCGGGTTTCAATATTGCGGCCCTGAACCAGAATAAAACGCTCTGGTGAACTGGAGACAATCTGTCCTTCGCCAAAATCGATATAGCTGGCAAAAGGAGCTGGGTTGATTTTTCGCAGTTCGCTGTATAATTCCAACGGGCTTAACTGTAAATCAGCGTTAAACCGTTGGGTCAGATTGGTCTGATAAATATCCCCAGCTAAAATGTACTCGTGAACCGCATCCAGTGCCTTCATATATTCCGGCTTGGTGAAATTACCCCGGAATTCGACATTTTCATTGATCTTAAAATCCGAACGGATGGCGACCTTGGGATCGCCAACAAATTTTGCGGTTAAGCGGCTGACAATATCCGCTTCATTTTCTTCAATTCCCAGGGCGGCGACATAGGTTTTATTTTCTTTATGATCGATTATCACAATCCCATCGTAGAAACCCATAAAACAATCGGGGATACCCACATCATCGACAGCACTGCGGGGAAACTCTTCCAGATGATGACAAAGGTCATAGGAAAAATAACCCACTGCCCCGCCGATAAAAGGAAACGGTGATGGATAATCCATCTGATATTGTTTTAATAATTTTTGCAGCTCATCAAAAGGATTTCCGGTAACCGTTTTCGTTGCGGTTTTTGTTTTAGTGGTAATGGTATCCGCTTTACTGGTAAAGACCAGAAAAGGATTCCCGCCGATAAATGAATAGCGTCCCAGGCTGTCCGGGTCTCTGCCGCTGTCCAGAAAGAAACTGTAGGGCTCATCTTTGAATAAAAGATAGCTTTCAAAACTCGTTAAGTCGGTTTTTATTTCTTGTATTAGCATCTTGCACCATTTTCTTTTGTCGATTGAAAAAAGTTGTCCAATAATTCCATGCCCATTTCGGTGAGAATCGCTTCGGGATGAAACTGCACGCCTTCAATAGGGTAGTCCTTATGTCGCAGACCCATGATTTCATTTTGATTAGTTCGGGCAGTAATTTCAAAAAACTCGGGAATTTCGTGATTTTCCACCACCAATGAATGGTATCGCGTCACCTTCAGGGGATTATTAAGACCATCAAACACGCCGGCATTGTCGTGGGCGATGGCATGAACTTTACCATGAACCGGCTCCAGGGCTTTGGTAATCTTACAGCCAAAGGCCTGACCGATGATCTGATGGCCCAGACAAATACCCAGGATCGGGATTTCGCCCTTAAAGCGATGCACGACATCCAGACAGATGCCGGATTCGTTGGGGGTACATGGCCCCGGTGATAAAACGATCATCGACGGTGCCATCTCGGCAATCTCGTCCAGAGTAATTTTATCATTTCTTTTTACAATCACCGTTTCATTGAGTCCTTCCAGATACTGGACTAAATTGTAGGTGAAAGAATCATAGTTGTCGATCATTAGAATCAATTTTTATACCTCTTAGTATTAATCATTTTGTGCAGTATTGTATCACACTCCACGGGTTCAATACAATGAATTATAGCTGGAATATTTGGCATGAATTTTCGATCTGTCTTGTTATTTTCGGGGTTGAGCCCCACCAGAAATTACCCCCAATTCAAAGCTAGTTAATTCCCACTTCGCTTTTTCCTTAGCAATACTTATTAGCCTCAGTCAAATTCAATTTGACAAATTGATCCCTGATGTGCTATTATTCTCCCAAGTAAATAAAGCTTTTTTGGTGCCTTGTAAAAGGAGAATAGGGAAACAGGTTAAAATCCTGTAGGGACCCACCACTGTATAGTTGAGCACTTGTCATCACCACCTCACGGGAAGGGACAAACTGCGCTGAAGCTGACTCAGGAGACCTGCCAGAAATGATTCCATTTGGACGACGGTAAAGTTCACATCTTTTAAGATGTGAACTTTTTTTGTTTAAAACTGGAATCAGTTCACCTTTTCTATCGCCATAAAATGCTTTATAATAAAATCACAAGGAGTAACCAATGAAAATTAACACCCGACAACTCGTCTTTATGGCGCTTTTAATTGCCCTCTCTTTTGTAGGTGCGCAGTTAAAAGTTTTTGGCACGATTGCCTTCGATTCACTTCCGGCTTTTTTAGGCACCCTGCTGATGGGCCCTGTGGCTGGCGCAATTATTGCTATTATCGGTCATCTCTTAACCGCACTCACCTCAGGATTCCCCATGACCGTGCCCGTTCACCTGGCCATTGGCCTGGGAATGGGACTGATCATGGTGGCCACCTGGTATACTTATGCTTTTGTTAAAAAGGCAGCTAATGAAATCGTTGGCCTGATTGTCAGCGTTATCGTTGCCGCCATCTGCAACGGCCCGATCCTGCTGTTACTTTGTTCGCCACTGTTAGTTCCGATGTTAACCTGGCCCGGCCTCATTGCCATGATGTTTCCCCTGGCGCTGGTAGGTGGAATCAATGCCCTGATCGCCGCCCTCGTCTTTAAAGCGTTACCGCTGTCGGTTAAAAATCAGGTGTCTTCGGCAACCTCAGCCCAGGCATCTACGGACTACCGCTAAAAACCGCTTGGCGATATCCAAACAGTGCGCCAAGTCCACGGCACTTTGACTATTACTAAACGCCCAGCCCCGAAAGGAGGATCTTATGAAAACTTATCAGTATCGTGACTTGTCGGTCATTGAACTTCCCGATTCGCTCCTGGTCACTGCCTGTGACAGCAGCGGCGGCGTCGGGGAAAAGCCTGGCGATGAGTTATGTGTTCCGACCAAATATATCTCCATTTTTGCCGCCCGGGTGTGTCTTTTTGAATTGCTGGCCTGTGGCGCCCAGATTATCGGTCTTTCCAACACCATCGTCGGGGAGATGCACCCCACCGGCGAAGCCTTGATCCAAGGTATTCGGGAAGAACTGGAGCGAGCCGGGATCGGGGATCTGCCGATTAATGGATCCACTGAAGAAAATTTTAAAACCTGTATGACCGGCTTTGGCATTTTTGTGATGGGTATGGCAAAGCGGTTACGCATTACCCCATCAGTATCTGGGGATGTGGTGATCTGCATCGGCAAACCCAAATACGGTGCTGCCCTTGTTGTCGATGGCGATCCGGAAATCGCTGATTATCAGGATCTCCGAACCTTAACCAAAAATCCTGCTGTTAACGAGATCGTCCCCTGCGGCTCCAAGGGGATTTTATACGAGGCCACCAATCTTGCTGCCATTTATCATCGCCAATTTCAAACCGCCCCCAATGATCTGAATGTAGTGGCTTCTGCCGGCCCGGCAACCACCATAATTGCCAGCATCAAGCCTTCGGGCTTACCCGGACTGGCGACCGTCTTCACCGATAAACTGACGGTTATCGGCCATCTCAAATAAATTTATGCAACTAAAAAAAGACCTCCTGGTATTAGGGTGGTCTCTTTTTTAAGGGGAGGGGTAATTATATTTTAGTTTGTCCAGACGTCACAAAAATCCAGAATAAACGTAAAACCTAGGGTTTGAATATCATATACAGAATATTTGATACTTTAAATTTTTTACGGCTGCTACCTGGCTTCTCTGCCACGGTGATCAGCTCTTTTTTCGTTTCTGATTCCGCATCGGCTGACTTTTCATCGCATTCCGGCACTTTGATAAAGCGATTGATCAAGAACGCCACAATGATCCCAAACGATGTTTCCAGAAGTCTTAAAATTGCCAGCATATAGATACCCGCATCACGGGGATAGGTGGTCATCAGAATGAGAAACACCACACAGGTAATAACGATGGCTCCAGACTTATTGATATTATTACATAGATAAATCAATCCCATAATTCCCAAAGGAATGATGAAAACATAAGCAAATTCATATGGGATTAAATTAGCGGCAAAAATGCCCAACATCCCTGCTGCTCCTCCAAAGGCGGTTCCCAATATTCGATTCCAACCCGTTTCAATGGAATTTTCAATGCTCGGTCCCATCGTAATCACCGCTGCAATTGCTGCAACCAGTGGATTAAACCCCGGTCCCATGATCGCAAATACGACCACACAGATGAATACAGCCAGCATCGTTTTTATGTTTCTCATACCAATAGATGGTAGATGACATAACTTCATGATATTTTTGCTCCAAGTTTTTATTTAACTTTTACCCTCGTCATTTTGTTCCCACTAAAAATCGTGGTTTAAAATGTTTCTTTATCTAGAGTATACTCCCATATTATATTATGTCAATAGAGTAATCATTTTCAGACTGATGTAACTGTTTTCACAGCGCATCTCTTAAGCAAACTCACAGGTTTTTTAAGTTCTTTGCCTCCCGAATCTCCCCCATGGCAACTCGTTTTTTGCGAACCGATTTAAGCCGGGTGATCAATTCTTCCTTTTCATCCAAGCGGATCATTTCTTTCATCGCTTCCAGACTGGCCTCAAATTTCTCGATCTGATCGAGCAGATTTTTGCGATTGCACATAAACAGCTCGGTCCACATCGGCGCATTAATCATGGCAATCCGGGTCAGATCGCCAAAACTACCACCCTCAAAATCGGTAATCGAGAGATCATCCTCGCAATCCACTAAGGCTGCCGCAATTACATGACAGAGCTGGGATGTAAAGGCTATTTTTTCGTCGTGGATTTCAGTGGTGGTTTCGACAATATGATTAAATCCCAAATCGGTAACAATGTCCCGGATCAATTGAATGTTTTCCGGTTGATTGGAGGGTAAGGGGGTCAGAATATAATTCCGATTTTTAAAAATGCGATCATCAGCCCCGCCGAACCCTTCTTTTTCACTGCCGGCCATCGGATGTCCGGGAATATAATCAATATCTTTGCGCAACAGATTCCCGAGGTTTTTAAAGACCACTTCTTTAACCCCGATAATATCTGTGACAATCGCTCCCGGTTTAAAGTCTTCCATATAAAGGGCTAAAAAAGCCAGGGTATCCATCGGGGTCAGACAGATAAAAACCAGATCGCACTGGGGCAGCATTTTTTGAAGCCCCGCCGAATCCCAGACGCCTTCATCAATTACGCCCTGAGCCAGGGCGGTTTCGATTACCGTCGGCTTTAAATCATAGCCCCAGATTTCCCGAGGCCCCTGCTTCCTGAGTCCCATGGCCAGCGCACCGCCCATCAGACCCAGGCCGATAAAGCCAACGATGGAATCTTCTCGTTTTTTCATTACATCACCTTGTTCTCAAATTCGGCGTATTTTTTGACGGTAATCATGATTTTGTGGAATTGTTCCGGGGTAATCGACTGTTCGCCATCGCAAAGAGCTTCTTCGGGATTATTATGAACCTCAATCATCACGCCATCGGCACCGGCGGCAATGGCAGCCTTCGTCAATGCTTCAACCGTCCAGGACAGCCCGGTAGCATGGCTGGGGTCAATAATAATGGGTAAATGACTTTTCTGTTTGAGTACTGGAATACAGCTGATATCCAGGGTATTACGGGTGGCAGTTTCAAAGGTTCGGATCCCTCGCTCACACAAGATGACCTTATCATTTCCTTCTTTCATGATGTATTCGGCCGACATCAGAAATTCCTGCATCGTCGATGACATCCCCCGTTTTAGCAGGATCGGTTTGTCAATTTTACCCAATTCCCGGAGCAAATCAAAGTTTTGCATATTTCTGGCGCCTACCTGGATAACATCCACATCTTCAAAGGCCGCCAGATGTTCCAGTGACATCAGCTCGCTGACAATCGGCAGTCCAGTTTCTTTTCTGGCTATTTTCAACAGCTCCAGTCCTTCGTATCCTAAGCCCTGGAAAGCATATGGCGAGGTTCGTGGTTTGAAGGCCCCGCCCCGCAAAAAAGTAGCTCCGGATTCTTTGACACTTTTGGCAATCGAGACAATCTGTTCTTCACTTTCTACCGAACAGGGCCCGGCGATCACAGTGATGGTTCCTTCGCCGACTTTTCGGCCTTTGACATTAATTATGGTGTCATCGGGATGAAATAGACGATTAGCCTTTTTATAAGGTTCCTGAACTCTGAGTACATTCTCCACAATACGATTCGAACGAATTTTTTCCACATCAGCCAAGGTTGTATCCCCTACTATTCCTAGAATGGTGTGATCCACACCTTTTGAATAATGAATGTTTAATCCCTGAGTTTCAATCATCTTGATTAATCTCTGAATATCTTCTTCTTTGGTGTTGGGTTTAACTACTATTATCATTTCTTCCTCCATTATTTTTACTCACTGACCACGCAGTTTTTTATCTTCTGTGCACCGAAGACCACCGGAAACCGGTCTATTGATTTCCGGTAATTCGCAAGCTGCCACCAAATTGCTAGCATGATCTTTGGCCTTTGCCTTGCGAAAAAAAAAGGAGGCTTCCTAAGAAGCCTCCTAAAAATCAACTTTTATTCAATACACTTGTATCGCTAAAAATTTATCATGGGTTGGGATTCTCAAAGGAACTTAATTTATTGCACGCAAAGTAACCAAAGCTAAAGAACCAATAGCTTTGGGTGTTAACGTAATAATATTCATTTAAGTTTCTTCTTAACTCTTCCATGATATTCCTCTCAGGACACATTAACACAAGAAAATAAATTTCTCCACAACCTAGTTGAACGGCAACGTGTATTTTGGTTTATTATAGACTTAATTTTTATTAATGTCAAACAAATAGTTTTGATTAATTGTTAATTTTTTATTCTTTACTTTACGTATTGACAAAATCCGGTCGTCTATGTTATATTGCTTATAATTCCTACTGGAATGATATGTAATTTATCAATAACGTTGCAAGGAGATACGATTATGAAAGATACCCGAAAATTTGAAACCCTTCAACTCCATGGCGGTCAAACCCCTGATCCCACCACCCATGCGGTTGCTGTCCCCATTTATCAGACCACCTCTTATGTTTTTGACAACAGCGAACATGCCCAACGGCTTTTTGGCTTGGAAGAACCAGGCAATATTTATACCCGAATTATGAACCCCACCACCAGTGTTCTGGAAGAACGGATGGCTCTTTTAGAAGGCGGCGTTGGCGCCCTGGCCTTTGCTTCCGGCTCGGCCGCCATTACCGCAACGATTCTAAATATAGCCGGCACTGGTGATGAACTGGTTGCCGCATCCACCCTTTATGGCGGCACCTATAATCTCTTAAGTGCTACACTGCCCCGGCTCGGCATTAAAACAACCTTCGTTAACCCGGATGACCCTGAAAATTTTCGAACTGCTATCAACGAAAATACCAAGGCCATTTATATCGAATCCTTAGGGAATCCCGCCATTAATATTGTCGATGTCAAAGCAGTGGCCCAAATCGCCCATGACAACGGTGTGCCGCTGATCGTCGACAATACCTTTGCCACCCCCTACTTATTCAGACCGCTGGATTTTGGTGCCGACATCGTCGTTTATTCAGCCACCAAATTTATTGGCGGACACGGCACCACCATCGGCGGCATTATCGTTGACGGCGGCACCTTTGACTGGGCTGGCAGCGGCCGCTTCCCGGTGTTCACCACTCCGGACGCCAGCTATCACGGCATTACCTACGCCACCGATATCGGCGCAGCGGCCTTCATTGTCAAAGCCCGGGTTCAATTGCTGCGGGATACCGGCGCCTGCATCAGCCCCTTTAATGCCTTCCTGCTGTTACAGGGTCTGGAAACCCTCTCGTTGCGACTGGATCGACATCTCGAAAACACCCAGAAAGTGGTCACTTTTTTAAGCGATCATCCTCAAGTTACCTGGGTGAACTACCCCACTCTGCCTGACAACCCTTACAAGGCGCTTTCCGAAGCGTATTTTAAAAAAGGGCCTGGCTCAATTTTCACCTTTGGCATCAAGGGGGGCATCGCAGCCGCCCGGAAATTCATTGACAGCCTGACCCTGTTTACCCATCTGGCCAACGTCGCCGATGCCAAATCGCTGGTAATCCATCCGGCCACCACCACCCATCAGCAACTTTCCGGAGACGATCTGATTGCCGCCGGCATTACCGAAGATATGATCCGTTTATCGATCGGTCTAGAACACAGCGACGATATCCTGGCTGATCTGGATCAGGCCTTAACCAAAGCCCTTTAGTTTTTAAGCAATCACCCGGAGGTGAACACATGCCAATCAAAATACCCAATAGCCTACCCGCCAGTCAAATTCTGACCAATGAAAACATCTTTGTGATGGATGCCGACCGCGCCAGTCATCAGGACATCCGCCCTTTAAAAATCGCCATCCTCAACCTGATGCCGACCAAAATTTCGACCGAAACCCAGCTTTTGCGGTTGTTGGGAAATACGCCACTGCAAATTGAAGTGACCCTGCTGCAAACCAAAACCTATGAAAGTAAAAATACCTCGTCCGAACACCTGGGCTCTTTTTATTGCTATTTTGAAGATGTTAAGGAACAACGTTTTGATGGACTCATTATCACCGGAGCCCCCATTGAAACCCTGGAATTTGAAGAAGTGGACTACTGGGATGAGCTCACCGAGATTATGGACTGGAGCCAAACTAACGTCTTTTCCACCCTGCATATCTGCTGGGGTGCTCAAGCTGGTCTTTATTATCATTATGGGATCCAAAAATATTTATTACCGGAAAAAGCCTTTGGTGTTTTTGAACACCATCTGGAACACAGCTATGTCAAACTCTTTAGGGGCTTTGATGACACCTTCTATGTTCCCCATTCCCGTCACACCGGGATTCACCGGGAACTCATTGATGCCCACCCGGATCTGGAAGTCATGGCCGCGTCCAACGATGCCGGTGTCTATATCGCCATGGCTCACAACGGCCGGCAGATTTTTGTCACCGGCCATAGTGAATATGACCCGGAAACATTAAAAGGCGAATATGACCGGGATGTTTCTCAGGGCAAACCGATTAATGTCCCGATCAACTACTACCCCAATGATGACCCCACCCAACCCCCGGTGGTACGCTGGCGGGGCCATGCCAACCTGTTATTCAGTAACTGGCTGAATTACTACGTTTATCAGGAAACACCGTATGAATTGTCTGATGCCGCATTTTAAGAACATCATAAAAGCGCAGGTTGCCCTGCGCTTCTTTTATTTTAATATAATGCTCTTAATATAATGCTTTTTTCTTCGACAGAACCACCTTGAATTTCCAACCGTTTTCTTTGGCAGCCGTCTTAACAATCTTGTTCAGTTGCCCCAGATCAAATTCATATTCATAGGCTTTTCCATTAACGGTATATTGAACTGCCTTAACTTTCCGGGACAGAGTTGCTCCGCTTTGAGAAAAGCTTTCACTGCTGAATCCGAATGAGAAGCCACTTTTGATTTCTTTGGTCAGCTCCCAAAAATAGATGGTTTTATCTTTTTCGCTCAATAGAATCAGATTTTCATAATGGATTTTCACTTTTCCAGTCGGGTGTTTGGCATCCAGTAATTCCTGATCCACTGATATATCCGTTTCCCCACCAATTTTGTGAAGAATTCCAATCTCTTCATATTGTCTGGCGATACTGGCGATTATTTTATTTTTTTCCATCGTTCGATTAACTCCTCCTTCGCTACAGCTTTATTTAACGATGAATTCGGTGACGGTATCTGGTTTTTCGCGGTCATCAATATAAATTTCGACGGCATAATTACCCGGTGTGGTGACCAACTCGGCCGGAAGAATTCCCCATAGCGGAGCATCGCTGACATCACCATTATTGATGGTAACGGAATCTACTTCCTGTCCTTCTAAATACCAGATAAAGGTAATATCCGTGTCATCTGGGGCGTTGTGTAATTCGGCAGCTACATAGACATCAGTATTTACCGGAAATGCGGTGACCTTGTCAATCGGCATGGAACTGTCATCCACTCCCGTTGTCATCACGGCATTGCTGACATTGGCCGTGGTTGAACTGCAGCTTGCCCCCATAAAAAGTACTGAAACCAACATAATGGTTATGGCCAAAAGATATAGCGTTAATTTATTTTTTTTCATGACTTTTTCCTCCTGAATGATAATTTTTTACGCGAATAGATGGAATCCCATTTCTGCATGTTATCCTAAATACTTAACCGCAGCTTGACCGGTTGATTTATTTTGCAACCGATTTCAGTCATGCTTTCACTTACCCGTCCGGTCTTTTAATTAACCCCTGTGTTTCGCTTAGCCCTCCTTTTTTTTAAAAAAAAGATTTCTGTGTTCGTTCCAACCTATTTTCGTACTATTATTCTACCACATTTCTGTAGAAATAAACATTCCCGCTACCGACATTTCCGCAAACAAAAAACTCAAGCGAGAAAATCACTTGAGTTTTTTGTATTCAGGTTTTATTCACTGCTCATACTCCGGTTTTTTAACGCTTTCATCACGTCAAAATAGCGATAGGTAATGGTTTCAATTAACGAAATAATGTCTTCTACCGATTCCATTTCTTCCCGCTTCATAATCAGCGCATCTGCAATTAGCAACGACAGCCGCCGGGCACAGTTCCGGCTAACCGGATTCTTGAGTACATCAAAATCCGGCAGTGGTACAATTCCACCCACCCGACTAACAATCTGGCAACCGGTGAAGCCGCAGACCTCTTTAATATAGGTTCGCAGCAAATCATCCCGATACTCGGTATACTCGCGATACATCGGCTTGGCATCCTGATCCCAGCAGGCGGTATATACTCGCTGATATTCGGTGATCAAACCGCTGATATAGCCCAGCATTTCCTGACGATAGGCTTTCCGGGACGCTTTGGTGCCTTCTTCATGGTGGAACCAGGCAATATACTCATAAACCAGATTTCCGACCAGATAGCCGGTATCGGATGAGGATGGCCCCATAAACGGATATTCCATATCGATAATTTTCATCTCGTTTTCGGCGATCATAATGTTGGAGGTATGCAGGTCGCCATGAACCAGACATTCGCTTTTCTTCATGAAAATGCCCCGCAGCTTCAGCAGTTCAACCCGCAGTTCCCGTTTTTCCCAAAGCAGATCGCTCATGGCCAGATGATTGGGATCCCCTGCCGGTAAATCGACTTCGCCTTCAATAAAAGACTCCCGCAAAAACAGGATCGTTTCCATAATCACCCGCATCTCGGGATTCATAAATTTGCATTCCAGCATCTTATGGGCCATCTGATCCAAATATATCTCGGATGTATAGAAATTCGATTTAGCCAGAAATTCGCCCATCTGTTCGGGAAATTTAGGAAACCGTTTGCCCTTGGTCAATTCAAAACGCATAATCTTCAGCCGTCCGCAATCCTCATAAATAAAAAGATTGTTGTCGGGATCGAGGTGATACATTTCCGGCAGATACTCTGGTGTAATGGCGGATCTCAACTTGATGATTTCGGATTCCAGCTGGTTACGCTTGGCAGTCAGTGGTACCCCTTCACCAAATAGTTTTAGGTAGGGTTTGGCCTGTTTGAGAATAACCGACTTTCCGGTTTCATCCCAGACCCGGTAAATGTGGTTGACAAAGCCATCCCCATCGTCTTCCCCGCCACCAACCTCATAAACCTCAAGCCTGGCTTCAGCTGGAAAAATATCCGTGGCTGTTTTGATATATTCAATGACGGTACTGGGTGTTAAATCTCTATAGGACATCTGCTACCTCGCGATTTTTAAACGGATTCAATGTTTTTACATTCTATCACGAAGAACGGTGGAAATAAATGAACTAATTATTTGACTAACGGGAATATTTTGCGCAACAGCCGGAAAAACCTATATTTTTAAACGATCATAGGCATCGAATGCCTTTCTTCTTGTTAAGATGATCGAAAAATGAATCCCGAAATACCGGGTAATCAAAATTCCTGCCATGATTACGATTTGATAGGCAATCGTGGTCATCGGCATCGAGCCACTCAAAATCTGCCCCGTCATCATTCCCGGCAGGGATACTAAACCAATGGTTTCAACTGATGCGATCATCGGATTCATACAGGCGGTAATGGCTTCCTTATACCAGGGCAGGGTTGACTCCCACTGATTGGCAGATAATGCCAGCCGGTAGTGGTACTCCCGTTCATTTTGTTTTAATCCGCTGTAGAAGGTGTTGATACCAATAATATTACCACTTAAGCTGTTCCCCAAAAGCATTCCCATCAGGGGGATATAATATTGAGCATTAAAGACATTATCCAAACCAATAATAAATTGATTGATAAAGAGAATCATAATAAAATTCGGAACCCCAAAACCCAGGGCAATCGGGATCAACTGATTTTTCATGGTTAATCCACAAGTTTTAACCGTGGATATCCCCGCTGCTCCAATCATAAAAAAGATATAGGCTGAATTTATCCACGGATTGTTTAAGATAAAAATATATTGCAAAAACAAACCCACTAAAATCAATTGGATCGTCATTCGAAACAAGGCGTAAATAAGACGTTTATTCAGCCCAATCCCCATTTTATAATTAATAATCACAATCGGAATGATAAAAACCAACAACTAAAGGAGGGCATATGAACTTATTTCCTGTGCGGCCATTACCAGGACACCTCTCTTAATCCCCGATTCAGATAAATATCATCGTGGGAAACCACTAAAATGGTTTTGTCATAGCCCAAGAGAAGTTCTACAATTTGTATCTTCAGGGTATGATCCAGTCCGGTGGTGATTTCATCTAGAATCCAGATGTCGCGATCCAGCAGAATCCCTAAAATCAAGGCCAGCCGCTGCCGTTCACCCCCGGACAGAGCGTCGACATTTTTTCCCAGCGTATCTTGCGGCAGCGACATGGTTTCCAGCCAGTCGCTCAAAACCGTTTCCTGATAGTTCAAACGACGGTTCACCTGAAATTTAAAAACAGCTGCAAAAACTTCGCTGACAATCCCTTTGGGAATATCAGCATCCTGGCTCACATAGGTAATCTTGCTGCGAATACTATTCACTGTTTCACCGGTCAGGGTAACCCCCGCCACCGAAATTTCACCCTGATCCGGCACCACAAAGCCCAGCAGCATTTTAACCAGGCTGGTCTTTCCGCGACCCGAAGGGGCACAAAAAAGGACTTTTTCAGATTGCTCGATGGCCAGATTAAAGCCTGAAAAAATCAGTCGCTCATCAAATTTCAAATGAATATTTCGGAATTCCAGATAAGCCATCTTTCACCTCGCGTTTAAACTCTGTTACCGTAGACTGATGGTCTTAGCGCCAGGATACTTCCGGTTTTTTTCGGGGCACGGTTCTTTGGTATTTAACATCGGGGTATCCCATTACCAGACAGGCGATCACTTCTTTGCTTTCATCAATACCCAAGAAGGCTTTGATTTTGGGATTGCCATAAGCTGCCCTGACAAAGAAACCACTATAAAACATGCCCAATCCCTGGGCATGGGTCATCAATTCCATCGAGTTGGCCGCTAATCCACCATTTATTGGCGCATCAGAAACCACTAAAATCAAGCCCTTGGCTTTGAAAAAAAGACTTGTCGGTAATTCGGGATCGGCCAAATAATCTTCATACATTTTCATCCAGCGTTTTGCATAATACTTAAATAATGTATTTTTGTTTTGTTTATCTGCTAAAATATTTTTCCCCATTTTATTCAGGCCTTCAAGTCCCAGTCCGGTCAGCTTCTGTATCTCATCCTGAACCACAATATATGAAACATTCTGACTATTGCTACCGGTTGGGGTAAAGCGTCCTGCTTCAATAATCTGTTCAATTTTATCCTTCTCAATGGGTTGATCTGTAAACTGACGTACCGAACGTCTGAACTTAATATAATTCAGCAGGTTATCTGGTGTGATATCAAAGCAGTCCGCCTGATATTCTTTAACCTCAGCCATATCATAATCGCTTAGAGTCACCGCATCAACCGGGCAGATAGCAATGCAGTGTCCGCACTTTATGCATGTTCGATTTAGTGGTGCCGCCTTATCCTCTTTTAAAACAATATCATTGGGGAAACAATCATCAACACAGGCGCCACAGCCAATACATTTTTCCTGATCAATCTTAATCATTTTTTCTTCCTTTCAATATAGGTGAAATTTTAAATCGGACTAATTGCCGGTGATAAAGAAATACAGCAGGACGATCACACCCAAGACGATGCGGTACCAGCCAAAGATTTTAAAGTCATGCTTTTTGATATAGGTCATTAAAAATTTAATTGCCAATATGGAGGTAATAAAGGCGGCGATCATCCCCACCAATAAAATAACTACTTCCCAGCCGGTAAAGGTAAAGCCGAATTTAATCAGTTTTAAGAGACTGATCCCAAACATCACTGGGACGGCCATAAAGAAGGTAAATTCGGCGGCCACGGTTCGGGATGTTCCCAAAATCATCCCCCCCAGGATGGTTACCCCGGAACGGGATGTCCCCGGTACAATCGACAGCGCCTGAAAGGCGCCAATCTGCAAGGCTTTCTTATAGGTCAGCTGCGATAATTTGACGATTTCCGGTTGGCGCATTTTGTTGTAATTTTCAACAACGATAAAAAGAATCCCATACAGAATCAGCATCGCCGCAACGGTGATTGAATTCATAAAGTAGGTATCGAAAAGGCTATCCAACAGTAAATAGGCTAAGATTCCCGGGATGCAGGCCACCGCAATTTTTGACCAGAGAATGACGGTGTTTTTCCTGATCATTATTTTTTTATCTTTAAAGGAAAACGGCACCAGCTTATGCCAATTGATATAAACAACTGCTAAAATTGCCCCTAATTGAATCACATACAAAAACATTTCGATGAATGGCTCCGACATATTGAGTTTAATAACGTCATCCACCAAGATCATGTGTCCGGTACTGCTAATTGGCAACCACTCGGTTACACCTTCCACAATCCCCAGCAGGATTGCTTTTAAAATTTCCAAAAATCCCATTTTTCCCTCTCTTTTGCATAAAAGTAATGTCTCACGTGATCCTTTGATGATAACTTGTCCTGCTGCACCGTCGGGATCACATTCACTGTTTATCTTACTTTTAATCCAGATAAATTACAACTTTTTTTCACAGAATTAAGGTTTTCTTCTGACTTAACCGTGTTGCTTTACTCACCAACCGTTATCTTTTAGCCCTTTTCAATCGCCTTCAAAATACCGTAAAGGATTGCCTGGGGGCGGGGGGGACATCCTGGTATATAGACATCAACCGGGACAATGCCATCAATCCCGTTGCTGGTAGCATATGAATCTCTGAAGATGCCGCCGCTACAGGCGCAGGCGCCAACGGCAACAACCAATTTGGGATCCGGGGTGGCATTATAGGTCTTAATCAATGCCAGTTGCATATTTCTGCTGGCCGTTCCCGTCACCAACAGCATATCGGCATGCCGGGGCGAAGCGACAAAATGCATTCCCAATCTTTCCACATCATTAAAGGGGTTGTTCAGGGCGTTAATTTCGTAATCACAGCCATTGCAGGATCCGGCGTCTACCTCTCTAATATTTAAGCTTCTGCCAAATGTCTTTCCGATCTGCTTGACAAGTTTGTCACAGATTGCCTCATAGGGCATGGCAATTTCCTGATCTTCTTTGACGACGAGGGTGCTGCTTCTAAGCTCCGTTCGCAGGTTCTCCGCCAGTTCAATCTGATTGGTCATTTCAATTGCTCCCGCGGGGCAGATTTCTTCACAGAGGGTGCAAAATACACAGGTATCGAGATTTATTCCCAAAGCGTCCGTTTTTTCATCCCTGACGATGGCCTGAGACGGGCATCGTCTCAGACACTCGCCGCAGCCGGTGCATTTTTCCATGTCAATGACAGGTTTACCGGTTTTCGGCAGAACCGGAAGGGGTATCCTGGGATAATTCTGGGTCAGATTCGGATACTTGATTATCTTTTTAATGGTATTGAACATTGTCTCTCCTTATAAATCATTGCCTGCATAGGACAAATTAAAACTCTTGTTGATCAGCGGAAAATCTGGCACCAGATTGCCTTTGACCGCATGACAGAGCACCGGCCAGTTGCAAAATGAAGGGGTTCTAATTTTATAGCGATAAATGGTATTGTTTTCCCCGGTCATCACCCAGTGGATATTTTCTCCCCGAGGCGCCTCTGTGATGCCAAAGGCAAACTGATAGGGTTTTACCGTTATAATCGCTTCCCTGATCGAACCGCCTGGCATGCTGTCAATGGCTGCCAGCATTAAATCAATGGCCTGATAACATTCCTCGATTTTTACATTCATCCGGCAGTTGACGTCGCCATTATAATGCTCCGGAATCGCAAATATAAGTTGGTTATACGCACTGTTGGGAAAACTCTTTCGCACATCCCATCCGATGCCAACCGCCCGAGCCGGTGGCCCTACTGCATTTAAGTCCGCCGCAATGCGGGCACTGAGGATACCGGTATTTTCGACTCGATCAATAAAAAGACTGTTGGATTTTATGATCGTTTCCGTCTCTTCAAGTTCCGAGCGGATTTTTTTAAGCTGCCCAATCAGAGACGCCTCTTTCCCTGCCACGAAGTCTTTTCTAACCCCGCCAAGCCGGTTCACCCCTCTTAAAAAGCGCATCCCACAGAGTTCGTCGGCGATGGCATAGACCCAGCCGCGCATCATTCTGAACTGATAGGCGGCAAACCCATAGGCTACATCCAGACAAATCCCGCCCAGATCGCCCAGATGGCTGGTCAGTCGTTCCAACTCGGCAAAAATAACCCGGATATACTCCGCCCGTTCCGGGATTTTTACCCCCGCAATCTTTTCAATCGCCTGACAATAGCTATAGGAATTGGTAAAACTCTCATCTCCTGAAATGCGCTCGGCCACAAAGAGGCCTTTTTCAATACTCTCGCCCTCACACATTTTTTCGATGCCTTTATGAACAAAATATAATTGTGCCTCCAGATTAATAATTGGTTCGCCGGCGACGCTGAATCTGAAGTGGCCGGGTTCGATGATACCGGCATGAACTGGACCAACCGGAATCTCATAGACACCCTCACTGATCACTTTAGTGAAATTAATTTTTTCGTTGGCAAATTCTGGCTGTTGTTTTAAATCATAGGCTTTGCGCAAGGGAAAAGTATCCCGGGGCCAGTTGCTGTGAAAGACCAACCGCTTCGGGTTTGGATGTCCGACCGGATTCAATCCAAACAAATCCTTGATTTCGCGTTCGTATCGCGCTGCTGCATGAACCTTGCGAGCAATCGATTTAAACGTCATTTGCTGCGGTTCAATCGCCGTTTTAACAGTCAGCAAGACTCCTGAAACACGATCGGCAAAGACATAATAGATGGCATACTTGCCAATCAATGGCGTTTCATCATTGGCAAACATCGCAATCAACGAATATCCCATTTCCTGATTGATGTATCCACTGAACTCCCTAATTTTATCCGAATTAATTTCAACGTACAGTTCATTGCCATCGTCTTTTATCGTCTTGATCATCTCATCCGGAAACTTTTTTATGAGTTGTTTATTTATTTCAATAACTGTCAATAGTCTATCCTCCAATTACAATTTTAACCGCCTGATCGATCAATGTTCTTAATTCGTCGGGAATGAATAACCCCATCACGGTGATCATTCCCAGCAGTCCGGCGATCACCACCACCCCGGGAATATTTTGTTCTCCTGGCACTATTTCTTTGGGTATGTCCTTTCCGTAAAACATTTTAAACAGCGTTACGACAAGGCCGGTAAAAATGATCGCCAACAGTAGAATCAACAACCCTCCCACAAAAAAATTCTGTTCCTGGAAAATTGCCGAAATCACCACGATCTCACTGGCAAAAACACTAAAAGGTGGAGTTCCGCCAATTGCAAACAAGCCCAACAGAAAAACCACACCGGTAACCGGGAGCATTTTGAACAGTCCGCTGATTTTTGAAATCTCTCTGGTATTGTATTTTTGCAGGATATTTCCGGTAGCCAGGAACAGCATCGACTTGGTAAACGAGTGATTGATCATGTGCAGTAGCCCGCCGAAAACTGAAAGCGGGGTAAAAAATCCAATCGCGATGGCAATAATCCCCATGTGCTCAATACTTGAATAAGCCAGCAGCCTTTTGTAGTCTTTCTGGGAAAAAATAAAAACCGCTGCCGTCACCACCGATAAAATTCCCACCGCGATCAGAATCCGGCCGACAAACTCGCTGTTTCCAAAACTGCGGTTAACAATTGCCACAATCCGGATGATTCCATACATGGCGCCATTTAGCAATACCCCTGACATCAGCGTACTGATTGGCGATGGCGCCTGACTATGAGCATCGGGAAGCCATGTATGCATCGGTGCCAAACCGGCTTTTGTCCCAAAGCCAACTAGAATAAAGATAAATGCCAGCCTTAAAGTTGGCCCTTGTAATTCCGTCGCATGGTCAATCATTGCTGGCCAATCGAGAAACTGCGAACTATCAAGTACGGTAAGTGATGAAAATTGCAGAAAAATGATCCCCAACAGCGCAATGGCAATCCCCACCGAACAGATAATAATATATTTCCAGGCTGCTTCAATGGCTTCCTTGCCGTTGTAAAAACCCACCAGAAAGGCTGATGCCAGCGTGGTCGCCTCAATGGCAATCCACATGATACCGATGTTCTTTACCGTCAAAGCCAGTAGCATGGTGAAGATGAACGCATACATTAAACTATAATAAACCCTCATTCTGTCGGTTGTTAGTTTACCATGCCTGATTTCGTTTTCCAGATAACCGACCGAAAAAACGCTGGTCATCAGACCAATGATGACGACAATATCCATCACGATGACACTTAACGCATCCATTCGAAAAAACCAACCCCAGGCGACGTATTCAACGAAATCGCCTTGGAGGATTTCACCGGTTAAAACCCCGGCTGCAATCACCATGATCACGGAAGCGGCCACACTGATGACATGCTGATGCTGCTTGGTTTTTGAAGCAAAAAACAGCACAACCGCCAGGATTGGTACCGTGAGTAAAACATATCCCATTATTCTATCCTCTCAAATCTTTAATCTTGTCAACGTTAATGGATCCAAACTTTTCATCAATTCTAAATACCATCATTCCCATAATGATCACGGCCACCAGAATATCCATCAGGATTCCGATATCCACGATAAATGGCATCCCCTGAATGGCAAACAAGGCGGTCACGAAAATACCGTTTTCGATCACTAGAAAACCGACAATTTGTCCAATCGCTTTTTTTCGGCTAATCATAAAAAACAAGCCGATCAGGATCAGTGAGACGGAGTTAACCATCTGGTTATTGATGATTCCCGTGTTGATTCCCGCTGTTTCAGAAAGCACATAATAGCAGAAAACAACAATGAAACAGCAGATAATAATGAGCAGTGGGATATTCAAAAAAAAGTCTTTTTCAACCCGGTAGGCAACCTTGGCGTAGGTTTTTTTCAATAGATAAGGAATAAACAGCACCTTAATGCCAACGACAATTGCGCCAATGATCAAAACATCGACACGTCCCTCTTCAGCAAAGCTGTTTATTCCGATAATACCGGTTAACAAAGCAACCAGTGCTGATTGAAACTGAAAGGTTTTGATGTAAGATCCCGTTCTTTTATTCCCCATCAGAATAAAGGCCGATACCAATAATAATACCGATAGTGCATCAAGATAGTTTGTCATTGTCAACCTCCAAACACAAAAAACTGCAGAAATCCGATAAAGGACAGGATAAATGATAAGGCCGCCAGATTGGGAATACTGAACAGTCTGAGTTTAACCGTGCTGACTTCCACGATAGCGATCAGGACTGCCGTTGCAACCACCTTGCCCAAATAGATCAGCAGTGATATCCCAATGGCAGTAATGCCGGAGATTCCCAGAAGCTGATCATGGGGGAGAAACAGATTAACCAGCAACGTAATAAAAACCAACTGCTTGATGGCGGCTCCCAGTTCCATTAACGCCAGACTTCTCCCTGAATACTCCAGCAACATCGCCTCATGAACCATTGTGAGTTCAAGATGGGTTGATGGATCATCCACTGGTATTCTGGCGGTTTCTGCCATAATGATAATCACCAGGGCAAAAAATATCATCAGATAAACGGGATGAATCAACGGATTGTGAACCGTCTGCATAAAGGTCATCATCTCAAACACCGATGTTGATTTCGCAATCAAGCCGATGGTAAGAAGTGATACCATAATCGAGGGTTCAATCAGTGCCGAAATCATCGCCTCTCGGCTGGCACCCATTCCCCCGAAAGTGCTTCCGGTATCCAGTGCCGCCAGCATCATAAAAAATCTGCCCAGCGCCAGAATGTAGACCAGCAGAATTACATCACCGCTATTCCACACCGGTTTGATCAGGGTCGTGACCGGAACAATTAGCGCCGCCGCCACCGCCGTAGCTAAGACAATGTAGGGTGTGACCCGAAAAATCCAGGAAGACACATCTGATACCACACTTGTTTTTTTGAAAAGTTTAAATAAATCATAATACATCTGCAGTAGCGGTGCACCCGTTCTTTTTTGGGTCAAGGCTTTGATCTTTTTGATGATTCCGTTGACCAGCGGCGCCGCTAAAATAACAAAACCGGTTTGAACGATGAAAAATAATATCATATCACTCATAGATGAATCCCTTCCTATACCACGCGGTTATAAAACATCAATGCCAGGATTGATATAAAAATATACAACAAGTAAACATGGACGCTGCCCGTCTGAACCAGATAGATCATTTTTTCTGATCCGCTTTTTAACACCCGGATAACCGGACTGTACAAGTACTTCTCAAAAATCGATTCAGTCCATACTTTATACTTAACCGATTTAGGAAAATAATCCGACTCCCCTTCTTCAATGACAACTTTTCTGCCGGGACGGTACAAGATGCTCAAAACGATCCGAATTGGTTTAGAGAATCCGGTGGCGGTATACTGCATTCGGGCATTGATGCTTTCAAATCCGCAATCCCAGGTTCCGTATTTCCGAGCTTGATATTTACCCCAAAATAACCGCAGCATCAGAAGTACCACCAGAATCACTACCGTCAAAGCAATTAGAACTTCGCCCGGGGCAATGCTGTTTCCTGAAACGGTGAGCGGCACTGTCGCTGACAAAAAACCAGGCTGCAGGGTTTCGGCGACGGACGACCCCAAAATGCTGTCTGCAACCCGATCGGCAAGTTTCACAAAAGACGCTGGGAAAATCCCAATGATCAAACAAAACGCTGCGAGGATTCCCATGCCGATATTCATGACTATCGGCACCTCTTTTGCCTGGGCGGCATGGTCACTTCGGGGAAGCCCTAAAAAGGAAATTCCGAACAGTTTGACAAAAGCGGCCGCCGCTAAAGCTCCGGACAGTGCCAATGCGGCGATCGATAAAATTGATAGAATATTCAGTCCTGCCGTACCCATATTAATGTTTAAAAACAAGGCCTGATAAATCAGCCATTCACTGATGAAGCCGTTGAAGGGAACAATGGCCGAAATTGCCAGGGAGAAGCACAATACCAGCACGGCGGTAACGGGCATTTTGTGAATCAATCCACCCAGCTTTTCAATGTCTTTGGTGTGGGTTGCATATTGCAGGGATCCCGCCCCCAAAAACAGCCCGCCTTTGAATAGTGCATGATTGAAGGTATGTAGGAGTGTTGCCACCAGCGCCAGACTACTCAGAAAATCGTTGTTTTGAGCCGCCGCAATAAAAGATACCCCCAGGCCAATTAGAATGATGCCAATATTCTCAACACTGCAAAAAGCCAGAAGTTTTTTGATATTATGCTCCATCAGGGTGTAGGCAACCCCCAGCACTGCCGAAATGACACCGATACACAGAATGACTGCTCCCCACCACAGCTGTTCAACCTGCAGATAGCAAAGCACAAAACGGATCAAACCGTAGATCGCCGTTTTAATCATAAAGCCCGACATCAGTGCGGAGACATTGCTAGGTGCCGCCGGATGGGCATAAGGCAGCCAGATATGGAGCGGAATAACCCCGGCCTTAGTCCCAAAGCCAATCAGGAAACAAGTAAACATCAGATTTTTGGCCGTTTCGGGGATCAGTTCGGAACTGCCAAACATATCAAAGGAATGCGTATAAGCAAACATGATCATAAAGCCAATCAGTAAAAAGGCGGTGCCCAGATGTGTCATAATGATGTATAATCGGCCGGCTCTCCGGTTTTCTTCGTGTTCTGACTCGAAAATAACCAGGAAATAAGAAATCAGCGACATCGCCTCCCAGGACAAATAAAAAAAGATGGCATTTCCGGAAATGATCACCATCAACATGGACATAATAAATGCGGCGTAAAGAAAATTAAAAAAGCCAACATTTCTTTTTTGATAGTAGTGGGCATTATACCCGATGGAATAGATAGAAACGCATAGCGCCAGAACTGATAGACAAAGAACAAAAAAAGCTGAGAGATGATCAATTTTGATTTCCAGCAACAAGAAGGGAATCTGGGACTTAAGAATTGTGACCGGTGCCAGAATAGCATCTGTTGAAAGCCTTATGATTGCGGCTGTGATCCCGATCAGTGCCGCTACCATACAGATGCTGTTGGTCACGAGGTTGCATAGTTTATGTTGATTCGTCAGTGCCAGAGCGATGACAGCGGCGATCAAATAAAGAAGCACCGCCGCCAGAAATAAATTATTGTGTTCCCCGATATTTTGCAGTGCAATTAACATGTTGTGTCTCCTTATTTAATCCCATTCCAAAAGTTTTGCCAGATCTCATCCTGATTGATTTTCAGATCCTCAGATTCATAAATAATCGTAATGGATACCAAACCATGAATCATTGCCAGAAACGAATATAAAATGGTTTCCGTGGCCTGATGCCGGATGATTCCATCTTCCATGTCCGCTTCGATCAGATTTCTGATAATTTCATAACGTCGCTCGGTCAGCTTGTTTATTTTTTGCATCAATGTTTTTTCAAAAGCTGCTGGCGGAAAAAGCAGCAGCCGTTTCCAAAAATATCGCTTCGTTTTGGAGCGGCTGTAATAATTCAATATCATATCAAAGGTACTTTTCAGATCTCGGCGCTTCTCGTCGATCTCAAAAAAATACTCATAAATCTCCTGATCGATCACTTCATAAAGCAGCACCTCTTTGCTGGCAAAGTGAGCATAGATCGATGCTTTTTTGATACCAACTTCATTGGCCACCTCCGTCAGTGAAAATTCATTTCCTTTTTCAGCAAACAGTCTGAAGGCTGAGTTCATAATTTTTTGCTTTGTTTCCATTTCGCTAACTCCTTCTTTTACCTACCTATCGTTAGGTAGTCCCTATTTATCATAGTTCAATTATATTTTTTGTCAAGGCATCTGGCCAAATTTCGTTGTTTATACGATTACAGAAATTACAATTGCGACCATAAAAAAAACAGAATCAAGAAATTAATCTTAATCCTGTTGGTGCTTGTCAGCCAAATTTTTCGGCTTTTCTATTTACTCGGATCCCAGACCGAACCCATGAAAAGGATCGCTCCCGTCTCTTTATCCGAAATGGCATAGAAAAACGGACGATCAAATTTTAATTCAAAATCATTAACCGGCATACTTGTCAGCCCGATTTCCACCGAGGTTGCGGCGGCGGCTTCGGTGCCCACCTCGTCGACCTGAATATAGGTCTTATGTTTCACCTCACTGATATAGAGTTCGTGACCAACGGATTCAGCCGCCGCCAGATCAGAAAAATCAGCCTTACCGGCTTCAAAAGCAATGCCCATCCCCAAATCAGACAATACCTGATTCAGCGATTTTTCATATTCCATGGTAAAACGGGGTAGCATCACGCTACCTTCACCGGTTTCAAAAAGCGTCAACCAGTTTTTCCAGTTGGCTTGATTTAACTGCATCTGAAATTGTTCAAGATTCGTGTCGGCATTCGGCAGGAACAGGTACATCGCAAGCCGGTCTTTTTCTCCATAGGGCATCCGCAATGCTTGAAAGTCAGCGGTTTTTAAATAATCAAAGGAGCCGCTCTGAAACATCATCGGCACCGACACCATCTGATCATCGGCGATTTTAAAACTCTGATCGCTGGTCTGATCCTTATCGAAAGGACTGGTCCACTCGCCTTTAAAGGACACCGCATTGATCAGAAACATTACGGTTGCCGGATCAATCGGCGGCGTAACGATCTCTTTGATCATCCCCTGGGTATTTTCTGCTACCCAATTGTTGATCACCACTGATGACTTCGGATCACTGAAATTAAGGCTCTGAAGCGTTGCCAGATAATGGACTTCAATCCGGTCACTGAAATCCGGGTTCAATTCAAAACCCTTCTGCAACCAAAGCGAATTAGCAATGTCCAGAGTCACTTTAGAATCTGCATTACTTAACATGTATAACAAGGCTTGATTATTCTGATTCAGCGTTTTGAGTTCGATCCCCTGAATTTTTAGCGCCTCAGCCATCGCCTCCTGGGTTTCTCCGATTGCACCGTTGTAGGTCATATCCAGTGCCATCCCAATACTCACTGGCGAAATCATCATGTTTTCCTGGTTATTTGCCAACATCTTATATGTCTGGAATCCAAAATCATTACCCTGCTCGACAATGGAAACCTGAAACGCCTCTAAAATGCTGTCATCAGGCTTGGGTAAGGTCTTTCCCTGATTACCCAAATATTGACATCCCGTCAGTGTTAACGATGAAATTAATAATCCCGCCAGAATTGTTCGTTTCAATTTCATATCGAACCCCCTTTGAATTGATTCTAATTCTATTGTTTTGATACCCACCTTACGGTCGCGCCAGTCATTATGCATGCTGTTTTCTTAAAAAAATTCCACCGTGCCGCTTTCTATATCATATTTTGCCGCCGCAATGTGTAAGCGGCCGGCATCAGCCTCATTCTTAATCAGATCGCTAGCCATGATGCGACGGACGCTGTTTTCAATGTTCAGCTTTTCGCATATTTCGACATCCTCTTCACCGGTAATAACCGGAATGATCTCGTCCAATATTTTTTTTACATAATCATGTCCATGGCTACCCATGGCGGCTCTGACCGCTCCGCAATGATTATGACCAAGCACCAGTACAACTTTTGCGCCAAGGTATTTTACCCCGTACTCAATGCTTCCCAATTCAAATTCACCAATCACATGGCCTGCTGTCCGAATCACAAATAGATCCCCAATTCCGGCGGAAAATATGTACTCAGCCGGTACTCGGGAATCGGAACAGGTTACCACCACCGCATAAGGCTGCTGTCCGTCTACTGCAAAGATTGGTTTTATTTCTTTTAAAACACTGCCGCTTTTTTGAGCCGCTACAAAAGCTTTGTTTCCCTGAATCAAGGCCTGTAAAGCCTCTTCTATCGTATTGATCGCTATTTTACGCATATTTAAGCTTACTCTCCCATCAAACTATTAATTCAGAAAAAAGATTTTCCTCATGGTTTTTTATTATTCATCAGTCCGTTGTCAGCACTTTTTCAATAAACACGATTGCTACCTCCGGATCAAACTGGGTGCCGGCGCATTTTTTTATTTCAGCCACTGCCTCAGCCACACTCAGTCCTTTGCGATATGCCCGATCACAGGTCATCGCATCGAAGGCATCCGCCACTCCAATGATACGGGCCTGGATTGATATTTCTTCGCCAACCAGCTGTTTCGGGTAGCCTTTTCCATCCCATCGTTCCTGATGCTCCAGCACATATCTGGCCAATTCCGAAAATTCACTGGACGAGCTTAAAATCCGGTACCCAATCTCCGGATGCCGCTGAATCTTTTTCCATTCATCCAGATCCAATCCACCCGGCTTATTGAGTATTTTTTCATCGATGCCCATTTTTCCGATATCATGAATTAACCCGGCGGCCTTGACCTGACTGATATCGTCCTGGTCGAAATTCATTTTCAAAGCAATCTTCTCGCAGATTTCACTGACCCGTTGTGAGTGTAGCATTTCCCGGCTACTTTTTTCATAAAGAGTGCTCATGATTAAATCGATGGTCTTGTTTTTGATGCTGGCGCTTTCGTAAAGCTTATGACGGTACATATTGTCTTCAGCATTCTTCAATATTTCCTGGATGTTTTGATCGCCATTGGTTTTGGTTTCATATCCAAAAGAAATAGAGAAATTGATGGCGCCAACTGATTGTTCCTGGGCGGCAGCTCTCATCCGTTTGACTATTTTTGAGGTCTGACTTTCATCTGTGTTCGGCAACAGAATAATGAATTCATCGCCGCTGAGCCGAGCCACCACATCCTGATCCCGACACTCTTTCAGGATCACATCGGCCACCTTTTTAAGCAGTTCATCACCTAGTCCATGACCAAATGATTCATTAATCAGTTTTAACCCATTCACATCGGAAATAACCAGGCTCAAGGGCAGGTTTTCTTCCGTATCAATACTGGCCAAGGCTTCTTCGTAATAGCGCCGATTATAAACGCCGGTGAGGTAATCGTGATTGCTTAAATAGCGAATCTTTTCTTCGGTCCGTTTTCGTTCGGTAATGTCAGAAATAATCACCGCCACCTGCTGCGATTCAAGGGAATAAGCCACCACTTCAAAGAATTTTTCAAATTGCGGAAAGTACTTTTCATAGCGGATCGATTCTCTTGTTTTTATTAATTGTGCGTATTTTTCAACCAGAAAATCTTTTGAATCCGGCATCATTTCAGTCAGGGTTTTGCCAAGAATATCCTGGCTTTTAAAGCCGGTAAGCCGTTCAAAGCTGGCATTCACATATAAAAAGTTACAGTCCTCGGGTTTTCCATCACTGTCAACCAGAACCTCATGCACCGCTAATCCCTGTTCCATCTGGGTGATCAGCCGGCGGTTTTTTTCTTCGCTTTCTTTTAAGCTTTCCAGCAGCTCCATTGTTTGGGTATGAGCCGCTTTCAAGGCGGCTGTTTTTTCTTCCACCATCTGCGCCAGCCGGCCTTGTTCATCTTGCTTTAGCCGGTTGGCTGTTTTTATCTTTACCATCGCCCTAATCTGGGCAGTGAGTTCGGATTCGTCGATGGGCTTGGCTAAAAATGCCTCAGCTCCCGATTCAAGCGCCAGGATGCGATGCTCCCGATCCCCTTTAATGGCGGTTACAAAGACAACCGGGATTTCTTTGGTGCGCTGTTCAGTCTTCAATTTTTGACAGACCTCAAAGCCATCCATTCCCGGCATCACAATATCCAGCAGAATTACATCCGGATCTTCTTCGCTGGCAATCGCAATTCCCTTCATCCCAGTGGTGGCAGTCAGCACCTGGGCGGCTGGAAAGGCTTCCCGGATCAGTGCTCGCATGGTGATCAGATTGTCCTGATTATCATCAATTGCTAAAAATTTCAATCGTCTATCAATCATAGAGCACCTCTCGTATTACTTTTAAGAATTCCCTTTCAATGATCGGTTTGGGGATAAAGGCATCAAACCCCTGAGCCAAAATTCCTTCACGGTCCTGGGTCATAGCGCTGGCTGTTAATGCGATGACGGGGATATTTTCCAACCCCGGTAAAGTCCGAATCGTTTTAAAGGCCTGAATGCCATCAATTCCTGGAAGGGCAATATCCATCAGAATCAGATCGGGTACAAATTGTTTTGCCAATTCAATACTCGCTTGACCGTCTGCCGCTTCCAATACCCGGAAATGATCATTGAGCAAAGCTTTTACGGTGATCATATTGTCGGGGTTATCTTCCACTGCCAGTACCAGGGGCTTGTGCTGATCGGTTCGGGGTTCAAAATGCTTGATCTTTTTTTCCTGGGTCTCTGGATAAAGCATCGAAGCAATCGCTTTTTTCAACTCATCTCGATTGACATCACCTTTTTGAATCAGTTGGTGAATATTGTTCTTGGCCAGATCTTTCAGTTCATCTCTAGTAATATGCTTGGCGGTGAGGATCAACACTGGCACATGGGCAGTTGGTTCGGCTTCCCGGAGGGCATGGAGTAGTTCAAACCCGTCAATTCCCGGCATCATTAAATCCAGAACCATGGCATCAGGAATAACCTCTTCCATAATTTTAAAGGCTTCTTTGGCATCCCGAGCCACTTTAATCGTATAACCGCTTTCTTCCAAGAGATCGCGGATCTGAATCACGGCCGGTTCGCTGTCTTCCACCATCAGCAGGGTTTTGACCCCGGGATCGACCGATGGTTTGCCAGTCAAATTCGGCACTGCTGCTTTCACCTTAGCTTTTATTGCTTGATTAAAGTCTTCCTGCGCTGGTTCTAATGCTGGTTCCGTTACCTTATTCTCGGGTGAGTAATTGATCGGCAGCGCCAGGATAAATTCAGAACCCTGACCCACAATGCTTTTTACGCTGACTGTTCCGCCCAGAAGGTTGGCGTATTTTTTAGCAATCGCTAATCCCAGTCCAGTTCCGCCAAACTTCCGGGAGGTGCTGCCATCAGCCTGTCTGAATTCATCAAAAATAAAGGGCAGATAATTTTCATCAATCCCGATCCCGGTATCTTTGACCCGAATTTCAATATTTTCGCCGTTCTGTCCCACGGACAGCTCAACCTGTCCTGCTTCGGTAAATTTAACCGCATTCCCGGCCAGGTTCTCGAGAATATGACGGCACTTATCGCTGTCGCTGTTGATATAGACGGCGGTGTCTTTGGCTCCGTTGATACAGCTGACATTTTTCTCATTGGCTTGAGGGGCCAACATTTCCACCACCTCATTGATCAAATGGTTGATATTAAAGGTGGTAATCTCAAGCTCTTCGCGGCCGGCCTCGATCCGGGAAATGTCCAGAATATCGTTAATCAACGCCAGCAGATTTTTGCCATTCCGTTCGATAACTTCCAGATAGCTGTATTCTTCTTCGGGAATCTCATTCTTTAAGCGGCGGTTCAAAATCCCCGAAAGAGCAATGACTGAATTAAGGGGCGTCCGCAATTCGTGACTCATGTTGGACAAAAAGTTTGTTTTAAGCTGGTTGGCTTCATTCAATTCTTTTTTCTGCATTTCCAGTTCGATATTCTGATGGATCAGTTCCACTGACTGTTCTTCCATTTCGTTCTTTTGGGCGTCCAATTCGCGATTCTGATGCTCCAATTTTTCCGAAAATTCTTTAATTGTGCGATAGGCCAGAATCCCTTCAATTCGGGTACTCATGGTACTCATGGTTTTTTCAATAAAATCGATGGCTTTTTGATTATACTTGCCGATGGCGGCCAGGGATACGACCGCCAGCACTTCGCCGCCAAAAACAATTGGAATCGTAACAATTTCCCGGGGCATAAACTTCCCGCTGACCGTATAAAAAGCAAACCGTGAATCCTCGGGAATATCTTTGATATGGGTATATCGCCCACTCGCTACCGAAGCTCCAAATTCACCTTCCAGGCTATCCCCGTCAAATGCCGCTCGACCTTTTTTATCCAGACCGATCGATTCAAAATGTTCAAATTGATTGTTATTGGAATTGCGCAAATAAACGGCGGCAACCTGAGAATCGGTGTATCGGGACAGGGTATTCAGGGTTTTCCGGAAGAATTTCCGGGCATCTTCTTCGCCCAGCATAATCTTGATAAAGTTGGCAGTTTGTTCATTAAGCTCCATGTTTTTCTGAATATCATCGGCCAATCTGTTAAAGGATTCCGACAAGATTCCAAACTCATTGCGGTAATGATAGTTACTCCTGACGTTATGATGACCATGCTGAAATTCATCAGTTACCCGGGTGAGTTCACTCAAGGGTTCCTGAATATTGCGGAGTAAAATAAAGCTGACCAGCGCTGATAAAATAATAATAATCAGGACAATTATGGACAATTGCATTTTTATCTGTTTGTTTAAGTCTGTCGAACCCTGATATAATTCATTGGCCTTATTACTGGCATAAGTATCCACAATAACCATTTTTTCATTGAGTTTTTCGCGATAAATCCCCACCTTTTCGCCTGGTAACAGACTTTTCTTGGCAGCTTCCAGATCGCCGGCAAGAGTGCTGGCGACAATATCTGATCGCATCGTTTCCCAGTTGATATAAGCATTATATGCCTCCTCAACGTCCTGTTCCGGTCCTAAATAAAGCTCCCGCAGGACATCAAATTGGATCTGGATATCAGCATCGTATTGTTCCATCAATTCAATGGCGTTTTCACGATCTTCCTGAGTATTTGCCAAAATCAGATCTCTTACCCCGACCCGCATGCTGAGAATATCAGACTTCAGACGGTCAATTGCTCTGGTAACCTGAAAGGGGTGACTATACATGGTTTCCGACTGACTAACAATGGCATTGGTTTGGACATAACCCAAAATCCCCAAGAGGATAACAAAAAACAAAATAATCGCAAAACCGATACCGAGCTGTGTTTTTACCTTTAAATTCTTGATGTTCATATTTTCTCCCTGACCCATTTATATGAAGTGCAACAATTTCGATAACACAGCACAATGGTTGTTTGGTTTTTGATGGATGCGCTCAACGACGCAATAAATTAACGAGCTTCTCTCACCGCTACCGATTGATCTGAAAAATAGGAGCCCCGGAAGACAACATCTTTAAATCCTCGTCTTTTCCCACAAAAGTGGATTCCGTCTCACCGGTAACTAAATAGCCACCCTCGGCTAGCGAACGTTTTAGTTTCTTGACAATCGCCCTTCTCACATCGATGCAGTAGTAAAAAAGCAGGTTGCAGCAAAAAATGATATCAAAATCACCAAAAATACTATCTGGCGGATTACTGGAATGGGAATCCAATAAATCATACTCCGAAAAATCAATCTTTTGTTTTAATCCCGGGGCAACCGTGTAAGCCTCTCCCTGTTTTATAAAATGGCTTTTCAGGTATTTCATCCGGATGTTGGCAACGCTATTCTCGTCATAAATACCGGTTTTGGCTGCCCCAAGGGCGTCTTGGGCGAGATCGGTGGCAAAAATTCGAAATCGCATCGGTTTTGACGAAGATTTTATCATCTCATCCAACAGGATCCCGATGGAATAGGCTTCCTGACCAGTGGAACAGCCAGCCGACCACACTCTGATTTCACCATTTTCCGGTTTCTGGCTAAGCAGATGCGGTAAAACGCACTGCTCCAACACTGCAAAGGTCAGCGGATTTCTGAAAAACTGGCTATAGGTAATCTGAAACGATGCCATTAAACAGTCTGCTTCATGACGATTTTCCTGTAAATACAAAGGGTAGTCCAACTTACCGACATTGATGCCCGTCATCCGCCGCTCCAGCGCTTTTACCAGAAAAGCATCATCATAGACGGTCAGGTCTTTTTTGTAGGTCTCTTTCATAATCCGAATCATCTCGAAAATGGAGTAATCTGTCTGCGTTGCCATTAGTATCCCCCCTGTTCTATCCAGCTGATTGTGATAATCTGCCGTTACTCTCTAATGAAATCATTTCCGAATGCATCACATCGACAAGCATTTTGGCCACCAGCGGATCAAAATGGGTTCCGGCACAGCGCTTGATTTCGGCAATCGCCTCGGCCTGACCCAAACCTTTGCGATAGGTTCGGTCACTGGTCATGGCGTCGAAGGAATCTGCCACTGCTACAATTCTTCCCTGCAGCGAAATCTCGTCGCCCTTCAAACCTTTGGGGTAACCTTGTCCATCCCAGCGCTCATGATGTTCCAGAATGCAATTGGCCATTTCTGAAAATTCATTTACTGAACTGAGAATCCGATATCCGATTTCAGGATGTCTTTGAATTTCCTTCCATTCATCATCACTGAGGGATCCTGGTTTATTCAGGATCTTTTCGTCAATCCCCATTTTACCAATATCGTGGATCAGTCCCGCTGTTCGGATCTGGTTGATTTCATCCTGATCCAGCATCATCCGCATGCCAATTTTTTCGCAGATTAGACCAACCCGGTTTGAATGCATCATTTCCCGATTGCTCTTTTCATAAAGGGTGTTCATAATCAGCTCAATGGTTTTGCTGCGCATGCTGGCGCTTTCGTAGAGCTTATGACGATACATGTCATCCTCAGCATTTTTAAGTACTTTCTGGATGTTCTCTTCTTTTCGGGTTTTTGTTCGGCTGCCAAAAGCAATCGAGAGTTTTAGTCCTCTAATTTTTTCTCGGGACGCTAACATTTCCAGTCTTTTGATAATCAGCGCCGCTGTTTCAGCATCGGTTTTCGCAAGAATAATAACGAATTCATCGCCGCCCAGTCTGGCAATCACATCTTTTTCCCGGCAACCGTTTTTTATGACCGTTGAAGCCATCTGCAGCAGTTCATCTCCGACGGCATGTCCAAAGGAATCATTGATCATTTTCAAACCATTGACATCGGCCATAACCAAGGTTAACGGGTAGTTTTCTTCGGTATCCAGTTTAATTAGGACTTCTTCATAAAAGCGCCGGTTAAACAGACCGGTCAGATAATCATGGTAACTCAGATAGCGGATTTCTTCTTCGGTTTTTCTGATCCGGGTGATGTCCTGAATCGTCCCAAAATTGCCACTATGGTTTTGGTTCTCATCAAATTGGGGGATCATCCGCATATTGATAATTCGTTCTTCACCATCCTGCCTAAGAATCCGGAAAATAAAATCAGCCGTGGATTTTTCCACCATCACCTTGTTGACTTTTTCCAGAACGCAAGAGATTTCATCGGGATGAACAAATTGGATAAACCGTTCCATCGCATTCACCTCTTCGACCGAAGTAACCCCGAAAATATTTAGAACCTCTTCGGAACAATTGAGTTCATCATTTTTAAAATCAAACTCATAACTCCCCAAATGAGCCAGCTTCTGCGCTTCAACCAGGGCTTTTTCGCTTCTTTTTCGGGCTTCATTTTCTTTTTCCAGAGCTTTCAGCAGCTTGAGGGTTCGGGCATGGGCAGCCTTTAACGACTCGGTCTGTTTTCTGACCCGGATGTCAAGTCGTTTTTTTTCATTCCGTTTGTGAATATTAGCTCCTCTGATCTTCGCCATCGCCCTGATTTGAGAAATCAGTTCCTGTTCATCGATGGGTTTGGAAAGAAAGCCTTCGCCGCCGCATTCCAGAGCCAGGATCCGATGTTCCCGATCCCCCCGAGCGGCCGTCACAAAAACCACCGGAATATCAGTCAGATCGGTTCGGGCTTTTAATTTTCGACACACCTCAAAACCGTCCATTCCGGGCATGATAATATCCATGAAAATAATATCCGGATCTTCCGCTGCTGCCATTTCCAACCCGTTTTTACCATCAAAAGCCATCAAAACAACGGCTTCCGGAAAAGCATCACGGATCAGGGCTTTTAAGACAATCACATTATCCCGGTTGTCATCAATCACTAAAATCTTTAATTGTCTCGTTTCCACTGCTCACCTCGTTCATCATTTTCCTTGGGATCTTTCATTACTGACATTCCACCCGGTTTCGGCCCTTCTCTTTAGCCCGGTTTCGGGCCCCATGGGCTCTGGAAATCAGGGTTGCCGGTAGCAAATCCTTGCGATAGGCTGATACCCCAAAACTGGCGGTTAATTTCCCAACGATCTTAAAATCAGTATTTTCAACGATCGTCCTGAATTTTTCAGCCAACGTAACGGCACCCTTTTCATCAGTATCCGGCAGAACAATCAGAAATTCCTCGCCGCTCCAGCGGCCGACAATATCCGTCACCCGGACATTGTCTTTAAGCATCGCTGCTAATGCCACCAGCAAGTCATCGCCCACCGAATTTCCGTAGACCTCATTAATATTTCGGAGTGAATCGACATCCACCAGAATTATTGCAAAAGGAGCTTCGGTGCGCTCTGATCGTTCCAGCTCAGATTGCAGAAATTCATCGATTTTGAGACGATTAAACACCTGGGTCAGTTTGTCCTTGATTGACAGCTGGGCAATTTCTTCTTCCAATCGTTTGATCTCGGTAATATCCCGGATCACGCTTAAGATATGCGGTGTTCCGTCAATGTTAATGGCCTGGGCCGAAACCAGACCGACAAACAGTTCATTATTCGCATCATTGACCGTGATTTCCATATTCTCACTGACCCCGGTTCGTTTAAGTTCAGCGATTAACTGCTCTCTTTTGTCCAATTCAAAATATAAATCGTGAATGTTAAAGGCTTCATCAATGATGGTCTTTCCCCTTGTCTGAATCATCTTAAAAAACGCCCGGTTATAGTACAATAGCCTTCCATCTTCCATGGTAGTAATAATGGTGGGATCGGGATACAAATCAAAAATCATTTCAAAATGCTTTCTGCAGGCACTTCGAATTCCCCGCACCATCTCATCGAGTTCAATAAAGTCCGGATCCTTACCGTATTTTTCCACCACATTCTGATCCGGCTTTTCTTCAGCAACAATGTTCTTCAGATAATTAATCAATTCTCTGATTTCAGCATTTAACATGATCTTACCTTGCACTTTCTGATTCATTATTAAAAATCACCTTCAATAAACCATCGACTTCATTTTATTCAAATAATAACATAATAGTATGAGTCCAACAGGTAGGTCAGTTCGTACTTAACGGTCATTTTCCACAAATTTTTCTTCACCTTTTTGATCGAAGCCTCGCCTTTTTCATACTGATCCAGCAGTTTTAAAAAATACTTCTTTTCGCTGGGTAGAGCAAGCGTTCTAAAATACCCCCAAATATGCTGAGCCACATTAATCGAGTTACCAATCGTCGTTTCTTTCTGAAACGACGTTTCAATCAAATTATAAAACTCAACACTCGGGTAACTGTCTTTATTGTTAAGCAGTTTTCGAATCTCCAGATAATCAAGTGGCGACCTTTCCAGTACGGCATATTTATACTTGCTCCACTCATGCTCCAGTTGATTCATTTCTTTTTTCTTGGTAGTGCAATTTATGCATTTAATCGCTGATAGATTCTTGTCTTTGACTTCCAGCATAATATCCAGATCTCTATCCTTCAAGCCCTGATAGAAGTCCATAAATTCGGTAATCCCGATGGTCCGGGAATGAGATCCCGATTTTTTTTCCGGATTCTGTTGGGAGTAATGGATCTTCTGAATGCCATCCAGGCTTCTCCAGGTGGTTTTACAGACATCAATCCAATAACAATCCGGCTGATTTTCATCACAGGGATTCACCTGATGATGAAGGTTATCAAAAACCACCGGGATGTCGAGAGCCTTCCCAATGATCAGAACATCACTGATGGTATAGGATTTATCATCATTTTCAATGACGAGTCGTTTCTTGACTGTTTGATCCAGCCGTTCGTAATTTTTCAGAAACCGTTTGACTGCCTGTTTTTTATCATTATAAACCCCACCTACGTGGATGATAATCTTATTTTCCGGACTCAGCCCCAGGCTGTCCATAATGCGGGCGTGATAATCCAGATCGGCAATGGCGTTCGTCACGATAGTTTCGTCCGCCGAGTTTAAAACCGTGTACTGTCCCGGATGCATCGAAACCCGCATCCCGCTTTTGGCAATTTTCTTGCCGATCTTCTTAAACTGCTTTTCAAACACTTCCCACCAGATGATCCGGTTAACCGGATTCGAACCAAAGGGGATGATGGATGAGCTGATTCTAAACAACTCAACCTTATTATCGATATTATAGTCAATCATATTTTCAAGCGCATTCAAATTATGCTTGATCAATTCAGTCAATTTTTCATCGGACGCATTTTTAAGTAAGCACGTTTTCAGCTCAGTATTTGGCACACCCACCGTTAAACATGCATATCCTATCCTCATAATAACCTTCTTTCCTATCCAATCACACAATTTGATCACTTTTTCACTTGCGATCTCGATCACATCAAAGCCTTAAAAATAACCATTATCACAAATCTCTCACCGATCCCCCTGATGTTGCGTGCATACATCGGTTCGCTAAGATATTCCTAATGGTTTTGTTTATTATATCAGAAATGAATCCGAATATACAGCGAATTGGGCTTAAAATCAATGATATCACAGTTAATTTTTACACAAAAAAGAGCCTGATATCAGACTCTTCAGCTTGTCGGATGATTTCCCGACGGGATTGATTCTTAATCGTTTAGGGCGCAGCTTTTCGCCAAACGCCCCGTTCTTATTTTTGATGGCCAACGCAAAACTCTTCAACCAGAACTTTTTCCACAAACACCCGTGTTACTTCGGGGTCAAACTGGGTTCCGGCGTTCTTTTTCAGCTCGCGGATGGCTGCTGTCTGACTCAGTCCTTTGCGGTAGGTTCGATCACAGGTCATCGCATCATAAGCATCTGCCACCCCGATAATTCTTGCCTGCATCGATATTTCTTCCCGTTTCAGTTTTTTGGGATAACCTTTCCCGTCCCATCGTTCATGATGTTCGTAGACATATTTGGCCATTTCTGAAAATTCATTGGATGAACTCAAAATCCGATAACCAATTTCAGGATGTCGCTGGATTTCCTGCCATTCCTCAAAGTCCAGAAGTCCTTCTTTATTGAGTATTTTTTCGTCAATTCCCATTTTCCCAATATCATGCATCAGACCGGCCGCTCCAATTTGATTGATGACATCCTTGCTCAACCCCATCTCGACGGCAATCGATTTGCAAATCTCGCTCACGCGTCGGGAATGGAGCATTTCCCGGCTGCTCTTTTCATAGAGCGTATTCATAATCAGTTCAATGGTTTTGTTCTTGATGCTGGCACTTTCGTAGAGCTTATGGCGATACATATCATCTTCCGCCCGTTTATAGATGTCATGAATATCCTGGTCTTCCATTTCCTTAATTTCGTAGCCAAAGGATATCGAAATATCGACTGCCCCGATTTTGTCATTCGAGGTCTTTGCTTTCAGCTCATTGATCACATCAACGGCCTGAAAAATATCGGTCTGGGGCAGAATCACGATAAATTCATCGCCGCCCAGCCTGGCGACAATACTATTTTCGGGAACGGACTCTGTTATCAGCTGGGCTGCTTTTTTTAGCAGCTCATCGCCCATAGCGTGACCAAAGGAATCGTTAATCAGTTTTAAGCCATTCACATCGGCCATGATCAGAGCAATCGGTAAATTAACGGGGGTATCCAGCCGGCCCAGTTCTTCTTCATAAAACCGTCGATTGTGCAGACCCGTGAGATAATCATGGTAACTTAGATAGCGAATTTCCTGTTCTGCTTTTTTTCGTTCAGATACTTCCGAAATGATCGTCGCAAATTGTTTAAATCGGGGCGAATAGGCAACCACTTCAAAATACTTGTCCACATGCTCATCATAATACTCAAAGTGGATTGGCTGGCTAGTCATCGCCACCTGTCCGTATTTTTCGATCCAATTATTATCAATTACTGGGAAGACTTCCCGGGCTGTTTTGCCGATGATATCGGCCCGTTTCAAACCAATTAGTTTTTCATAACTGTCATTGGCATCCAGATAGCGAAAATCGATCGGATTTCCAGATTGATCAAAGAGTACCTCATGCACCGCCAGCCCCTGAGCCATTTGGGTAATCAACAACCGGTGTCTTTCCTCGCTTTCTTTTAGGGCTATTTCGGCCTGGTGGCGATCGGTAAAATCCACCAACATATAACTGACCAGCTTGCGCCTGATATCAAAATTATTTTTATTGACATAGAGCCAGCGAATATCTTCCCCAACCTTTATTTTTACCGGTTTTCGTTTATGATCGCCTTTATCAAGAATTTTTAAGATTTCTGCAATGCTTTCTTTTTTTCCATCAAAAAAAAGGGTTGCAACGGGATTGATACAAATAATTTCATGATCGGCATTAATTAAAAATGCCACCTCGCCGATATTCCAGAAAGTTTGTTTCCAGCGATTGATTTCCAGCTCGAACAGATCATTTTTAACTTCATTCATCCCAATCATCGCTAAGATAAACAAAATCACCACTGGGGTGGGGTCGAGATATTTATCAAAGCCGATTAGAATCATCAGCACCGCAACCCAAGATACCTGGAGCGACAAGAGGAGAAACCGATAACTCTTTTTCAGACTCGGGGACTTTGATTTTTTAAGCACTTTTATTAATTCAATCGTCGAAAATAAGACAAAAATTGCATAATAGGCCAGAATCAGGTAATACCCGATGTTTTTTGAGGTACTGGCCACGAAAAAGCCATTAGCTGTTGTCAATTTTACCCAGTTAAAAGCCAAATGGTGAATCGGATTGGTAATATAAAGGATCCACAGAATACTGGAGACGGCAACTAAAAAATATTTAATCTGCCGTGATATTTTCTTTTTTACAAATTGCGAAATAAATAATATCCCAAATGTTGGAATAACGATTACTCCCAGATTCGCAAAATTTCGGGCAAAGATCATCATTTCGATATTTTGCGAATTAAGCGAAAGAAAATAACCAAATGCATAAATTGCCGCAGCAAACATCAGTGCCGAAAAGTAGTTAAACTCCCCGCCCACTTTTTGTTTTATAAGCTTGATCCCAACAAAAATGTAAATACTCGCAAGGATTGGCAATGCATATACGATTAAATTCAACAACACGTTTTGAAGATTCATACACTTCCTCGTTCCAGAGAGTCACCGGTAAATTATGCCCGTTCACAAATCAACCTGTTCTAACACAGATTTAGTTATTCTTAGCTGAAACTACATCATACCAGACAAAGGTTAAACAAACATTTGTCTGGTATGAATTTTTACCGATACCCAAATATTTGCTCAGCCGGATTATCGTTCATCCAGATATTTGATATGCACATGGGTGGCATCACAAAAGGGCTTATTTATGGATTCGCCACAGCGGCATAAGACCAGCCGATTTCGTCTTTCATAGAGGCTGCCATCCACCGCTTGCAGGGCAATGCCGCCTTTGACAAAGATGCCGCAACTCACCCCCCGTTCAGGATCCTGAAGAATAACAATCTCCGGCTCATATTCGGGTTCGATGGCAGTTCCGTCTTTTTCCATTGCGACTAAACGTCCGGCCGGACATTCACTGGCCGCATTAATGGCTTCTTCTTTGAGTCTGGGATCATCCGACTGTTTGATCAGCTGCCACGCAGTTCCATCGTTGCGGTGACAGAATCTGGCAAAGGCACAACGGTGATCATCCCACATATCCAGATCCGCTCCGATGAGAACCTCGGCGCGCTCCTCAAAATCAGCTTTCGAGGCCGTCTCCTCGCCATGAAACTCGCACTTTGAATGCTCGCCATCACAAAAAGGCGGATTTTTTGACTTTCCGCATCGACATAGGGTATAGGTTTTGGCTTGGGGAAGCTCTCGTCCGTCCCGATAAACATAGCCCTTTCCCTGAGAAGTGATTATTTTCTCTGACAGTTTAATGTTCCCGGTGACCACGTAGGGTCCGTCTTTTAAAATTTTAATTTTTCCAGTTATTCTATTTTCCATTATCAATCTCCGTACTTATCCGATCGCATTGAATCAATTTTAGCTGTTTATGCTTTTTTTGTAATTACGCCAATCTCAATAAAACACGCACAGCCAAATACAGGGCGGATCTACTGAGGTATCGGCGACCCGATGCTTCTGGTGAGGCGGGATTATCAGCGTATCGCCTTTTTCCAGGGTGATCGTATTGTCATCTTCAAATACCAGTCGAGCCCTTCCCTCTAATAGGATCACAAATTCGGTTTCCGCCTGATCGTACCAGTCGGACTTTTGACCGGTGCTGACAATCCGTTCGATCCGAACCCTTTCATTCTGCTCCAGAACCGAAATCAATTCTTCATCAATGGGGAACCCAGGTATTTCATAAATATTCATTTTTACCTCATCTATAAATCATATCATAGAATTGCGCCGGAAAACAGTTCTGCTAAAAAATTTCACTCGTTTCTGCCCAAATAAATCGCCATTATTTTCTGATCAGATCTTCCGTTTTTCCGGAATCGCTGATGTCCATCAGTTCTTCCGGGAAGGGCGCCCAGATACTCTGTTCCAGTAGGTAGCTATCGTTATATTTAATAACATAGGATTTAAGAATATTAATGGGAACACTCAGGGAAATTTTTCCGCTTTTATATTTTTCAAAGCTGTCCAGAATAAAGGTCTTTTCGGGACTAGAAAGATATTCCGAAAAATAACCGAAAATATGCATCATCACATTAATATAATTACTATACCGGGGAATTCTGAAAAAAGCAATGCCCAGATGTTCTTTATAGCTGCTAATAACCGAGGCCACTGGCAACTTTTCGTGATTGGCAACAATCCGCCCCAACACTTTTTGCTCTTTCTGATTGTAAGCCATCAATAGATATTTATTTTCGGCCTGAAATTTAACCAGCGCTGCCATGTTCCCAGTTTTTTCCATCTGGCGATAGCTACACATCGTGTAGAGTTTTGCCAGAAAATGCTCCCGTATTCGAAAATTGGTTAGTCGGCCTTCTTCTTCAATGGCCAGGTAGGGATAGCGTTTAAAAACCTGTTCAGCAAAAATACCCTGCCCTTTGATCGAACCGGTGGCTTTGGACTTACCAAGATAGACTTTGACATCCTTGGTTCCGCAAGATGGCGAACGCCCTTTTAAGATAAATCCATCTACCGCTTTCAGACTGTCAAAAAAATCGTGGCTGAAAGCAATCATTTGCTGTGTATATTCAGTCTCCGATGCCGGCTGATACAAAACAATCTGCTCGTTTTCCAGCACCAGGCGAATCGGATTTCGGGGTACCCCCAAGCCAATTTCGACCTCGGCACAAACGGGATGATAATCCACATAATCTTTCAGTTTTTCGACAAACTTATCAGGCAGGGTCTGTCCATTATAGCGGCAGGTATCAAAACCCATACATTTACTGACCACAACCTGGGGTCTTAATTCATTATTCATTTTCGCTCTCCTCGTTTAGATTGATCTTAACTCTTTCTTACCCATTTGCGGAAAGCTTCAATCATCCCGGCTCCGGCAGCCGCTGCAAACAAAAAAAGACGCGCCACACGCATCTTTCAGACTGTTAAAAAAGATAACCCAGTACCGACAATTGTTACATCATGTTGTCCGCATCGGAGCGGACACGGCAGAGCCTGTCCGATTCCGCAGCGAACAACAGATTAACAATTGGTCGGTACGGTAGTTTATCGACAACCTCAAAGACGCACCATGGGCATCTTTTTTATCTTACCAGATCAACTCAACAGGTAATTGCTGCCCTGTTTTTTCTTGCATTTCTTTTTTATTTTTGCCGCTGTTTCCGCCAACTCAAAGATGGTTTTATTATGATCGCTGGCCACTCCAGCAATGGAAACCGAGAGAAAGGGAAAATTCTCCTCGACATCCTTCCGGTCCTTGGAGGTGATATAGCCTTTGTCGATATCTTCTTTGTTATAGTATTTTACCACGGCATCATTAAAGGCATTAATGATATTGATACACAATTGTTCGGTTTTCTTTCTGGGAACAATGGCAATAAAATCATCCCCGCCAATATGACCAATAAAATGCTCGGTTGGGATCCGGGTTTTTAAGATCTCAGCAAACTCCTTTAACACCCGATCCCCATTTTCAAAGCCATAAAGATCATTGTAGGCTTTAAAATTATCCAGATCGAAATAGAGAATGGTTCTTTTATCTTTGGATTTGAGAGCCTTTTCCAGCTGCTGTTCAATCATCAGATTACCAGGAAGTTCGGACAGCGGATTCAAATGCTTGGCATAAACAAACTCAATTTCAATCAGTTTTTCCATCAGGTCTTTAACCGTCACAGTTCCCTGAAACTGATTTTTCTGGGTCACGACAATAAAGTCATAGATCTTGTCAAAATCCCGTTGCATGGCATTCTTGCCGACAACATCAATGGTCGCCAGGCAATCCACATGCATAAAATCCGTAGCCATGATCGTGGAAACCGGTTTATTGGCATAAAGAATATATCCGTATTGTCCGCTAATTCGTTTATACAGGGCATTTCGGGTAATCACCCCAATTGGAATCTGGTCTTCAACCACACAAAATCCCGACAGTGTTTCATTTTCTTTAAACATTTCGTGAACTTGTGAAACGAGAATATCCGGGGCAATGGTTTTCTCCAGTTTGCAAATGGACTCAATGCGATCGTCCAGCACCCGATTATCCAGCAGTTTCCGTTTATTGGCATTCTCTTCCATGACAATTTCAACCACATCCTTCGAGATTGAATTTAGAATTCCATTTGGTTTTTGAATGAAAAACCCCTGTCCGTACTGAACCCCAATTTCAATCAGTGTCAGTAATTCTTCCTTGGTCTCGATCCCTTCGGCAATCAATGAGGTTTCAGTATATTCCGAAAACTCGTTCAGACATCTTACCAGGGATTGTTTCGTCATGTCTTTATCAATATCCCGGATCAGTTTCATATCCAGCTTAATATAATTGGGATGAATATCGGAGATTAAATTGAGCCCCGAATAACCGGCTCCGGCATCATCAATGGCAATGCGATAATCCTGTTCCTTGTAATTGTCAATGGTTTTAATAAAGTCCGCCAGATGATTAATGGCCTCACTCTCAGTAATTTCAAAGATAATTCGTTTGGGATCAATGGCAAACTTCTCCAGATACTCCCGGGTAAAGCCTTTTCTGAATTGAGCGTCCTGCATGATATTGGGATTTACATTTAAAAAAAGTTTGAATTCACTTTCTATTTTAAAAGCCGCTTCAAAAGCCTTTGAACGACAGAGAAATTCCAACTCCCAGAGTTTGTTGAATTTTTGCGCACATTTAAACAGCATATCCGGTGTATGGAGCTGCGAATCCTCCGGTCCCCGACTAAGCGCTTCATAACCATGGACGCTTCCGTCCAGCAATGAAACAATGGGCTGAAAAACGGTCTTGATTTTTTTCTGATAAAGTATTTCCAAGAGCTCCCCTCTCAACCGCTCTTCTTCATTATTCTGATTGATATCCAAACACATTCCTCCCCCTTGTTGATGTCACAAATTATATCCATGGGAGACTGTTATTAATATTATCAACGTGTTAAATTTACGTTAATTATCAGCGGACACGGGTAATTAGTATAGATAATCCCTTTATTAGACTATCTGCATTTTAGGGCAACGCTATGTTTACAGATAGAATTTCAGCTGTTATACTAAAGTAACAGATTTTCAATAAGAATGCGAGGTTATTGTTATGACTGAAACCCTATTGGAACTAAGGAAATTTGTGATTCCGGAAATAATCATTGGTGTCGATGCCCGCTTATTAATTGGTCGTTACATCTCTCATTTTAATGCCAAAAAACCGATGATTGTAACGGATAAAGCTATTCATGACTTTGAATGGTTCCATGAAACCATCAATCTGATTCGCCCCCATGTTGAAAAGCTCTTCTTTTTTGATGAAACAACCCCCAATCCCAAGGATATTGAAGCGATGCTCGGGGCTGATCTTTTTTTATCGCTGGGTTGTGACTTGATCATCGCCATCGGCGGTGGCAGTTCCATTGACTGTGCGAAATGCATCAGCATCGTGGCTTCAAATGGCGGCAATATTCTGGACTACGAAGGTGTTGACGAAGTAAAGATGCCGGGACCACCGCTGATTTGTATTCCCACCACTGCCGGATCGTCTGCCGATGTTTCCCAATTTGCCATTATCAAGGATACCGCTACTAATATTAAACGGGCAATAATCAGTAAAAAGGTGGTGCCGGATCTGGCCCTTATCGACCCTGTTCCACTGATGACCATGGATCCCTATTTAACCGCCTGTACCGCTATGGACGCCCTCACCCATGCCATCGAAGCTTATGTATCAAATACCCATTCAGCCCTTACTGACGTTCACGCCCTGGAATCGATCCGCCTGATTAGTCAGGTAATTGAAAAATCAACAAGCCCTCAGCGAACCATTGAAACGATGTTTCAGCTAATGCTTGGTTCCCTCCAGGCCGGTTTGGCTTTTTCCAATGCCAGCCTCGGCGCCGTCCACGCCATGTCACACTCTATGGGTGGTCTGCTGGATTTACCTCATGGCGAATGTAACAGCATCCTGCTTGAGCATATCATCCGCATTAATTTTGAAACAGTTCCCGACCGCTATCGCAACATTGCCAGACAATTAGACCTGGCGGTTGATAACGTCAGTGATCATTTGCTGCTGGAAATGATTATTAACCGGATCGTTTCGATGCGGGAAAATCTAAATATCCCCCCCCGTATAATGGTGAATAATCTTGAAGAAAGCACGGTCGATTATTTGGTGGAAAATGCCCTGAATGATCCCTGTATGGTAACCAACCCCAGGGTTTTGACAAAAGAAGAGGTGAGGATTATTTATGGACGAGTATTGCAATCCCAAAAATAAGAAAGAAATTACCCGGGAATCGATTATCGGTCTGGGCGAAAACTCCTTTAAGAAAAATTACTACTCCGAACTGCAAACGAAACTGCTGGATCTGGAACGGATTAACAGCCGCACCAGGGCTTTAATCGCCACCATTCCCGATATTCTGCTGATCAGTAACGGCAAAGGTCAGATCACGCCACTGAATCCTTCACTGAAAACCACTGCCTTTGTCCTTCTGGAGATCATGCGAAACCAGATTCTGATGTCTGATTTGAAGCAGGTCATCGAACTGGTGATGCACACCCGGGTTTTATCCGACTATTATTTTTCGATGCCGTTTCAAGAATCCCTTCATTACTTTGAAGTCCGGGTGCAAATTTCCAGCTTCGATGAGGTTCTGATCATGATCCGAGATATGACCGAACGCGTGATCATGGAAAAGAAACTGCGCGATCTGGTCGACAAAGATACCCTGACCCATATTAACAACCGCCGTTTTTTTGAAGCCGAATTGGCCAAAATTAACAATTGGAACATTAAAAATTTAACCATCCTGCTACTGGATATTGATGGCCTTAAATTTGTCAATGACACCCTGGGGCATTTAATGGGGGATCAGGTGATTGTATCGGCCAGCCAGGTCATCAGCAGCTGCTTTCAATCGATGGGGATTGTTTCCCGGGTTGGCGGTGATGAATTTGCTGTGATTGTCAAAAATCAGCTGCCGGAGAACATCGAAGCGGCACTTGAAAAGATGAATGAACATTTAAAATGTCTGAACGAATTGCCGGATGCAACCTTTAAAATCTCCCTGTCCTACGGCTATTCTTATCACGCTGTCGGTTTAGTCAGTACCGATTTCCTGTTCCAGGAAGCCGACAATAATATGTATCAGAATAAGCTGCTCAAAGAATCCAGCACCCGAAACAATCTGGTTAAAACCCTGATGAAAGCCCTGGAAGCCAAAGATTATGTCACCGAAGGCCATACCAATCGGATGGGCACCTTGGCCACCCTGATCGCCCAGGCGCTGCGTTTACCCCAGAATGTGATGGATCGGATTCAGTTATTGACTAAATTCCATGATATCGGCAAGGTTGGAATCCCCGACAGCATCCTCAAAAAACCCGGTTCTTTGACCCCTGATGAGTGGAAGGTGATGAAAACCCATTGTGCCATCGGCGAACGGATTGCCAATGAATCCTCGGAACTTAGCGAAATTTCCCACCTCATTCTAAAACATCAGGAAAAATGGGATGGCAGCGGCTATCCGCTAGGGCTAGCTGGCGAAGATATCCCGATTGAATGTCGGGTTTTAGCGATCGTTGATTCCTATGATGCGATGACCAATGACCGTCCCTACCGTGCGGCGCTCGCCCCTGAAATAGCGATAAACGAGATTATTTCCTGTGCCGAATCCCAGTTTGACCCCGGCATGGTAAAGATCTTCTGCAAGGTGATTGAACAACACTTAAGGCCCCAATAATGATCCATTACTGAGGCCTTTTTTTCATCCTTTTCGTACTTATCGGGTTATCTTGGTGGTATAGGTGTTCTCATCAATAATCACTTTTTCCAAGGCCTCCACCACTTCCGGATCATAATGGGTACCGACATTTCGTTTCATTTCATCCAGGGCCTCATCGATACTGATGGCCTTGCGATAATCTTTATCCGTTGTCATATCATCAAATCGCTCGCCGACAGCAATAATCCGGGCGAGTTTGGGTGTTTCTTTACCCTTGAGTCCCTGGGGATAGCCGGTTCCGTCCCAACGTTCATGATGTCCCAGCACCACATTGGCCAGATCCATTGTATGATCAAACGCATTCAAAATCCGATAGCCGACGACCGGATGCAATTTCATTTCTTTGTAGGTGTCATCCACCACATATTCATTTTTACTGGCCACCTCTTTATCCAGGGCAACTTTTCCAATATCATGGAGGTAGGCCGCTTTTGAGACCTTATTGATTTCTGCTTCAGGCAACTTCATCTTGCGGGCAATTTTTTTGCATATCTCACTGGTTCTTCTGGCATGTTCAGCTTCTGCTGGCAATTCGCCATATAGCTTATCCAGAATAACATTAAAGGCATCTTCCTTCTTTTTACCCCGATTCAGGGTTTTTTTCATATACATATTATCTTCGGCACTGGCAATGATGACTTCGATATTTTCTTCCGGTTCATACTTTGTTGCCACGCCCAGGGAGACGTTCCCCTGAATCGATTTTATTTTTTCTTTACTGAAATTATCTTTGATTCGCTCAGTAAGTTTTTGAGCATCTTTCTTTTCAGTTTGCGGCAACAGGATGGCAAATTCATCCCCACCCCAGCGGGCGATAATATCGTCAGCCCGGCAGACTTTTTTAAATATTTCCGAAACCTTTTTAATTAACTCATCGCCGGCTTCGTGGCCAAAAATATCGTTTGTCAATTTCAATCCGTCGACATCGCCAATAATGACTGAAAGGGGCAGATTTCTTTCGGTATCCAGACGAACCAGTTCTTCTTCAAAAAAGCGGCGGTTGTATAAACCAGTCAGGGCGTCATGGAAGCTATTATACTCAATGGCGGCTCGTTTTTCTTTCTTTTCAGTAACGTCTCTGAAAATGACAATGACTCCGTCGATATGCCCTTCGTCATCACTGATGGGGGCAATGCTGTCTTCCAGATGGAGTTTTCGGCCGTCTCTGGAAACCAGTACCGCATGGCTGTCAAATTCCTTCATATTGGTATCTTGAAAGGCTTCCTCAATGGGATCTGGAACAACTTCACTGTCCTTTTCATGTTCCAATACAAAGACCTGGGAATAGTGTTTTCCCATGGCTTCCCTGGCCGTCCAGCCGGTCATTTCCTCGGCCGTGCTGTTGAGCATTTCGATCTTTCCCATGGGATCGACAATCATCACACCGTCACTGATTGACATCAATGTTTTCAAATATTTCTCACGGTTTTTTTCCGACGCCGAGCGGATATAGGCACCGACACCAAATTTTCCATTGAGCAGGTCAACGGGAAATTTGGTGGTTTTGAAAATTTTACCTCGCCACAGCATCTCATCGGTCACAAAGGTTTTTGTCGCTAGTACTTTTTTATCTGTTTTTCGCTCTTTTATGGCCATCTTTTCTTCCAGAATTTCGAAATCATCCTGTCCGATGATTTCTTCTGAACTGATTCCATAGAAATCTTCCATCGCCAAATTGACAAAGATATAGTTGAATTCATCATTTTTTAACGAAACGGGTATCTCCTCAGACTCGATGAAGGTCTGAACCAGCTCATTAAAGCGACGAATTTCCCGTTCTTTTTTTCTTTTTCGGCCTTTTTTGATACTTAAGTACAGACCTAGACCAAACAAAAAAAGAATAATCAGGATAATTGCAATATTCAGTGCTGTTATTTTCATAGTTTTCCTTCTTCAATCATCGGTTAACGTTTAACCGTAGTGATCTCTTCCTGTTATCTTAAATTCTCTGCAAAGGCTGGCATTGCCCAGTCTTATTGCCATCACTGCAATTAGTCTCTTTTCATGCTAACCAATCTGCCGCTGATCTTTTACCTGGCATCATTTTACGCTTGCTGCTGTATTATATCAGTTCCACCCTGTGATCTGTTTAAAAAACAATTTTTAATACGATGCATTCGTTTTTTTATTATATTTGCAATTTTCAATTAGTTCTAGTATGCCATTTTTAGGCATTGATCGTCAATAGATTTAATAAAATTCAAGATCCGTGAAATCCTGTTTGTTCATATATTATTATTCAGGTAGGGCAGAAGTTCATCTACCTGCATCCCATCAATTCCACCTGCACCCTTGTTTTTCTTCACCTGCTTATAGGCCAGATTCAGATTGTCACGGTTTAAAATTTCCTCCAGCAGTCCATCCGTCTGCTTGCTTGTATTGGTGATTTCGGTTTCAGTTATCTTTGGTGATTCGCACACGTCTGCATATGTTTTCTGTTCGTCAGACCGGAAGTTTGCCGCCGGCTTCCTTCAGATTCCCCGTCGCCGGGGACACCCTTGCCTTAAGCTATGCACTTGGCACTACCTACCCGTGCTCGGGACTTTCACCCGTTAGATTGCGCCCATGCCGGGCGCACCAAAAAAAGGCCGACACTGTTTCTTAAACAAGGTCGGCCTTACATTAAAATGATTGATTTATTTAGATATCCGTGCTATCATAAATGATACACACGCAAATAACCCATTTTATTATTTTACAAACAAATGATACCACATATTGCTTGTTTTGTCAATATGTATTTTTAAATCAACAGTTTTTATTTTAGAGAGGTACCCAATATGTCATTTGATCTTATGTTGTTTGACCATTTTCTGATCGAAAAACAGGCCGTTTCGGAAGTGCTGTTATGCAATAAAATTACTGAAGACTATGCACTGGTGTTGTCCGAAGAACAGGCGCTGGAACTGGTCGAAACCCGATCCTATTCGCTGAAAAATTTTGGTCGCATCGAGTTTGGCGGCGGAATCATTGAAAAAGTAATCCTGACCTTTGCCGACACCCCCTATATCTCCCAATACCGCTATGCCGAATTCTTGAATGAGCTGGTTGAGATATTTTATTATTTTAAAAATGAAACCCTGGATTTGATGAGCGATGATGATCTCATCGGCTATATGAAAAAATATTTTGATGGGGTCTGTCAGGGCTCTCTGGATCAACTTAAATTTCGGGAACTGGAACGGATGGCTAAAAACGTGCGGCTGGGACTGGATCCCGATTATAATGATCTGTATGATAGCGAAAAATTGATGGAAGAAGAGGATGACGATGAATAATAATCTCAAAAAACAGACCAAGATTGATGTCAATAAACTGAGTGGCGAATTTTATTTTCAGTCGCTGCTCCAGGAGGCCTATGTCAAGGGCGCACTGAGCCCCAAAGAATCCGAGCGCATTCAGCTGGAGTGTCTTAAACTTCTGGCTGACTGTACCGAACGGTTTACCAAGGGCAAAAGCAGCTCGGTTCGGGTTGAAATCGCCCAGGGAATCATGGCCTCCAACCTCTATACCATCGGCATCTACCTTAAATCGCTGCCCGATGTGGACGCCGCCCTCTTTCATATTGAAAATGAACCGATTGAAAAGCTCTATGAATATGGTTATCAGGTGCTGAAGCGGAAAATAAACGTGGCCAATTATTTTTTTAACCGGGTTCGCAAAAGCAAACTCAAAACCGCCAATCAAGCCTATAACATCACCATTGACCAAGGTTTTAAGCCCTTTTTTGAAAGCTATGAAATCAATTTTCATGTCCATGAGATCCCTAGCGACATCGACTATCAACTGATCCATCCGGTAACGGATCTGGCTGGAGTTGAGTTCGTCATCAAGTATCTAGAAAGCCTGTATTATGAAAACTTGTTTTGTTCCTATTTTGATGCGGATATCATTCATGAAGTGATGAGCGGTTATGATGAATCCTACAAAAATCTGCTCGATAATATCGGTGCCCAGGTTTTTCAAAATGCACTGGGTTGCCAATTATTAAATGTTCCCCTGTCGCCGCTGGATTTCAGCCCGGCTGATCTCAATGGGCTGGATAAAAAATTAAAAAGTCGCCATCCGGCCGAGCTCCAAAGGCAATTAGAAATTGCGGCCTGGGAGTTGATCACCGATCTGGAACTAACCAATCCATCATTGAAAAAATACCTAATCGCCAGTCTCCCGCAGATCACCACCACGGTTCACAAGGGACTGGCCAGCCACGCTCTCAACAAGGTTTTTGTGCCCCGCTATAATCCCAATATCAAGCCCCTTGTCCACTACAATATGGGGATTAAAATGGATGACCAGGCTTATCGCGAACTGGTGGTGGAGTTTTTGTCCTGCCGCTTTTTCGACGATAAGCTGGCTATCATTAAAGAGCATATTAAAACCCTGGCCGATATGGAAGACCTGCTCATTGCCGGCGAACTGGAGTCCCCCGAAGCGGCAATGATCTTTGATCTGCTGGAGGACATTGAACTGGCCGTACTGACCAAACGTCATCCCCTCCATCCGGCCATTGACGCCATTGATTATTCAGCTTCCGAAATCCGCCTGCAGCAAAATTTGGATGCTTATATGCGTGCGCTGCCCCGCGATCGGTTAGCCCAAATTCTCAGCATGACCACCGCCATCGAGGTCGTCTGATCTTAAAAGGGCTTCGTCCCGTTTAGCCAACCATGGGCTTCCCAGTGATTACGATCGGTGGGATTCCAGTCATTCTTTATCATCGCCTGCTTCATCATCTTAAACATCATTTTTCTGAATAAGGGTGCCGTGCTGTGCTCGATATTAGCCACCGATGCGGTGGCTTTTTTTGCCAGTTGTGCCATCTCTTTTTCAATTTGACTGCGCTTCTTTTCAGGTATGTCACTCCATTTCATGGCCGCCACTCGCTGTTTGCTGGCAAATCGTTTTTTGACACCCCAAAATTTCAGACTGTTCTGCATCGTTTTGGTGGTATGGGCAAGCCCCGCTCCAGCCGTAGTAGCAAAACTGATCCCCACCTTATTAAACATCTTCGGATTGGGTCGGTGACTGAGCCACATAAAACACAGATGATCCAACAAGGCTTTTAGCTGTCCGCTAACATCCAACCCGTAAACCGGAGAGGTTAGAATCACCAGGTCGGCCTCTTCCAAAGCGGCAACAATCGGCTGGATCTGGTCGGACTGCGGGCAGCTGTCTTCGCCTTTTAAAAAGCAGGAAAAACAGCCGCTACAAAAATCCGCCATGTCTTTAGGCAGATAAAACTCTCTGACCTGAGTTTCTTCCCATTGCGCAATCTTTTCCACTAGCAAGTTCTTACAATGCCAGGTGCTGCCATGGCGCATGGTTCCATTGATTACGGTTATCTTCATTTTTCCCATCTCTCTCTCAAATTAACGCCTGTTTACCTCATTATAACGAAAGACTGTTAATTTTTCAACGCTTATCCATTAACATTAAATTTATATAAGGTATTAATATCTTTATACAAACTTTATAGGAACTGTGATAATTTTTTAGTAGGATAAATAATAACAACAATACTTAATTTATCCATCATCTCAGCTTCATATTTAGGAGAAAATTATGCACATCATTATTGTTGGCTGTGGCAAGCTAGGCAGTACCTTAGCCAAAGAGTTATCCATCACTGGATACGACATTTCCGTCATCGACCATGACAGCGAAAAATTGAATGTTCTGGGGAGCGGTTTTAATGGCTCCAAATTTAAAGGCATTGAATATGATAGCGATCGTTTGCTTGAAGCTGGAATCAAACGCGCCAATTTTGTTTTAGCGGTAACCGCTGATGACAATATTAATATTACGGTGTCCCTGATCGCCAAAAAGATCTACAATGTGCCACGAATCATTGCCCGTGTCGGGGATCCCAGCCGAAAACATATTTATGACATGCTCGGTATTGATACCATTTGCCCCACCCAGCTGGGGGTGGAGATCCTTAAACGGAAGATCTCAGAAAAAAATGTGGAAGTGCTTGCGGTCATCCAAGAAGACACTGAAATTATTGAACTGACCGTTAAAAAACACAAGCCTTATACGGTAAAAAGCATCGAAGAAAAATACCACTGCATTCTGTCCGGCTTAATGGTGGCCGATCGCTTTGTTTTTCCCAAAAAAGATGAGCTGGTTCCTTATGGTGCAAAAATCATCTGCACCATTCTAAAAAAAGACAAGGATAAACTCATTACATCACTGGCTAAGGAGATAACACTATGAAATCAATCATTATCGGCGGCGGAAAGGTTGGCTATTATCTGGTCAAGACCCTTAAAAAAAGAGGCTAACACGTCGTCTTAATTGAAAGAAACAGTGCGATTTGCCAGAAAATCGCCGAGGATATCGACACTGAAATAATTTGCGGTGACGGTACTGATCTGGAAGTTTTAAAAGACGCCGGCATCCAGGAGGCTGAAATTATTGCCGCCGTCACTGGAACCGATGAAGAAAATCTGGTGATCTGCGAAATTGCCAAGGTCAGTTTTAATATCAACAAAACAATCGCCCGGATCAATAATCCCAAGAACATTTCCATGTTCAAAGCCTTGGGGGTGGATAAGACGGTTTGCAGCACCGAGGTGATTGCCAATCTTATTGAATACGAATTTGACAAGGATAATTTTAAACTGATCCATACCTTTGAACGTGGCTCCATGATTCTTGTGGAAATCATCATTCATGCTGGTGACAGGTGGTCCAATCAATTTATCCAAAACATGGATTTGCCCGCCGAATGCGTCATCACTTCAATTCTTAGGGATGAACAAGTCATTTACCCCAGAGGTGATACTCAGTTTTTAGAAAATGACAAGGTGCTGGTCATTACCAATAAGGCGGCTTTAGCAAAATTAAAAAAATACCTATAACGGGGAGGACAATAAAATGGAATCACGAAAAAATGAACTAATGGGATTGATGACAGAACTGCTGTCGGTATCAGCATATGTGCTGATGTTTTTTATTCTAACCCTTGTGGTGATTTAGTATCGCCATGAATACTTTTAAAGGACGTTTTTACAGTATCTTTATTATCAGTTACTATACCGGTTTTGTTGTTCTCGGCATCGCCCTGCTGATGGTTCTGCCGATTTTGACAGCGGTGGCACTTCAGGAATGGAATCCCTTTTGGGACTTTGTCATTACCATGGCTATTTCTGTTATTCTCGGCCTGCTCCTCATTATAATCGGAAAGCAGACCCGCCTCAACAAGAGCTTTGTCCAGTGGAAACACGGTTTTGTGGTAGCGTCACTTTCCTGGATCATTTTGATGTTTTTGTGTGCCATTCCCTATTTGCTCAGCGGCCATGTCAATTCGCTTTTGGATGCCTGTTTTGATGTCATGAGCGGTTTTACCACCACAGGAATGGTATTGACCCAGGATCTGGATCATATCTCGCTCAGTTTAAACATGTGGCGTCACATGCTCACCTTTATTGGCGGTCAGGGCATGGTTGTTCTGGCGCTGACCTTTTTATTAAAAGAAACCGGCGGTGCCTACATCTTTTATGTCGGTGAAGCCAAAGATATCGACCTGGTTCCCAATGTCAAGGGGACGGCTCGGATCATCTGGAAAATCAGCATGGTTTATCTGCTCATCGGAACCGCGGCCTTGTGGATTGACGGCATGACCATCGGACTAACCCCCCTGTCGGCATTTTTTAATGGACTGTTTATTTTTGCATCATCCTGGAGCACCGGTGGTTTTGCCCCCTATACCCAGAACATGATGTATTACCATAGCTTTTCTTATGAGAGCCTGACGATCATCTTTTTTATTCTGGGTTCACTGAATTTTGGCCTGCATTATGCAATTCTTTCCGGTAATAAAAAAGAATTGATCAAAAACATCGAAACCCAGAGCTTTTTTATCACCTCGTTTCTGGCCAGCGTTCTGGCCGTCTTGTGGTTGGCCCGGACCGGCGTTTATAATGATGCCATTGCGATATTTCGGCGGGTTGTTTACAATGTTTTATCCGCCCATACCACCACCGGGTTCGGTTCGGTTTATGCCCGACAATTTGCGTTGGAGTGGGGTGACTTCGGGATTCTGATTCTCGTCATTGTGATGCTAATTGGCGGCTCGGCCTGTTCCACCGCCGGCGGCTTTAAAGGACTGCGAGTTGGCATCATCTTTAAAAGCATCCTTGCTGATGTGAAACGCTTGTTGGCTTCAGAACGTAAAGTCAAGGTCTTTCGCTTCCACCACATTAAAGATCAGATTCTGGCGGATGGTCTGGTGAAGGCTTCTGGACTGATCATCATCTGTTATCTGATCACCTTTGCCATCGGAACACTGATCGGAACCTTTTGCGGTTACCCGCTGGCCAGTGCCGCCTTTGAATCTGCCTCGATTACCGGAAATGTGGGATTATCTATCGGTATCACCGCCACTGGCATGCCGGCAGTTATGAAAGTCTACTATATTATTGCCATGTATCTGGGCCGACTGGAATTCCTTTCTGTTTTCGCCCTCATCGGCTTCATCATCGGAGGCATAAAAAAATGTTGGACAAAATAATAAAAACCCTTATTCTTACGGTGAGCCTGCTTTTCTGTTTAAGTGGCGGGGTATCAGCCGCTGATGTGGTCGAACTAAATCAGCTGGTGGAAAATGCCGAAGCAATGGACGGTCAAACCGTCACCGTTACCGGTGAAGCCATTGGTGAAGCGATGGAACGCGGCGATCATGCCTGGGTCAATATCAATGACGGTACCAATGCCATGGGCATCTGGATGCCACTTGACGATGCCCAGAGGATTAAGTTTTTTGGGGACTACAAACATATTGGTGACCAGCTACAGGTCACCGGCGTGTTTAACCAGGCCTGTGCCCAACATGGTGGCGATGTCGACATTCACAGCAACTCCATCACGGTTATAGAGGCCGGTTATGTCACCGAAGAATCGGTTTCGTCTCCGAAAATCATCATTGGCTTCGTGCTGGTATTTCTGGCTTCAGTGCTCGGATTTATCTATCTAAAGATTATAAAAAAAAGTGATGGCTAAGCCATCACTTTTTTTTATGATTCTATTTAATTTCTATTCTTCTTGAACTTCGATCGGGACATTTTAATTTTTGATAAAGCCGGCGGCATTGAATCTGGCAACCAGCACCGCATTGTCTTCATCAAAAATATCCACGTTATAATTGCAGAGACTTCGGCTTGACGAGGTTTCGGTGGCTTTGGCCAGCAGATATCTCCCCTTGGCCGGTTTGAAATAGGTGATATTGGCATTGATGCCAACGGTAACCTTTCCGCCGGCATTTGATGCTGCCGCAAAGGCAAAATCAGCCAGGGTAAAAATGGCTCCGCCCTGGACAATACCTAACCCATTGAAATGTTCTGCTTTAATCTCCATTCTAACTTCGGCATAGCCAATATCGACCTTTATCAACTCCAATCCAAGTAATTTGGCAAACTGATCATTTTCGACTGTTTTAATCATTTCTTTATTCATTTCAGCTACCTTTCCAGTGATGTTAATTTATTTTTTTGAGAAAACAAGCCCATAGAAATTTTCAGTAAATTTCATCGTTTCCTGACATTCAAAATCGATTTCCTTTAACATCGCTGTTAGCTCTTCTTTTCCAAACCGATGATCGATAGGTGGTCCCATTTCTGTTTCCCCTTTTTCCCAATCAATAACGGCCAACTTCCCCCCGGGCTTGATAATCCGGCTGATTTCTTCCAGAAACTGATTTTTATCGACAATCTCATGAATCACATTGACCATCAAGCCAAAACTGACAGACTCATCGGGAATCAACAGATCCAACTCTGCGGTTTTTACTATTTCAATATTCTTCACCCCTGCTGCGGTGCTGCGCAGTTCAACCTCTGCCAGCATTTCCGACAAGGTGTCCAGGGCATAGGCGCAGTTATTCCCAATCATCTGTGCCGCCGGAATGGTAAAATAGCCGATCCCGCAGCCGATATCAGCAAAAACGTCGCCCGGTTTCAAACCCAGTTTTTCCAACGTCTCAACCGGCGGCAGGTTTTCCCGGCGCCACTCATTATCCAGTTTCTTTTTATTATTGGGGTTAAATTTATGTGCCATATGTTTCTCCTGTTCTCTATCTTAATGCTATTGAATAATTCTAATTTAAACTATTATATCATAAAGGCAACCGCAATTAACCGGATTTTTTCATAAAAAAAACCGGAATCTATTAAGATAACCGGTTTTTAAAATCTTCATATCCAAATTGTTTTACCATCTGAATCGTTTTTTCCTGGTTAAAGATGGCAATGGCAGGGAGATTCATGCCATTAAAAGTGTTGGTTTTAACCATCGAATAAATGGCCATATCGCAGAACACCAGGCGGTCGCCAATTTTTAGTGGTTGCTCAAAGGCATAGTCGCCGATAATATCCCCAGCCAGACAGGTCGGCCCACCTAGCCGATAGGTAAAGGGTTTTTCATCCGGTAATGCTGCCCCGATAATGTTGGGCCGGTAGGGCATTTCCAGCACATCCGGCATATGACAGGCGGCAGATGTATCGAGGATGGCATTCTGAACGCCGTTATCGATTAAATCCAGCACTGTGGCTACCAGAAACCCGGTGTTGAGCGCCACTGCTTCCCCGGGTTCAAGATAGACCTTTAGTCCGTAGCTTTCCTGAATCCGCTTGATGGCGGCAATCAGTTTTTCGATATCGTAATCATCCCGGGTGATGTGATGTCCCCCGCCAAAGTTAAGCCATTTCAACTGATTAAGAAATTCGCCAAAATTTTCTTCCACTGCTTTCAGAGTTTCCTCCAAAGCATCGGCATTCTGCTCGCAGAGGGTATGAAAATGCAGCCCGCTGATACCGTCCAGCAGCTCGGGAACAAACTGGCTGCGGGTGACCCCCATCCTTGAACCTGGTGAACAGGGATCATAGATGGCGTGATCCTGGGTGGAGCATTCCGGATTGATCCGGATCCCGCATTCCCGTCCGGCGCTAAGGGCTTTCTCCTTAAATTTCTGCCACTGATTGAAGGAGTTAAAAACAATATGGTCGCAAATTTCGACGATTTCGTCAAACTCATCGTCACGATAGGCGGTGGCAAACACATGGGTTTCCCCGCCCATTTCCTCATGACCCAGCCGCGCTTCAAAGAGCCCGCTGGCTGTGGTGCCGGCCAGATAGCGACCGATCAGGGGGTAAAGCGAAAACATCGAAAAAGCCTTTTGGGCCAGCAGAATCCGACACCCGGTGGCTTGCTGGACCCGGTCCAGAATTTTTAAGTTTTTAATCAGCAGGCTTTCATCGACCAGATAACAGGGCGTCGGCAGTTTCTTGAAGGCGTCCGTTAATTCCATTTCCGCCATGCTTAATCAACCAGCTCCGGCTCAAAACTTTCCTGCCAGGGCAGTCCCCATTTATTCAGGGCTTCCATAAAGGGATCGGGATCGAACTCTTCGATATTGTAAACCCCGGGTTTTTGCCACTGGCCGGTCATTACCAACATCGCACCGATCATCGCCGGTACCCCGGTGGTATAGGAGATCGCCTGGGAACCAACTTCTTTGTAGCATTCTTCATGATCGCAGACGTTGTAGAGATAGTAGGTTTTGTCCCGGCCATCTTTTTTGCCCTGAAAGATACAGCCGATATTGGTTTTTCCTTTGGTTCGAGGACCGAGGGTTGAAGGATCTGGTAATACGGCAGCCAGAAACTGTAGTGGCACAATCATTTTACCATCATATTCGATCGGTTCAATCGAGGTCATGCCAACGTTTTCCAGACATTTCAGGTGGGTCAGATAGCTTTCGCCAAAGGTCATAAAGAAGCGAATCCGTTTAATCCCCTTGATATTTTGACCCAGCGATTCCAGTTCTTCATGGTGGAGCAGATACATATCTTTAGGGCCAATTTCGGGGAAATTGTAAACCCGCTTAATTTCCATCGGTTTGGTTTCAACCCATTTACCTTCTTCCCAATAGCTGCCATTGGCGGTGACTTCGCGAATATTGATTTCCGGATTGAAGTTGGTGGCAAAGGGATAGCCGTGATCGCCGGCGTTGGCATCAAGAATATCGATATAATTGATCTCGTCAAACTGATGTTTCATCGCATAGGCCGAGAAAACGCCGGTCACCCCGGGGTCAAAGCCGCTGCCCAGCAGCGCTGTAATTCCGGCTTTTTCAAACCGTTCCCGGTATTCCCACTGCCATTTATATTCAAATTTAGCGGTATCTTCCGGCTCGTAATTAGCGGTATCGACGTAATGGGTTTTGGTGGCCAGACAGGCGTCCATAATGGTCAGATCCTGATAAGGCAAAGCCAGATTCAAGACCACGTCCGGATCGACATCTTCAATCAGCGCAATCAGCTCATCGACGTGATCGGCATTGACCTGAGCGGTGGTGATTATTGTCGCCCCGCCATCCAATTTATCTTTTAGCGCATCGCACTTGCTTTTGGTTCGGCTGGCAATACAGATTTCGGTAAACACGTCGCTGTTTTGACAGCATTTTTGAATCGCCACACTGGCAACACCGCCGCAACCGATAATTAATGCTTTTCCCATAATTTGTTCCTCCTGTTTTCTATCATTTAACACATCATAACAAGGTTCGGGCGATCACGGATCGCCCCTACAATTCGTTTAGGCCATCGCCAATAAGAGTTCCCGCAGCACCTTGCAGGCTACGGCGGTGGAAGCGCCGCTCTGGTCATAGATTGGCGAAAGCTCGTCGATGTCACAACCCACAATATTCAGTTCTCCGACTTTTTGGATCGCTTCAAGCAGCTCCATAAAGCTGACGCCGCCGGGTTCCGGGGTACCGGTACCGGGGAAAACGGAGGGGTCTAATACATCCAGATCCAGGGTGAAATAGACCGGTTTACCCTGTAGTTTTTCGATCACTTCGGCCAGGCCCTTAAAATTAAATTTCTGGGTGGTGACGTGATCTTTGCCCCATTGGAACTCACTGCGTTCGCCAGAGCGAATCCCGAATTGATAGATCCGGCCGTCACCAATGATATCCCAAACCCGGTGCAGCACCGTGGCATGGGACAGGGTAACCCCCAGATAGTCATTGCGCAAATCGGCATGGGCATCAAAATGAACCACATGCAGATCCGGATATTTCCGGGCCACCGCCCGAACCGCTCCCAGGGTCACCAGATGCTCACCGCCGATCATGACCGGCCGCTTACCATCTCTTAATACCCTGGTGGTATAGCTTTCAATCGCTGCCAGCACCTTTTCGGTATCACCAAAACAAAGTTCCAGATCGCCGCCGTCAAAAACGGCCAGATCTTCCAGATCTTTGTCCTGGTAGGGGCTGTAGGTTTCCAGTCCGTAGGATTCCCCCCGCATGGTGCGGCTAGCAAAGCGGGTGCCGGGACGAAAGGAGGTGGTGGAGTCAAAGGGCGCGCCAAAAACGATAATGTCCGCTTCCCCATATTCGTTGTCACAACCTAAAAAGGTCTCAATATTTTTATTCAACATCTTTTAACAGTTCCTCCACATAGTTTGGCAGCGCAAAGGCGCCAACATGTAATTGGGTATTATAGTAGCGGGTTTTAAAACCCTGCGCATTCCACTTCACGGCCTTTAAGTCCTCAGTCGGATGGTACTTTTTTGAAGCAAAGCCGAACAACCAATGCCCCGAGGGATAGGTGGGGATATGAGCCTGATAGACCCGGCTGATCGGGAAGGACTCGACAATGCGCTTATGAGCCCGCTGCATCGCCACCGCATCATCCAGATAAAAAGCACTTTCATGCTGATTGACCATGATCCCGTCTTCTTTCAGCGCCTTATAGCAATTACCATAGAACTCTTTGGTAAATAGGCCTTCGCCGGGTCCAAAGGGATCGGTGGAATCGACAATGATCAGGTCATATTCATTTTCACAGCGGCGAATAAATTTCAGGCCATCCTGATAATGGATGGTCACCCGCTCATCACTAAAGCAGCAGGCCGTTTGAGGCAGATGCTTTTTGCAGACTTCCACCACTAGCTCGTCAATTTCGACCAGATCAATGTGTTCAACCAGCGGATAACGCACCAGCTCGCGGATAGCGCCGCCATCACCGCCACCGATAATCAACACTTTTTTGGCCGCCGGATGAACAGCCATGGGTATGTGCACCATCATCTCATGATAGATAAATTCGTCTTTTTCGGTCAGCATCATGTAACCATCCAGGGTTAAAAAACGGCCAAATTCTTTGGAATCAAAAATATCGATCCGCTGAAATTCACTTTGTCCGCAGTAAAGCTGGCGATCCACCTGAATGGAAAATTTGACACTGGGGGTATGTTTTTCGGAAAACCATAATTCCATTTAATCAATCCTCCTTCAGCACATTGAGATATTCTATTTCCATGTCTTCGGGGCCGGTTAAAAAACAGCCCTTTTCTTTCAGGTATTCAATGGAGTCTAGAATTTCTTCTGTAATCATTTCCCCGGGAGCCAAAATCGGAATCCCCGGCGGATAAGCCATTACAAACTCGCTACAGATCCGGCCGCCGCTTTTTTCCAGCGGCAGGGCTTCCTTGTCCGCATAAAAAGCTTCCTGCGGGGCCACTGTCACCGCGGGATTGATATATTCATATTGCAGCATCCCGGCCTTGTCTTTTTTATAGATCCGGCGAATTTCGGCCAGCGCCGAGACCAGCCGTTCCAGATTGCGTTGGCTGTCACCCACTGAAATGTAGGCCAAAATATTGCCCACGTCGCCGAACTCCACCTGAATATCGTATTCGTCCCGGAGAATATTGTAAACTTCAATCCCCGCCAGTCCAACGTTCAGGGTATTAATCGACAGCTTGGTGGCATCGAAATCGTAAATCGTATCACCATTGATCAGTTCTTTGGAATAAGCGTAATAGTCGCCGATCTGATTGATTTCATCCCGGGCGTATTGGGCCATGGCGGTTACCTTGGCAAAGATTTTCTTGCCATTGACGGCCAGATTTTTGCGGGAAATATCGAGACTGGAAAGCAGCAGATAGGACCCGCTGGTGGTCTGAGTCAGATTGATGATCTGACGGACATAACCGGGGTTCATCCCCGCCCCCACCAATAAAAAAGAGCTTTGCGTCAGCGATCCGCCGGATTTATGCATACTGACCGAGGCCATGTCGGCACCGGCTGCCATCCCGCTGATCGGCATGTTTTCGCCAAAATAGAAATGGGTGCCATGGGCCTCATCGGCCAGTACCAGCATCCCTGCTGCGTGCGCCATTTCGACGATCGCTTTCAGGTTGGAGCAAACCCCATAATAGGTCGGGTTGTTGACCAGGATCGCTTTGGCCTCCGGATTTTCCTGGATCGCTTTGGCTACTGCGGAGAGGGTCATCCCCAATGAAATACCGATTTCATGATTCGTTTCGGGATTTACATAAACCGGGATGGCACCGCCCAGAATCATCGCATTGATGACGCTGCGGTGGACATTGCGGGGCAGAATAATCTTCTCCCCTTTTTTACAGGCTGACAATACCATGGTCTGAACCGCCGAAGTCGTACCATTGACCATAAAAAAAGCCTGTTTGGCACCAAAGGCATCCGCCGCCAGTTCCTCGGCCTCTTTAATTACCGAAACCGGATGGCAGAGATTATCCAGCGGCTTCATCGAATTGACATCCAAGGTCATACAGCGTTCCCCTAAAAATTCTGTTAATTCCGGATTCCCCTTGCCCCGTTTATGGCCGGGCACATCAAAGGGAACCAGCCGATTTCTTTTGAATTCGTTGAGTGCCGCCAATATCGGCATCCGTTCTTGATTTAATTTTGGCACGTTTTTATTCCTTCCCAATTAATACACGTAATTAATATACATTACTGCCGCTGAAAATTTCGATCATTTCGCGACGGAGGTTTTCGGTAATCTGCAGCCGCGTTCGTGGCGGTAGCTCATAAGCATCGGTATTGAACAAATAATCCTGAAGACAGATTTCCTTTAACATCATCTTGGTGTGAAAGAGATTGGACTGATAAACATTAATATCAATGGCATCATATTCCTTTAAGGTCTTGTCATCAATGTAATCCTGAATCGAGGTGATTTTATGATCCATAAACAGTTTCTTGCCACTGACGTCGCGGGTAAACCCCCGAACCCGATAATCCATGGTAATAATGTCCGAATCAAAGCTGCCGATCAGGAAATCCAGGGTACTGAGCGGGGTAATTTCGCCACAGGTGGCCACATCAATATCCACTCGAAAGGTGGCAATGGAAGTGTCCGGATGATATTCCGGATAGGTATGAACGGTGACATGACTTTTGTCCAGATGGGCTACCACCGTATCACCCTGCAAATCCGTCTTCTCAACATTTTCTTCCCGATATTCCCGTAAAAAGGTTTCTTCGGCAATTAAAAAGGTAACACTGGCTCCCTGTGGATCATAATCCTGCTTCGATACGTTCAGAACCCGAGCGCCAATCATCTCCGTGACGTGATATAAAATATTGGTCAAGCGATCTGAGTTATACTGCTCATCAATATAGGCGATATAGTCCCGTTGTTCCCGTTCGCTCTTTGCATAGCATACATCATAAATATTAAAGCTTAAAGACTTGGTCAGATTGTTAAAACCATTCAACTTTAATTTATTATCCATTTATCCACCCCGTTTCCATTTTTTCGCATTGTAATTTGGCTATCTTAATTTAATAAAACAAAAAACTCAAGTGATCCTTCAGCATCTGCTGTTCATCCACTTGAGTTTATTTCTACTGGTTTGTATTTACACGAGCGTATGATCGCACCGTCTATGCATGATTTCAAACGTAGAAATTAGAGTCTATATAGCAAGAACTTACTTTTACTACTCTTATTGATTGTTTCACAAGAGTGATGTGCAAAAACGCACACGGTTTTAAGTAACCAACTTATAAAATTTGAGCTAATACTCAATCAATAAGGCAACGAAAGTTGCCAATCGGCATTTGACCTAGCTGTCCGTATGGCATTCAATTTCTTTATCACCAGGTTAAATCCGATAAAGAAATGGTCAAAAGAATTCTTTGCTGTCTTCATAAATCCTGTTTATGAACACGCCAAATAGACATAAATCTATTTCTATCATTCGTCTCGAATTGTACTATAAAAGATTGTCAAAATCAAGAATTTTTTGCAAATTTAACCGGTTTCTAACATAATCACCACAACCTTTAAGAACTTTACCAGAAAGCTTTATTGTGGCAGGCAACATCTTAAAGAATCGGGGTTTTCAATCCCAAACTCATATTCAAAAAAGCCAGGATTAGAATCCCAATACCGCAAAGTACAAATGCTATCATCAATTTCTTGCCGCCCAGCCCGGCCACCTCTTTTAAAAACACCACATAAAGGATGGTTTTCCAGATTAAAATTCCCACAAACAAAATGTTAAGCACAAATCCCCAAATGGAATTATTCCAGAAAAGTGTGAAATATGCTTCCACCAGCACCACTGTAACTCCACAGATTATCGTTGGAATATACGTCAATCCCCATGTTTTGACATAAACACCAATCCTGGTTTGACTGCCCAGTAGCTTGCAGACTCCCCAGAGCATTCCGCAAATGCCCAGATAGGTCACCACCCCCAGACCCGCCAGCAATAAGAGCTTAAGCAAATTGATTTCCACCGGGTAATCGTTGCCGTTTACCAGATAGTTCATCATCACATCAAATACAGTCATTATTAAAATGGTAATACCCACCAAGCTCCAGGCCAGCTTTTTATTTCCGCGTTCGAAAGCTTCTACTGGTCGATTAAGCATTTCTAAAAAAATCTCCATCTTTTACCTCCCCAGTAATTGTAAAACAAAATTCGTATAGTCTGCGCCAAACATCAGTGTAAACAATACCGCCTGAATGGCTGATACCCCAAACCCGAATCGCCAGGGATAGATTGTTACCAGATTTCGGTATCGGCCCAATCCAGAGGTTTCCTCGGTTTGTACCTGGATCAATAGCCTATCCAGCATCATCTGTTTTTGTTTTTGACTTGGTTTTGATCCTTCATCAAGGGATTTGAAGGCTTTTTTGATAAAATCATCACGATTGTTTTTCATCGTATCTCCTCTGCTTTCAGGGTTTGGTAGGCTTTAATAAATCCGGCTCTTGCCCGTAACAATATGTTTTCAACGGCCTTTGGTGATTTATTGGTAATTGTTGCAATCTCCTTGACACTTCTGTCATCGATGTATTTTAGCAATAGAACCAGCTTATAATGTTCAGGGAGTTGATTCAGGCAATCGATAATGCTCGCGCTGGAAAATGTTTTTTCAACCAAAGCATCCATATCCTGTTTCGGATCACTTATTTCCGCAGTTAAGTCATCCTCAAGGGGGATCGGTTCCAGGTGCCGATACTGTTTTCGATAAAAATCATTGACCTTGTTTTTAGTAATTTTATACACCCAGGTTCGTTCTGAACATAAACCCTTGAATCGACTCAAGCCTTTAAATACATCCAAAAATATTTCCTGGGTAAGATCTTCGGCAATTCCGACATTTACACCGGTTCGCAAAAATACATATTGATAGATTTCATCAACGTATTGGGCATATATTCTTTTGAATTTTTTTTCGCAATTTTCTTTGCTCACTTTGCTACCTCAATATCCCACCCGATTTTTTAATCAAACTTATTTAACCAGCACTTCTTTTTCGGCCAATACCTCATCTTTATAGAGGATCTGCAGCTTCAGCGTACCAGCTGCCAGTTTTTGCGCTTCCAGCGGAAATACGAGTTCTCCCCTTTTATCCGTTTCCATGGTTTTTTCGTCGATTTTAATTTCCTTGCCATCCAGCAGCCATTTGGCCTGGTATTTCATGCCCTTTGGCGATTCAATAAAACTAACACTACCATATACCGTATCGCTGACGCTTAGTTCAGTTGGCTGCTCGGCATTCCCGATTTCTGCAGAACTTTCATAAGGTTCGTTGGAAATAACCAGCCCTTCAATGGGGGTTGATTCGCCGCAGCCGGTCAGCAAAAATAATATGGCGATTCCTGTTATTAACACCATTACTAACTGACTCGCTTTTGGGGCTTCATTTCTTTTCATATTCTCCATCACGTTCTCCTCTTATATTATTAATCATTTTGACGATTTCAAAAGTTTCATTGTTCCCATTAACTGGTTCTGAGGTTTCTTTACCCTTCTTTTTTATTCTAACAAAAGAATCCTTTTATTGCCATCTCCATGATCTATTAGGTTAGTCGCAAAAAAATAAAAAATCCCTCGCAGTAAATCGTTTTTTTCTGCGAGGGTATCACATTAATTTTAAACCTCAATTGGTACTTGATTGCTTATGATCGCCTTGTTTTACATCATCAGTCTCAGCGTTTGCAGTGCGTCCCGGTAATCAAATTCATGGATCTGTCTTTCCAGCTCAAATCCCACATCTCCCAGCATCAATATGAGCAGGTTTTTGTGTTCCTCAAATAAATCGTAGGCATCCGTGTCATTATTTTCAAGCAAAACAGCCAGCAGGTTCAAGATCGTCTCAACTTGACCCCTGTCCCCTTCGTCTTTTTGTGGATTCTCAGGAGAAATCCTTTCTTTCGGTAAAGCCTCCGCAAAATGTCTTATTTCTGCAACAAAATTATTTGCCATTTTTTCAAATTGCTCTTTTCCCGATTTGATTCGGACCGCCTGTTCCAGTTCAGCCGCCAGCTCCTGTATTTTTATGGCCCCCAGATTTCCCGCTACACCCTTAATTGAATGGACCGTTTGCATAATGCTCTGGTAGTTTTCTGCTGCGGCCTGCTCTAAAATATGAATCGCCTCTGTTTCACACTTTTGGCCAAACTGGCGGATCAATCTCAAATAAACAGAGCTATCGCCACCCAGCATTCTCAGTCCGGTTTCCACATTCAAGCCATCCACCTGCCACAGGGCTTTTAACCAGCGCTGTTCTTCCAGCACCACAGTTGAATAACTTACCGGGTCTTTTAGGGCATCACTTTTAGGAGCCACTTTGTTTTCTGGGTCATTTTTTTTAATCGGCAGCCACTTGATTAGGCATTTGTATAAAAGCTCGGGTTCCACTGGCTTCACCAGATGATCATTCATCCCGGCTTCAATGCATTTACGCCGATCTTCTTCGAAGGCATTGGCGGTCATCGCTAAAATGGGGATCGTTTCCCAATCCGGCAAGCCTCTGATGATGGTTGTCGCCGCCAACCCATCCATTACCGGCATTTGGACATCCATTAAGATCAAGTCGAATTTGGTCTGAGCGATTTTGTTGAAGGCTTTCTGACCATTTTCAGCCAGCTCTATCTTAAAATTAAAAGGCTCTAGAAGTTGCCCGACGATTTCCTGATTAATCTGATTGTCCTCAACAATCAGTATTCTTATCTGTTCATACTGCTTTAACCGATCCTCCAGTGCTTTCAGAGAAGAAGGTATTTTTGATTCCCTATCATTTTCCAGCAGTTCCATTAATACATCATTGAGGGTTGATGGTGTCATCGGTTTGACCAGAATCCGGCTGATCCCTGCTCGCTGCGTTTCTTCATAGGTTATCTGATTGCCATATCCGGTAATCAGAAAAACCGTTGGCCTGGTTTTCAGTTCCAGCGATTGAAGCATCAGCGCTGTGTCAATGCCATCCATATCCGGCATTTTGAGATCCATAAATACCACTTGGTAGGGATTCATTAGCTGATCGGCTTGCAACACAGCTTTCAATCCTTCATTTCCTGAACTGACCGCCTGACACTGAATTCCCAAGTCAGTAAGCATACAGATCATCAGTTCCCGGGCTTCTTGCATATCATCAATCACTAAAACCCGTACTTCCTCGGAAGACTTAATGCTGATTCTATTTTTGGGAAGCGCTTTTGATATTTCAAAGGGTAACTCAAACCAAAACCGACTTCCCTCCCCCGGCTCGCTTTCAACGCCAATTTCGCCACCCATAAATTTAGCCAGACGAGAGCTGATGGCCAGCCCCAAACCGGTTCCGCCATAAAGACGGGTCATTGATTCGTCAGCCTGAACAAAATCCTGAAACAGGTTTTTCATCTGTTTTTTTGACATGCCAATCCCCGTATCCCATACTTCAAATCGCAGCCGGATCTGTTTTTGATCCTGCTTTATGATCCGGGCAACGATCTTGATGCTCCCTGTTTCGGTAAACTTCACCGCATTACTCATTAAATTAAGTAATATTTGGCCAAAACGAACCGCATCTCCCCGCAAGACCACAGGGATATGATCCACATCAACAAGTAAGTTGAGATTCTTTTTGGCCACTTCATCTCCCAAAATATTGCATACCCTGTCGATTTCCCGGGTCGGCTCAAAATCATGAGCATCCATCAACATTTTCCCAGCTTCAATTTTTGACAGATCCAGCACATCATTAATGATCTGCATCAAATGATTAGCCGCCTCCGTCAGCTTGTCAATCTGTTCCTCCTGACGCATGGTCAGGGGATCCCGCTTGATCAGATGGGCAAGACCGATAATGGCATTCATGGGAGTCCGGATTTCATGACTCATATTTGATAAAAAGGAGCTTTTGGCCTGACTGGCAGCTTCTGCTTCAAGTTTTGCCATCTCCAATTCGGTGGTTCTGGAAAAAACCATTTCCTCAAGATGCTTTTGATAGCTCTCCAGTTCTTCCAGGTAGTAAATCTTTTCAGTTACATCCGAAACGGTTCCCCAACTGGCGATCGGATTACCCTCATGATCTTTTTCGAATTCTGATCGTTCCTCCACCCAGCGTATCTCATTGCCTGCAAAAATACGATGAAGAACCGTAAACGACCGACCTTCCGCCGATTTTTCCATCCAATTCGCAATAATTTTTTCGCGATCATCCGGGTAGACAAATTTCATATAACTCTCGAATGTTTGCGGTGTTCCTATTTCTTCACCAAAAATATGATAGGTTTCATTAGACCAGGTCAGGCTATTTTCTTTAATATTAAAATGCCAGTGTCCCGTTTTAGAAACCTCCTGAGCCCGGTTTAAGAACGCTTCATTTTGTCGTAATGCCTGGGTTATCACCATTCGTTCCCGATTTAAAAAAGCCGTTCCAATTTGATCTGCGATATGACAACCAAAAGTGATTTCGTCGCTTCCCCATTCATGGTTTTTATTAACATACATAAAACCAATCGAACCAATCGCCTTGCCATTGCATAAGACACTGCAAACCAACAGAGTCGTTCCACCCAACGGTTTCATATATGCCTGCCAATAGTCTATTTCCTGTGGTTCAACCGACTTTTCGTCAATGATCATATATCTGTTTTTTATCAGGTACTCAAAGGTCAGCGGCTGATCGACTCTGTTCATGGTTATTTTTTGGGTGTGAGTTTTCTCTTTTTTTACATAAAGATCCAGACATTCCATCATCGTCTGCTCATCATTATATTGCCAGATTGAGACCCGATCGATTCCCAGCCGATTCCCCAGGAGCTTTGTTATTTCCTTAGAAAACCAGTGAATATCGCCATTGATCCCAGACTCCAGCTGGCTGATTTCGCGAATCAGTTCAGTATGAAGATACAGTTGATCGACAATATATTTTTGCTCAATTTCACGTTCTTCAAAACGTTCTTCCAACATTCTTCGGGCATTTTTGAGATCCTGTTCCATCTGATAGCGTTCAGAAATGTCCCGGATTACCTCAACGAAATTTTCGCTTTCGACCAGCCAACTCATCCGGCATTCAAAATGATGATTTCCATCGGCATAAGGTAAATCATACTCAAAGGTTTGCATTTGACCCGTCGTTCTGGCCATTGCCATGGCCTCTGTAAAAGCGTTGTTGATATCCGGGGGCAATACGCTGTTGATTTTTTTATATATAAAAACTTCCGGCGGAATGTAAAGATCCGATGTTTTTTTGGCCAGGTATTCCAGAATTATTCCCTGCGCGTCCGTTAAAAATAGCAGATCCGGCACCATTTCAAAATAAGCCGCCAATAACTTATTCTGCTTTACCAACCCGGAATTGTCCTGATCAGTCATTTGACTCCCCACCTCTTCTCTTTCTTGTTTTTATTATTAGTCCGCAGTCTGATCATAATTCATAACCCGTCTGAAGGCCTCAAGTTCTGTTTCAAAGGCTTCAACCACATCCGGATCAAACTGCAAGCCTTTCTGTTCTAAAATATAATCCACCACCGCATCCATACCCCAGGCTTTTTTGTAAGGTCGCACCGTGGTGAGCGCATCAAAAACATCGGCCAACGCCATGATCCTGGCCGATATGGGGATTTCATCGCCGTACAGTTCTTCTGGATACCCTTTCCCATCCCATCGCTCATGATGATAATTCATGATTTTCTCGGCCTCTTCTAAAAAGTACAGCGCTGTGATTTCGCCCTTTTCATTATCCGTTTTATTGACGGATAAGGTTTTATTAATGGCCAGACGAATGGCATTTCCGCCGATTTTACAGTGCGTTTTCATCACCTCATATTCTGCAAAGTCAAGCTTTCCCGGTTTTAATAAGATGGCATCGGGAATCCCGATTTTCCCAATATCATGAAGCGGCGCCGCTTTTACAATCCGTTCAATGGTATCATCACCCAACCGGTTTTTAAACTTCTCTTTTTTTTGCAGTCGCTTTGCGATAATCCGCACATAGTTCTGGGTTCGCAACACATGATTAGCGGTATCATTATCCCGGGTTTCAACCAATTCGGCAAAAACATTCAAGGTTGTATCCTGAATCAGCTGATTCTCCACCATCCGTCGTTTGACCTCAGCTTCCAGCCATGCGTTCTGGTTTTTAAGCCGATCTCTGGCTTGTTTGAGTTCCAGCTGGGCATTAACTCTGGCCAACACAATCCCCGGCCGAAAAGGTTTAGTAATATAATCAACCGCCCCCAGCCGAAACCCCTTTTCTTCATCAATAAGACTATCCAGTGCCGAAATATAAATAACTGGTATCCCCAGGTTGTCCGGGTCTTTCCGTAATTCCGACAAGGTTTCATAGCCATCCATTCCTGGCATCATAATATCCATTAGAATCAGATCCGGCTTGATTCCCTTTTCGACCGCCTGCAGCAGTTCCGCTCCGGATTTATAGGCACGAATAAGAAAAGAGGGACTCAGTAATTTTTTTAAGATCATCAAATTGATGGGTTCATCGTCGACAATTGAGATTTCATACTTTTTCATGTTTCCCTCTCCGTAAGTATTAAAATTAAGTTTAAAATTAAATAACGAGTTTTCATATGTTTTTACCCCTAATTACGGGAATAAAACATCATTTTCTGATCAATCTGCCAGGATGAACGAAAACGGACAACCGTAAAAAATTCTCCAAATTAAACCTGACAGGCCTGTCCAGAAGCGATTGACTAACTCAGCGGACTGGCCCCAATATCTTGGCCAGATCCTGGAGATCAGCGGCATGAATTATCGCCAGTACCTCATCGGCCGGTAATAACCGGGTATCACCATGGGGAATACTCAGCTGGCCGTTTCTGATAATTGCCACTAAAACACATTCCGTCGGCAGCTCCAGCTCTCTGACCATCTTACCCACTGCCAGCGATTCCGGATGCACCTTTTCTTCCACCAGTGAAAACTGGCCCTGATTCAGCTTAAGCAGGGTCATCATATCCCCCACTGACATTTCTTCAGCAACCAGCGTCGCCATCAATTCGGCTTGGTTCAATGCTACATCCACCCCCATTTCCGGGGTAAACAACCAGGCGTTCTTGGGATTTTTAATCCGCGCCAGAATCCGCGGTACCTGATATTCCAGGCGGGCAATGGTGGCAGCCACCAGATTAATTTCATCGGCTCCGGTCACCACTGCCAGGACATCGGCCGAACGGATCCCGGCTGCTTCCAGAACACTGGGATCGGTACCACTCCCCCATACCAGCACCTCTTTGGGCAGATCACATGCCAGCCGTTCCAATTGATGCGTTCGGATTTCAATGAGCTTGACCTGATGGCCGCCACTTTGCAGCAGCGAAGTCAGATAGCATCCCACCTTACCGCCGCCTACGATTATTACTTTCATGATCTGATCTCCCCTTTCTATCCTAATCCCAACAGCGATTTAAGACGTTCGCCGGATGCCGTAGCCACTGCCAGATGGACCAGATCGCGGTTTTCAAACACGGTATTAAGCGCCGGTATAATCGAGCGGTTCCCGCGGCTGATCGATACCACACTGACTTCGCCAGGAATCGTCAGTTCCCCCACCCGTCGTCCTACCAACAAGGCCGGTATCTCAATTTCCATAATATCCACATCGCCATTGCCGATACTCATGGCCACATTAACCGGTGCAAAACTCAGCAGATCGGCCACCCGATTTACGCCCCAGGACATCGGATCAAAGACCTGGAGTCCCAGCCGCCGATAAATTTCGGCTTTACGGGGTTCATGAAGGGCTGACACCACCCGGGGAACCCCGAAAATCTGACTGGCAATCCGAGCGGTCAGAGCATTGGCCTCATCGTTGGAGGTAACCGCAGCCAGAGAATCTGCCCGCTCAATTCCGGCAGAAATCAGGACATCCCGGTCAAACCCCACCCCGGCGATGGTTTTCCCTTTAAAGCTGGCTCCCAAATGCTTAAAGGTCAGTGGGTCCTGATCAATGACGGTGATGTCGTGGTCGCTTTGATTCAGTTTAAGGGCTAAACCCGATCCGATTCGCCCACATCCTACTATGATAGTTTTCATTTAGCTATCCCCTTTCTCAATCTCTGTTTTATTATGTTTTTTATCCAAGCGTCGTTTATCCCAATTTCGCAGGAAGGCCTTCCGCAGTTCATCAATAAAAATCACCACTGGCACCCACATAAAGAGATAGGCCCATTCAATCAAGCCGATTGGGGCGGTATTAAAGATCTCGTGCAAAAACGGGGTGTAGATCAGAATACTGAAGACCGTTAGCTCGCAGATGATCCCGATTAAGATCATATGGTTGCTGAACAGCCCCACCTTAAACACCGAGGCTCGTTCGGTTCGACAATTGAAAACAATCCCGATTTGGGTAACGACAATCGCCCCCAATGTCATAGTCGTAGCCATCCGATAAATCACGCCCGAGTCTGCCATCGGTATCCCCGGCCAGCCGTTCTGCCAGTAAAGGAAGAAAAAGGCTGACATCGCAATGGCCGATTCCATGATCCCGTAGAACAGAAATGCGCGAATGAGTAACGGCCGATTGAGTAAATGTTCTTGCTGCGACCTCGGCGGACGCTGCATCACCCCTTCTTCCGGCAGTTCAACCCCCAAGGCAATCGCCGGGATCATATCGGTACCCAGATCCACCGCCAGAATCTGCATTACCGTCAACGGCAACGGGATCTGGCCTTTGGCGAACAAGAACACAATAAACGGCACCGCCTCGGGGACATTGCTGTTTAAAATATAGGTGGCAAACTTACGGATATTGTTGTATACGCCCCGACCTTCTTCCACCGCATTGACAATCGAGGCGAAATTGTCGTCGGTAAGAATCATATCAGCGGCTTCCTTGGCCACATCGGTACCGGAAATCCCCATGGCGATACCGATGTCAGCCTTTTTAAGGGCCGGTGAATCATTGACGCCATCACCAGTGACCGCTACCACATTGCCCATTTCCTGAAGGGCGGTAACCACCCGCAGTTTTTGTTCCGGCGCCACCCTGGCAAAAATAATTTCCTCGGACAGCGCTTTCTTAAGACTCTCGTCATTGATTGCGTCCAGCTCAACGCCGGTGACAATCCGGGGCTGCGGACCATGGATAATGCCGATCCGCCGGGCAATACTTTCGGCCGTTAAACCATAGTCCCCAGTGATCATAATAATTTTTATTCCGGCCTGATGGCATTTTTTAACCGCTACGGCCACTTCTTCCCGGGGTGGGTCAGCCATAACCGTGAGCCCCAAAAAGGTCAGGTTGTTTTCAATATGATCTGGCGTATAGTCACTGAGACGCTCAGGCAAACCCATGTCTTTGGTGAGAATCCGCATCGCTACCGCCAATACCCGGAGTCCTTTGCGGGCATAGTCATCATTGGCCGCCATCACCTTCTTGCGGGTATCCTCATCCATTGCCACGTCTTCACCGTCTTTGAGATAGTGGGTGCATAAATCCAAAACCTCTTTGGGCGCCCCCTTGATATAGGCCAGCTTTTCCAGATCTGATATTTGGTTGGACACCTGATGAATGGTACTCATCCGCTTACGATGCGACTCAAAGGGCAGCTCCCGCAGGCGGGGGCTGTGAGAAAGTTCCTCGTCCAGATCAATTTTCCCCTTCCGGGCAGCCACCACCAGGGCGGCCTCAGTGGGATCCCCGAGAATATTCCAGTGGTTTAGTTCCGAGGAGGGTGGCAATAGCCGGGAATTATTGCATAGGCTGGCGGCCAGCAACAATTTTTTCATATCGCTGTTTTCTGCCAGCAAAATAGCTGTCTCATCCGATGTCATTTCCCCTTCTGGGGCATAGCCAACCCCGGTTACCTTGATCTGCTGATCGACCATCCAGCAGTCGCTGACGGTCATTTCATTCTGGGTCAGGGTTCCGGTTTTATCGGTGCAAATAACCGTGGTGCAGCCCAGCGTTTCAACTGCCGACAAACGTTTGATTAAGGCGTTTCGTTTAGCCATCCGCTTAACCCCCATGGCCAGGGATAAGGTCACTGTCGGTAATAAACCCTCAGGAATAAAGGCCACAATCATCCCCATGGCAAAAATAAAACTTTCGGTAATATTGACCCCGGCAAGCAATACCGCTAGAATAAAAAAGAGTACCCCCATGCTGATCGCCATCGCTGAAACCAGCCGGGTAATCCGTCCCATTTCTATCTGTAGCGGACTTGGTGCTTCCACCATATTCTGAGTCAGATCGGCAATTTTCCCGAACTCAGTATTCATGCCGGTGGCAAATGCCACCGCCTTACAGGCTCCCGAAGCCGCATTGGTTCCGGCGAAAATGAGGTTGGGCTGTTCCGAACGTCCCAGGTCAGTACGCTGACCAACATCTTTTGTTTTGTGAGCCGGATGGGATTCCCCGGTTAGGATGGACTGATCGGCTCGGAAATCATTGTCCTCAACCAAACGGCTGTCGGCCGAAATCCGGTCGCCCTCGGCTAAAATAATCAGATCTCCGGGAACCAGCTCTTCAGCCAAAATTTTGATCTCTTTGCCATCCCGGACGACCCGGGCATAGGTAGGCAGCAGTTGTCCCAGGGCTTCAATCGCTTTTTCGGCCTGGAACTCCTGCCAGAAACTGAATAATCCATTAATGACATTGACCAGCCAAATGGCAATGGCCAGCTGGGGCAGCTGGGCAATCAGGGCAACCACGCCACCAATCCATAAGAGAATGGCCATCAGATGGGTAAAATTGGCCAGAAATTTCCAGATCAGCGGTTTACCCTTCTTTTTTTGAATACTGTTCTCACCAAAATGCGCTAACCGCACGGCCGCTTCCTCAGACGCCAGACCTTTTTCACTTGTTTTTAGCTCGCTGTAAACATCAGCAACGGATAAGTTTTCGATGGGTTTTTCTAGCACCATTCCCAGCGCTTCAACATCTGTCTGCTGCATCATCAATCACCCTCTTCATTTCTTATTTTTTCGCAATTAATTTTTCTCGCAATTTGCTCACAGTAAAACTTCTTTCTTTTTCAGTATACCCACTATTCTGTCCTTCCAATCAATTTTCAATATTATCATTCTGATCCTATCATATTTATATTTTTTGATACTTTCAGCAATATCAGAACTGTATTACAATAAGGCCAACAACGTTAAAGAAATTTAAATTTAAACCGAGGAGATACTTAAATGAACAATCGCTATGAATTAAACAAAAACCTGGCCCAAATGTTAAAAGGCGGGGTAATTATGGATGTTACCACGGCTGCGCAAGCCCGCATTGCCCAGGAAGCCGGCGCTTGCGCAGTGATGGCACTGGAACGGATTCCGGCTGATATCCGATCGGCTGGTGGGGTTTCGCGGATGAGTGACCCCAAAATGATCAAGAGTATTCAGGCCGCTGTTTCGATTCCAGTAATGGCCAAGGTGCGGATCGGTCACTTTGCCGAAGCCCAGATCCTGGAAGCCATCGAAATTGATTATATTGATGAGAGTGAAGTTCTCTCCCCAGCTGACGATACCTATCACATCGACAAAACCGGTTTTTCGGTCCCCTTCGTCTGTGGCGCCAAAGATCTGGGCGAAGCTCTGCGACGGATCAGCGAAGGTGCCTCGATGATTCGCACCAAGGGTGAACCGGGTACCGGTGACGTGGTTCAGGCCGTTCGCCACATGCGCCTGATCAACCAGCAGATCCGCACGATTCAAAACACCAGAGAAGACGAACTTTTTCAGGTGGCCAAGGATCTGCAGGTACCTTATGAGCTGGTGCAGTTGGTGAATGAAACTGGGAAACTACCGGTGGTGAACTTTGCTGCCGGCGGAATCGCTACCCCGGCCGATGCCGCCTTGATGATGCAGTTGGGAGCTGAAGGGGTTTTTGTCGGCTCCGGCATTTTTAAATCCGGCAATCCGGCCAAACGGGCCCAAGCCATTGTCAAAGCCGTGACCAATTACAATGATGCCAAACTGCTGGCCGAACTCTCAGAAGACTTGGGTGAAGCCATGGTGGGCATCAATGAGCAGGAAATTGAACTGTTGATGGCCCAACGCGGCATTTAAAAGGGGACTTGATGAAGAAAACAATTGGGGTGCTGGCCATTCAGGGAGCCTTTGCGGAACATATCAAAGTGCTCCGAAAATTGGATAGTCATTGCATCGAAATCAGAAAGCCATCGGATCTGACCGACCATTCTCTGGACGGCCTGGTTCTCCCCGGAGGGGAAAGCACCGTCATGGGCAAGCTGTTGCGGGAGCTGGCGCTCTTTGAACCCCTGAAAGACCTCATTGAAGCAGGTCTTCCAGTGCTGGGCACCTGCGCCGGACTGATTCTGCTGGCGGGCAAGATTTCCGAAGATGATACCATTCATTTTGGTACGATGAATATGGTGGCCCGAAGAAACGCCTATGGCCGCCAGCTTGGTAGCTTTCAGACCGCGGCTGAATTTGGCGCTTGCGGAAAAATCCCGATGGTTTTTATTCGGGCACCCGATATCGAAAGGGTTGGCGCCAACGTTGAAATTCTGGCCCGGGTTGATCATCACATTGTTGCTGCCAGACAGGCAAACATGGTGGTTACCTCGTTTCATCCAGAGCTGACTGATGATCTCACTGTTCATCAGTACTTTTTAAATTTAGTCCCGCAAAAAACAAAAACCTGTGTCGCTTGATTGCGATACAGGTTTTTGTTTTTAAACTAAACTTAATTAAATTTAACTCGTTGCTGATTATTAAAACAGTTCCTTACTCATTTCATCAATACACTCATCGATGTAATCAATAACACCTTCAAAATTCTCAATTGGCAGACCGGATGTCTGACAAGGAATGAAATATTTGTGGCCATTGGCTTTGCAGGTTTCTTCCACCTGTTTTTTAACCACATCCTTTTCCCAACTGGGATAATCCACGGTACCGCTATGGAGACCGCCCATGAAGGTGATCTTTTCGCCGTACTTTTCAACCAGTTCGGGAATATTATTAGTGTTCATAACCCCTTGCCAGATATCAATTCCGGCTTCGATCATGTAAGGTACCAGATTGGCGGCGTACGAGTCACTATGGTGAATAATCAGTTCCACGCCATTGTCTTTATAGAATTTGTATATTTTTTTATACGCTGGCAGGAAAAATTCTTCAAACATATCAGGTGAGACAAAGGATGAAATCTGACTACCCCAGTCATCATGATGTAAGATCGCTTCGGGATGAAGTTTATCAACCATGACAGCCGCAAACTCCAACTCATATTCGGTCAGGTAGTCAATCAGTTCCTGCATCGCTTCCGGTTCTTCGTAAAGAGCCATCAGGGCATTTTCCATTCCCATTAAATGATGGGTCATTTCGAAGATACCAGGGGCATAGAAAACGGTGGCAAACTTTTCCTTGCGGTCAACGGCATTGGCGTGGGCCAGCGCTGGTGCCCAGGCTTCATCGGATGTTTCGATGACTGGTTTCGTAACGGTTTTTTTCCATTCGGTAATATCTTGAATCACTGCCAGTCCATCATGATGAACCGGGAACATCCCCAGTTGTCCTTCCGGCCATTGCCAGGTAATGCCCCAGTGATCTTTCCAAGTCTGGCCATAGTTGAATTCCACACCCAGTGGTACTTCCATGATCAGATCAATAAATTCATATTGTTTGACAAAACGATCCGGATTGCCACCCTTCATTGTTTCCAGTAAATTTTCTCTGATTGTTAACATTGTTTCTCCTTCGTATGTTTTATTTCGGCAATTGCTAAACTGCCGTGGATTTCTAAGTTTTATTAGAATTAAGCGCAAATAATTTCTTTAGCTTTTGATGCTGAACTTCCGGCGTCTGGGGCATAACCATCGGCGCCGATTTCATTGGCGTATTCCTGAGTAACCGGAGCACCGCCGACAATAACTTTCATACCTGGGTAGGCCGCTTTAATGGTTTGAACCGCTTCTTTTAAAGCCGGCATCGTCGTTGTCAATAGACCGGAACAAGCGACTAAGACAACATTATTATTTTCTTTTACAGCATCCACAAATTTGTCTGCCGATACGTCAACGCCCAGGTCAACCATATCAAATCCGGCGCTTTCCAGCATCATAACCACCAGGTTTTTACCGATATCATGAAGGTCTCCTGCGACGGTTCCCATGATACAGGTGCCCAGTGAGCTGGAGCCATCCCCTGCCATCACTGGTTTTAAAACTTCTACCCCTTTTGACATCGCTTTGGCCGCAATCAGCATTTCCGGCACAAAGATTTCTCCGGCAGAGAATTTATCACCAACCACTCCCATGGAAGCGATCATCGCATCCAGAATATCCTGGGCTTTGTCGCCAGCATCCAGGGCTTCCTGAACGGCTGCTGCTACTTTTTTTGATTTCCCAGTTTCTACCAATACTTTTACATCTTCAATTTTTGACATTTTAATTTCTCCTTTGATTTATATTTAAAATACTTAGCTTTATTTTATCCACCCGGAACCTGTGTGAGTACCAGGTTTTATTTTAACTTTTTTGTCTGTCATAATCTTTTTATTTAACAAAAATACCTTCCCGGAAAGCGCCAATATATTCCATACAGTATTCGTCTTCGCCCATCATCGCTTCAGTGGCAAACAACATCCCCATCATGTCCTTATTTAGCGGATCGAGAATGAAGCTGTCCATGCCGGCACTCATCGCTAAAACAGCAAAGGCCTGATTGGCAATCCGGCGGGCTGGCAGGTTAAATGAGATATTACTGACTGCACCAGTCACATGGATACTCGGATATTGCTTTTTGATTTCCCGGATTACCTCCGATACCATGGCAACGCCATCTTCGGAGGTACAAAGCATTTCAATCAAGGGATCAATGTGCATACGGGAGGGGTCGATCTTGTATTCTTTACATTTTGCCATCAGATCGGTGAAAACGTCCAGACGGTCTTTGGCGGTTTTGGGGATTCCTTTGTCACTATTTAATAAAGCAACACATTCCCATTTGGTATCGGCCAATACTTTGAAAGCTATATCAACCTTACCGCCTTCCAGTGATACGGAGTTGAATAATCCCGGCTTTTTGCAATATTTCATCGATTCAATACAGGTATAAACATTGGGACTGTCCACTGCAATGGGAACATCCGTGGCATCCTGAACAATATCAATCAACCATTTCATCGTTTCCAGTTCGATGTCATCGTCCACTGAGGCACAGACGTCAATGAAATTCGCCCCGGCCTCGGCCTGTTTGATCGCCAGGTTCCGGATAAATTCTGCATCTTTTTCGGCAATGGCCTTCCCTGTTGAGGGAATGGCACCGTTAATCTTTTCGCCAATAATAATCATTCTTTTCTCCTTTTCGATTTTGTCTATATTTGAAACAATTTTTCATTTAAATGCCCCTTTTTGTTTTACCGATTCTCAAGCATGCGATGTAATTATCGTTTACATTGATTAACTGGCAACGCTGCTATCGTTTGCCAACTGGATTCATAAAAAGCCAGCATTCTTACCAGGACTAGGTATCCTGAACCGATTAAGCATTTTACCGGTAAAGTAATTGCAGTATAGTCCTATTTTTACGAATTGTCAACAGGAATTTTACCGGTAAAATTTTTTTTGCTTCAGATCGTCTGTTTTGCCTTGATATCGAGATGATCATCTATATAAAATTCATGATCGCCGATATGGCTTCAAACTGAAACGGTGTTCTAATGAAATATCAATGATTGCCCGGTCTGCCATGGCTTTCTCATTATCGGTGAAATTAGCCTACGCAAATGGTGGGTTTGACTATTTCTTAGAAGAATGTCTGGATTACCTGACCAGCATTCATTTTGTCCTGATGCATATTGAGGAAAATAGAATTGATGATATTATCGAAGAAAGCAAGCGTATTTTAAAGTTAATCCCTTTTGAAATCAAACCTTATTTTCAGGTTGTATAATCCCATTCTTTTATATTGATGGCTGTTTACAAAAAAAGAACTTAGTCACACTATTATTATCAGTGCGAACTAAGTTCGTTTTTATAAACCGCAACAATCGCCCAAAGTCTCAATGCATATGCCGATGATGAACATCTGGCAGATGACAATGGCTGTGGGCCGTATTTTTATGGGTATGTTCATGACAATGTTCTCCTTTAACTGAAGGATGATCCTCATGGAGATGGTGTGCATCATCATGGTTATGACTATGTTCGTGGGTCTCTTCATCATGAATATGGGCGTGTTCATGATTTTCAGATAGCGCCAGCCAGGTTCCCAGAATCATAATTACTAGCGCAATCAAAAATGAAAAGGTGATGGGTTCCTGCAATACCAGCCAGGATATGAGAACTCCCATAAAAGGCGCTGCTGCATAATAGGCGCTGGTTCGAGCGGCACCCAGTCCCCGCTGGGCTTTGACATAGAAAAAAATACTCAGGCCATAGGCAACAAAGCCTAAGGTCATGGCCAGAATAATATAAAGCAGCGAGCCAGACAGGTCTCCCCAGATAAAGGCAATTAGCAAAGCACCCAGTCCTGATCCAAAACCTTTAAGAATAACCACCTGCACCGGATCTTTGATTGATAGATTCTGGGTACAGTTATTCTCAAATCCCCAGCAAACACAGGAACTCATCACAAAAACCGCACCGATTGATAGATTTATTGTCAAGGTGTCGCTAATGGTTAGTAAGATACTGGCGAGAGAAATAAAGCCAATGGCTATCCACATCCGTTTGCCAATGGCTTCTTTAAAAAAAATCATGGCAATCACAGAGGTCGCAGCAATTTCAAAATTACCTAAAAGTGCGGCCGTGCTGGAGTTGGTCAAGCTGATCCCCATTAATAGAAAAATCGGTGCAGCGATATCCAGTAAAATCATTAAAACCACATAAGGCATTTCTTTTTTGGTGAGTCTGGCTTCTTTGACGTCTTTTCGATGCTTTTTACTCAAAATCGTCAGCACTGTCATGCCCATTCCTGCGCCCAGATATAATAGTGCCGCCAGAAACAAGGGATCAATTTGATCAAGCAAAAGCTTTGAGAAGGGTGCATTAATTCCAAAAAGTAGCGCAGCCAAGATGGCATACACCACCGCAGTATTTTTCTTCATGAATTACTGAACCTCCTGTTTCGAATTTTGCTGTTGTTGACCTTATTTTACCATATGATTAAGCGGTTCTATATTTTTTTCTTGAACAGGCTGATCGTTGAAAAAAGGGTAAACGTCAGCAGATTGATGACCACCACACTGGCTCCAGTGGGAAAAGAGAAAATAAAGGATACGACAATTCCCGCCACAAAACAAATCACCGATAAAATGGCCGAACTGATAACCACCTGTTTAAAGGTTTTAAACAATCGCATCGACGTCAGGGCGGGAAAAATAATCAGACTGGAAATCAACAGCGCTCCCATCATCCGCATCCCCACCACGATGGTCATCGCCGTTAAAAGGGCAATCAGGGTATTGTAGCGGCTGGCATTGGTACCGGTTGCCCGGGTAAAACTTTCATCGAAAGTGACGGCAAAAATTTTGTTGTAAAACAGCACATACAGCAGAATGACTACAACCGAAACCCCGACACTGAGAAAGACATCGCTTTCACTCATGGCCAGAATGCTCCCAAACATATAATTGCTGGTGTCAGCATTCATCCCGGATGTGTAGGAAATGATAATCACGCCAATAGCCAGCGAACTGCTGGAAATCAGGGCAATGGCCGCATCCCCTTTGATTCGGCTGTTTTCGCTGATGCGCAACAACACAAAAGCGGCAACAGCCACCACCGGAATAGCCACTTCCAGCGGCGACAGGTTTAACGCCATAGCCAGTGCCAGAGCCCCAAACCCCACATGGGACAAACCGTCGCCGATCATCGAATAGCGCTTCAATACCAGGCTGACACCTAAAAGAGCGGCGCACAATGACACCAGAACCCCGACAATGAGGGCTCTGACCACAAAGGCATAGGACATTAGTTCAGTTAGCAGTTCAATCATGTTTTTGGACTCCCATCATCCGCTGACACATCTCCGTTTTCAGATAATCTTCGGTTGAACCAAAAAAGGCCGTTGCGGTTTTCATATGGAGAATTTTGTTGCCATATTTGATGGCGCTTTCCAGATCATGTGAAACCATCATTACCGTGATCCCCTGGGTTTGATTGAGTTTTGCTACCAGTTGATACAAATCGGCCGTCATCACCGGATCCAGACCTGAAACCGGTTCATCCAGCAGCAGCAGTTTTTCGGTGGCACAAAGGGCTCTGGCCAGAAGCACCCGTTGCTGTTGGCCTCCCGATAAATCCCGATATGATTTTTTTTTGATATCGGTAATATTGAGCTGCTTCATCTTATCAGCGGCCCGAGCCTTTTCCAACCGGGAGTAAAAGGGCAACAGCCCGCGGCGATTGAGACAGCCGGAGATCACCACCTCGGTTACACTGGCCGGAAAATCGCGCTGAATCACCGTCTGCTGAGGCAGATAGCCAATTTCATTGGGAGCGATGCCGTCAAAGGTAATGCTTCCTTCCTGGGGTTTGATAAGTCCCAAAAGACCCTTAACCAGGGTGCTTTTTCCCGAACCGTTTTCGCCCACAACACAAAGATAGTCGCCCTGCTCCAGATCAAAGCTGACGTTGTTTACTGCCCGTTGCCCATCATATCCGATGGTGACCCCTACACAGGAAATTAATTTCATTGGTTGGCCAGCCCCTTTCGCAGGTTTTCGACATTTTGTTGCATAATTGAAACATAGGTTGCACCGGCATCAAAATCGTCCTTTGTCACATTGTGGGCGGAATGAAGTTGCAGCAGCTGAGCTCCGGTTTGTTCACTGATAGCCCTGGCAATATTTTGATTACTCAGCTCGATATAATAGACATATTTGATGTTTTTTTCCTTGATGGTGTTCATCAGATACGCCAGGGTTCCGGCACTGGCCTCAGTGTCGGTACTGCATCCCGGAAAGGCAGCTTTATATTCCAGACCAAATTCATCAACAAAATAGCGAAACGGAAAGCGATCCCCGAAGACAAGGAGCTTATTGGGTGATGCTGCTACAATCTTGGTTATTTCATCATCCACGGCCTGGATCTGAGCTGTATAGTCGGCTGCGTTTTTGGTATAAGCATCAGCATTTTGGGCGTCAATTTCGGCCAATGCGGCAGCAATTTCATTGATCATCAAGATGGCATTTTTAGGCGATGTCCAGATATGTTCGTCATACTCAATCTCTGCCTCGGCCGGTTCAGCTTCCATTCCTTCCACAGTTTCCTCTGCTACTGGTTTTACCGCATCCATTAGACGGATAATTTTCTTGTTTCTGGTATCCATAGAATCCAGGATGGTGCTGACCCAGGCATCATTTTCCCCGCCGATATAAATAAACACATCAGCGTCCTGAATTTTGATAATATCAGCCGGGGAGGGATCGTAGGAATGAACTTCGGCGGCCGGTTTTACCAACATCGTCAACTCGGCCTGATCGCCGCCAATGGCTCTGGCAAAATCATAGACCGGAAAAATGGTGGTGACAATGCTGATCTTTCCTGATTTATCGGAGTTTTTTGCGGCAGTATTCTGAGCACAGCCGGTTACGCCCAGTGCCAGAATCAGCAGTGAAACAATAACAACAATCATTCTTTTCATCGTAATGCCTCCGTATGATTTTTTTTATCTGCACAGCTTTTACATAATCCATAAAAAACTGTTTTAAAGGTATTAATGTCAAAAGCGTGGTGGTTCAATACATGGGTGTACAGATCTTTCATATAGCCGCATTCCAGATGAATCAAAGCTCCGCAATCCTCGCATTTTAGATGAAAATGCTCATGGCAATGCTCTTCCTCGCCAATGTACTGAAAGCAGGCACTGGTTACGCCATCGATGATGTATTTCTGAAGCTCACCCTGTTCCACCAACTTGTCAAGATGTCGATAAATGGTGGTCACCCCCACCGGCGTGCCCTGCTGTTCCAGAAATTCGGCAATCATATTGACGGTAATGTGCTGATTTTTTTTAGAAATTAAATATTTCAGGATCGTATCCTGTTGCTTTGTTTTATAGTAAGACGGTTTTCCCATATTACTCCCCGCTTAAAATGAATTTGAAAATCATTTTCATATTACATCAAAGTCAGTGATCTGTCAAAGTAATTTGAAAATCATTTTCATATTGGTCTTTTTTCTGATTCGTGTTTCTTTTTCACAAATCGGGATATAATAATTATAACTTGTCCTTTATCAAAATATTGGCGCCTGTTTTATGCATGTTATTTAGCATTACCCCATGAGAGGCCTTTATGAACATTGATCTTGCTACTATTGCCTTGATTTTAGTTATTTCCAGTATTTTTCAAGCTGTTTTTATACTCCTTCTGTCATCTAAATATCCCGGAGTTGATCACTTTGGAGTCAGCTGCTCCTTTTATGCCCTGGGGTTTCTTTTTGTCATGCTCCAGGGCAGCAATGCCAATGACCTAATCACTATTGTGCTCGGGAATGCGTTGCTACTGCTGGCACTGATTTTTCAATATATGGGACTGGTTCGCTTTTTAGAGCTGCCGGAAAACAGATGGTTTCCGCCGCTTATTTTTGGATTTTGTCTTTTGATGCTGGTCTATTTTCAGTTGATTTTTGACTCCATTTCGCTTCGTATTTTTTTTGTTTATCTTTCCTCTGGATTAATTGCCCTTTAGTCGCCAATACACTTCGTAAAAAAAGAAATGCTCTTGTCCTGCGGCAAATCCCAATTCTTTTTTTCATATTCGTTTCGGCCGGCATTTTTGCTGTACTGAGAGCTTTTTATGCCTTATTTTCCCCTCCTATCACCAACGCTCTGGCTCCTGCACTTTTTCAGGTGCTTTCATTTACCGGAGCCTTTATTATCAATATTATTGTGACCTTTACCTTTATTATGATGATTAATGAACGGGTGAGTTCTGATATCCGCTCGGCCAAAGAACAATTTGAACAGATCTTTAATCTCAGTCCCGATGCCAGCCTGATCACAACCCTTCCGGATGGCAAAATTGTGAATTTCAACCTCGGTTTTTTAAATTTTACCGGATTCAGCCAGGAAGAAGTTCAGAATAAGAGTCTACTGGAACTTAATCTTTATGAAAACCCCGCCGACCGGGAAAGGCTACTGAAGGAGCTCGCCGTTAATCAGTCGGTTGATGAATTTGAATTAAATTTCAGAAATAAGAATAAAGACATCCGAATTTGTTCAGTTTCCGCAAAACTTATTATAATGAACAATACCCCCCACGTCATCAGTATCATTAACGACATCACAAATCGAAAAAATGCTGAGTCGGCCCTGATTAAAAGCGAAGAAAAATACCGTTTTCTGACTGAATTCGCCTCGGATGTGATTTGGCTTTTTAACCTTACCCAGAATAAGTTTACCTACATGAGTCCATCGATTTTTCAGTTAAGAGGCCTTTCTCCCGAAGAAGCCATGACCGAAAATCTGGCCGATTCAATGACCTCTGAGTCCCTTCAACGGGTTCGGGCGGACTTGCAAAAAAATGTCAAAAACTTTATTGCCAACCCCAAGGCTCCTAATACCTACCTCATCGAAATTCAGCAACCTTGTCAAAACGGAAGTCTTATCTGGGTTGAGGTTTCCACAAAATACCGCTACCATGTCAGTGGCGATATTGAGCTGGTTGGGGTCAGCCGTAACATTGACAAAAGAAAGCAGGCCGAAGAAGCGGTTCTGTACTTAAGCTATCATGATCAATTAACCGGACTTTATAACCGCCGTTTTTACGAAGAAGAGCTGCTCCGTTTGGATACCCCGCAAAATCTTCCGATTGCCCTAATTATGGCTGATGTTAACGGACTCAAGCTGATTAATGATGCCTATGGCCACCAAATGGGAGACAAGATCTTAAAGGAGTTTGCTGATATTTTGAAAAACGAATGCCGGCATGATGAAATTGCCTCCCGGGTTGGCGGGGATGAGTTTGTGATTATGTTTTCGCATACGGATCAGAAAAGTGTTGAAAACATAATTAAACGGCTTAATGCCGCCATCTCCAATGTCCGGATTAACCACACTATTTTATCTGTTTCGATGGGATTTGCCCTCAAAGAAGATCCTATGGATGACCTGAACGATGTTTTCAAACAAGCCGAAGATGCCATGTATCAGCATAAGCTGATGATCAGTCCCAGTATTAAAAGAGCCACCATTGACTTAATTGTCAATTCCATTTACGAACGCAATCACCTGGAGGTGATTCATTCCCAATCAGTCAGTGAATACTGCCAAGCCATCGCCCGGGAGCTAGGCTTTGAAGCTGAAGCCATCAACCAGCTCGGACTGGCCGGTTTGCGGCATGATATTGGCGAAATTGCCATTGATGAAGCGATTTTAACCAAGTCTGAAAATTTAAGCGAAACCGAATGGGCGGAAATCAAGCGTCATCCCGAAATCGGCTACCATATTCTCCGCTCTGTGAATGAACTGGCGGAAATTGCCAAATTTGTCCTCGAACACCATGAGCGCTGGGATGGGTGTGGCTATCCCAAAGGTCTGAAAGCTGATGAAATATCCCTGCAGGGTCGGATTATCGCTATTGCCGATGCCTATTGCACCATGACCACGGAGCGCCCTTACTGCCGGGCCTTGACCGAAGCCGAAGCCATAAATGAGATTAAAAAATGCTCCGGCCTTCAATTTGATGAAAATCTGGCTCAGCTCTTTGTTGAAAAAGTGCTGCAGCAAGAATGGCCGCAATCTTAAAAAGCCAATTGCTCACCAACTCTGTGTTTTAAGCGTTGGCAAAGCAATTGGCTTTTCTAATCGACACTGCTGATTGAAATCAGCGCTGCCTTTGGGTTTTCTTTTTTTCTTATCCTCGGGTTAGTTGAAACCCATGATCCAGCGGCCCGCTGCCATGTCCCAGATCCAGATTGCTCAACAGCGCCCCAGACACGTAATCTTTGGCCTTTTTTACGGCCACTTTCATCTCATCGCCGGCGGCCAGATTGCAGGCGATCGCCGAGGAAAGGGTGCAACCGGTGCCATGGGTATTGGGATTATCAATTTTTACGCCAGGAAACCAAACTTCTTCGTTACCCTTTTGATTTTGAATCAGCAGAAAATCATCAGCGCTTTCAAAAAGATGCCCACCCTTTATCAGAATACTCCCGGCATAGGTTTCGGCGATTTTTTTTGCCGCTCTGACCATATCCAACCGGGAATGAACCCCAAATCCACAAAGACATTCGGCCTCGGGAATATTGGGGGTGATCAAATCGGCCAGCGGCATCAGCTCTGTTTTTAAACTTTCGATGCTATCATCGCTCAACAGCCGACCGCCGCTAGTGGCCACCATCACCGGATCCAGGACAATGTTTCTGGCCTGGTACTGTTTTAGTTTTTGGGTGATGCTGCCAATAATCGTAGCGTTGTAGACCATGCCGATTTTAACCGCATCGGGAAAAATATCGGTAAAGACACAATCCAGCTGATTTTCCACAAATTCAGGCGCAACTTCAGCGATCCCATAAACCCCGGTGGTGTTTTGGGCCGTTAACACGGTGATCACGGTCATTGCGTAGCTGCCATGGGCGATTATGGTCTTAATATCAGCCTGAATACCGGCTCCGCCGCTGGAATCTGACCCGGCTATGGACAAAACTTTTTTCATCGTAGCAACTCCTTAAAACTCGTAATGGCATAATCTGAACTGTTTTTGATCGCTTCCCAGTCATCTTTTGACGATTCATCAAAGACACCGACGATATGACAGCCCGACTCTCTGGCAGCCCGGATGCAATACAAGGCATCTTCAAAAATAGCGATCTGCTGAGCCGGCAATTCCAGCTGTGCCACCGCCTGATGATAAATCTCCGGCTGACTTTTGGGCAGACCGGTCATCCCGGAAGTGAGAATAAACTCAAAATGATCCAGCAGGCCAAAGCGCCGCAACGCCAATTCGGTCAGGGTCTTGTGGGTAGCGGTTAAGATGCCCATTTTTATCCCCTGGCTCAAATACTGATCCAGGGTTTCCTTGACAAAGGGTTTTAAAAGAATGTGTTTAGCGTAGTTTTCCCGGATCATGCCGTTTATTTCATCGCCAACCTGTGCTTCCGTCATGGCTACCCCGTAATAGTCGATAAAATAGCGAGCCGATTCGGCAAAACTCATGGTTTTAATAGTCTCATTTAAATCATCCGGAGGATTGATCCCGTGTTTTTTTAGAAAATCACTGCCGATGTTTTGCCAGGCCGGCATCGAATCAATCAGAGTACCATCGAGATCAAAGATCATCCCCGCCACATTCATAATTGCCTGGTTCATGATTTTGTCATCGCCTCAGAAAGACTTCGCAGCTCCTGGGTCGATCTGATGATATCCGCTTTAGCAAAGATGGCCGATACCAGCGCTACCCCGTCCACTCCGGTTCCTTTTAAGGTATGAATATTGGTTTCGTTCAGACCGCCGATGGCCACCACTGGAATGGATACCGCCTTGCAGATTTCGGAAATTGTTTCAAAAGTCACTACCTCGGCCTCGGTTTTGGTGGCGGTAGCATAGATGGCCCCCACCCCGATATAATCGGCACCGTCCGCTTCGGCTTTTAAGGCCAGTGCCACTGTGTCAGCCGAAACACCGATAATTTTTGCACCGATTCGCTTTCGCAGCTCCCCGGCATCCATATCGTCCTGACCGACATGAACCCCATCGGCATCGACCGCCAGCGCCACCTCGACAGCGTCATTAATGACAAAAGGGATCTTGTAGGCATCGGTTAATTTCTTAATTGCGCAGGCTTCTTTGACAAAGTCATCAAAATCAAGATCCTTTTCCCGCAGCTGGATAAAGGTCGCTCCCCCTTTTAAGGCGTCTTCGACCTGATCGGTGAGGGTTCGGTCACCCAGCCAGGTTCGATCAGTCACCGCATAAAGCAGCATATCATTTTTATCGAGTTTCAACCTTCATCCCTCCTTCTAATGTTTGAGCATTCATCAAACTCATGGCATCGATCAGGTAGGTGCGAAAGGATGCCGTTCCGGCCTCATCGATCTGAACCTTTTTATAGGCCAGCTCGCCGCACAAGCCCAGACAACTTACTGCGGCAGCAGTAGCCAACAGCAACTGATCGGGATTGGCTCCACAATAACTGCCAATAACCGTGGTGAGCATGCAGCCGGTGCCGGTAATCCGCGACATCATCGGGTGGCCATTGCGAATTACCAGGGCTTTCTGGCTGTCAGCAACAATGTCGATGGCACCGGTAATGGCAATGACGGCACCGGTTTTGGCGCTGAGGGCTTTAGCAAAAACAATCATCTGATCCAATGTTTTTTCACTGATGGCATCACTGATATCGGCATCGACCCCTTTGGTGGTGCCGCTGCCAGAATCGATGGTCTTGATTTCTGAGACATTGCCGCGGATCACGCTGAACTGTACTTCTTTTAACAGCTTGAAAACCGTGTTGGTTCGCAGCGCAGAGGCGCCGGCACCGACCGGATCCAGAATCACCGGTCGACCAAGACTATTGGCTTTTTTTCCGGCCTTAATCATCGCTGCCACAGTCCGTTCGTTGAGGGTCCCGATATTGATGACGAGGGCATTGCAAATGGCAATAATTTCTTCCACCTCATTGATATCGTCGGCCATAATCGGTGCCCCACCGCAGGCCAGTACGATGTTGGCGCAGTCGTTCACGGTCACATAGTTGGTGATGGAATGAACCAGCGGCGGCTGATTACTGACATTTTCTAAGATTTTTTCGAACATAACACTCTCCCTTTTTCTACTAATATGCACAAGATGCCAATCAGAACCATGGCCGGCAGGGTGACTCCAATAGGAAAGTCAAATCCCATCAGATAGCGATAAATAAACACGCCTGCGATCCAGATTATGGCATTTTTTAGATCAATTAACTTCTTTTCATCGGTGCTGACCTGTTTAAAGATAAAATAATCCGTCAATAGAATTGCAAACAGCGGCACAAAAACCGAACCAATCAAATATAAAAAATCCTGATATTGCTCAATCGGGGTGATAATCGCCAGAATAACCCCGATCACACAGGTTGCCAGAACCACGGTTTTTTCTTTAACCTTTGAAGTGATGTTGATAAAGCTGATTCCGGCCGAATAAACATCCAGAAAGGCCGTCGTGACGGTGGAAAAAAGAATGATAATCAGAGCCACTACCCCAAGCCCCATAGCCGTTAATAAGACAAAGATATCGGTGGTGCCGACATAAAGGGCAGCACCCAAACCGATGATATACATCCAGCAGCTGCCGATAAAGTAGCTAATCGAGCTGACCACGACGCCTGACTTTTTCTGCTCGGAAAACCGTGTATAATCGGCAATCAGCGGCAACCAGGATATCGGCATGATGGCACTGAGCTCGACCGCACCCCCAAATGTCATCGTTCCTTCAACTACCGAGCTGCTGGCCGACCCACCAAAAATCTGAAAACTCAAGATAATGGAGCCCACAAAGAGCAGTCCCACTGCGACAAAATTGAGTTTTTCGATATTTTTAAATCCGGCCAGTACCCACCCGGCGATGACAATTCCAATGATAAGGCACCAGAGCATCGTGTTTTGATAATTAAAAACATTGAGCGCTACCCCATCGATGGCTTTTGCCGCGGTAATCACCATCACTGCCGTCCACCCGATCAGCTGGAGAATATTCATCACCGAAAAAAAGTAAGATCCGTATTTCCCAAAAGAAATACGGGATGACTCAATCGATGCCAACTTGCTTTGCGAACCAATAAACCCAGCCAGAAAAAGAATCACCGTTCCGATGATGTGGCCAACGATAATGGCCATCATCCCGTCCTTAAGTCCCAATGGGGCAATCAGCGTTCCTGTCATGACCTCGGCAATGGAAATAGCCGCTCCAAACCATAACAGACTCAGACTTCGGTTTGACAGTTTGTTTTCATTTTGCATATTTTATTCCTTTCGTTTTAAGACTGCACCCCTTACATTTTAAACGCTTGCGGAATAAATCAGTTCACTGTTGGTGTTTCTGCTCGGTCCCAGTTTTTAAACAAAAAAAACTGAGCACGAATGCACAGTAGATTTACATGGTTTCCCTACGCCGGCATTATCCGTATCAGGTGCATGGGTCGAAGCAGCGATTTACTTCCTCTCAGCCTATATGCATAAGCTCCCCAACTATTTAATTGTGATAAAGATTATCATACCGCCCGATTTTTGTCAACGGGATTTAGTTCTGAATTGGTTCGTGTCATAATCTTAATTTAACTTAAACTTAACCTCTTTCAAAGTTTTGCTAAAGGTTCAAGGCCTAAGATAAAGACAAGAGATAAACATCTCCTCTTTTTCTTTTCATTCCTAATATAAAAAAACAGCGCAGTCATCCGGACTGGCTGTTTTTTTTATGCTTTCAGTTTTCTTCCAAAATCAATATTCCATTGTCATAATATAACTAATGTGATCTGATCACAGATTTAAAAATGATATTTTGGTACAATAAAAAAACCTTAATTGATTTATTTCATTAAGGTTTCTCTGATCCTGATCCTAAAAGAGGAGGCTATATGGATTATTTTATCGCATTTCTGGAAGGAATTATCACCTTTATTTCACCCTGTCTCTTGCCGATGCTGCCCATTTATATCTCCTATTTTGCCGGGCAAACCCATCACGACAATAAGTACACTGCGGTCATCAATGCTTTAGGTTTTGTTCTCGGCTTTACGGTGATCTTCGTTTTGCTCGGAGCCTTTGCCGGCAGTATCGGTAGCTTCTTGATCAAGTATAACACCATTGTCAATGTCGTCGGCGGCATCATTATCATCCTTTTTGGCTTGAATTTTATGGATGTGCTGAACATCCCTTTTCTGAATACCAACCGTCAGATGAACCTCGATCATTCGCATCCCGGTTTCTTTTCGGCAATGCTCTTTGGGATTGTCTTTTCGATCGGCTGGACGCCCTGTGTGGGTGCTTTTCTGGGCTCAGCGCTGATGATGGCGGCCTCTAGCGGCGATACACTAAAGGGTATTTTGATGCTGTTATCATTTTCTCTCGGCCTGGGGATTCCCTTTGTGGTTTCGGCCATTTTGATTGATCGGATGAAATCCACCTTCGATTTTATTAAGCGGAATTATCAGGTTATCCATCGTATCGCCGGCGGACTGCTGGTTGTCATCGGACTGCTGATGGCCACCGGACTACTGGGATATTTTCTGTCACTTTTAACTTTTTAAGGAGTATACCATGACTAAACAAACCAAAACTATTATCGTTGTCTTCGTCTTTGCGGCCTTTTTGGCCATTGTTTATTGGGGCTACAGTGCCTTGTCGCAAACCTTTAATCCGCAAACACCGGCCGCAAATAGTAGCGACTCAGCGCAGACCAATGAGCTCCAGACGGCTCCTGATTTCACGGTCTTTGATCAGGCCGGAAATCCCGTGAAACTGTCTGATTTTGTTGGTAAACCGGTGGTCCTCAACTTCTGGGCCTCCTGGTGCCCCCCCTGTAAAAGCGAAATGCCCCATTTCAACACCGTCTATCATGATCAAAAAGATGAGGTGGTCTTTCTGATGATCGATCAAACCGACGGACAGCGTGAAACCAAAGCAAAGGGTCTTCAATACGTCGCCGATCAGGGCTTCGACTTCCCCGTTTATTTTGATACCGAACTGGAAGGCAGCACCACCTACGGTGTCTCATCGATTCCCACCACCCTGTTTATTAACCCCGCGGGTAAAATTGTCAGCGGCTATCGTGGCGCTATTGATGAAGCCACCCTGCGGTCCGGCATCGAAGCAATCAAAAAAAACGATTGATGATCATATCAACCGTTAGGGTTGTCGATAAACTACCGTACCGACCAATTGTTAATCTGTTGTTCGCCGCGGAATCGGACAGGCTTTGCCGTGTCCGCTCCGATGCGTACAACATGATGTAACAATTGTCGGTACTGGGTTATCTTGTTTGACAGTCTGATCGATTAATTTTCACGTCAATTTTTTTGCCTAAATATAATCCGAGAAATAAATTTTTTCATTGGCGATGACACTCTCCAGAATGGCCACCGTTTTTTTGCTGGCCTCCAGCCGTTCTATTTGCTGGAGGTAGGTGGGTCGCTTATAACCAAGTAGCATACAGGTCAAAATCCCAATTTCCAGTTTGACCCGGTTTTCCGAGGGTTCATCAACTAAAACCGGGGCCTCACTCGGGCTGAACTTGACCGTGAAGCTGCGATTATTCCACTCCAGCACGGTGTCGACAATGTCAAAGGTCACCGACTCATTGATTGCAGTGTTGGAAAATTGATACTGTTTGAAAAACCCTTCAAAATCCACAATCCGCGCCATGATATAGGGACGGATTGTTTCTTTCATATCGCTATCGCCGAACAGAAACGAGATCGTATGGTTATTGTAATTATTGCCGACCACCTCATTGATCATTGATTCATGGGCAGCGATATAACCCCATAGTCCTTTGCGGGCTTCCTGATTCATGTAGACCATCTCTTTAACATGAAAGACATCATTCTCTATCAGATAAACCAGATACCCCCGCGGCTTATCATCTTCGCCATAATAAATGGCGGCCGTGACATCTTCCACATCCCAGCGCCAGTATTCCTCCCAGACCAGTTCATTGCGAACCAGACAGCCATGGGTTTGTCTGGCAAAGGTGTCATGAAGGGCGATCAGATCCGGACTGTTCTCTTTGACCCGTTTTACCCGTCCCGGTACGTCAATATCCCGGGGCAGTTGATTATCGCGGATACGAAAGGTCATTTTATCCGAGACGACCTCCCAGCCCTTATGACGATAAAGTGGGTGTGAATAGGGAAATAAAAATGAAATACACTGATTTCGTCCGTACATCGTTTCCAGACTTTTTTTCATCAGCCCGGACATCAGACCCAAACCCATGTATTCTGGATAGGTGGCCACTCCGGTAATATAACCCATCTCATAGATACTGCCGCTGATGTTGACCTGCAGCGGATAAACGGCGATCTGAGCGGCCAGTCGCTCATCCTCAAACCAGCCGATGACCTCGGCTTTTTCCAAAATCGGAAATTTCGACCGCTTAATCTCATCGTGTTTCCACCCCACTTTTAACAGCTGCTCATCGGTCACCTGAAAAGCGTACCTCAAAATATCATTAAACTGGGTTAAGTCTTTGGCTTCCAGCCGCCTTAGTTCCAGATCTTTTCTAATTTCTTTATTCATAAAACTCTCCTTATATCGATGCTTTATAGTACCACTTAATACCCTAATTTTTAAAGTAGAATCAAAACAATTATGCTATACTATTACCTAAACTGTAGACGAGGTATAAAAATGTTAAAAGAAGCCGATCTTACCTTTATCCAAACGGTCCTGACCTTTTGGGATCACTTAAATCAACATCAGAAAACCATGCTTTTGGAAAATGCCATGCCGGTAAAATATAAACGTGGTGAAAATGTTCACCGCGGCGAAAACGACTGTGTCGGCGTACTCTTAATCAAAAGCGGCGAATTGCGCACCTATATTTTATCCGAAGACGGCCGGGATATCACCCTTTATCGACTGGGGCCCGATGAGATCTGCATCTTATCCGCTTCCTGCATCCTGGAAAATATTACCTTTGATGTGCATATTGATGCCGAAAAAGATTGTGAGGTGCTCCTGCTCAAGTCCTCGGTCTTTCAGCAGATCTGCAATGAAAACATCTATGCCGAGAATTTTTCTTATAAATCGATGATCGATCGTTTTTCGGATGTGATGTGGGCGATGCAACAGATTCTCTTTATGAGTTTTGATAAACGGCTGACCATCTTCCTGCTGGATGAGGTTGCCCGAACCGGTTCCAACACGATTGTAATGACCCATGAGCAAATTGCCAAATATGTCGGTTCCGCCCGAGAAGTGGTTTCCCGCATGCTGAAATATTTTGAAAACGAAGGTTACGTCAACCTGTCCCGGGGTAAAATTGAAGTGATTGATAAGGTTCAATTAAAGGAAATTATATAACTCACTGCCCTTGTAACGAAACGATGGCAATATCATCATATGAACATTTCTCTCAAAAATTGCGGCGCTGTGGCGATTTGTCTTTTGGTGCAGCCAAAAAAAATACGATTCAGGCAGATGTTTGTAAGGGATATTTACTGATAATTATAGTTGTGATCAACAATAACAGTGAAAAAACACTCAGCATAAAGATCCCGCAATAGAGACTGACAGGTGCCCAAAGCCACATTGCTAGCCAATCACTCTTGAAAATTGTCGGTAATACTACGATAACTGCAGCCGTGATTATCAAAAGCAGCCCGGGAATGATATTTCCTATCAATCGCTTTCGGTTTATCGGTGTTTTTTTTCGATCGTTATTTTTTATCTGTCTGCTTATTACTATCAGCCTGACAATCAGAAAGCATGTCAGCAGCGTGCAAATAAATGTAATCGTCGAAAAAATAGTGTCAATGATGAACCAGATATCATGCTGATAGGGAGTGGTTTCTTTATCTTCAAGCATCAGTAATATATTATCCGCAAGATAGTTTGTATTGGCTGAAGCATTCAGATTGGTTAATACACATACCCCGATCCCATCACTAAATTTCATGGCTATTTTCGTGGAATAATTTGGCGTCCCGCCCGAGTGATAGATGACGCCGTTTAAGTCATCGATAAACCAACCACTGGCATAACAGGTTTTCTCATCAACAACACTGGCTGGATTGGCGATGTGGGACTTTTCAATGATTCTAGTAAACTGCGGTGATATTTCAATGATACCCATTTGTATTTGAAGCCACCGCCCCATATCAGATGTGTTCGATATCATATATCCTGAAGGAACAAGTCCTTCTATTGCCGGTGTCTCAAGTAAATAGGTATTCCCAAAAGATAGTTTGCGCCCAGGTACCAATACCTTGCTTTCCTTTACCTCGTTAGTATAGCAGTCCGTATGGATTAACCCCATGGGTTGTAAGATCCGTTCCTTCATAAAACTCTGGTAATCCTGTTTGGCAACTGTTTCGATAATCAGACCCAATAAATTATAGTTTGTATTGGCATAAGAAAATTGCTGCCCTGGCGCTGATGCCAATTCACGATTACTCAAATTTCGAATGTTCTCCGCTAAGGTCATTTCAGCTGTTGCACTGGGATATTTTCTTTCGTCATTGGTATATCCCGTTGTCTGATACAGACAGTCAGCAATTGTCAAGTCTTCAGCCGCAATGGTTTCGCCCTGATAAGTTGCTGTAAACCAGGGAATATAGCTGCTCACCGGATCACTTAACGATAGTTTGCCTTCATCTTCCAATAGCAGGATTCCCAGCCCCGTAAAGGCTTTGGTAGTCGATCCAAGCTGAAACAAGGACTGCTCATTTATTTTCACATGATTACTTTCATCTTCAAAACCAAAAGACAAATATTCTATCTCAGCCCCACGAACCATTGCAATAGCGGCACTGGGAATCCTGGATTTTTCCATCACATCTTTTACCATACTATTTATTTCTACCAGTTGCTCCGGGTCTGAACTGTCTTTAGCAATGACGCTGCCTGGTATTAACGACGCTGTCAAACATAAAACAATCAAAAAACACAACTGATATTTACTTCTTTGTAACTTCATATTGTTCGACCTTGTCTCGTTTAACGTTTAACCGTTCCTTTCTAAACTGGATTTGTTGATTGATAAATGCTACATCCTGTCTCATTTTTATAATATCCAACACATTTCCGACGAGATATGCCGGAATGACCATCGCCGGTATGATCCAAATATATTCCAGCGTGTACCATTTAAACACCCATCCAAAGGAAAAAACGACGGTCAGCAGCATCAACAGCTCCAGTCCGATTTCTAAAAAACGATGGACATTGAGATATTTATTGATCAGTAAAAGTCCTGAGCGTGCGATAACCGTTATCAATAAGAATTCTAAAATAACGATGAAATCATCCCATTTGTTAGACACAATCGCCGGAACTAAAAATGCGGCAATGATAATCAGTGAAAAAATTAAAAGGCACTGTTTAATGAAATTTTTCAATTGTTTTCCTCCTTATTGAATGCTTTTTTTATATTGGGAATGTATGTTCTTGTGGCATTTAATTTTTCTCCGTTTTGCAGGGTTACCTGAATTCTGCTATTGGCTAACATTTCCATGCTTTCAAGCACATTTATGTTTACAATAACAGACTTGTTTATTTGCACAAAATCGTGAGATTTTAATTCTTCCAATATTTGATATAACTTTTTTTCGGTTCGAAAAACCTGCTTGGTCGAATATATAAAGGTTTTTCGATCGACACTTTCAATATAAAAAATATCGTCAACGTCAATTTTATAGATTCGACCATTGTCATTACCGCAAATATGATAACAATAGTTTTCCAGTCGCTTCACCAGATGATTCACCATATTGTTCATTTCACAATATTTTATTTCAACTTCTATCTCATTTTGTTCTTTTTGTTGGGTCAGTTTTATTTTCACTTAGCCTCCTCCTTTACCACTTATCATAGCTTATTTCCTCAACAAATCAAGTGATGTTGGTCTATGTTACGATTTTTCATCATCAAACTACATCAAAATTATAGTTTGCAATCATATCTGATGCCGGATGTCATGATCTTACCGCAATAAAAAAAGAGCAATCACCTTCGCGACTACTCCTATTTTTGTTGTTATTCAGCTACTAAATCTAAAATATCGGCTTTGGATTTTGCTCCTACGGCTTTTTTCACGACGACGCCGCCCTTGACGACTGCCAACGTGGGGATGCTCATGACCTTAAATTCAGCGGCCAGTTCCTGTTGTTCGTCGACGTTTATTTTCCCGACTTTCAAAGTGAACACCTCATCGGCAATTTCATCGATGATCGGCGATACCATTTTACAGGGACCACACCAGGGTGCCCAAAAATCCAGTAATACCGGTTTATCAGAGTTAATTACTTCCTGTTGAAAATTATCTTTGGTGATTGTTACTGCACTCATATCTTTAATCTCCTTAATCGTTAATTTGTATATCTTTATTATAACCATTTCGGATTAATAATCCGTAACTTGATCACAGAGTTTCAGATTTTTTTAAGTTACTTAACTAGGCCAGCACCTGATTAATGCCCCCGATGTTTTTTCTTTTTCTTCTCCTGCCGCAGTTCAAATTGCTGTTGTTTTTCCGCTTCCGTTTTCTCCCGGTTAAACGCTTTCCGGCTTATCTTTTTGTTTTCCTGTTCTTCCTTTAAGGCCTGTTGCGCCTTGGTTCCAATGCTTTTCGCAGCCATTTGCCGATTGATATCCCGCCTCATCCGTTTGGGGTTAATCCGCTTTTCCGGCGCTTTTTCATCGGTAATCGGCTGGCTGAATTGGAGCCGGTTGTAATTTTTAAGCAGAAAATCGTAGATTTCCCCATCCTTGGGTTCCGAGCCGAAGGTTACCTTGGCAACTTTCAGCATCCCACCATCTGTGCTTTCAAAGACGCCAACCCAAAAGGGGTCGTCAAAAAAAACCGTTAATTTAACTGTTACTTTGTCCATATTCAATTCCTCCTAGAAATAGTGACAAAGAACGGACAACCTTAGGAGGCAGGTTACTGACGGCATCAACCGCGTCTGGACTACCAACCAGAACCGTGTTTTTATCTTTGGTGTTATTATAACATGTTTGACAGATTCATCAAGACCTTCTACTTCTGTCAATCATTATTTTGAATCTCTTTGCCCGGTGAACTGCTCAATTAAAAAGACACCGAATTGAGAATAAAATTTCCGATTCGGTGTCCAGATTGTCGATCAAATGACCGTTACTTATAGTTTGACGAGAATTTTCCCCCGCCGCGATACCGCATTTGTTGTGAAAACCCCTGCTTCAGCCTGTTCGCTGACAAAGGTTGCTACCTGTTCTTTTAACCCAGTGGTATCCTTACCCAGAAAACTCAATCGGGACATCAGCTCTTCCACGGCATCTTCAACTGCGGATTCTTCCCGATGCACATCCTGTTGCACTTCAAAAGCCAGACTATACCCCTGGGCATAAAGCCAGTTGAGATTATAAATAATATCGCTGCGCCAGATGGGCATTTCCTCGCCGTAAAGTTCTTTCCAGAGTTCACTGAAGGCTTCGCTGTCCCGTCGTCCCGCCCAACCGCTATAATAAACATATTTTTTTGCGCAGCTCATCGCTTTTTTAAAAAGCTCGGCATTATGAACCCCAGGGCACATGGAAATAAATACCATGTCAAAATTCTCCTGCCAGCCCATCTTTTTTACATCCACTTCTTCCCAGGGCATTTGAACAACTTCCAACCCTGTGATTGCTTCTGTTTCAATGCGTTCTCGGATGGTTGACGACATCCCCAGGGTTGGTTCCAGCGCGGTTACCCGAGCCTTCTTTTCTGCAAAGGCACAGGAAAAAGCCCCCGGCCCGGCACCAATATCCAGAATGGTCATCCCTTCAAGGGACAGCCCCTGATTTTCAAACCATTTAATCACATCACCGGTTCTTTTTTTCCCCCGCTCACCCTTAACATTGTTTTTAAACTTTTCAGCCCGTTTTTCCCACAGCTCAACACTATGAACTGGTCCTTCACTGCCGGGGTTTTTGCCGTAAAGCTTGGCCTTGTCCCAAACCGTTTCCCAATACGATGCTTCTCTTAATTTTAATATCTCTTCCATTTTTTTATACCTTTCTAAGCTATTCAATCTTTTAATCCATACATTTTCACAATTAATTACTTTTATACCAGGTCGCTGAATGATTCTTTTAGCAATTGTTTGGTATAAACATGCTCCGGATTCCGAAAAACATCACCGGAAACCCCGTGTTCCACAATTTTTCCCTGATACATCACATAAACCTTATCGGCCACCTTTCGGGCCAGATGAAGATCATGGGTGATATAGAGCATCGCAAAACCATGACGATTCTGCAGGCCTTTTAGTTCCCGGAGCAAATTGGCCTGGGTCGAAGGATCCAGCATTGAGGTGACCTCATCGGCTATCAATAGCTTCGGTTTTGTCACCAAGGCTCTGGCAATCGCCAGACGCTGCCGTTGCCCGCCGCTGAGGGCTTGGCAGTTCCGGGTTAAAAACGCTTCCGTTACTGGCAACTGGACCGCTGCCAGAGCCTTTTTTCCGGCCTCATCCCGTTCTTCCCGGGTTCCCCATTTCATAATATCCAGCGGCTCTTTGACAACATCCAAAACCTTCAACCGATGGCTGGTGGCTGAAAAAGGATCCTGAAAAACAATCTGCATCCCACCCATCATCGCTGTTGCCCAATGGCCTTCCAGCTTCTTTTTCTGAAAATACGCTTCCCCGCTGTCGGCTTTCCAGACCCCCGCCAGAACCTGAGCTAGCGTCGATTTTCCGGATCCCGATTCTCCTACCAGGGCGACAATTTCGCCGCTTTTTATTTCTATACTTACGTCGTTCACGGCTATAATTTTATGGTCTTTGACCTGATGGGTTTTTCTTATTTCGACCGCCCTCAGGAAGGTTTCGATGCCCCCTTTATGACAGGCGACCATATGCTCCAACCCCACGTATGCCAATGCTGGTTTATCTTTCTGGCAGGTTTCTTCATGCTGACAGCAACGCGGATAAAAAGCGCAGCCAGTTGTGCCCACGCCTGAACCAGCCTCACCTTCAATCCCCCATAAATCTTTATACTTGAAAAGATTGGGAGACGAATTCAACAGCCCCCGAGTATAACAATGGAGCGGATTTTTGATAATCTCCGATGTCAGCCCCTTTTCGATAATTCTCCCGCAGTACATGGCTGCCACCCGGCTGGTCAACTTTTTAATAACGCTCAGGTCATGGGAAATGATAATCATCGCAAAGCCCTGTTCCTTCTGCAGTTTATGAAGCAGTTTCAGAATCTCATTTTTGCTGAGCACGTCCAGGGCAGTGGTAGGTTCATCGACAATCAGCAATTCCGGTTCGCAGGATAAGGCCATAGCCACCAGTACCCGTTGACGCATCCCGCCTGATAGCTGATGGGGATAGGCCTGCCGCCACTTCAGCTCGAGTCCCACTTTTCCCATCAGATCAACGACCCGATTCTCGATTGCGGTCTTTGATTCGGAGTAATGGGTTTTGATGGGCTCACCAATCTGCTCACCGATCGTCAATACCGGATTTAAAACTTCCAATGAATTCTGAAAGACCAGGGCGATTTCCTGCCAGCGGTATTTGCGCATTTCTTTTTCCGACAGCCCTTGTAATGACTGCCCTTTATAAAAGACTTCGCCGCCAACTTTGGCATTATCGAGCAATCCCATCACGCCCAGCGCCATGGAACTTTTGCCACAACCCGATTCGCCGATGATTCCCAGGGTGTCGTTTTTATGCAGTCGGATGTTCAGATCATCGACGGCTTTAACCGGTGGTTCGATACCGCCATATTCCACGGAAAAGTTTTTCAATTCCAATAAACACTGTCCCTCACCACTCAATTGATTTCCTCCTCACTAATCGCTTATTACACTCTGATTCTAATTTGCGGATCCAGCACCCGTTCCATTTCCCGGCTTAAAAAGGCCAGCGCCATAACCACCATGGTCAGCATCAGCCACGGGAAAACCAGCCACCATTTCCAAAAATTGGTATAATAAATACCCTTAAAACTGGTGGCATAGTGGATAATCAAGCCCCAGCTTTTAGATGTCGGATCGCCCAGTCCCAAAAAGGATAAGCCTGCTTCTGAGATAATGGCTCTGCCCGTCAGACGAATAATATTCACCGCCAGAATCGGAAAGACCGCCGGTAAAAAATGACGGCCAATCAGATATCCGCTGCCTGCCCCATAGGTTTCAGCCGCTTTGATATAGGTTTGTTCTTTTAACATCAACACCTGGGAGCGGACAATTCGAGCCGGCGTCACCCAGGCAAACAGGGTCAGTACAATGACCACATTGAGCAAACTGGGTCCAAGCAGGGCTGCCAATAAAACCATCAACGGAAAATCCGGAATAACAATCAAAACATCAATCGTCCGCATGATGATCTTATCCGGGATGCCACCCACATAACCGGAAAACATGCCAATCAAACCACCGCCGACCGCTGCCAGCAAGGCGGTTCCAAACCCGATAATCAGACTGATCCGGGCACCATAACAAATCTGCGCCCAGAGATCGATGCCCAGATCATCAGTTCCCATAATATGTTCGCTGTCCGGCGGTATCAACGCATCCCCCGAGGTAAAATTATAGGGATAAGGCGATAGACTGGTTGCGAAAATAGCCATCAATATGATCAGAATCAGAATGACCGTGCTCAGTTTTCCCTGGAATGAAAAATCCTTCACCAGCATCCAGGCCGCTTTTATTTTTTTCGCAATGACGGTCATCTTCATCCCTCCTGAAATTTCATGTTGTCGTTAACCCGGGGATCCAATTTTTTATAGACCCGATCAGCGATAAAATTGGCCAGTAAAACCAGGATCGTCACGACCAGAAAAATCCCCTGAACGACCTGATAGTCCTGAACCTTAATGCACTCCCGCATCAAACGTCCCAATCCCGGATAGGCAAAAACGTTCTCCACCAGAATGGCACCGCCGACCAGGCCGCCCAGGCTCAGAAAAATACGGGTGACCACCGGCAACAGGGCATTTCTCAAGGCATGATGAAAAACAATCCGTTGCTGGGTCAGCCCCTTGGCTCTGGCGGTTCTCAGATAGTCTTTTGACAACACCGTGATCATGCTGTTTCGCACCAGCAGATACATACCGCCTAATTGAGAGATCGACAAAACCATAATGGGCAGAAACGCATGGCTGAGAATATCACCCAATTGTTCCCACCAACTGCTGTAATCTTCAAAATGAGTCATCGCTCCAGACAAGGGAAAGAGTCGCAGCCAGGCCGAAAAGACAATCAGGATCATCAGACCGATCAGAAAAACCGGTATCTCCGAGATCAGAATCAACTGAAAATAAAGCATTTTGTCCGACCATTGATCCCGGTTCCAGGCCGAAATACTGCCCAGAATCACCCCGATTCCGGTGCTGATGACCATCGCAGAAATCACCATAAAGATTGTCCAGCCCAGTCGACCCCAAATCAGCTGACTGACCGGTACCTTATAATAGATGCTGTAACCCAGATCCCCATGAAGCAACTGATTCAGATAGGTGGCATATTGTTCGCCCATTGATTTATCCAGACCATAATAGCTCTTGTAATAATCCTGCTGTTCCTGAGTCATGACGATTTCTTCGTTATCCGGGCTATCTGATGACAGCAGCAGAAATGGATCGCCGGGTAAAAATCGGGGCAGAAGGAAATTCAGGGTGATGATAATCCAGATCGTCAACACATATTCAAATATTTTCAAACTTCTTCTTTTGCTCATCTTTCCCCTTTAAAAACTGCTATTTAAACCAGAAATGACGGTCAGATCCAAACCCGCCGTCATTTCCTTACTTACTGAATCTTATTCGGCCCGAATCTTATTCGGCAACAAAGTTTGCCCGGGAATCATTATGATAGATATCCGGACTCCAACCGTCATATACTTTTGGTCGATGGACATTGATGGTGTTTTTGTAATACAGGGTCAGCTTTGGCAGCTCCTGAGCCAGCAGTGCCTGCAGCTCACCACTGATTTTAAGCTGTTCGGCCGGATCGGTGGCTTTTTGTAAACTGGTATATAATTGATCCACCTGGGGATTATTATAGCCAACTACTGCCGCCGTGGTTGAGGTGGCCTTGGCTGATTTTTTGGTATTGGTTACTTCTGCTAAATCTTCTCCACCGCCACTACCATTGATGATCATCTCAAAATCTCCCGCTGCAAAACGGGCATCTCTTGTTTTAGTATCGGTGGTCTGAACATTGATTTCAATACCCACCAGCGACAAATCCTGTTTGATCAGTTCGGCCACTCGGGTGCTGCCTTCATCTGCCAGCAGGGTAAAACTCAGTTTTTCACCACTGGCGTTTTCCCGAATCTTATCGCCGTCAGTATCTTTAAAGCCGATACTGTCGAGCAGCTCTTCGGCCTTCTTGGGATCATTGGCGTATTGTTCAACCGCACTGTTATATTGTTTGTTGGTGGGGTGCAGTACCCCCGGATTACCGGCTACCGCTGAACCTCGCTCAATTTTTTCAACCAACTGATCCCGGTTAATCGCATAGGCCACTGCCTGTCGGAAGGTGGTGTTGGCAAATTCCGGCTGGGTGTTCATGTTGTAGTACAGTCGATAAGCCCAGGAGGTGACATACTGCATAATTTCATATTCATCATTGCTTTCGAACCGTTCCATCACATCCGGCGTAATACTGATGCGGTCAACATCCCCCTGTTCAAAGGCTAAAATTTCTTCACTGACCGGAATAAACTGCAGTTCTTTTACCTTGGGTTCGCTGCCCCAATACGCTTCATTGATGACATAACGATAGGTACCATGTTCTTTGCTGTACTCCGTCAGTTTATAAGGTCCGGTTCCTACGACCGCCTTGGGATCCAGATAATTTACCGGATCGGCTACCGATTCCCAGACATGTTTGGGGATGACATAAAAGCTAGTCATATTTGACAAAAATTTAGGATCTGCCTCAGTCAAGGTAACCTTGACGGTCTGGGCATCCACTACTTCCATGGTGGCCACCTTCGAAAAATCTACGGCATTCACCGGGGGAATGGTTTTGAAATAATTATAAGTAAACACCACATCCTCAGCGGTAAAGGCTTCGCCATCATTCCATTTCACTTCAGGACGAATTTTTAATGTATAGGTTAAGCCATCCTCACTTTTTTCCCATTCGGTGGCCAGCTTTGCCGCTGGATTGCTATCGGCATCCGTGGTCAGCAGGGTATCAAAGATCAGTGCCATTTTTCGGGAACCCGGTCCCCGCGGGTAGATCCCGTAGGGGGTGGGATAACCCCAATCCCCACCGGCCAGCTTTATCACTTCAACCTGTTTCTGATTGGCCAGACTATTTTTTTCCTCACTGTCCGACTTTCCGGTACTGCTACTGCAGCCCGGCAAGATTGACAACATCACCACGGCCAGCAGCAATGCTATTCCTTTTTTTAAATTATTTTTAATCATAAACCCTCTCTCCTCTTTTGAAATTTCTTCTTGTCTCTAGATTATTTTGCAAATAAAAAACCGCAAAAGCTGATACCTGCTACAACAGGCATATCAACCTTCACGGTTAAATTATTAATTCAGTTATGCAATTCGCTTTGCAATCGATCTCTGTGTAAGGATCTTCAACATAATACTATATTTGTTTAAACTTGTCAATATCTGTATATACGAGTTTCTGTAATTACTTTTTACACCGTTTTTTCTTGCTATATAAGTTAGCGTCAAGTACGGTTTCTTTAAGCCTCCGCCAACAGAAAATCAATAATATTAAGATGCTTTATTCCATTCCTTGAAAAATCAAACTTGTTTAAAGACAATACATATTTTGGGGGGGATCCCACATAGACATCATACCCCCGGTGATTTAACTCATTATTCAAATAGATGATGTGAGATTCGTCTATCCCTCTGTCAGTTAATTGGTATCCAGTCTATAAACCCGGTCACATCCGGCAACCGTCGAGGCTCGATGCGACACAGTAATAATGGTACGATCTTTAAATTCCGTATACAAGGTTTTTAGAATACTCTTTTCATTTAAGGTATCCAATGAACTCGTCGGTTCATCCAGTATCATGATTGGCGTATTTCTGAGACAGACCCTGGCGATGCCAATCCGTTGCCGTTCGCCACCAGAAAGACGTGAGCCCATTTCACCGGCATTACTTTGATATCCATCTGGTAAGTTCTCAATAAATTCATGAATGCATGCCCGTTTAGCAGCTTCCACCACCTCTTCATGGGTGGCATTGGGATTCCCAATTCTGATATTTTCTTCAATCGTGTCATTCATCAACCAGGTGTCCTGCGACAACATCGCAAAGTTATTGCGGCAATCTTTTAAGGTCAAGTCTTTGATATTTGTGCCACCAACAAGAATCTCTCCTTCGTTCGGATCCCAATAACGCAGTAGCAATCGCAAAGCCGTTGATTTACCGCTACCACTCTCGCCGACAAATGCAATCTTTTCGCCCTTTTGTGCCGTCATATTAAAATCGTCGATCACGACATTGGGGCGTGTTGGATAAGTGAAGCCAATATTATTGAAACAGATCTCTCCTGAGTTCACACCCATTTTTTTAGGATTAACCGGGTCGGCAACCTGGGGTTTCTCATCTTCCAGAGCAAAAACTCGTTCTGCGGCAGCAAAGGTCTGAAGCAGACTGCCTGACAGGCCACTGATGGCAATAACCGGAGTAAAGGATGATGCCAAAACAACCATCAGAACGGCGGCACCACCGATACCGACTTCGCCGATCATCATCCCATAGGAACAGATCGCCATTACAGCCACCCGTGCCAGCGTTCTTCCCAGATCCGGCAGAGCCATAACAAAATTACGGTGCCGGATCAGTTTATGGAGGACGCCGTTAATCTCATTGCCCTTTTTGTCAATGTTTGACAAGCGTTCTAATCCTTTTCCAAACACAATAATTTCTTTAATTCCTTTTAAGCTGTCAATCAGATAGGATTTTAAATCGCCCAGCAATGATCGGTAGGCTCTGCCGGTGTCACGACCAGACCGAGCCGAAAAGATCGGAATAACAATGCCAATAATCAGATAAAAAGGAAGCATGACCAATGCAATCATTGGCCAAATCACTGCACAAAGGATCAGTGACAAAATGGTGATCACAACTGCGATAGCAATCGGTGCAACGGTATGAGCAAAGAAAATTTCGATACACTCAATATCTGAGATGGCGGTCGAAACCACATCGCCATTTTTTTTATCCAGCATTTTGGCCGGAGACAATTTTCTCAAATTGTCATAAATTTTCACCCGCATGATTGCCAGTAACTTATACGCGACATGATGACCAAAATACTGTTCCAGATAGCGGCTGGGACCTCTTAATACGGCACAAATAAACAGTGCCACCAGCCATTGACCGATACTCAGCATCATATCAATGCCTGCATAGGTGCAGATAATTCCGACCCCGGCAACGAGGGTTCCCAGAATCGTCAGTTGCCCCAGAATTCCCCCGGTGATACAAAGACCCATATACCCTGAAACCGGTTTGATTTCTTTTGCCAACCGTTTCATAATTTTAAAGCCACTCATTTTATTTGTTTGCTTATCAACTGACACAGAGTTCACCTCCTCTAAACAAGCCCTCCAAGGACTCCTGCTCGGTGACCATCAAGTAATATAGCCCCTGTTTTTTCATTAATCCTTCATGGTTGCCCTTTTCCTTGATCTCGCCCTGCTCCATAACATAAATATAATCCGCTTTCTTTATCGTTGAAAGCCGATGCGAAATCACCACCAGGGTATTTTGTTTGGCCAATTTCCCGATGCAATTCCAGATATCATCTTCACTTTCGACATCCACATTAGAGGTTGCCTCATCAAAGATATAAAAATCGGCACTCATCAGAATCGCTCTGGCTATCCCCAGTTTTTGTTTCTGTCCACCGGAAAGTTTACAACCGCCTTCGCCGATATTGGTATCCAGGCCTTCTGGTTGTTCCTTGACAAAGCCTGAGAGATTAACCATATCAAGGGCTTTCATCATTTCTTCAACGGTCGCATCCCGTTTGGCCATTTTTAAGTTATCGACAATGGAACCCGTAAAAATATAGGTATTTTGGGGCACAATACAGACCTTCTGATGGATCTCCTGAGGGTCCCGAGTTCGGATATCCTGTCCTGCCAGGGAGATCTTGCCACTTTCGGCATCATAAAACCGCATCAGCAGATTGGCAATGGTGCTTTTTCCACAGCCGGACTGGCCGACAATGGCCGTTACCTTGCCTTTTTCGATCGCCATCGAAATATTCTTTAAAATTTTTCGTTCCGCATTGTATTGAAAACTGACGTCGATCAGATTAAATCCAGCTTCTTTTGCATTCTCAGTATTGTCAATCACCGGCAGATTTTCGCGGTCTGATTTTAGTTTCAGCAAACCGAAAACATTCTCCGCTGCCGCTACCCCGTTCATTGCCGAGTGACCGGTACTCATCAGATCCCGAACCGGAGCAAAAAAAGTGTCTGCCAGTAGCAGCAAGAATATCGCCCGACCAAAGCCAAAGCCGCCAACGACAAAATTCTGGGAAATAAAAATAATGGCAATGGCGCTACTGATATAAATAATCATCTCGGAAATAATCACCGAATTGAAATTCAGGCGGAGCACTTTCATGGTGATGTTTCTGAAATCCCAGCATTTTTTACTTAGATCTTCTCGCCGCTTTTCGTCTGAATCGTAGAGAACAAAGGTGTTTAACCCTTCCAGACTGTCATAATAGTAGGTATTCAAGTTAGCAAATTTCGACCAGTATTCGCCTTTAAGTAGTCTGACAACTTTTCTAAATAACTGGTTGATGGGAAGCACAATCAGCGATGCCACCAAAAGCACCCAGGCGGCCTCTGGTGCCGGACCGATTATTCTGGTAAAAAGAATAAAGGGGGCAATAAAGCAGTATATCAATGCCGGCAAATACTTGCTGAAATAAGTTTCCAGCGCTTCAATCCCATCAACACTGGCGGTTACCGCATTGGATGTTCCCATGCTTTCTGAGTAGCCAATACCAAGCTCCAGCATTTTTTTATAAATCTTATGCCTTAAATCAATCCGCAGATCTGCTGAACATTTATAGGCCAGTTCACCATCAATTAAATTGCCGATGAATCGAACCAGGGCAATGAGTGACATCACCAAAACTGCATTGATCAGTATTTGGGGTGTTAACTCTTCTGAATAGAGCAAGCCTTGTACTTTTCCGGTAATGCTAAAAATATACATCACCGTGAATAACAAGGCCAGCTTGACAAAGACCATTGAAAAAATCCATTTTTCCGACGGCTTGGCAAGCTCGATTAGTTTTCTGTTGATTAATAACACTCTGTTCACCTCTTTAATCGTTTTTGTGTTTTTATGTTTTTAAAAAAGAAATCTAGTTTGCAACCCGATCTAACTCGACATAGAAATCGGCATAATAATTATCCATCAATGCTTTCCCAAACTCGGTTTTCGGAGCATCAATGATGCTATTTACCTCGCCCTCTTCCAAAATCATTCCCTCATTCATTATCGCAATTCGGTCACTGACCGCTTTAACCACGCCAATATTGTGGGAAATAAAAAGACAGGCAAATTGATATTCTTTTTGAGCATCTTTGAGAATTTTTAAAATTTGCGCCTGCACAGAAACGTCAAGCATTGATGTCGGTTCATCTGCGACAATAAATTTAGGTTCGACCGATAAAACTCTGGCTAAAACTGCCCGTTGTACCTGCCCGCCGCTGAGTTCCCCCGGATAGCGCAGTAAATGCTCTTCCTGTAATCCGACAATATCGATTAACTCCTTGACCTTGCGTTTTTCATCAGCCGTATTTTTTTTGTGAATTTTATGAATCCGCATAATTTCGGCAATGCTGTCGTAGATTTTAATTCTGGGATTAAGTGCCGACTCAGGATTTTGAAACATAATCTGGATCTGTTGGCGCATTTTTCGCATTTCTGTTTCGCTGACTGCCGTAATATCATTGCCATCAAATTCGATTTGGCCAGTCGTTGGTTTCATTAATCGGGTGGCAATTTTTGCCAATGTCGTCTTGCCACAACCACTGGCCCCAATTAATCCCAGGGTTTCTCCTTTCTGAATGTTAAACGTCACATCTTTTACAATATCTGTCCGTTGATTGCCGAAAATATTCTTCCGATATGATTTGGATATGTTTTCTAATGCAATCATAAATTCCAGCACCTCACTTCGTGGGTTAATGTTGTTTTTTTCATTTCTGGATGAAACCGCTCGCATTTCTCTGACGCTTTTTCACAACGATCATGAAAACGGCAGCCTGGGGGAAGGTTAATCAAACTGGGACTTGCACCCTCGATCGGAATCAAGCCATTTTCTGGCTGGGCTAAAAACAAACCCATCAGATAGGGGTGCAACGGATTGTTGAAAATCTCGTCGCTGCTTCCTACCTCGATTAACTCGCCCGCATACATCACTGCGATCCGATCACAAACCTTGATAGCAAAATTCAAATCATGGGTAATCAGCATCATCGCCGTTCCGGTGTTTTCCTTAAACAGCATCAGGGTTTCAATAACCTGACTGCGAACAATAGCATCCAACCCTTTTGTTGGTTCATCGGCAATCAGCAAACTGGGATTGCCGCATAAGCCCATTGCCGCCAGGATCCGCTGTTTCATACCACCACTTAGTCGATGGGGATAGGAATCCAGCACTTTTTCCGGTTCTTTAAAATGCATCTTTTGAAGCAGTCGGAGCGCCTGTTTCTTTTTTTCCGTACCCTTTACTTTGTCATTATGGTCAATGGCTTCATAAATCTGCTTCTTGTTTTTAATCAGGGGATTCAAAGCTTCTGATGGGTTTTGGGGAATCACGGCGATTTTTCGCCCCCGTATTTGGCGCATTTGTTTTTGTTGATACCCCATCAATTCACTATTTTCAAACAGAATGCTTCCGTTTGCGATGGCATTATAAGGAAGAACTTTTAGTACTGATTCTCCCAAAACCGATTTGCCGCATCCGGTTTCTCCAATCAAACCGACAATTTCGCCTTTTTTAATTTCAATATCGACATCACATACGGCCGAAACATTTCCGTCCGGGGTCTGAAAGTAGGTATTCAAATTTGTTATTTTGAGAACTGCATCGTCTTGCATGGTTCACCTCTAAATTTCCATCATTTGTTTCTGGGGATCCATCTTATCTCTGATGGCATCCCCCAATGCATTGATTAATGCTACCACCATCGCCAGGACAATCCCCGGCCCCACTAACAGCCAGGGGGCCCGACTGATAAAGGTGGCTGAATCTTTTAACATCAAACCGATTTCTGCATTTGGTGGCTGCACACCAAAGCCCAGAAAGCTCAGACTGGCAATGGCCATAATGCCATGACCAATCATCAGGGTAGCCAGCGGTAAAACCGGCAATAAGACATTTGGGAAAATATGTTTTCCTAAAATATAAGCGCTGCTGCCCCCCGCAGCACGGGCACCTAGTACAAAATCGCGTTCTTTAAAGATCAGTGTTTCGCTTCTGACAATTCTGGCATAAGCAACCCAGCCCATCACCGACAATACAATAATCAAGGTAAGATCCCCGGTACCCAGCACTGCAATCAGCGCAATGGCTGCAATAGTCGTTGGAAAGGCCTGAAAAACATTCATGATATAATTGAAGAAACCATCCACCTTTCCCCCCAGATAACCCGATAAGAGTCCGATTGCCAGACCGATGGTTAACGCAATAGCTTCAATAATTAATGAATACATCAGTGAAGTCCGCATGCCATTAAAAACCCGGGAAAACAAATCCCGTCCAAATTCATCCGTTCCAAACCAATGCTGAAAACTGGGTTTCTGCAATTGCAGTTCGTAATTGATGGTATTGGAATCAGGGAAAATATAGGGCGAGAAAACAATAAGAATAAGCAGTATCAATAATAGGCCGCTCCATATCCAGATGAGATTTTTTTGCTGCTTTTTTGTTTTGACTTTATATTTCCGCATTGGCACAATCCCTCACTCTTGGATCAACAAACTGGTATACAATATCGATAAACAAATTGATGAACACAATGATCACCCCATACGCAAAAAGAAAACCCATTGAAACAGGATAGTCCTTGGCAACAATAGCCGATACCAGATAGGTCCCGATTCCTGGAAGGCCAAAAATATTTTCAATAATAAGACTGCCGCCAATCATACTAACCAGACTGACTCCTGTTAGGGTAATAATGGGCAAGGTAATATTCTTAAGAATGTGTTTGAAAAAAATCTGAATTTCACTTAACCCTTTAACCCTGGCCGTGTACACATAGCCACTGCCCTTTTCTTCCAGGATACAGGTTCGAACCAGTCTTACCATCCTACTGGAATTGCTTAACCCCAACACAAGCCCTGGTAGGATCAGATCTTTGGGACTATTGTATCCAAAAGCACTAAACCATCTCAATTGGGTTGAGAAAATATAGATGAAAAACAGCGCCAGCCAGAAACTGGGAATAGACATCTTAAGCGATTGGGTGAACCTTAGTAAATTATCGAGCCACGAATCTTTAAACTCTGCCGAAAGAAATCCTAAGGTAATACCGATCACGAGTGAAAACGCCAATCCCGTAAAAGACAACATCAGGGTGTAACCGATACGATAAAAAAACTCTTCCGTTACTGGATTCCCTGTTTTGAAGGATTCTCCAAAATCCCCAGTCAGTATCCCAGCACCCCAATTCTCAAATTGCGTTAAAAAAGGATCATTAATCCCAAGCATTTCTTCATAGTGCGCCAAAGCTGCCGGATCTGTGCCACCCTCCGGATTACGATACCGCATTAATATTTCTGCCGGGTTCCCCGGGGAAAAATACATGATGCTAAAGGCCAGAAAAGCAATCGTAATAACAGTTGGTAAAATCATCAGTACCCGGTTAATAATTATCTTTTTCATTTTATCTCCAATCTAAAATATTAACCTGTTCTATTTTTATTTCGATACATGACTTTAAGTCGGTGGAGTTCTACACTCCGCCGACTTAAATTATGATCTTTTCGCTATTTAATCACGACTTCACTTAAATCAACTTCTGCTGTATTCGGACAGAATTTCAAACCTTCAATATTTGATTGGGCAACAAATATTCGTTGCGAGAAATAGAGCGGAACCCCGGCTACAAAATCATTTTGGATGTCCCAAATTTTATTAAAGGCTTCTTCTCTTACTTTATCGTCGCCAGTTACACTAACCGTTTCAGTCAGCGTGTTCATTTCATCATTCACACCATAACCGATTCCATAATCATCGTATGTGTTTAAATTCCCTCGCCAGTATAGATACGATACCACAGTCCCTGTCCAAGGATGGGACGTCGATAGATCAAAATCACCAGCTTTTAACATTGTTTTTGTTGTAGTTGCATCAAATACTTGTAGATCAACAGCAATCCCGATTTTTTTAAGGGCATCCTGTAAAAATACGCCGACACTTCTGTTGACTTGAGTATCGCTCACGACCATTTTCAAAGACAACTTTTGGCCATCTTTTTCAACATAACCATCACCGTCGCCGTCTTTATAACCTGATGCTTCAAGAGCCGCTTTCGCTTTGGTAAGATCGTATTTCAGTCCTTCTTCTTGTTGTGAGAATTTATACGTTGGCAACACAAATCGCGATGTTGGTTCTGCTACGCCATAAAGAACCGTGCTACAGAGCATGTCACGATCAATTCCAAGCGCAATTGCCTTTCTGACATTCTGATCCATACAGACACCTTTCGCCCAGTTTAAACTATAAGTAGTGATGGTTCCGTAATCCTCGCAAATACTGACTTGCAGATCTTTATTTGCCTGTAAATCCGGGACATCGGCAAATGGCATAACGGTATAGTGCTCGGTTAATCCAATCACATCCACGTCGCCACTTTTAACTGCCATAACCCGGGAGTTTTCATCAGTGATGACTTTGTAGTCAATTTTTGTGATCCCCGGCATTTTGTCAGTTCTCCAATAGGTTTCATTTCTAATCAAAGTGGCGCTCATATCCGCCTGATAATCCTTTAAAACATAGGGACCTGTTCCTGTCCAATCCGTAATATTTCCTTTGGCATCAACTGCGTTGGGAAGCGTTACCCAGATTTTTGATAATTCATCAATAAAGTTCCCATAGCTTTCATTAAAACTGACCTTTAAATTTTTATCATCAATTACTTCAATGCTTTTAAGCTTTTTAATATAACCGCAATCTCTGTACACCGGCCAATATTCGATGTTGAATTTTGCTACTTGTGCATTGAACTTTTCCCCGTTCGAAAAGGTTACACCCTCTTTGAGTTTTAACGTATATTCAGTAAAATCTGCATTCTTTTCCCACTCAGTTACTAACCGTGGGCCACTTGACATATCTTCCAATGAATCTGTCAATGAGTCGAATATCAACGTTTTTGGCTCGCTGCCATTTTTAAAATCTTTGGCCGCCCCAACTACCAGTGTTTGTTCCGTAGCCGAAGCTTTATCCTTTGCCTTCGCTCCTGTGCACCCTGTAAATCCTGTTACCAAAACTGCCACAATAACCAGTAGGGCTAATGCCCTTACTCCCTTTTTCATAAAGTTTCCTCCAACAAATTATTTTTTATCTAAAGAAACCGCAAAAGCTGAGTCCTACTGCAGTAGGACAATCAACCTTCACGGTTTCAGTTTATTTTATATTATTCTGTGTAGCACTAAATATCGTTATATCTGTATGCGAAAACAGTAGTTAATTGTTTTGTTGATCATTATTTACGTTCCTTTCCCTATTTATTTGATGCCAGTTTTTATTTTTCGCCCTTAAACACATACCAGCAATTGCCCTCAGTTGCCTCTGCTCCATGCATTGGCGGCAGATTCATTAATGGAATCCCTTCAACGTGTGAAAACCCGGCCGATTTGATCACATCGATAAACGCGGAAACGGGTGCCCCTTTCAGCGGTAATGAATCCTCAATGTCCTGTTCATAATGACTGCTGTGAACCGGGCCATCCTTAATATGGACAAAGCAAAACAGCTTTCCGCCGGGAACCAACAATCGATGCCACTCGACAACTGCTTTTAATGGCTCTGTTAAGGTCCACATCAGTGATTTATTAGTGACGATATCAAAACTTTCATCGGTAAATGGAATCGTTTCAACACAACTTTTGATAAAATTGATTTTCAAATTTCTCGTATCAGCATCCTGTTTGGCATAATCCAACATGCCCACCGATAAATCCAGTCCGGTTGTCTGGTAACCAATTGTCGCTTCGATCAAGGATACAAATCCGGTTCCGGTGCCAACATCGATAACTTTTTTTGTGAGATCATCGCCTAAAAGCATTTTTATTTCAATTTTCCATTGCTCCAAATTTTCATTCTTGCCATGATTGTCATTATATCTACCCGCATTAACGTTCCAGCGATTTTCAATTCGTTCCAACAGTGCCGGTGTCGTTACGCCTTTTACGCCCTTTATGATATACCATGATTTATCATCACTCATATTGCGGATTTTATCAAGTTTAATAGCTTCAACGTTGGAGAACCCGGCTTCAATAAGCGTATCAATGAGTTTATTTCCATCGGCACCCTTTAAGGGCAGTTGGTCTTCAATATCCTGACTATAATGATTACACGAATCTCCCATTGAACCAATGGTAACAATGCATAATAGCTTCCCACCATTTTTCAATACCCGAAACCATTCTTTACATGCTTCAGCCGGATTTAACAAGGTCCACATCACGTGTCTGTTGACGATTACATCCATACTGGCATCGTCACAAGGTATATTTTCGACATTGCTTTTGATAAAATCAATCCTCAACCCTTTATTGTTAGCATGGTTTCTGGCCACTTCCAGCATCCCACTTGAGATATCAACAGCATGGCATTGATATCCCAACTCCGCTGCCATTAAGGTAATAAAGCCGGTTCCGGCTCCCACATCCATCAGCTTAATATTTTTGTCTGGGCCGATATTTTCTGCCAATGCTTCCATCCAGTATTCTTTATCTTCGGGGGTCGTATTCACCTGATGACGGTTATCATACTTCTGTGCATTAACGTCCCACCGCTCCTCAACCGCTTGTATCATATTATTCATTTCTTTCTCCTACTCTATCTAATTATTCAAATTTATTTTTCGAATATTACAACCATACATATCGGTGTATTTCATGTTATTAGCTTATACTATGAGTATTTACATATTGTGACAGGCCACAAAGCGGTTTTTATCACCAACTTTTTTCAGGATGGGCCGTTCTTCTTTACAGATTTGGGTGCAACAATCACATCTTGGATGAAATGCGCAGCCCGTTGCGCGATTCTTTGGATCTGGTGGTTCTCCGAATACCTTGGTTTTCCCCAGTTTTCGTTTATCGCCATCGATGGTTAAAACTGAACCAATTAACATTTTTGTATAGGGATGGACGGGATTATCAAAAACGTCTTGGGTATCACCGGTTTCCACAAAGCTGCCCAGATACATGACATTGACCTTTTCGGTCATCATACTGACGATTCTTAGATTATGCGAAACATAGACCAGACCCAGGCCATGATTGGATTTCATCTGATTTAACAACTGCAGAATTTGGGCCTGAACCGAACTGTCCAGAGATGCTGCTGGTTCATCCGCCACAATAAAATCCGGTTTTAGTGACAAGGCACGGGCTAATCCCAGCCGTTGTCTTTGGCCACCGGAAATTTCATGGGGGTATCGACCATAAAGCTCTTTCCCCAAATTAACATAGGACAGCAATTCGTCAATCCGCTGATTGGCATCGCTTTTTGAAATATCATTAATGACAAATGGTTCTTCGATCAGCTTTTTGACCGTAAACTTAGGATTCAAGGTGCTATCAGCATCCTGAAAAATCGGCTGCAATCGGGGTCGCAGTTTTTTTATCTCACTATAGGGTAGTTTTGAGATCTCGTTGCCATCATAATTCACACTTCCTTTTGTGGGCAAAGTCAATCCAACTAACATCTTCCCCAGCATCGATTTGCCACAACCGCTTTCACCGACAATCCCGACGCTTTCGCCACGGTTAATCGTCAATGAAACATCATCCACGGCGATAATTTCTTTTTTTTTGAATACTGTGGACTCTTTGTCCTTGAAAACTTTCGACAAATGCTTCGCTTCAATTAGGTATGACATTTAAACATCTCACCATTCTTTCATCCCTGACACTATTTTCAGGCTTATAGGTTTTACACATTTCGGTTGCTTTCTGACACCGTGGTTCAAAGGGACACCCGCTAAAGATCTCCATCAGATTTGGTACTGTACCTGGTATTGTGTAATGACAGGGATCCTTGACGACGTTCAGGAGCTCTTGCGCGTAAGGATGAAGCGGCTGCTTGAAAAAAGCATCCCTTTCTGCAATCTCCATCATGTTGCCGGCATACATTACCCCAATTCGATCGGCCATATCGTGGACAACGCCCATATCATGGGTGATCATCAAAATGGTCATATGATATTTTTCTTTAAGTTCCTGGAGTAATTCCAGTATCTGATATTGCACCGTCACATCGAGGGATGTTGTGGGCTCGTCGGCAATTAATAGCTGGGGATTGCAGGCCAGCGCAATCGCAATCATCACCCGTTGTTGCATCCCCCCACTAAGCTCATGAGGGTAAGCATTATAGCGGTTAGCCGGGAGTTTTACCTCTTCCAGTTTTTTAAGTGCCTGAAGCTTGGCTTCTTTTTTTGAGCACTTAAAATTCGCCCGATAGGTTTCGGCAATTTGCTCGCCAATTCGCATAACCGGATTGATACAGCTCATCGGCTGTTCAAAAATAGTGGCAATTTTTTGACCTCTAATTTTTGCGAATTCCTTATCATCCAGATCTGAAATCGTGAATCCCTCAAATTTTACCGAACCGTTAATTACAGCATTCTCCGGCAACAAGCGTGTCAATGATAATGCCACCACACTTTTTCCGCAGCCACTCTCACCAACAATACAGAAAGTCTCCCCTTTATTGAGGGTAAAGTTGATATTGTCCGAGACATTCACATCACCAATACTGGTGGTGAATTTAATATTTAATTGTTCAACTTCTAAGAGCTTTTCTTTTTTCATAACACCAACTCACTTTTTATTCGCGGATCCCAGTAATCCCTCAAACTGTCATCTAAAATATTGAAGCTGAATACCACATAGCTGATTAATAGCCCCGGAAAAACAAACAGATGCGGAGCCGTGGTCATGAAATTCTTCGACTCATTAATCATCGCACCCAGTTCCGGGGTTGGCGGTTGGACACCGAGTCCAATAAAGCTAAGCCCTACAATCATCATCATGGTATGGGCGATTCGTTGAAAGGCAAAGGTTGACAGCGGCTGAAAAACACTGGGCAGGACATGCTTAACAATTGTATAGCGGCGATTAGCCCCCAGTGCAACTGATGCATCAATAAATGGCAATTGCTTGGCGGTTAGTACGCACCCCCGAACCATTCTGGCATAGGATGCCCATGAAGTGAAGATTAAGGCCAGAGTAATATTAAAGGCCGATGCACCTAAGACTCCGGCAATAGCAATGGTGAATATCTTGGTCGGAAAGGCCATGAATACGTCAATAATCCGCATTAAGAATTCATCCACTGCCCCGCCTAAAAAGGCTGCCACACTACCAAAAATAAAGCCAATAGTCATTGAAGCCGCAACCACAACCAGCGATATCTTTACCGATGTGCCGGTTGCATAAATCAAGCGACTGAATAGATCTCGGCCTAATTGGTCGGTGCCCATGATGTGGGCTAAACTAATCCCCTGCAATCTGACGCTCATATCAACCTCAAAGGGATCATACGGCGCGATTAATGGTCCGGCAAAGACAATTGCTGCCAGCACAAAAATCAAAACTAGCCCTGTTTTTAAATTATTACCCATTGTTTTTTCCACTTTCATTATGAAAATCGATTCTTGGATCCAGTTGTTTACAGATAATATCAATAATCAAATTTGCTATAATAAAGAAAATCGCACTTAATAATACAAACCCCTGAATCACCGGGATATCCTGGCTGCTCGCTGCTTTTGCAAAAAAATTTCCAAGTCCCGGCCAGGCAAACATGGATTCAATGGCCACTGCGCCCCCAATAAAATGGGTTAAATGAATTCCCAGTACCGTGACAATTGGAATCATTGCGTTTCTGAGAGCATGTTTCATCATGATCTGCCCTTCACCTAACCCTTTTGACCTTGCTGTTCTGATGTAATTCAAATGCAGCACTTCCAGCACACTGGTTCGCACCAGCCTGATCAAGGAGAATGAACTGGATAGTCCCAGTGCCAGCATCGGTAAAATTAAGTTTTTGGGTGAAGTATAACCAAATGAGGGCAGAATATTAAGCATAATTGAAAAAATATAGACCAGCACCATCCCCAACCAAAAGTCAGGAAGGGATATACCAACCAGTGAATAAGCCCGGCTGAACCGGTCAAACAATGAATTAGCCTTAAATGCTGAATACACACCAATTGGCAAAGCAATTAGTAACGCTAATAGTTGACTGGAAAAATACAATTTTGCACTTGCTATAAAACTGTAGATGAAATCTTCCAGAACATCTGATCCATCCGTTAATGATTTCCCCAAATCACCGTGCATTGCTTTATTTAACCAGCTTGTATATTGAACCAGTATGGGTTTGTCAAAACCATACTCTTCATTAAAATCTTCTACTTGTTCTTGGGTCGGTTCCGATGTATAGCGCGCTTTTAGAATAATCTGTGCTGGTGAACTCGGCGACAGATATACTAACATATAGGCGATAAATGATGTTATGATCATCACCGGTATTAAGTAGATTAATCTCCTGAAAATGTACTTTATCAATCCTTCACCTCTTGCAGTTGAAATGCACTGCTTGCATATAATAAGCCATTAAGTAATTATTTTTTTGATTTTCTAACCACTAAACTCAATAACTATTAAAGTAAATAGAATTGATTACTGGGTCTTGACTTTTCACCTGATTCGCAGGCAACCTCAAATACCTTCGTGTATCTGAGGTTGCCTACAAAATTTTAATTATTTTTTATAAGTTACCTGATCAAATCGTGGTTCTGACCCGATAAATTCAACCCCTTCGACGCCTTCATTGGCGACAACAAATACGGCATCATAGTAAAGAGGCACACAGGCAGTTTCAGCATCGATTGCCGCATAAAACTCTTTAAAACCAGCTTTTCGTTCTTTTTCATCAAATGGATCGACTGCCTTTTGAACAGAGGCCGCAATTGTGTCGGATGTGAAACAGCCAGAACTACCGAACTCGGGAGCGGTCTTGTCAAATCTGCCTTCATTTCTTGAGTAAATCCGTCGCTCTGGTCCGCCGATATAATAAGAGCATAGATCCCAGTCAGCCGTTTTCTTGACTTCGGCATATTTTGTTGCATCCATCACATCCAGTTGAAGATTGATATCGGATTCCTTTAACATCGACTGTAGTAATTCCGCTAATTTTACTTCATCAGCATTTTCGCTATTGACGATCATCTTGGGAGAAAAACCAGTTATTCCAGCTTCTGTTAATAAGCTCTTCGCTTTTTCCGGGTTGTATTTGTAGCTTTGTTTGCCAAGTGCCGTAGTATAGGGTGAGCAGTCCGAGAAGTAAGCGTCATTTGCCGGACTGATCCAGCCATCAAACAGCCCAGATATCTCATCTTTATTGATAGCATAATTCAGAGCTTGTCTCAGTTTAAGATTCTTCCATGCTTCGTTGTTTGTATAGTTAAATGCCAATACTGTTGTCATCGGCATTTCCTGCTTCAACACCTGAAAACCTTCTTCTTTGAGTGAGCTCAACAGGTTTCTTGGGGTATAGGCAGAACCACCATGGTAATAGTCAACAACGGCATCCACATCGCCAGATTGAATTGCCAATACTCTGGCTTCGTCATCTTTGATCATGCTGACCGTAATTTTTTCAAGTTTCACCGGATCGCCTGAATAATTTTCATTGGGGACAAAGGTTGTGTATTGGTCTTTTACATAATCGGCAACCTTCCATGGTCCAGATCCAATGAATTTTACCATTGGTGTTGTGGGATCTCCCGGTGTTTGAAACGAGTTTGGACTAACAATGGTGTTTCCATATTCCGCAAATCCTGCCAGCGCAACATAGCCATCCATGCCATCCTTATAATAAAAATTGATGGTATAATCATCCGCTACTTCAATTTTTTCAATGCGATCAACTTCAGTCCAGCTCGTATTTTTGGTTGCAATGTTCCGATCGAATTTTAATTTAACATCTTTCGCCGTTAAATCGCTGCCATCAGAAAATTTCAAACCCTCTTTTATTTTAAACGAAATAGTCTTGCCTGAATCTTTTACTTCCCAGCTCTCGGCAATGCTCGGTACTACCTCGCCGTCGACAACCTCAACCAGCCGTTCACCAGCAAAAATGGTCAACAGCATGTCACCATTTCCTTTTTCTGAAGCAACTCCGGTATCTTTACCATAGGCAACCTTCAGTTCTGTTTGTTCGGTCTTACTACTTGCCCCAACGTTGCTACAGCCAACAAAACCAACCATCATCAAAGCAGCCAGACAAAAACACAATAAACTTTTCATTCCAAACTTCATATTACTCCTCAAATTTTCAACATTTTTTGTTTTTTAAACTTCACCCACTTGACAACATTATGCAATTCTCTAATAAACAATCCTCCTACACAATTTTTTGCAAAAAAAACCGTGAAAATTGATCCCCACTACTGCGGGGTGATCAACCTTCACGGCTAAATTATACGTATTCAATTTTTGTTCGCAGTGTAATCGTTGCCTATCTGCGAATCTTCAATATGATACTATATATATCTATACTTGTCAATAGTTGTATATACGTGTTTTTTAATAACTACTTTAAATAAACTTTCAATGTATGAACGTATATATGAGTTTTGTGTAATTGCTTTTTATACAGATTTACTCTTGCTATATAAGCTAGCATCAAGTACAGTTTCTTTAAGCCTCATCCAACAGAAAATCAATAATATTAAGATGCTTTATTTCATTCCTTGAAAAATCAAACTTGTCTAAAGACAATACATATTTGGGATAATTATCCTTAACCGATTCATATGCGCCAAACTCTCGATCAACAACGCTTTCATCTGCAAGCAAATATTTATAGACGATTTTTGTTTATTTATTTCGTTTTATCGAAATATAATCGTTTTTGTCGTTTTATTTTGTTCAAACGGTTATCAATGATGTCGGTATCTTTAACCAAGAACGGCCGCCCGATCACTGTCAAGCACCTCACTCAAACTGCGCCTGATACATCTGCCAGTAACTGCCACCGTTTTCCATCAGTTCCTCATGGGTTCCCTGTTCCACCACATTCCCCCGTTCCACCACCAGAATCAAATCGGCGTTCTGAATGGTGGAAAGCCGGTGGGCGATGACAAAACAGGTTTTATCTTTCATCAACTGACGCATGGCCGCCTGGATCTTTTTCTCCGTACGGGTATCCACATTGGAGGTGGCTTCATCGAGGATCAGCATTTTGGCATCTAACAGCATCGCCCGGGCAATGGTTAAGAGCTGCTTCTGACCTTTGGAAATATTGGTCCCTTCACCTTTTAAGATGGTTTCATAGCCATGGGGCAGATGCTCAATAAAGGAATGGATTCGAGCTGCCTTGGCCGCCTGCACCACCTCTTCCATGGTGACATTTTCTCTTCCATAGGTCAAATTCTCATAGACACTGCCATGAAAAATCCAGGTATCCTGAAGAACCATGGCAAAGGACTTTCTCAGGCTATCCCGGGTCAGCTCTTGAACATCATTGCCATCAATATAAATATTCCCGGCGTCGGTATCGTAAAAGCGCATCAGCAGATTAATAATGGTTGTTTTTCCAGCACCAGTGGGACCGACAATGGCAATCAGCTTGCCCGCCTCAACCTGCAGACTGAGGTTTTCAATGATCACCTGATTAGCATCATAGCTAAACCGGACATTTTCCAGAACGATATCACCATTCACATTGGTCAGCTCCATCATCTTTTCAGTATCTTTAGCCTCAGACAATTCATTCAGCAAGGCGAAGACCCGCTCAGCCGCCGCCAGAGAGGATTGCAGATCGTTCATGATATTGGCCATTTCATTAATCGGCCCGGAGAACTTTCTTGAGTACAGCACAAAGGAGGAAATCTGCCCGATCGACATCGATCCCGCCAAATATAACAGCGCCCCAAAGACACTGATGCAGGCCAGCGACATATTGTTAATAAAGTTAATCGTCGGAAAAATCATACTGCCATAATATTCGGCTTGATAATAGGCATCCACCGCCTCTTTATTCTTGATATTAAAGCTGCCAATCGTATTTTCTTCCTGATCATAAATTTTCAGGGTTTTTTGGCCCGACACCATTTCTTCCACAAAACCATTGAGTTCTCCCAGTTTTCGAGAGCGCCGACTAAAAAGCGGACGGGTCTTTTTAACCAGATAGCGGGACATCAAAATCGATGCCGGTACGGTAAACGCAAAAATAAGCACCAGTTTGGGCGAGATCGTCAGCATCATCAAAAATGAGCCCAGTACCGTGATCACTGCCGAGGATACCTGGATCAGGTCACTGGAAATTGAACTGTTGACGGTATCAACATCGTAGGTAATCCGGCTGATGATATCGCCGGTCTGGTGCACATCAAAATACCCCACGGGCAAATCCAGCAGTTTATTAAACACATCCTTGCGCATGGCATAGGTAACCTGCCGGCTCACCCGAATCATCAGCACTTCCAGAACATAGCTCAACCCGGCTGAACCAATATAAAAAGCAACCATCCAGCAGGCATAATAAAACACCTGTGAAAAATTGACCTGGCCGGTTCCCAGTTCAATGGCATCAATGGCGTAACCAGAAAGCAATGGACCCACCAATGCCAGGAGGTTGCTGCCGATCGTTAAAACAATGGCCGCAAACAATCGCCATTTATAGCGCATCAGATAGCCGCCCAATTGACGAAGCGTGCCTTTCCGGTTTTGCGGTTTTTCAAATTTTTGTGATCGTCGCATCTCAGGATACCCCCATCTGGGAATGGCTGATTTCCCGGTAGACTTCGCAGGTCTTGAGCAAGTGCTTGTGCTTGCCTAAACCAATAACGACTCCATTTTCAAGCACCAGTATGTGATCGGCATGCCTGATCGAGCTCACCCGCTGTGCTACAATGACAATGGTGGTCTTGTCAAAATTTTCTTTAATCGCTTTACGAAAGGTCGCATCCGTTTTATAGTCGAGGGCACTGGAGGTGTCATCGAGCACCAGTATTTCCGGGCGGGAAGCCAGCGCCCTGGCAATCAGGATCCGCTGTTTTTGACCTCCGCTGAGGTTGGCCCCTTTAATGGTCAGCTGCTCCGCAGATTTAGCAGATTTTTCATCCACAAATCCTTTGGCGCCGGCACAGTCAATCGCCGCCGCAATGGCCTCTTGGGACAGATTTCTGCCCAGATCAATATTTTCCTCAATGGTGGCTTCAAAAATCATATCATTTTGAAAGGCCACCCCAAACTTTTTATGCAATTCCCGGGGATCCAGGGATCTGATATCACGACCATCAATGGTGATCGTCCCCTTGTCCGCATCATAAAGTCGCATCAGTAAATTTAACAACGTCGTTTTCCCTGCGCCGGTTTCACCAATGATCCCCAGGGTTTCACCCTTTTTCAACGCAAACGAAATGTTGCTCAAATCGGGGTCTTCTTTATTATAGGAAAAGGTGACATGGCGGAATTCTAAAGCGGTATCGCTGCGCTCATTGTCCATTGCTGCTTTTAATTCCTGTATTTCCAATCGATCCACCGATTCCAGCACTTGCATGATCCGATCTGCCGATGCCGTGGCTTTCGGCCACATCTCAAACATCCTGGAAATAGCCAAAACGGCATGGAGAATGATGGTAAAGTAAGTCATAAAAGCCAGAATAATCCCCACTTCCGATGTCCCATTGTTGACACCATAGGCTCCAACCACCACTACTCCGACCAAACCCAGATTCAGACAGATATTCATGGCCGGCGAAATCACCGCTACTGTCATCCGGGCTTTTTTCTCCCGATTGACTACATCGGTATTGATAGCATCAAACCGCCTTTTCTCATAATCAGTTTTTGATAACGCCTTAATTACCCGGATCCCATTGATATCCTCTCTGACGAGCCGAACAAAACTGTCAACAGTCTGTTGCAGTCCGGCAAAAATCGGCATGCTTTTTTTAGAAACCCACATAATAATCACCGCCATGATGGGCATAATTGCAATCATCACGGTTGCCAAAAGCGGATCCAGGGTCATGGTGATAATGATGCCGCCAAAAAGCATAATTGGAGCCCGAACTCCCAGCCTTTGAATGCGGATGATGATCAGGTGAATAATATAAGTATCGGATGTTAACCGGGAAATCAGCGATGGCTTGGTCAGCGTATCCATTTGATGGCTGGAAAAATACATCACCTTGGCAAACAAATCATGACGGATGACCTCGGTCACATCGCTGGCTACTCTCGCCGCCATGCGGTTGGCAATAATATTAAAAATCATTCCCAGACTGGCACATGCCGCCATAACGCCGCCCCAATAGAAAATTGGGGCGGTTTCATTTAGGGGAATCACATTGTCAATAATATAAGCAAGAATCGAGGGAATAATTAAATCCATGATCGAGCCGGTAAATTTAAAGAAAACCCCAAAGGCCATTCGGCCATAAAATGGCTTTAAGTATTCTGTAAAAATCCGTTTCATAGGCTGTCATCCTCCATTTCTTACCCGCTCATTTGTCATACTTTTATTATTGTAAACCTTTTTTTGTTAAACTTCACCAAAATTCTTACCCTTTCGCAAATAAAAAAGCACCCCCATGATTCGGCGGTTGCTCTTTTATGATACCGGGATGCGTCAGTACTCAGGTGTTTCATCCTCAAAAATTTCTTTCAATGGCCTGGCACCTTTCAAAGCATCCACCGGGATAACAACCGGGCCATCGAAATCATCATCAAAACAGTAGCCAATCTTCGTTTCCAGTATATAGCCAACCGTGTTCTCGGCATGTACCTTTTCTAAAGCGTCCGAAGTTCTTTTCCAGGCCGAGGCAATAAAGCAGGCTGCCGTTGCTTGACATCCTTTATCATCGGGATTGATCATATTAATTAGTTATTAATACTATTGTACCCGGATTATCACTATGTTTAAAAGACACTCCCGGTAAACTTTTGAGATAAGAAACCGTTAAAATTGTGTTAAGCGGCAATCAACACTTCTTAAATAACAATTCATTATGGTTTCGCTGTCTTGAAAGGCCTGTTTTAATGCATCAATCCGCTTGTTTTTAGTTGCTCAAACCTTATCCTTCAATTGTTTTTCCAATTTCAGCAGCTGTTTTTTTATTTCCAACCCGCCGCCATACCCCACTAAACTGCCATCGGCACCAATCACCCGGTGACAGGGAATGATGATGGAAATAGGGTTCTTATTATTGGCACCGCCAACGGCTCGGCAGGCTTTTTCATTGCCGATAGCCTGGGCGATCTCTTTATAGCTGCAAACTGCTCCATAGGGAATATCCCGGAGCGCCTTCCAGACCTTTAGCTGAAAGTCGGTGCCCTGGGGGGATAGGGGCAGATCAAAACTTCTTCGTTTTCCGTCCAGATATTCGATGATTTCCTGATGTCCACATTTGAGAAGAGGCGTCTCTCTGCAACTAACCCCTTCAGGCAAGGATTCGCTAAAAATCAGCCGGGTAATGGCGGTGCCATTCTCAGTCAGAACAATTTTCCCCAATTGGGTTTGATAACAATATCCGTTTTCCATCGATTTTTCCTCTTTTTATTTATTTGTTTCGTTTTAACAGCAGAAAATTAATTATCCATACTTTGTTTTGAGTGTTCAGCACTAACATCTATACAGAGGCGTTTCGTCTGCAATACGCTTCCCCGCACGATCAAAATTTAATCACCCCCAGCGCCTCTAAGATTGAACTGATAAGGATCCCAATAATACATAGCGGGGCAATATATTTGATCATAATGATAAAAAGTTTTTCCCGTTTAAAGGGTGAGGACAGTTTGACCTCGTCGGTAATGATCTTTGTTTCCAGAACATGACCAACAAGGATGCAGGTGAAAAAGGCACCTACTGGCATCAAAATGGAGTTCGTGATAAAATCGAAGAAATCTAGGAAATTGAACCCAAAAATGTGCACATTACTCCATATCCCTTGACCCAATGTAGATGGTATCCCCACCAAAATTGCCAGAACTGCGATAATTAGCACCCCTTTTTTTCGTTCCCATTTAAACTGATCACAAGCGGTTGCCACCACTGCTTCCATCAGCGAAATAGAAGATGTCAGCGCAGCAAATAAAACCAGCAAAAAAAAGGCGCCGCCCATCACATTTCCAAACGCCATCGTTTCAAACACCTTGGGCAAGGTCACAAACATCAAACCGGGTCCCTTGTTGAGCGCTGTGGGATCCCCACCGGAAAAGGCAAAAACGGCGGGGATGATCATAAATCCCGCTAATATTGCAATGCCGGCATCAAAGCATTCAATTTGCTTGACCGAAGTTTCCAGATCATCTTTTTTGCTAAGATAAGAACCATAGGTTACCATGATCCCCATCGCCAGCGATAACGAGTAAAACATCTGTCCCATGGCCGCCAAAACTGCCTGAAAGCTGAAATTTGCCAAATCCGGGTACAGGAAGTACCAAACCCCGGCCATGGCGCCGGGCTGCATGATCGAATAGATCGACAGAAAAACTGACATCACAATCAAAATCGGCATTAGTATTTTACTGGCTTTCTCAATGCCGTCCTTGACCCCTCTGATCACCACAAAAGTTGTGGCTAGAACAAAAATAGACTGCCATACAATTGGTTCAACAGATCTTGATATATAGCCTGAAAAATAATCTGCACCAGCTGTTGCCATGCCGCCACCCGTCACAAAAACGACAAAATATTTAATCACCCAGCCCCCAATAACACTATAATAGGGAAGAATCAAAAAAGCCACTAATGAAGAAATAATTCCTACAAAACTGAAGCGTTTGTCCAATGCCCGATAGGCACCCACCGGACTAAGCTGGGTTTTTCGACCAATGGCTAATTCTGCCATCATAATAGCAAACCCCAGGGTTACCACAAAAATAAGGTAGATCACCAAAAAGAGACCGCCCCCATATTTTGCTGCCAAATAGGGAAACCGCCAGATATTTCCCAGCCCCACTGCCGATCCGGCAGCTGCCAACACAAACCCTATCTTACTTGAAAATTCACTGCGTTTATCCACACCAATTCCTCCAACCGTTTCTATTTCAATTTTCTTTTTTGAGCGTCTCGCTCGCTTGTTTTGTCCGCGAGTCCCAAACAAATTCGCACCCTTACTATTTTAACCGTTTTAATATTTTTTTCCACTACTATTTTTTTTAATTGGATTATTCCTTGAACGATGAAAATTACTTAAATCAAAAAGCAACCGGTAACCCCCGATTGCTTTTTGATTGATTATTCATTATTTCTAGCCGATTTCGCTAAGCATCAGCCGATTTTCCCGATGCGACTTATTCACATCAATAATCCGCTGATTCTGCGAGCCCCGAAATTTCAGCATCAGGCTCTTTTTCGCCACTTCAAATTTCCCATCGACCAGCAGATCGGTGTTTTCCAGCAGCCGTAGCCGCCGCTGATCCTTTTTCGCCATCAGGGTTTCATAGGTGTAGCCGGTATAGGCCATGACATGATAACCCAGCGCCTTTGACCGCTTGGCCAGTTCACAAAAGGCCTCCGGCTGTTCAAAGGGTTCCCCGCCGCTGAAGGTAATGCCGTCCAGCAGAGGGTTCTTTTTCATTTCAGTGATGATGGTTTCGATATCAACCAGGTTACCGCCATTAAAGTCATGGGTGGCCGGGTTATGGCAACCGTCGCAATGATGCTGACAGCCCTGGGCAAAAACCACAAAGCGGATTCCCGGGCCATCGACAATCGATTCTTTAACCACTCCGGCAATTCTTATCTTTTCACTCATTGCAATTGCTCCATCAGGTTCCTGGTATCCATTTGCCCATCGGCATTGAAGTGCTTGATTCGATCTTTTACCTCAGCTTTTTTGGCATCATTGAAGCGATCCAGAGTGCCCACCAGATAACCGGTGATCCGACGAATCCGCTCAAATTGAACATCCCCTTCTGAACGTCCGCAGTTGGGACACGCATCGCCAATGATTCCGGTATAGCCGCAAACCGGATCCCGATCCACCGGGTGGTTGATGGAGCCATAGCCGATGCCCGCTTCCTTCATGGTCCGAACCACTTTCTCAAAGGCTTCCAGATTATCGAGAGGATCCCCATCCATTTCCACGTAGGTGATGTGTCCGGCATTGGTGAGCTCATGATAGGGGGCTTCCAGCGTGATTTTTTGATAGGCACTGGTCGCATAGTAAACGGGAATGTGAAAAGAATTGGTGTAGTATTCCCGGTCGGTTACGCCGGGGATTTCTCCAAACACCTCTTTATCCAGCTTGACAAATCGTCCGGCGGTGCCTTCGGCGGGGGTACCCAGCAGAGTGAAATTCAGCTGGTACTCCTCGCTGGTTGCGTCCATTCGTTTTCGCATCTGGCCAATAATTTCCAGACCCAGTTCCTGAACTTCGACCGCTTCGCCATGGTGTTTTCCGGTTAAGACGGTCAAACATTCCGCCAGTCCGATAAAGCCCATGCTCAGAGTGCCATGTTTCAGCACTTCCCGGATATCCATCTCGGCCGTAAGATCATCCGAGTCAATCCAGACCCCTTGACCCATCAGAAATGGAAAATTCTTAACTTTTTTATGAGCCTGAATTTCAAACCGCTCCAGTAGCTGCTCAATAACCAGATCAATTTTCTGATCCAACTCCGCCAAAAACTGTTCTTTGTTTCCCTTACTGTTTAAGGCAATGCGGGGCAGATTAATGGTGGTAAAACTCAGGTTGCCGCGACCATAGGTAATTTCCCGATTGGTATCGTGAACATTGCCAATCACCCGGGTACGGCAGCCCATATAAGCTATTTCGGTTTCCGGCTGGCCTTCCTTGTAATATTTCAGGTTATAGGGCGCATCCAGAAAGGAGAAATTGGGGAACAGGCGCTTGGCACTGACCCGGCAGGCCAATTTAAATAAATCATAGTTGGGATCCCAGGGATTGTAATTCACGCCTTCCTTAACCTTGAAAATATGGATCGGAAAGATTGGGGTTTCGCCATTTCCCAACCCGGCCTCAGTAGCAAGCAGCAGGTTTTTAATCACCAACCGCCCTTCGGTGGAGGTATCCATGCCGTAATTGATCGAACTAAAGGGGATTTGAGCCCCAGCCCGGCTGTGCATGGTATTCAGATTATGGACAAAAGCTTCCATCGCTTGATACACGCTACGGTCGATCTCCCGTTCGGCATTTTCTGTAGCAAAGTTCTGAACCCGACTGATGATGTTGGCATCGGGAATCCACTGGGTCAGACTCCGGGCTTCTGCTTCCTGGTAGTTTTGGGGCTGATTCAGCTCGGGACTCAAGCCCAGTTTCTTTTCGATATCTTCACTGATGGCCTTTACCTTGACTAAAGCGTTTTGTGTATCGGTCAATAAGGTTAAGGCCTTGGCAAGATTCTCCCGATAAAGCCGGATAAAGGTTTTTTTCACCCCGGGAACCATGGCATATTCAAAATTGGGAATACTCTGACCGCCATGCTGATCGTTTTGATTCGACTGGATGGCAATGCAGGCCAGGGCTGAATAACTCTGGATATCATTGGGTTCGCGCAGATGGCCGTGGCCGGTGGAAAAACCATTTTTGAACAGCCGTTCTAAATCAATCTGACAGCAGGTAGTGGTCAGGGTCAGAAAGTCCATATCATGGATGTGGATTTCGCCAGCTTTATGGGCTGCTGAATGTTTTGGATTCAGGACAAACATTTCATAAAACTGCTTGGCGCCCTCAGATCCATACTTCAGCATCGTGCCCATGGCAGTATCGCCGTCAATGTTGGCGTTTTCCCGCTTTACATCGTTGTCTTTGGCCTCTTTAAAGGTTAGGTCTTCATATATTTTCATCAGCCGGGTATCCATTTCCCGGATTCGGGTGCGTTCGGCCCGGTAGAGAATATATTTCTTGGCGGTTTTAGCGTGTCCGGTTTCGATGAGAATTTTTTCAACCGCATCCTGAATTTCTTCCACTGTTGGCGCATTGGTATTCATTTCCTGCTCGATATAGATGGTAACTTTTTCAGCCAGATCCATGGCTGTCTGGTAATTCTGTCCGCCGATTTCACTGGCCGCTTTAAAAATCGCATTGGCAATTTTTTCAATATTAAAAGGAGCTTCTCGTCCGTCTCTTTTCTTGATTTTAGTAATCATGCTGGTTTATTTCCTTCTTTCCTGCTAATCTTTTTACTTGTTTGTTTATTATAATGGGCATTGAAAAACCCCTCGACGGCGTGGTCAAGAGGCATAAGATTTGCTTGGCTCGAACACCCTCTATCACGCGTAGAGTCTGATCGGTCTAATAAAGGTGGGTAATCTGACTTAGGTTTGATTTTATGAAAACTCACAGGTTTATCTGTTTGCATTCTGCTAAAAATCTCCCCCTTACAGCGGCGGGACCGTGCGGGATTTACACCTGCTTCTCCTTAAACTGCACCGGCTAGCGCAGCACCATTACTATCTTATTTTGTTATATCTATATTACCACATACAAGATGTGGTGTCAAACTGGTTCTTATCTGCAAACGCTCATCATTATTTAGGCTCAAAAGATTTGACATAAAAATGCCGGATGATGGTCTTAACCACCGCATCACTGTCATTGCTGCCAATACTCGTCCCGTCCATTTTTTCAAGCCCATCCGCTGCATTTCCCACCAGATAAGAAAAATCGGCGGCCGCCAGCATCGCTGAATTCCGGATATCATTGCCAAAGGCAACCACTTTGTCAATCGCATATTGCGCTTTCATGTCCACGATGGCATTTTTTACTGAGGCTCCACGACTGGTTATTTCGATAAAGTAATAGCCCGCATGTTCGTCGTCCGGGTAAGTCTCAACATTAATGGCGGGGGCGATTGCCAGGCTCATGATGGCATCTTTCACCGGCCGGATGGTATCCAACAAATCCACCGCCATAATCGACAAAACACTTTGATCATTTGGCACTACCCCGCACACATAGCTCTGTTCCGGGAGTCGCTTTTTTGAGTGATAGATTTTTTCCTCAACTGGATTAATGAGTCTGGTATAGTAAACATGCAGAACATCATTGATGATGGTATGGGTAAAACAATTAAGATCACGCTTTTCAAAAACATCAATGATCTGCCTTGCCGTATTGGCCTTCATTTTTTTGCATGCCAGATAGGTTCTCTTTTTTAAATCATACTGGGCTGCCCCATTCATAATGATAATTGGAACGTTCATTTCTACCCCGTCTAATAAAGGCAACAGGGTCTCCACACTTCTTGTCGTCGCAATGGTAATCAGAGCGCCCTGCTTGGTCATTGTATTTAATTTAATCCGGGAATAACTGCTAATTTCACCCTGAGAATTTAGCAGCGACCCATCCAGATTGGTAACAAATAATGTCTTTTGGTTTTTTCGCCGGGGCAGACGAAAGGCATTCACACCCAAAGACACAAAGATCCCAATCAGCGTATCCATGATTCGATCAATCGTAAAGATCAGGGGATTCACATCTGCTCCATGGGTCACCGTAATACTTAAAAAAACTACACAGGTAATATAGGATGCAGTCGGTTTTTTGATGCTGACCGTAAAGTAAATCAGTGGGATGACAGACAGTGATACAATTAAATACTGTAGTGCCGGCATATTCACCGGTATAAACTGCCGCTCGAAGATAAGCAGAACCAACCCCATAGCGCCGCCGATAAAGGTTCCCAGGGTTCGGTTCATCGCTACCTTAAAACTATTTGAAACATAGGGCTGCATACACAAAATCGCCGCAATCGCTGAATAGAAAGGAGAACCTTGCTCGCCTCTTAATAAATAGATTAAAAAACAAAGATAGACCGCTATAAATGTTTTTAAAATGCGCATTCCTATTTTTGGCATAAACGTCTCCTCTTTCTAGTGCCTATCTATAATAACATAAATTTGAATATTTCTTCCTCTTAAATGACTGCAAACCCTTTCAAATTTATATAGCCGATAACTTTTATCTAAAACAAATTAATTTTCCTGAAATGTATTGACAGACATAAAAAGGTAATGTATTATCTATTAATGTAACACATTACCTTAATAGATAATTGGAGGTTATTATTTGGATACTATCGATTCAATGCCCGATCAAAAATTCATCTTTGGCGGTGTTCAAGTTGTTGCCAACCAGATGGATACGATGCTGGAGCGGGAACTGAAAGAACACAATTTGACAACCAAGCAATGGTTACTGACCATTGTGGTGCAGAATATTTTTGACCACGATCCAACCATTAAAGAAGTAGCCAAAGGAATGGGCAGTTCCCATCAGAATATCAAGCAAGTAGCACTTAAATTAGAACAAAAAGGTTTCGTCGTGATGGAAAAAGATTCCCATGATGCCCGGATCACCCGGATTAAACTAACCGCTGCAGTTGATTCTTTTGGACAAGAAATTTTGGAAAAATCAGAACGCTTCACCAAAAATTTATTTAAAAATATTTCGGCAGAAGAAATGGCAATGACCCGATCAGCACTGGAAAAATTGCTGATAAACCTGGAAAAAATGGATCAGGAATCAAAATAACAGGAGGAAAAACACATGAAAAAAGCAATGATTATTATTCTCAGCATTCTGGGCGTACTGGTACTGGTCGGTGCCGGTGGCGTTTTTTACATCACCAACGGCCTGGAGGCCGGTGAAAACCTGGCGATCAACCCCGTCGATCTGACCAAGATTGAAGACGGCACCTATGCCGGTGTTTACAAAGCTGGCCGTTGGACCAATGAGGTCGCCGTCAACGTGGCGGATCATCAAATTTCAAACATCGATGTGGTCAAGACCGTCACCATCGAATCTCCGGAAATGACCAGCACGATCATCAATAGTGTCATTAAGAAGCAGAATACCACCGTCGATACCGTCAGCGGCGCCACTGTATCAAGCAAAGCCTATCTCAAAGCCATTGAAAACGCCTTATCCCAATAATGAAAATAATGCCCCCGACTAGGCTCCGGTATTTAACCATACTACTCGCTAGCTGACAAAAAACCTGTTGCCCAATAATGGACAGCAGGTTTTTTTATTGAAATTACACTTGTGTCGTATTAATCTCTTCCAGGGTTTTCCCCATCGTTTCCTTGCCGAACACCGCCACCACAATAGCCACCACCGCAAATACCAGCGTCAGGGTTATAAACACATTGGTATAGCCGATTTCGGTGCCATAATAATTATAGATCACCGGCACAACAAAGGGTGCTGAAAAGGCTCCAATGCGACCAAATGCTGCTGCCCAGCCGGAACCGGTAGCCCGGAAAAATGTTGGATAGACTTCTGGGGTATAGGCATAAACGCAGCCCCAGGCGCCCAGACTAAAGAAATAAAGCATCGAACCATAGATCAGAATTTGTTCCACACTGCCCGCATGGCCAAACAGCCAGGCCGCCAGCGCCGTTCCGGCAAAATAAATGGCCAGTACTTTTTTTCGCCCCACCTTTTCGATCAGGTAGGCGGCACTGAAGTATCCCGGTAGCTGAGCCAGACACATAATCAGGGTAAACTCAAAACTTTTGGTCAGGGTAAAGCCCTTGGCTACTAACAGGGTTGGGGTCCATAACACAAAGCCGTAATAACCAAAGTTGATACCAAACCAGATCACCCATAAAACGATGGTGGAACGGATGTATTCTTTGCCCCATAAATCCAGAAACGATGCCTTTATATGGCTGAACTTATCGCTTGCTGACTCAGCAGCTTTCGCCTGGCTGGTGATATTGGCCTGTTTTTCCATGGTCATCAGCAGATCTTCAGCTTCACTGATTTTACCCACTGATTCCAGATAACGGGGCGATTCGGGCACCGCCATGCGAAAGAAAGCCGCAAACAGGGCTGGTATTCCACCCACTAAAAAAGCCATCCGCCAACCGTATACAGGAATAAACAAGTACGCTACGAAGGCCGCAATGAGCCATCCCCAGGCCCAGAAACTTTCTAGAATAATTACATTTCGACCCCGCATTCGGGTCGGCGAAAACTCACTGACCAGGGTCGATGCCGCCGGCAGTTCTCCGCCCAGGCCAAAACCGGTGCAAAATCTTAACGCCAGCAGCATCGTAAAATTCACCGCAAAACCGGAAAGCGCACTGGAGACTCCATAAATAACCAGAGTCCACATAATCACCGTCCGGCGGCCCCATTTGTCAGCGGCCATGCCGGATAATCCGGCGCCCAAAGCCATCCCCAGCATCCCGATGCTGCCCAGCAAACCCAGCTGACCGGGATCTAAGGCCCATTCTTTACCAATGGCTGCCATCACACCGGAAACCATCCCCTGATCCATCGCATCAAACATCCATCCGATCCCGGTTAACAGCAAAACCTTCTTTAACATCGGGGTCATCGGCAGCTGGTCAATCCGCGAAGCAATATTTAACATGTTACCCTCCTCATCATACTTTAACTTGTGATTATTATAGCACACCTATTTTTTTTTGCTACAAAATCCCGGTACGAATTCGGAGAATTTGTTTGTATTTGACACTCAGCACCGCCACCGATGCTGACTCAATCGCATTGTCCTTTTAGTTATTAATCGCCCTTTATCGCCGCCAGCAATTGCTTCATGGCCTCCGCAAATTGCGGATGAAGACTGGCTATTTCCTTTTCTGCACTGAATTCAAGGGCTTTTTGCAACTGCTTTGCGATCTCAAAAATTTGCTTTGCACCAATGCTGCCAGAGCTGCTTTTAACCTTATGCACCGTCTGAGCGGCTTCCTGATAGCGCCGGGCTTTGATGTCAAGATCCAGGTTTTCAGCCACACCCTGGTTTTCGTTGAAATAAGCTTCCAGAACATTCTGATAGAGAGCCGTATTGTTTCCCATATATCGGAGTCCTTCTTCGCGATCCAAGATCATGTCATCCTCTACGTCTTCATTTTTCTGATCATCGCTCTGGCTGTGCGATTCTTTTTTGTTCCTTGTTTCGGCACTCACAATGTTGCTGATGGTTTCTACAAATTGTTCGGGATCAAAGGGTTTGCTGATATAGTGATGAATACCGCTGGATTCGCATTTTTCCTTGACCCCCTCGATGACGTCAGCCGTCATGGCGACAATCGGAATATCCACCGAAAGCGCTCTGATTTGCTCCGCCGCTTCATAACCGTTGAGCACTGGCATGTGCAGATCCATCAGAATTAAATCAATATCGCTACGGTGAGCCTTAAACAGATCAATTCCCTCCTGCCCGTCATTACCCAGCCAAATCTGAAATCCTACCGGTTCCAGTAGTGATTTTGCAATCAGTTGATTGGTTTTGTTGTCTTCCACCACCAAAATGCCATAATTACTTTCCATTATCTCCTTATCAATATCTTCCTGTTTAAACTCCTGATTGGCAACGATCGCTTTGGTCCTGAAGATTTCCAGAATACCGTTGTATAAAACCGATGGGATAATCGGTTTTCCGATGCCGATATCAACCCCCTGGGTATCCAGTTGGTCAAATAAGTCCTCCCGCATCATTGGCAACAGCATAATGACCCGGGGTTTTTTCAGGATTTTCTTATTTTCCTGGATCATTTCAATAAATTTAAAGCCCCCGCCAGCGGGGGTATTGTAATCCAGGATCAGCAGATCAAAGGGCTCTGAAAACTTGCCATTCTCCAGTTCCAGCATATTGACAGCACTGCTTGGGGAAGTTGTCAATTCGCAATGCATCCCAAAGGCTCCTAAATAACTGCCAATAATATTCATGTTTGATCCGGTTTTTTCCAGTACCAGCGTCTTGATGTCATTAAAATACAGTGACGAGACCTGTTGCTGATATTCCTGTTCTTTTTGCTGATCTTTTTCCAGCGACAATTCGACAATAAAGGTTGATCCTTCGCCGACGGTGCTGTAAACCTGAATCTCGCCATTCATCATTTCCACCAGACTTTTAACGATCGAAAGTCCCAGCCCGGTTCCGCCAAAGCGCCGGTTAATGCTGGCATCCCCCTGGGCAAAGGGCTCGAAAAGATTTTTTATCTGCTCGTCAGACATGCCGATTCCCGTATCCCTGACGGTAAAAGCCAGATGGTAACAATTGGATTCCTTGGCCACCAGTCGGATATCAAGGGCGACTTCCCCGGCATTGGTAAATTTGGTGGCATTATTAATCAGGTTCAGTAAGATCTGTTCAATTCGTTTAGCATCACCAAAATAACAGTTTGGTATTTTGGGGTCTTTGCTCAGCTTAAAGCCGATCCGCTGCTCTTCAATTTTATAGGAAACAATATTGATGACATCCTGAATCACCAGATCCAGATTAAAAGAAACCCGTTCCAGCTCGATTTTCCCAGCTTCAATTTTGGAAAAATCGAGAATGTCATTAATGATACTAAGCATCGTATTAGCCGATTGGGTAATGCGGTCCAGATACATCTTCTGGGTCAGCGTCACCTGGGTTTTTTTGACCAGATAGGCCATCCCGGTAATAGCATTGAGGGGGGTTCTGATTTCATGGGACATCCGCGCCAGAAAACTGGATTTAATATTATTGGCCGCTTCGGCTTCCAATTTGGCCAACTCCAGGTCATTCTGAATTTTCTTGCGCTTGTCGATTTCCCGACGGAGCCGCAAAATCCAGTAAATGGAGACCAGCCAGATCAGAATAATCACCCCGCTGATAACGATAACCACCTGATAAATGGGTTCGTAGTTTGGTTCTACATCAACCCCAATCCACTTGCTATTAATTGCAATCCGTTCTTCCTTGGTGATCGTTGCCAACACTTTATTCGTGATATCAATCAGCACTGGCCAGTCTTTACGCACGGCAAAATATAACCCCTGCTGATTTTCAGCTTCAAAGGCGACATACTTCAGATTGGTCATACCCGTTGATTGAATGATAAAATTACTCGTGGCCAGATTTCCCACACAAACCGTTTCCGTTCCATTGGCAACAGCCGTTATCGCAGCTTCTGCCGAGTCGTACAGACTCAGATTAATCTGGGGATATTGTTCCAGGTAACCTTGGTGGGAACTGTTTCTTTGAACTGCCACTGTTTGTCCATACAGATCTTCAATGCTGTTGATGCCTTGGGTGGAATCCCGAACGACAATCACGCGTTTAAAGTAATAATAGGCTTCTGAGAATAAAAAATTCTGTTCTCGGGCTGGCGTTTTAGAAACTGCCGGGAGCATATCAACTTCACCTTGAAGCGCTTTTTCATAGGCTTCGGTCCAGGTCAGTCCCGGGATTACTTGCATCTCTAATCCCGTTTTTTCGCTTATTATTTCCAGATAGTCAGAGGCAATACCCTGATAGGTGCCATCCTCATCAAAAAACTCAAACGGCACAAACTTGGGATCAACCCCCAGACGAATCACCGGATGTTCTTCCATAAAGGTCAGTTCTTCCGGGGTCCAGTCGATGGTGTCATCGCGGGCATAACAAAAAGAAGGCCATCCCAGAATAAAAACTAATAAAATGATTAACCGGGTCAGTCTTTTCATCACTGTGCCTCCGTTTCATCGGTCTCCTGTAGAAATTTACGGGAAATCTCAATGACATTTTCCTTGATTTCCAAAAATCCCGTCACAATATCCGGATCAAAATGCTTGCCGCTTTCACTTTTAATCAGATCGATGCTATAATCAAAATCATAGGCCGGCTTATAGACCCGCTTACTGGTCAGAGCATCATAAACATCAATTATCGCCATCAGACGCCCCGGTAGCGGAATATCTTCGCCGCTTAATCCTTGCGGATAACCACTGCCATCATATTTTTCGTGATGCGCACCGACAATTTCCATCGCCGTTTTGATAAAGCTGGGCACGTCCTCATCGCAGTAGATTTCGTTTTCCAGGGCATTGACCCCATACTTCACATGTTTTTTCATAATAACGAATTCATCGACTGTGAGTCTGCCTGGTTTTAATAAGATATTATCAGGAATACCGACCTTGCCGATATCATGAAGCGGGGTGGTGGTCACCAGCTCCTGGACATAGGCTTCTGTCAGAATGTCTTGATACTTGACTTTTGTTCTTAAATGAGCACACAAAATTTTCATAATCAATTGGGTGCGAATGGTATGTTTTGACGATTCTACATTACGGACTTCCAGCAGACCGACTAAAGCCTGGATGGTAATATCCCTGGTGGCTGCCACTTCTCTGGTTTTCTTTAACACCATCGCATCCAGCCGTTGATTATCTTGTTCGATCATATTTTGGATCCGTTTTAATTTAATATGAATATTGATCCGGATCAGCAGTGATTGAATATTGAGTGGCTTCCTGATATAATCCACCGCCCCTAATTCCAGGCCTTTGACCTCATTATCGATTTCATCATAATTGGTCAGAATAATCGTGCGAATCTTGCGATATTCTTGATTCTTCTGCAGCGCCTCAAGCACCTCAAAGCCATTCATTCTGGGCATGTTTAAGTCAAGAATGACCAGATCTATGTCCGGATTTCTGGCGATCAATTCCATCGCATCACATCCATCGCAGGCGGTCAGCGTCTGATAGTCTGCTAACATGGTGCTGATAATCAGACGATCGGTGGTTGAATCATCCACAATCAATATCTTTGTGCTCATCGTTCCCTCCTCAGAGCCTTTTTTGCCTAATCGGCTTGAATTATAAATCTATTTTTTGTATTTTTTATAATCTGTAAGGACAATTTACAAAGTCAACCTGATTATAACCATAATACCACCTTTAATAACATTTAAACACAAATAAATGATGGCGATTTTTCTCGACAACTATTTATATCAAAGAAAAGTGGGTAATTATATATTATTCTAAGCTTTGTTCATTGTATCTAAGTTTTGTAACTGCCTAATCGAAAAACCTGGAGGAGAAAAAATGAAAAGAATTGTTGTGTTAATTCTGATGGTGGCGATGTTATGCCCCCTGGTTGCCGGTTGCAACAAGGCCACGGTTGCAGGAGACAAATCAAAAACTCAGGAAACAGTGAAAGTTATCGATTCAAGAGGGAACGAAGTTGAGGTTAATTACCCTGCTCAAAAAATTGTGTGCCTGTTAAACAGCGCCCTCAATGATCTGTATATGTTGGGAGCGAAAGATCAGGTCATCGCCATTGATCAGTGGACCTATGATACAAAAGAAGTGTATGATTTCACCGCTCAAATCGATGAACGGGTAAAGAATAAAACCTTGCCAGCAATTGATCGCAATATTGAAGACGTCGTCGCAATGAATCCGGATGTTGTTGTAATCTGGGCAGATCAGGCTGAAGATATCAAAGTGCTTGAAGATAATGGCATCAAAGTTGTCGGTATTCAGGTTGATAATTTTGAAGATGTCTATACAAAACTCAATATTCTTGGTAAAATTTCAGGAAAAGAAGATCGAGCCGCAGAAATTGTCACATACACGAGAAAACAGCTCAAAAGTGTTACGGATATCATTTCGGGAATAAATGAAAGCAAAAAACTGTCGTCGCTGTTTGTCTGGGGGCCGTCAAAATTTGATCTGGCCGGGAATAACAGTACTGGTGACAGTATTATTGAAAAGGCTGGTGGGAAAAATGCGGCTGACAGCGTCCGTGAAGAGCATTTTGTCGCAAATATGGAAGATATCGTGGATTGGAACCCCGATACCATGCTGATGTGGTATCTGCCGGAGCTTACTCCGCAAAGCTATTATGATGATGCACCGTGGGCCGGGATCAAAGCCATTCAAAATAAACAGGTTTTTGAATTGCCTCACCCCTTTTATTGTGACCTGTGGACTGTCAAGTATATGTATTCGATTCAGTTTTTGGCAAAATCTTTATATCCTGATGAATTCACAACGATTGATCTTGAAAAAATAAAAAATGATATGCTGAAGTTTTTATATGGCGTTGATTTTAAATAATCATTGCTACCCCATTGCCAATTGTTAAAGTCTGGATCAATTTTTGCAGTAATTCCCTTTGTTACACGGGCTAAACAACAAAGTTTCAGAATCCAAACGGATTCTGAAACTTTGCACCTTATATTTACCTGGATTTTATCAACCCAGGCAATCCTTGCAGTTTCAGCCGGTAATAACTACCACAATCATTGATTAGCCAATTTAAATCACCCAATCAAAAGCTTCCATAGAAACTTCCTTTGTGGCATGACCAGAAAATTGGAGTTCCGGGGTTTTAATACTGACTTTTGTCCCCTCTGGTACCGACTTTGTAATAAATACATTACTACCAATGACAACACCTTTTCCCACAACCGTTTCTCCGCCTAAGATAGATGCTCCGGAATAAACCGTTACCTCGTCTTCCAGACAGGGATGACGCCGTACCCCTCTGAGTTTCTGTCCGCCTCTGGTGGACAGCGCCCCCAGGGTCACCCCCTGGTAAATTTTGACATGCTCACCAATAACAGCGGTTTCCCCAATAACGACTCCGGTACCATGGTCAATAAAAAAATACTTACCGATGGTGGCTCCGGGATGGATATCAATACCGGTAATATTATGGGCATATTCGCTCATGATTCGGGGTATCAGCGGCACTGAAAGCTTGTAAAGTTCATGGGCCAACCGGTGAATACTGATGGCAAAAACGCCGGGATAGCAAAAAATAATCTCATCTTTACTCTTTGCCGCCGGGTCGCCATCAAAGGCGGCAATCACATCGGTTGCCAGATACTCCCGGATTTGGGGAATTTTACTCATAAATTCATAACAAATTCTTTCTGCTTCCTGTTGACAATCGTCTTCACCCAAATCTTTGGATTTACCAGCCTGATGTTTTAGCGCCAGGGTAAACTGTTTGGTCAGACTTTCGATGATGCAAACCAGTAACTCGCCAATGTGATAGTCCTGAATTTCTCGGCGAAAATTAGTTCTCCCGAAATAACTGGGAAAAACAAGCTGTCGCAAAGCTTTGGTTGTATCAATAATTACGGTTCGGTTTGGTAAAAAGCCTAAATCATGGGGGGCAATATAGCACTCCTTTTTATAACTTTCTGAAATGCTGTCAACCAATGTTCCTATTTTTGTTTTATATTCGTTGCTCATGGTGTTCCCTTTCACTTTTGCCTATTGTTTTTTTCATATTGTCTTGCCGCTTCAATTATTCAGTGGCGTTTTAATTTCTTTATTACTCAACTTTCCCAGCTCTAAAAATCAGCTGAGACTTTACAACAACACACGCTGCAGCTTCTAAAAAACGGAAGTTGACAGAAAAATGCACCTAACATCTGATATAATGAAAATGCAAACTAACAAAAATCAGACAGGAAAGGTGCATACCACTATGATAAACCAAAACAACCCATCTGAACAGACAAAAATTGCATTTTTAAAAGCTTTTAAGACATTGAAACTGGCGGGGTTACTCAGAGATTCCGGGATCCGCAAAGCACAAGGGATAAAAGTATCCGAAGTTTTCGAATTACTGTTACTGCTTGCGTTTCAGGGAAAAAATCTGTATCGCTACCTGGATTCAAAATATCAGGAAACAGCGGCATCCAAAAATACTTACTATCGTTTTTTGAATACCGCAACTTACAACTGGCGGCGGTTTCTGACCTCGCTGTCTGCTAAAGTCATTTCGTCATTCAGCCGGTTGACTCGTCCGGATCGGATTAAGGTTTTTGTTCTCGATGATTCGGTCATCAGCCGGAACCGGAGTAAACATGTCGAATTGCTGGCAAATCTCTATGATCACGCCAATCATCGTTTTATCAAAGGCTTTACCATGCTGGCGCTTGGCTGGACCGATGGTTACAGTTTTGTTCCAATCGATTTTGCGATGATGTCCTCCGCCAGCCCCAAAAATCGGATACAGGAAGTTTCAGAAGCAATTGACAAACGCACCAGTGGTTACAAACGGCGAAGTGAAGCCGTGAGAAAGAAAACCGACGTCGCTGTCCAAATGATCCGTAACGCTCTAAAACAGGGTATCCTAGCAGATTATGTCTTAATGGATACCTGGTTTATTCATGAACCGATGATTCGTGCTATTCTTGATGAAGAACTGGATGTCATTGGGATGGTCAAACAGTTAAAACAACGTTATAACTACAACGGGGGATTTTATACCCTCCCGCAACTGCGACGACTGTTACCGGAATATTCAGCCGGGAATCAGTTTGGTTCCATTATTGTAACAACCAAAAATGGGATCCCGGTTAAACTTGTTTTTGTCAGAAACCGCAATAATAAAAGGGATTGGCTGACGGTGCTCAGTACCGATTTATCCTTGTCGGATGAAGAAATCATCCGCATTTATGGGAATCGATGGAGCATTGAAGTTTTCTTCAAATCCACCAAGTCCCTGATGAAGCTTGGCACCGAATTTCAGGGGCGAAGCTATGACAAGATGATCAGCCACACCACCATTGTTTTTACCCGATACATCCTGCTGGAATGGCTTCGCAGAAACGAAAATGATGATAAAACCTTGTGCGAATTATTCTTCAGGCTTTGTGATGACATCCAGGATATGGCACTCTCAACCGCTCTTCAAAGTTTGATGAGCTTATTTGTTGAACAATTGAATTCGGTAGGATCTAGAAAGTCTACACTGTTAAAAAATCAACTCCGGCAATGGATTGACTCTCAGGCCTTTTTTATAAAGGCTTTATTCGGTCAATTAAGCTGGGAAAGTTGAGGTTTTTACATAAACATTAGGTAATAGTACTTGATTATTGGACAGCTTTAGTTTAAAATTATTATAAATTAAATTAGGTAATTGCGAAATGAAAAAGATTTAGAGCACAGAGAATTCGGCGGTAAGAAACAGACAGACTTCATGAAGTCAGAAGGGAAACGAACAACAAAGCGAAGAAAATGTTGCAGAAGATGAGAAAAAAAGCGCAAAAACA
>NZ_JAUSPS010000051.1 GCF_030652775.1 Acetobacterium sp. | reverse complement strand
TTGGGACGGTGGCTGGGGATACATCCAGGCGGTGCTGCGAGCAACTCAAAAATTGGGCGGTGATTGCGAAACCATTACCAGTAATCAAAATGCTTTTTTTGACTATCTTGCTGCTGCTGGTGAAATGGTTCATTTGCAAGTGATTCTAGCTGTGTGGGATTGGCTGGGATGCCAGCAAATGTCTGCCTTCCTTGAGAATGCTTTTCAGGTAGACTCATTTTTGGCCAGGTCGCGCGTGGATCAGTTGAAGCGAATCATCAATGAGATTAAAGACAACCCGGCTTCGCGCAGGGCGGTAACCGTCTCCTTCGTGTACCCCGAATTGGATCAGCGCATGAAGCCTCTGTTGGGCATTCCGCCTTATCAGTTCTTTCAATTGCTTCCGGGTGAAGCGCACGAACCCCTGCATTCCTTCCATGTGCACCGCTCGCTGGATGCCGGGCAGGGTGTTCTGCTGGATTTCATGCATGATTACACCTGGCTGGCTGAAGCTGCTGCCAGTGTTAACCGACCAATTGGAACGATTACCGTTACTGCGGGCGACTTCCATGTTTACCTGCCTTCAGAAGAAGCCCCAGCGGTGGATCGTATTGAACAATGGCTGATGGATGTAACAGACGGCTATCAGGCGGGTATTGGCTTGCCAGCCAAGCTACTGCAAAAAGAAAAGTATCTGCAAAATGCACAAAGAATTTATTCTCAATTGGGAGACGATCAATGATCTTAACCAGCCAGCAAATTATGGAAAGAATTGATAAAAACGAACTGGTCTTCTCGCCGCAGATTGATCAATTCCAGATTCAGCAGCATTCTGTGGATTTGCGTCTGGGCTTCTCTTTTTTGCTGCCCAAAGCCTGGGACCTTACCAACGAAGGCCGTGTTGCTGTGCGTACCGACCATCTGGATGTGGATCACAAAACCATGCGTCATACGCTGGTTGAGTTGGAAGAAGGTCAGGTTTTTGATATCTTGCCCGGGGAATACGTGGCGGTGACCACGCTTGAAAAGATCAAACTGCCTGATGATCTGATGGCTATTTTGTATC
>NZ_JAUSPS010000038.1 GCF_030652775.1 Acetobacterium sp. | reverse complement strand
ATTAAGCCTTCCACTTATATTCAATTATGTCAATAATCATGTTCCCAAAAGCTCGATTATTATGGACAAGCCATCCTATAATACACTGCATCTTATCAAAAAAACCCTTCAAATAAAAAGGAACAGCATCAGATTCAGCCTCGCATGCTTACCGGTAGATGATTACGATCTGATTGTAAATGCACTTTTATACAAATTCTTATGGAGCAAAAAATCAGCAAAAATCGAACTTGAATTATTGGTTAGAGAGGGCTTTAACAACGATGAGGAGTATATCAAGTATATAAGTCTCAAGGAATATGGACTGTCCAGATATGAAAAGTACCTCATACTGGAAAACAATCATTCGGTCAATGAGAAAAGCCTCTTAATGCTATCTAAACTTCTTCTTGAGATGCATTCAAAATAGACAAAATCAGTCTTGTGCAATGTGGTTGTTTCTCACTGCCCAATCAGCAATTCCATATACGGAGTTTAGAATATATCTAAACTGCGCTCTTTTGACATCTTCCTTGTAATTTGGAAAATCCCCCAAGTACGGATCTGATTCTATCAAATGCTGTGTGAGTCCTTTCAAGAACTCTTTACCTAGCGGATCCATCCCCTCCTCGATACGCGCGCTGACTTCTCTTGCTATCATATCCTTCCAAAATGTTAATTGGACTAGATGTGATTCAAGCATTTTTTTGCCATTTTCCGCTATGCCATAATGGCTATAAAACAAATAGCAGTTTTCTTCTTGAGCTAATGATATGAGTTTTTTCAACGAATTTTCACTTACATCATATTCAAATCTATAAATGGTAGCCGGATATAAATATATATAATCAGGTTCATGATCAATCCCTTCATCTAGTACCAACTTTCTTTCAGCTATTCCATAAATCATTCCTGCGGCCTCTCCGCAAAAAACCAATTGAACGCCTTCCCTTTCGAAAACAAAAGTTTCATGATGCGGTGCGTGACCAGGTGTTTCAATGATTGACAGCCCTTCAATAATTGGCTTTTCTTTAAGTACATTCTTTTCAGGAATACCGATTGTCCTCTGATAGGCATCAGTTAATTTCTTACCAAGAACTTTCACACTACTTTCCCATAATTTGTCAGGATCCACAATATGCTTTCTTCCTTTTTCAGACGCATAAACCATTGCATCAGGATAGTACTTCAGAATATGGCCTAATCCACCTGCATGATCTAGATGTATATGTGTCAATAGGATATAATCGATTTTTTCGATGCCAAGAATATCTATCGTATCCTTTACAACATCAATAGCTGCAGCCGGTCCTATTTCTACTAGAATATTCAGGTCATTTTTTTTATCAATCAATAGCCAGGCAATGAATCCATAATCCATACCATAAAAATCTACCGGATTGTTTATCAAATATATCTCCATCGAGTCTACAATGTCGTATTTTATGTAATGCTGATGCTTCAGATTTAACGCCTTCGAAAATATCTTCATGAATAGCCCCCTTGAATAATTGCATTTTACATATTCTATCAATTATAAAAAGACTTATCAACACAAAAAAACAATCCTTTCATAACGAAAGGATTGTTTCTTCACCATTCAGGTTGGTGCCCAGAGGCGGAATCGAACCACCGACACGAGGATTTTCAGTCCTCTGCTCTACCGACTGAGCTATTTGGGCATATAAATAAAATAGTTTTGTTTGTCTTCAATCGTTTCGGCGATACATTTGTCTGCCTAACTAAGTGATTCACACCAAATCAAAGATTTGGGTTCTCTACTTATACCGACTGAGCTATTTGGGCATATAAATAAATCATTCATGTTAAACGTTTAAAGTTCGTCGCATGACTTTACTACGCCGTGGTTAATTACCCAATATTTGGATGACCATTAACCTTGGGGTAGCAAGAGATTGCTATTTATTTATTGTTTACAATTATCTCCAATTTTGCTTTGTTATAATTTAAAGGAAACAAACTGTCGATAATTGCATAAGCGATTCACACAAAAATGTTCACTCACTACGTTCGTGCATTTTTGGTTCTCTGCTTAGATGGCGACCTGGAAGAGACTCGAACTCTCGACCTCCAGCGTGACAGGCTGGCATTCTAACCAACTGAACTACCAGGCCGCATGTATGAAAAATGGTGGTCGCAACAGGGCTCGAACCTGTGACCCCCTGCTTGTAAGGCAGGTGCTCTCCCAGCTGAGCTATGCGACCATCAGTTGAGATACAAGTGTTATTATACGGCTGCAAAAACTAATTGTCAACTATTTTATTGAATTTTTATTGATTTTATCTTTTTTCGGCAATGACCTGAATACGTTCGCCTTCATTGCTACCTTGCAGGAAGGTTCCAAAATCATAATACTTCATATTTTTAAAACCAATATTGGTCAGACATCGATGGATGTCTTCGATGGTATAGAAATACTGAACCTGAGTCTCCTCATGGCGATTATAGGTTCCATTCTTGTTTTTCTCGAAAAACGTCAGATTGAAATGCATGGCGTTTTCGGTAAAATCAGGTTCGTTTTCCCAAACACAGAATATATCATCCAAATCGTAGATATAGGTATTATCCATAATCGTTTTTTTATATTTGGTCACCGTGTTAACGTCAAAAAGTAGAATCCCCTCGCTTTCCAGACATTCAAAGCTGCTCAGGAAAAAGCTTTGTAAGGCTTCCAGATCAGGCAAATAATTCACACTGTCACAGCAGGAAATAACGGCGTCAAAGGTTTGATTGATTTGGAAATTACTCATATCACCCAAATAAAACTGAATATTTTTGAGTCCCAGCCGATCCGCTTTTTCATCTGCCACCGTCAGCATTGCTTCGGATAGATCCACCGCCGTCATATTCAGCCCCTTTTGGGCCAGATTACAGGTGATGTTTCCTGTTCCACAGCCAAATTCTAAAACGGTTTTGATTTCTCGCTTGCTATTAAAAAATAAACGCTGAACATAATCGGACCATTTAGAATAATCTATTTCTTTCATTAGTTCATCATACACCTGTGCAAACTCTTCGTACATAATTAGCTCTCCTGTTTTAATAATTTTTTGAGTAGTTTATAAATTTAAGTGACGCTTCCAGCCCTTTTAACAAGACCATCTCGTCAAAATTGAAACCTGTAGTATGTAGATTTTTATTGAATCCTTTTTCCTCATTGCCGGTTCCCACTCCAATATATAAGCCCGGCACTTCTTGCTGAAAAAAGGAAAAGTCCTCAGATAACATAACTTTTCGAAAGCGAACCCTACTTTCCAACGGGATCAATTCTTTGAAAATATCATAAAGTCTTTCATCGTTAATAACGGCCGGATACATCTCAACAAATCTCAATTCGATGTTACAACCATGGGTTAGTTCAACACCTTTGACGACTTCCTCAATCCGCCGATGAAGCTTAGCATGACACTTATCGCTAAACGATCGGATGGTTCCTCCAAGTTTAACCTCATCAGCCACGACATTCACTCGCGTTCCGCCGTTGAGCAGGCCAATCGAGATAACCACACTCTCCATCGGATTGGTGTTCCGACTGACAATACTCTGGAGGCAGGTGATCAGGGAAGCGCTGGCAACGATGGCGTCCGTTGATCGCTGTGGTTCAGCCGCATGACCGCTGACGCCATGAACGGTGATAAAGAACTCACTGTTCTGACCCATCATCGGGCCGGCCTTTGTCCCCAGCTTGCCTTCTTCGATAAAGGGAAATAGATGATAACCAAAGATCGCTTTAACCGGATATCTTTTGAAGATTCCGGCAGCAATCATCGGTTTTGCACCGCCGGGTCCTTCTTCGCCCGGTTGAAAGATCAACAGCACACTGCGCTTTCGTTGATTGGGAAAATCGGCCAGATATTTTGCCAACAGCAGATTCATCGTCATATGTCCGTCATGTCCGCAGGCATGCATCCAGCCAGGATGCCGGGAAACATAATCATGATCGGTTTCTTCCCGAATGCAAAGGGCATCCATATCGGCGCGAAAGGCAATCGCATCATCGTCGCATTGCCCTTTTATATATAGAATCAGACCGGTCTCGCAGATTTTTTCCGGCTGATATCCCAAGTTTACCAGGTAATTGATGAGATAAGCCTGGGTTTTTGTTAAATCAAATCCCTCTTCCGGTATTTGATGGAGTTCCCGCCGCAGTCGTATTGCTTCATCTTGATAATTTTTCACTAGCTCATTATATTGCATTTTGTTCCTTCTTTTTCAAAACTTCAACTTATCATACCTGATAAGTCAGAATCGCACAATGGTTAATGCACTGTCATGGTGTAGGTACTGCCATAATTTTCTTCATCAAATACGAATGCATCTTTTAAGCCACTCGTGACAACGATCTGGTTTTCATTGGTGATAAAAATAGCTTCCACATCCGGCAGCGCTTCAACCTTTTTTAACCCTTCATCAAGCCCCAATAAAAACAGCGTCGTCGATAAACTGTCGGCGTCTATTGAAGCTTCAGTAACGACGGTTACCTGTATCAGTCCTGAATCCGCCGGATAACCAGTAAACGGATCTAAAATATGATGATATTTTTTTCCGGCTGCGTCCACAAAATAGCGTTGATAATCCCCTGAAGTCACTACCGAGCCGTCTTTGAGGGATAAGACCCCCAGATATCCATTGCCCGGATTTCGGGGATCTTCAACGCCCACCCCAAAATCGCTGTTATCGGCTTTTCCGCCCATCACCAGCACATTTCCGCCAAGGTTGACGATGGCGTGCTCTACCCCTTCTTCTTTGAGAACGACCATCACCTCATCAGCGATATACCCTTTGGCGATGGCGCCCAAGTTCACCGCCATCCCTGCATCGGTTAAATAAACCGACTGATCGGCGGGATTCAAAATAATTTTAGTATAATCAGTTTTTGCTTTCGCCGCATTGATTGCTTCCGGCGCTGGGGCTTCCTTTGTTTCCGGGGAATGAATGCCCCAGAGATCGACTAACGGACCGATAGTCACATCGAAATATCCGCCTGAATCTTTGGAATATACCAGGCTTTTTTCTATAATTTTGTACGTATCATCTGAAACAGCAACTGGTTTAACACCGGCATTTTCTTTAATCATCCCCAGATCACTACCGGTTTCAAAGGCGGTGAGACTGCTGTTCAATGCGGCAATCCGTTCAAACGGTTTATCCAACAAACTCTCGTCGGACTCGCCATAAAGAGTTATACTAACAAAGGTGTCCAGTAAAAAGTCACTGCGGGACACCGTTTTCCCCTGATCACAGCCCGATAAGAACACCGTCAGCAGTAATATGACAAATCCCATTCCAGTGATTGTCCAGCTCTGCTTTTTCACACTTATTCGTTTCATATATTACACCCGTTCCTTTAACAAATAAATGTATTATATCAAAGTCTCTGAAAAAAAGCATAAAATAATGGTAAAGTCTTTACCATCTGGTATTTTTCAGATAAAATAAGAGCGTTCTTAATTACTATTTAAAGAGGTCTCCATGAAAAAAAACGAAATCATCATCATCATCGGCTTACTGGCAGTCTGTTTAGTCGGCATTGCCGCTTTTTATTTAATCAATGCAACCAATGAGCCGCTTTCGGTTCGGGTCACCCGCCAGGGCGACGTTGTTGCCATTTTTCCACTTAGTGAAGATCACACCGAAACCTTTACTGATGCCTCCGGTTCAAATACCCTTGAAATTTCAGGTGACACTGCCAAAATTGTAGAAGCCGACTGTCCCGACCATATCTGTGTCAAGACCTATCCCATTTCCAGCCCCGGGGAAACGATTGTCTGTCTGCCTCACAAACTAGTGGTGGAAGTCATCACCGGTGAATCCTGATGAATTCCAAAGCCTATCGGCTGGTTATTCTCAGCCTATATGTGGCCATGGCTCTGATTCTCAGTTATATTGAAAGCTTGATACCCTTGCCACTGCCGATTCCCGGGGCAAAAATTGGTCTACCCAACATCATTACCCTGGTGTCACTGCTGACCCTGGGTTGGCCGCTGACCATGTTGGTGGTGATTGCCCGAATATTTTTATCGGGCTTCATGTTTGGCGGCGGCTTTTCGATTGTCTACAGTCTTGGCGGCGGCCTGCTCAGTCTGCTGGTGATGAGCCTGCTGCTTCACTTTTTCAAAGATAAAATATCGATCATCCTAATCAGTGTTTTTGGTGCCATCTCCCACAATCTGGGTCAGGTCATTGTTGCTGCCATTGTCGTACAAACCACCAGCCTACTGCTCTATTTCCTGTTCTTAATGCTACTGGCTATCCCCACCGGGCTATTTATCGGCATAACCGCCCGAGAGCTGATGCGTCTGCTTGGCAAAACCACCATTTTCGCAAAACTGAATCTGCCTCAAAAAAAATAGCCGGTCATCACTGACCGGCTATTTTTTTAAGCGATAAAGCAGTACCGACAATTGTTACATCATGTTGTACGCATCGGAGCGGACACGGCAGAGCCTGTCCGATTCCGCAGCGAACAACAGATTAACAATTGGTCGGTACGGGAGTTAAACGGCAACCTTTATTGATCTTTAAATTTAGGTAATGTGATCTTAAATTCGGTTCCTTCGCCTACCTGGCTTGATACGACGATCGTTCCACGGTTGTTCTGAACAATGTGCTTAACAATTGCCAAGCCCAGACCGGTGCCGCCTTTTTCCTTAGAGCGGCTCTTATCGACCCGATAAAACCGCTCAAAGATCCGGTCGACATCCTTTTCTGGAATCCCAAAACCATGATCCCGGACTTGGATGATAATCTCTTCTGCTTGCGCAGATAAGGTAACTTCCACCCGCTGTCCCGGTTCCGAATACTTAATAGCATTGTCAATGAGATTAATCATCATTTGGCAGAATTCATCAGCCACGAACTCCAATTCAATGGACTCTTCACTATTTAATACCAACGCCATGGCTTTATCTTCGGCACTCAGCTTCAGAATATCAAAAATCTGCATAATTTCCGTATCGGTACGCAGCAATTCAAACTTTCGGTCAAAGCCCCCCTTATTTTCCAGCTGGGACAAGACCAGTATATCGCTGACCAGTCGGCTAAGACGATCGCTTTCTTCGTAGATAATGGAATAAAAACGTTCCAGGGTTTTGGGATCAGTGATTTGATTCACTTGAATGGTTTCAATAAAACCTTTGATGGTGGTAATTGGTGTTTTTAACTCATGGGAAACATTGGCGACAAAGTCCCGGCGCATTTTTTCCAGATTTTTTAACAGGGTAATATCCTCAAAAATAATAATATGACCGTTGATACTGTTATTTTCTTCGATCTGATTAATATAAACCCGTAATATCTGATTAGAATGAATCCGTGATTCGAAGCTTGTTTTTTCACACTCACCATTTTCCAGATAGGTCATCAGTTCTAGGATAAACGACTCCCGATAAACTTCCAGGATATTTTGTCCAATCACTGCATCATTCATGGGAATCCGCAATACCTTGCGAGCGGCTTCATTTAAATGGACGATGTGCCTATTCTTATCGATGGCAATGACGCCGTGATTCATATTCGATAAGATGGCGGTAAGTTCAGCATTCTTTTGGTTCATTTCGGTAAATGAGTCATTCAATTGGATCGACATCTGATTGAGTGACTCCACCAGCTCCCCGATTTGATCTTCACGGATCATCGTCAGTTGCTGTCCATATTTTCCCGAGGCAATTTCTCTAGCAAAGACGGAGGCATCCTCTAATGGTTTCAGTTCCCGGTTAATAAAGTAATTAATCAGCAGCGTTGTCGCCAGAATGGTTGTTAATATCACAAAAATAATATTGTTGATCATTTCAAACATAGCATCATCCATTGCATTCACTGGCATGGAAATTCGCAATACCGCCTCAATCGCTTTGTTTTGATCAAAATAAGGGGTGGCGACATAAATCATATCGTCCTTAATCGTGTTGGAAAAACGCACCGCTGTTGTTTCATTGCCGGCCAGCGCACCGAGAATTTCAGGACGATTTTTATGATTTTCTAAACCACCCAACCCCTGAACCGATTCATAGGTTACATCCCCCTGGCTGTTAATAATCGTCATCCGCACATTCGTACTTTTGGCAAAATTATCCATATTTTCTTTGTTTCCGGTTTGCAGAAATTCTGGTAGCAGGTAGTTCATAATATAGTTGCTACTCTTTTTTATATTATTCTCAGTGTCAGCATAATAACTCTGACGATAACTGATGGTGGTAAATAAACCACAGATCACAATGCTGGCAATGATAATGATTGTCAGTGAAATAGACAGGCGTTTCTTCATATCACTCTCCTATTTCTCAATAAAACGATACCCAACCCCGCGGACGGTTTCGATATATTTTTTGCCATCTTCTGATTGTTCCTCTATTTTTTTCCTTAAATAGCGGATATGGACATCGACGGTGCGGGTCTCACCATAATAGTCAAATCCCCAGATCTGATCCAATAATTGATCCCTTGTTAAAACCTGACCGCGGTGTTTGGCTAAAAATACCAGCAATTCATATTCTTTAAGGGTAAGAGCCAATTTTTCGCCCTTTTGATAGACTTCAAAGGCCTTTGGTTCAATATGCAAATCGCCCACAACAATGGTTTCATCCTCTTTTGATAAAAGAATTTCGGTCCGTCTTAAAACGGCCTTGACCCGGGCACAGAGTTCTTTGACGCCAAAGGGCTTGGTAATATAGTCATCTGCTCCGATTTCCAGTCCCAGCACCTTGTCAAATTCTTCGCTCTTGGCGGTGAGCATAATAATTGGTATATATGAAATAATCGCATTTGCCCTAATTTCCCGGCAAATACTGATGCCGTCTTTTCCTGGCAACATCAGATCTAGAATAATCAAATCCGGCAAAACATCTAATATTTTTTCAATGGCCAATGCGCCGTCCTGCACACCTTCTACTTCAAATCCATGAGTTTCCAGGTTAAATTTAATCAGTTCATAGATATTTAATTCATCTTCTATTATCAATATTTTTTTCATTTTGACTCCTTGTTTTTTTGTGTAATGAAATTATATCACATCCTGAAATTCTATTATGTAAATTTTTGATTAAATTGTAAACTATTACATAATTCTGAAAACGTTATAGGAAAAATAATGATTGTAATCTTGGTTTTATCTCCATATAATAAATTTATCACATATAATCCTTTATCTCTAAATGAATTACTCCCCTTTTTCATTTAGGAAAACGAGCTGTTTCTTCTGAAGCGGTTCTTTTTTTTTGCAAAAAATTAAGACCGGCTGTCAAGCCAGTCTTAGGATGTCGGTACTACGTTAGTTCTATTTCTACAATTTTTGTCAAACCAAACTAGCCAGTTTCTTAGTTTTTCCGATCGAGATTCCGTTTGGCAGTTTCCATCATCAGTTTGATGCGATTCAGCTGATTGACCTCACTGGCGCCCGGATCGTAGTCGATCGGGGCAATGTTGGATAGTGGATATTTTTGCCGGATCGGTTTAATCATCCCTTTTCCCATCACGTGGTTAGGCAGACAGGCAAAGGGTTGGACACAGACAATGTTCTCCACGCCATCATCGATTAATTCCATCATTTCGGCCGTCAAGAACCAGCCTTCGCCGCCCTGATTTCCCAGTGAAATCAGTTCCTGAGCTTTTTGAGCCTTTTTCTCAATGGTCGAGGGGGCATGAAAGTGAGTACTGGCATTCAGGGCAAGCTTCATATTTTTTCGCGAGAACTCCAGTAATTTTATAATCAGTTTGGCACTCTTCATCGATTTTCGTTTGCCTGACAATTCCTCATATTTAAAGATCTGGTTGTAACAACAGTACAAGAAGAAATCCATCAGATCCGGCATGACCACTTCAGCACCTTCGGCTTCTAATACGGCTTGAAGGTTGTTATTGGCAGTGGGATGGTATTTTACCAGAATTTCGCCGACGATGGCAACCTTCGGCAGTTTTTTATCAATTCGCGGCAAGGCATCAAATTCATTGACAATCGCCCGGACATTTTCTTTGAAATCCCGGAGATTGCCATTTTTCATGCCCGCTTTTATTTTTTTGCGCCAGGATTGGTACAATTCTTCAGTGGAACCGGGATGGAGCTCATAAGGCCGGGTGCCGCTGACGACGCGTTGCAGCAGATCGCCATAGACAATTCCTACCAACAACCGGGTTAACAGCGGCAGACTGAGCTTAAAGCCGGGATTCTTTTCGAGACCGATAGCACTGAGCGAAATAACCGGTATTTGCGACATCCCGGCTGATTCCAGGGCTTTTCTGATAAACGCCACATAGTTAGAGGCGCGGCAGGGCCCCCCGGTCTGAGTCATTAATACCGACACATTATCGAGATCGTATTTTCCCGATTTCAGGGCTGCCATAATCTGGCCGGTGGTAATAATGGTCGGATAGCAGGCATCGTTATTGACATAGGTTAACCCTTCATCAATGGCGGCATTATCAACGCTGGGCATAACGACAACATTATAACCCTGGCTCGACATCGCCTCTTCGATAAAATCAAAATGGATCGGTGACATCTGGGGCGCCAGCAGCGTATGCTTCTTTTTCATCGCTTTGGTAAAGACCACCCGCTGTTTCATTTGGGTTGGTGCGACCAAAATATTGTTTTTCTCCCGTTCGATCATCGCCGCTTTTAGTGATCGCATCCGGATTCGGATGGCACCGAGATTGTTGACCTCGTCAATTTTAATCATCGTATAAATATTGCCATGGCTTTCCAGGATCTCCTGGGTTTGCTCTGAGGTCACCGCATCCAGTCCACAGCCAAACGAAGTCAGCTGCACCAGTTCCAGAAAATCATGCTGGTTAACCACCTCCGCTGCCTTATATAAGCGGCTGTGATATTTCCACTGATCCAGAACCCGGAAGCGCTCATCCTCTTTGGGATGATAAAGATGGGCAATGGCATCTTCGGTGAGCACGGCCATGTCCAGACCAGTAATGATATGATCCAGACCATGATTGACCTCGGGATCAATATGGTAAGGCCGGCCGGCCAGAACAATGCCCTTTTGCCCGGTTTCTTTTAAATAGGCAATGGTTTCTTCCCCTTTTCTCTCCATGTCCCGGCGGAAGGCTTCTTTTTCGGCAATGGCAGCATCCATGGCTTCAGTAATTTCCAGGCGATTGATACCATAAACCCCGAAAATTTCCGCCAGCCGTTCTTCCAGCCGCTGATCATTGTCAAAGGGCAGAAACGGATTTAAAAAGCTAATCCCTTCTTTTTGGACATCATCCTGATTATGCTTGATGGTTTCCGGATAAGACATCACAATCGGGCAATTGTACCAGTTATCAACATCGTCAAACTCTTGTTCCTCATAGGGAATACAGGGATAGAAAATTAGACTGATCCCCTGATCCAGCAGTGCCTGAATATGGCCATGAGCCAGTTTGGCCGGATAGCAGACTGACTCCGAGGGGATGCTCTCCATCCCTTTTTCATAAATCTTGCGATTGGATTCTGGCGATAGCACCACCCGATAGCCCAAATGGGTAAAAAAGGTATGCCAGAAAGGGTAGTTTTCATAGAGATTTAAAACCCGGGGGATGCCGATACTGCCCCGGGGTGCTTCTGCTTCAACCAGCGAGGGATAATTAAAAATTCGCTGATATTTGTATTGATAGAGATTAGGCAGATCGGCATTTTTCTTGACGTTCCCTTCGCCAATCTCACAACGGTTTCCGGTAATATGGCGGCTGCCGTCGTTAAAGCGATTTATCGTCAGCAGACAGTTGTTGCTGCAACCGCCACAGCGTTTGTGGCCAACTTCCACCTGAAAATCGTCCAGCGCTTCTAAATCCAAAAGATTGCTGCGTTCCCCGGAGAGATAATTTTCCCGGGCAATCAGAGCCGCACCAAAGGCTCCCATCAGTCCGGCAATATCGGGACGGACGACATCTTTTTCGGTGATCTTTTCAAAGGTTCGCAGCACCGCCTGATTGTTAAAGGTGCCCCCCTGGACGATGATATGCTCGCCCAGCTCTTTGGGATTATGGATTTTAATAACCTTCTGCAGGGCGTTCTTGATGACTGAATAAGACAGACCGGCCGAGATATCTCCGACTTCGGCGCCTTCTTTCTGTGACTGTTTGACCTTGGAATTCATAAAAACGGTGCAGCGGGTCCCCAGATCAACCGGGTTTTTGGCCATCAAAGCGGCTTCCACAAAGGCCTGCATGTCAAGATCCAATGATTTAGCAAAGGTCTCCAAAAACGAACCGCAACCGGAGGAGCAGGCTTCATTGAGGATGATGCTGTCGATGGTGCCGTTTTTTATTTTCATGCACTTCATATCCTGACCACCGATGTCGAGAATAAAATCAACTTCGGGACAGAAATATTTTGCACCCTTATAGTGGGCGATGGTTTCAATTTCGCCGATATCAATTTTCAGCGCTTTTTTGATCAAACTTTCGCCATAGCCGGTAACGGTCGACTTAGCGATATAAACATCGGCCGGCAGTAATCCGTAAATTTCTTTGATAATTTTGATCGATTGCGCCAGGGGACTGCCCTCATTGCCGCCATAATAACTGTACAGCAAAGCGCCATCGTTATCGATAACAACGGCTTTGGTGGTGGTGGAACCGACATCGATCCCTAAAAAGCAGCAGCCACTATGGTCTGCTAAGGCTTTTTTGACGACCTGATTTTTATCATGTCGTGCCCGGAACTGCTTAAGCTCTGCCTGGTTTTTAAACAACGGCGCCAATCGACCAACTTCATTCTCGGAAACCGAATCGAGATTTTCGACGGCCGTAACCAGATCTTTCAAATGTATTTTATCTTCTTTTTCAGCCGAATAGGCCGCCCCCATGGCGACAAAGAGGTTGGACTTCGCGGGAAAAATAATTTGTTCGTCAGTCAGTTTCAGAGTTTCAATAAACCGCTGTCGCAGTTCCGACAAAAAATAGAGTGGTCCCCCTAAAAAGGCCACATTCCCTCGAATCGGATGGCCACAGGCCAGTCCGCTGATGGTCTGGTTGACCACTGCCTGAAAAATGGAGGCAGCGATATCCGCTTTCTCCGCCCCTTCATTAATCAGTGGCTGAATATCGGTTTTTGAAAAAACACCGCATCGTGAGGCGATTGGATAAATCATCGTGTGGGTTTTGGACAATTCGTTCAGTCCCTCGGCATCGGTTTTTAACAGCGTCGCCATCTGATCGACAAAAGCACCAGTTCCCCCGGCACAGGTGCCGTTCATCCGCTGTTCGATGGTCCCGGTGAAAAAGGTGATCTTGGCATCTTCGCCGCCCAGCTCAATGGCGACCTCGGTTTTTGGTATGACCCGATCCACCGCCAGGGTGCTGGCCACCACTTCCTGAACGAAGGGGATGCCCAACCATTGGGAGATCATCAGTCCACCGGAGCCAGTGACACAGACCCGCGCCTCCAGATCCCCCAGCTGTTGATAGGTTTCTTTTAAAAGATTGACGATGGTGACTTTGATGTTTGATAAATGACGCCGGTATTCTTCATAGATGATTTCGTTCTGATTGTCTATAACCACTACCTTAATGGTCGTGGAACCGATGTCGATGCCCATTTTATAATTGCTTTTCATTGTTTTTTATGACCTCTTCTCTAACATGTCGGTTGCGTTCTTATTTGGTCTTATCTGAATTTATTCATACGATTGATATAAGGGTTTTACCCGACGATATAATTGCTTGTATAGTTTATTATAGATTTCTGAATATTTTATTGTATTTTCCGGGTTGGGTTCAAAGATCCGGGATTTTCGGATCATCGCTGCGCCGGCGGCTTGAATATCGGGATAATGGTTTAAGCCGACAAAGGTGGCAATGGCCGCACCCAAACCAGTGGTTTCATAGGTTTGCACCCGGTAAACCGGCCGGTTTAAGATATCGGCCATGATTTGAGCCACCCCGTCACTGCGGGATCCGCCGCCGGACAGACCAACGGCCTGAATCGGTACCTTTGTTTTTCGTTCAATCAGTTCCAGCCCTTCCAATAAGGCATAGCCCAGGCCTTCGATGATGGCCCGGTAAATATGTCGTTTATCGTGACCCTCACTAAAGCCCATGAAGGTTCCCCGGGCTTCGGGGCGAAAGGCTTCCCGCCCCCAGTAGGGCTGATGAATCAGACCATCCGCTCCTGGCAGAGTGGTTTCCAGATAGCCCTCGAGGATCTCATGGATCGCTTGGGGATCAGACTGATCGAGAAATTCTCTGGCATACCAGTCCACCATCCAAAAGCCGTGATAAATAGTGACCTCGGGATTATAGGCGTCATTCTCCACCGCCGCAAAGGAGGGATAAAAGGGATACAGCTCGACGTATTTTTTTGTGGTAATCTCCACCGTGGCCTGGGTTCCCAGGGAAATGCTGGCAATATCTGGGGTCAATGCGCCGACACCCAGAGTTTCACAGCCTTTATCCGTCCCCGATGCCACAATCGGCAAACCCACCGGCAGACCGGTGATTTCAGCGACTTCGGCGGTCAACTGACCAATGATTTCGCAGGAATCAGTCAGCTGATAGCATTTTTCCGGCTCGACCTGAAGAATCTGACTTTTAACATTATATTTACCACACCACTGCTTCTTTTTGGTATCAAAGGGCAGATGGCCGGCGGTGTTGGAACGGCTGTCGGCTATTTTTCCGGTTAAGTGGGTTAAGAAATAGGTCGAAAGAAAAACGACCTTGTGGGTTTTGGCCCAGATTTCCGGTTCCTGAACCTTGATCCAATTGACATGGGCGGTCTTACTGAATGATTTTGCATAAGCGCTGAATCCAATACACTTAAAAAGTAGCGTATAGGGCCAGGGATAGGGCAGCGGTTCTGCCAATTCCCGGCGGTCCAACCAACTGATAAAATTGCGCAGGGGTTCTCCTTTTTCATCCACAACCGTGATAACGTCCCGCTGACAAGACACCGTCATCCCCTGGATAGTCAGGAACAGTTCCGGGTCTTTAGTCTTGAGCTCCTGAACCACCTTAACCAGTGCCTGCCAGAACATTTCCGGCGAAGCTTCCTTCCACTGAAAGTGCTGTGAATAATAACCCTTGAATAATGCTTCGCTTTTGGCCAGTTCATTGCCCAGCTCGTCAAAAATAATTCCCCGGAGTCCTCGGGTGCCGCAATCGATGGTCAAAACCGTGTTCTTTTTTGGGACGCTCTTTTCATTGTTCAAAATCCATTCTCCCGCCATCAACTCATTTGCTGTCATTATACCAAATAGTTGCGCTCTGTAAAACAAAAAGCGTTGAATAAAAAGAATTATCTTTTTATTCAACGCATGATTTTACATTAATTTATCGGATTCGTCCAGTCTTTTTTATAGTTTGATATCTTTGAAATCCTTAACCTGTTTAGTAATGGCTATTTCGGTAGGCAGCCGTTCGATGCTGGATGCTCCGAAGAAGCCACAAACGCCTTTAGTTCGATCCAGGACATACTTGGCATCATCTGGTTCGGCCACTGGACCGCCGTGGACAATAACCATAATATCGGGATTAATTGCTTTACCAGCATCACAGATATCCTGGGTTAACTTGACACAATCATCAAGGGTTTTGGCCGATGATGCCCCAATACTGCCTTTGGTTGTCAACCCCATATGGGCAACCAGGACATCAGCTCCGGCTTTGGCCATTTTTTCGGCCTCTTCGACGTTAAATACATAGGGTGTGGTTACCAGATCCAGTTCATGCGCTTTCTTTATCATGTCCACTTCCAGATCATAGCCCATATTGGTTTCTTCCAAGTTTTGACGGAACACCCCATCGATTAAGCCAACCGTTGGGAAATTCTGAACCCCAGAGAACCCGGCTTCTTTGACCTGTTTCAAGAACATTTCCATATCTCTAAACGGATCGGTTCCGCAGACGCCAGCCAGTACTGGGGTATCTTTGACAATCGTTACCACTTCTCTGGCCATGTCCATGACGATCGCATTGGCATCGCCGTAAGACAATAGCCCTGCCAGCGATCCCCGACCAGCCATCCGGTAACGGCCGGAGTTATAAATAATAATCAGATCTACTCCGCCGGCTTCGGCACATTTGGCTGAAATCCCGGTACCGGCTCCGGCACCAACTACCGAAATTCCCTTAGTTTCCTGTTCTCTTAACCGTCTTAACACTTCTTCTCGTTTTATTGCCATGTTTTTTTCTCCTTTTCGCTATTTTCTTCTTTATCCTTCGATCATCGAAATCAATTTTTTGGCCATTGCCAGGGCAAAGGCTTCGTCGTTGATATCGGTATCCATTTCGATGACTTCAACTTTTTCATTGACATTTTCTCTTAATTGTTCAAATAGTTCAGCATCTTCTAGGGGTCCATAAAAAGGTGCTCCCTCCACGTCAATGGCCGAGACGCCTTTTAAGGGAATAAATAAGGCAACCGGGCCAGTAGCCACATTCAGTTTACTGGCGATGATTTTGCCCATCTGGGAACACTCTTCAATCGTGGTTCGCATCAGAGTGACGCTGGCATTATGTTTGTAGAGGTTGCGATCTTTATATTTTTCCGGAACGGTTTCGATGGCTCCAAAATTGACCATATCGAGAGCGCCTACTGAAACGACTTGGGGAATCCCAACTTTTGCTGCTGCTTCCAAACGAGTGGGGCCAGCAGAAAAGACACCACCGGCTACCTCATCGCACCATTCAGTGGTGGTCGCATCAAATACACCTTTGATAAAACCGGCTTCAATCAGACTTTCCATGGCCATGCCGCCAGCACCGGTGGCATGAAATACTAATACCTCATAGCCCTGATCTTCCAGATATTCTCTGGCTGCGGTGACACAAGGTGTGGTTACCCCAAACATCGTCGCTGCTATCAGTGGTTTTTCTACTTTTAGTTCTGGAATATCAAAGCTGGCCATCCCGGCGATGGCATTGGCGGCGTTGGCCAGAATGTGATTGGAGATGCTGTTGATGCCAGAAATATCCACCACCGAATACATCATGGTGATATCTTTTTCCCCGACATAGGGACGGGTATCTCCCGAAGCTACAGTGGACACCATAATCTTCGGCACGCCTACCGGCAGACTTCTCATCGCAAAGGTGCCGATGGTGGTTCCCGCTGATCCGCCGAGACTGATGACCCCGTCAACCTTACCCTGATCATAGAGATCTTTGGTAATTTTTGCTGCTCCAGCCATCATCACGTCAATGCCCAGACCCCGATCATGCTGTTGCTGCAGTTCTTCTAACGATGATCCGCCCGCAATGGCAACCGCTTCACTGGTGACATCCGGCACAAACAAAGGCTCCCCGATAACCCCGCAGTTGACTGTGGTGGTACTGAGACCCCGCTTTTCAATCAATTCTTTAATAAACTGGAATTCATGACCCTTGGTATCAAAGGTTCCTACTATTAACACGTTTTTCATTCCATGCCCCCCTTGAATTTATTTTTTTATAAACTTTTCTCCTTATATTCAACTCGCAAGGTTTGTGCCAAGAATCAAAATCGGCAAATCCGTTGTTTCAGCCATTCTAAATCAGGTAGTGGGAAAACCCTTTCTCAGATAAATGTGAATTGGGCAATATTTTCCCGTTATGAGTAAATATTGCCCAATTCTTTACTCCATGGATTCCTGTTCTTCCATAGATAAATTAAATTTGATTATTTTATTGTATAGCGTGCGCCGGGATATACCAATCCGGGCGGCTGCTTCGGTGCGATTCCATTGGCAGACTTTGAGAACACCCAGAATATAAGTACTTTCCAGGTGTTCCTTACTAGTGGCCAACATGTCGGATCCCTGAATATCATGGGTCAGAGGTTTAGGGTTAGACTTAAGTCTATCCATATCTTCCACCGCCATGTCATCCCGGCGGATATACTTACCTTCACTGAGGATCACCGCTCTTTCCAGGACATGCTTCAGTTCCCGGACATTCCCGGGCCAGGGGCATTCCATCAGATAGGCCATGGCATCCGGCGCCAGCCGTTTTTCTTCCAGCTGGTACTTTATTTTAAATTCTTCTAAAAAGCGATTGCACAGCAGCGGAATATCCTCGGTATGTCGGCGCAGCGGCGGGGTATTGATTTCCACTACATTCAGCCGGTAGTAGAGATCCTCGCGGAAACGATTATCTGCCACCGCCTGTTTAATATCGACATTGGTCGCACAGACGATCCGCACATCGACATAGATGGTTTTCTCGCCGCCCACCCGTTCAAATTCCTGCTGCTGAATAATCCGTAGTACCTTCGCCTGGAGATCCACATCCATTTCACCGATCTCATCCAGAAACAAGGTACCATGATTAGCCAGTTCAAATTTTCCCAGCCGCCGCTTGTCGGCCCCGGTAAAAGCACCCTTCTCATGACCAAACAGCTCACTTTCCAGTAAGTTGGGCGGCAAAGCGGCACAGTTCACCTTGATCAGCGAACCCAGACAACGTTTACTATTAAAATGCAGGGCTTTGGCAACCAGTTCTTTTCCGGTTCCACTTTCGCCCTGAATGAGAACATTGACGTCTTTATCGGCTACCTTATTGATCAGTTCATACATGTCCTGCATGATCACGCTTTGACCGACAATTTCATCAAAGCCCCGTTTTTTCAACAATTCTTTTTTGAGATGCTTATTTTCCTGCTTTAATTTATAATAATTTTTAAATTTATCCGTCGTTTCCGAGATCGCCAGTTCGGTGGGAATCCGCTCAAAGCTGGAGCCCCCGATATAACCGATGGTCTGCGAATTTTTATAAAAATAATAAGCATCCTCGGGGGAATTAATGGGGCCGCCATAGATCATCTTATAGGTTCGGGGATTGATCTCATCGACGGCAGCAAAAATCGCTTCGGTCATTTCCAGACATTCGTTAATAGTGGAAAAAACCTTGCCGGATTTCTCGCCTCCTCGCATCCAGCCAAAATGGGCACAGACCACATCCACGCCCACCCGGGTCATTGCTCGAGCCTGATCCTCATCGAAGACAAAGGCAATCGTAAAGAGGTTGGCGGCCACTGCTTTTTTCATAAACTCAATTTCCTGATCATAGCCCAGCCCCTTTTCCTCCAACCATTCCCGGAATTGTCCATCAATCAAACCAATGGTAGGAAAGTTATTGACCCCGCTAAAGCCCAGATCCCGGACTTTTTGAATCAGTTCCTGATGCGTATAATTGGGATCGGTGGCGTTAATGCCGCAGATCACCGCCCGATCTTTGAGTTTTGGCAGTATTTCACGGCTGGAAAAGTCAAACACCAGCTCATTACTGTTTGAAAATGGCATCATACAGCCAATCGAAGGAATTCCTGCCGATCGAAACCGCCCGGCACTGAGCGCCAGCAATAAATCAGCCCCACCCTTAATCGCCTGTTTGGCAAAAAGGCCAGACCCCACTGCCACCCCAATCACCGGTTTATTCATCTTCAAACTGTTCTGGATCATTTTTTCGATGGCTTCTTTTTTCTTCATGGTCTTCTCCCACTCAAATCAATCTGACCTTATTATACAACCCCCCGTCAAAAAACGCAAAAAGACTATTGCAGAGTCCTGCAATAGTCCCAGACTGTCAAAAAAGATAACCCAGTACCGACAATTGTTACATCATGTTGTACGCATCGGAGCGGACACGGCGAAGCCTGTCCGATTCCGCAGCGAACAACAGATTAACAATTGGTCGGTACGGTAGTTTATCAACAACCTCAGGCTATTACAGAGTCCTGCAATAGTCCTTACTTACATTTGTGATTTACTAAATCTATAAGCCGAGTTCTGTTTAAATAGTCATCTATCTCGATTTATTGTTACCAATAAATTCTAGCGACCTACCATAGGACAACGACGAGCAGCCGTCTTTCAAGGTCCGTTCTTGGTCTTGCTCCAGGTGGGGTTTACATAGCCGATGTGTCACCACACCGCTGGTGAGCTCTTACCTCACCCTTTCATCCTTACCATTGCTGGCGGTATACTTTCTGTTGCACTTGCCTTAGAGTCGCCTCCACCGGGTGTTACCCGGCACCATGCTCTGAGGAGCTCGGACTTTCCTCAACCGGATTGCTCCGGGTGCGACTATCTGATTTACTAAATCGCTATAGTATACACTTTCTTCTCAAAAACTTCAAGTATTTTCTCAGTGATTTAAATTTTTTAAAAATTGAACCCCTAATAATTCACAATAAAATCCCGGGCGGATTCGGCCACGATCATTTCCGGGCAGGCGTCTTCCAGACCGCTTTCCAGGATTTGTTTGAAGCAGTCGGTTACCCATTTCTCGGTACCGTAATGGCCGGCATCCAGAACCCAGAAATTGTTTTCCAGAGCCCGTTGGCCGTCGTGGTGCTTGAGGTCGCCGGTGATCAGCACATCCGCTCTTTTGGCTTTGGCCAGACCGATCATGTCCGCTCCAGCGCCGGAACAGATGGCCACCCGCCGGACGATATCCGGCACCTTGCCAGCCCCTCTTAAAGCTACCAGACCCAGCCGGTCTTTGGTGCTGGCAATGAAATCCGCTGCCTCCATCGGTTGGCTTAATACCCCAATTTTTCCCAATCCGTTTTCATTGATCAGCCCCCCATTTTCCAGGGCGATCACGTCATAGGCCATTTCTTCATAAGGATGATTTCTTTTTAAAACCGCAATCAGATTTTTCAAATCAGGTGCAGCCACAATGGCTTCTATCCGGTCTTCTGAAACACAGGTTAGTTTATTGACTTCCCCGATAAAAGGCGTAGCACCGACTAGCGGACGGAAGGTTCCCGTGCCGGATGAGCGATACGTGCAATAATCATAATCACCAATGGCACCGGCTCCGTTTTTCCCGAACACCTCAATGATTTTATGGCTGGCATCCACCGGTGTGAAAACCACCAGTTTATAATAAACAACGGGATTGGACGGCTCCAGCGTTTTGATGTTTTCCAGCCCCATGATCTCGGCCAGATAATGATTAAGACCTTTTGGTGCCTTATCCAAATTGGTATGGGCCACATAGACTGCGACTTCATTTTTGATCAGTTGGGAAATGATTTGACCCTTTTCACAATCACTTGACAGGGTTTTTAAACCCTTAAAAATAAACGGGTGATGGGCAATGATCAGATCCACCTTCTTCTTAACGGCCTCATCGACCACATCGGCGGTGATGTCCAGGGTCAGCAGGATCCGCTTGATGGACTGTTGCCGGGATCCCACCTGCAGACCGACGTTATCCCAGGCTTCTGCCAGGTTTTCCGGAGCAAGGGCTTCAATCGTTTGGATAATTTTATTTAGTTTGACTGACATCTTTTCACCTCATTCAGTTTTTCGATAAACAAACTGCTTTCCTTCCATTGTTTCGCAGCAATCGCTGTGGTTTTTCCCCGAGTACTTCTAACAATCTGCTGCTCCAGAAAGATTTTCCGATCGATCAGAGCCCCGAGCAATGGATGTTTATGCATGTAAAATTCAAAACCCAATTCATATTCCAGAGGATTGGTAACTACCATCTTTCCCGGTTTTGCAACAATTACCTCATAAACCCGATCCCCCTCCCGAGCCAGCTCTTCGCTGATGATTCCAAAACCGGCCGCTTCCAGATATTTCCGTAACACCGCCTGGTTATTCATCGGTTGAAGCACCAGTTTTTTCTTTTGTCTGGCCACATCTGGCTGGGCTTCGAGCAGGTCCCGGATCAGGAGTCCCCCCATGCCCGCCATGACGACAGCGTCAACCTCTCCGGGTTTAAGCACAGAAAGACCCGAACCAAGTCGGGTCTCTATCTGTTTTGCCAATTGCTGTTCATTGATAATTTTTTCAGCTTTTTTAAGCGGCTGCAGGTTGGTATCGCTGGCGATTGCCCGGGAAACGAGCGCATTTTCGACCAGGTACACCGGTAGATAACCATGGTCGGTACCAATATCGGCCATCGATTCGACTCCGGCCACACAGCCGGCAATAACCTCAAGCCGTGGACTTAACTTAATCTTCATTTTAGGTTAAATAATCCTTTAATTTCTTACTGCGGCTGGGGTGTCTCAGTTTGCGCAGGGCTTTGGCTTCAATCTGGCGGATTCGTTCTCGGGTGACATTGAACTCTTTGCCGACTTCTTCCAGTGTCCGCGCCCGGCCATCATCGAGACCAAAACGCAATCGTAGCACCTTTTCTTCCCGTTCGGTCAGGGTGTTCAAGACCTCAATCAGCTGTTCTTTCAACAGCGCATAGGATGCAGCTTCGGCTGGTGCCGGGGCATCTTCATCAGGAATGAAATCGCCCAAATGACTATCCTCTTCTTCCCCAATTGGGGTTTCTAGAGAAACCGGATCCTGAGCGATTTTTTGAATTTCTCGCACCTTTTCTTCGGAAAAGCCCATTTCCTTGCCAATTTCTGCAGGGGTCGGTTCCCGTCCATATTCCTGCAGTAATTGCCGGGAAACCCGAATCAGTTTATTAATGGTCTCAACCATATGAACCGGGATCCGGATGGTTCGGGCCTGATCGGCAATCGCCCGGGTAATCGCCTGACGGATCCACCAGGTTGCGTAGGTACTGAATTTAAAACCTTTAGTATAGTCGAATTTCTCCACGGCTTTGATCAAGCCGAGGTTTCCTTCCTGGATCAGATCCAAAAACGACATCCCCCGTCCCACATAACGCTTGGCAATACTGACCACCAGCCGCAGGTTGGCTTCGGCTAATTCTTTTTTGGCTGAATCGTCTCCGGCTTCCATTCGGCGTGCCAGAGCCATTTCCTGATCACCGGTCAATAAAGGTACCTTGCCGATTTCTTTTAGGTATAAACGAACTGGATCATTGACGCTGACCGAGTCGGCCAGCTCAAGTTCTTTCTGGTTTTCTTCCTCCAGTTCAGCGGCCTCCAGGGCTTCCAGTTCGAGGTCGGTAAAAGCGATTTCGATTCCTTCTTTTTGCAGGTACAAATAGATGGAATCAACTTCCTCAGGATCGAGATCAGCTTTATCGAGAAGTTCTTCGAAATCATGATTATTTAAATTTCCCTTTGATTTTCCCCGTTTTAATAGCTGCTGCACTTCCGGCATCAGCTCAATTGCAACTTTTTCAATTTCAACTATGTCATCGTCAATATCTATGATCACATTTTCGGTTTTAGCTTTTTCTAGTTTCATTTTAGTGCCTCCCGTTTTCTTTCATCATTTTCTTAATCTCTATGAATTGATTGGTGAGCCTGGCCACCTCATCGTCATTCCCATTGGATGATTCTCTTTTTATTTGTTCAGAAAGCCTGTCAAGCTGAGCTTCATTGTAAAAACGATTCATTATTTCCAAAGCATCTTGATAATCTGACCGGGAGACTTCATCCTCGTTCATCATAAACTCAACTATTTTTTTGACTGCTTCTGAATCTTCAAAATGTGACATAATCTGATTGACTTCAATCCGGATCCCGGTTTTCCGCTTTTCTGAAAGGGTTAAAAGCAGCTCTTTGTAGAAAGGATCGGTTAGATAGTCGATCGGAAATTCATCGATGATGTCCGGTGTTTTTAAACAAAAGCGGATCGCCAACTCTTGAGCCTTTTGATATGCCCTGGGGATCTTTTGCAGCGAACCTTCGCTGTGGGTTGGCTCCACCAGCTGCGAAGGACTGTCCGATCGGGTTTTTGAGCGCATGACCTCCCGCCGGATCACTTCCTGATTGATTCCCGTATCGCCGGCAACCATTTTGCTGTAATAATCAATTTCCACCGATGTCTCCAGCTGTCGTAAAACTTTAATTGCTTCATTGCCATAGCGGAGCCTGCCATCGGTTTGGGATAGGTCATTATTTCTTTTTAGTAATTCCAGTTCGTACTCAACGATCGTTAAGGCTTTGGCTACAGAATCCTTAAATCCCTGCTGGCCATATTTCCGGACAAAGGAGTCCGGATCCTCATTTATTGGCAAGTTTAATATTTTAACATTTAAGCTGGTCTTTTTCAAGATCTTCATGGCTTTTTCTGTTGCTGATTTTCCGGCACTATCGCCATCAAAGGCAATAACCACCTCATTGGCATAGCGTTCCAGGATTTTACCATGAAACGGGGTAAAGGCCGTTCCCAAAGCTGCCACGGTATTCTTGATCCCTTTTTCGTACAGCGAAATCACGTCCATATAGCCTTCAACGATTAATATTTGACCGGCATCTAAAAAATTTTTGCAATGATTCAGATTATAAAGCTCGTAGCTTTTGGAAAAAATCGGAGTTTCAGGAGAGTTAAGGTATTTTGGTCCATTTTGATCTGTTCCCGTCAGGCGACCGCCGAACCCGACAATCTGTCCTCGGGGATTAACGATGGGAAACATAATCCGACTGCGGAAGCGATCATAATGGCGTTTGCTTTCGGATTCCAGAATCAGACCTGAATCCAGCATTTCTGCCATCGAAAAACCTTTGGTCTGAAGAAAATCAGTTAATCGGCTCCAGTCTTCACTGGCATAGCCCAAACCAAATTCCCGGATGGTTTCCTGACTGATCCCTCGCTGCAACAAATATTCCCGGGCTGGTGGATTTGTTTTTAAAATCTTATAATAATAATTGGCCGCTTCCCGGTGCAATTCATAGAGGCGCTTCTTTTTTTCATACGCCTGGTGGTCTTCCTGTTGGTTCTGCTTTTCCGGTAAAATCATATTTACCCGGGCTGCCAGAAATTTGAGGGCATCGATAAAGGGCAGTTTTTCCATTTCCATAATAAAAGTAATCACATTGCCGCCGGCTCCACAGCCAAAACAATGATATAACTGTTTTTCCCGGGAAACCGTGAAGGATGCGGTTTTTTCATTATGAAAGGGACACTTGCCTTTGAAAGAGTTCCCCACCCGTTTTAAGGTCATGTAACCCGAAGCGACATCCACAATATCATTTGCTTCGATGACAGATTGTATCAATTCTTCGGAGTAGTAAGTTGTCATTTGTGTTTTCCTTTTTGTAAACAAAGTCTTGACTTTTGAGGGTCTATTATCTCTATTCTAAGTAAAACTCCATTCTCCTTGTTTTAATATCCTTTATTTTTAAATTTAAACAAAAATAAAGTTTCATTAATCTTTCAAAAAATCATTATCAATGGATAAAACCTGATTATCAGGGTAATAAAAAACTAATCACAATATTATTAAGAAAGAGGTATTTTTATGGAAAAGAAAAAAGTTATTGAACTCATTCATGAAAAAGTGAAAGTTGCCAATTTTGATGATCATGGAAAAGCCGTTCTCAGCATGGATGATGTGGGCGACGGCCAGATGATTATGGATGTGCTTGCTGATTTAAAATCAGACACAACCTTTGATTTTGATTTTGATCTGGATAAAATGTTATTGACCGTTCATAATCCTGATGATGATCTGGACGGATTTGCCAGAAGACACCCCTCCCCCCAGAAATGTAAATAAACTTGACCTCAAAAGACCACAGTTGCTGGTCAATCACTTAAAAAAAGCTCCATTGGATTAGACCAAGGGAGCTTTTTTGTGATCAAACGAAAAAAGTAGTACCGACAATTGTTATATCATGTTGTACGCATCGGAGCGGACACGGCGAAGCCTGTCCGATTCCGCGGCGAACAACAGATTAACAATTGGTCGGTACGGTAGTTTATGGATAACCTAAGAGAAACCCCGAGGGGTTTCTCCAGTTACTGCTTTAATTACATTTCTGATTTTTGTTTATAACCCATGTAACGTTCCAGAGCTTCTTCTTTCGCCTTATCATAAAGGGTTGCTGAAACTTCTGGGAAGGTCAGTTTTAATGAGGTGTAACGAACTTCTGAATCGAGGAATTCGGTGAATTTGTCCATATCCGGTTCTTTAGAATCAAGGATAAATGGATTTTTTCCCTCGTCTTTCAGGGTTGGGTTGAATCGGTACAGATGCCAGTATCCAGATTCCACAGCGAATGCTTCGTGGGTTTGGGTACGGCTCATACCGCCTTTAATACCATGGTTGATACAAGGAGCGTAAGCAATGATCAGAGATGGACCATCGTAAGCTTCTGCTTCTTGAAGGGCTTTCATAAATTGGTTTTTATCTGCACCCATGGCCACCTGAGCCACGTAAACGTAACCGTAGGTTGCTGCCATCATACCAAGGTCTTTTTTCTTGATCCGTTCCCCAGCTGAAGCAAATTGTGCCACTGCCGCAGTTGGTGTTGATTTAGAAGCCTGACCACCGGTGTTGGAGTAGATTTCCGTATCCAGTACGAATACGTTGATGTTTTTGCGTGATGCTAAAACATGATCCAGTCCGCCGTAGCCGATATCGTAAGCCCAGCCGTCACCGCCAAAAATCCATTGGGATTTTTTTATCAGATAAGCCTTATTATCAAGAATGAACTTCGCATAGGTTGCCAGTGCCGCACTTGGGGTATAAGCTGCTAAGGCTTCGACCAGTTTAGCTGAGGCAATTTTTGAAGCTTCAGCATCTTTTCTGCTGTCGATCCAAGCTTGTCCGGCTGTTTTAACTGCTTCTGGGGCATCGCCAGCGATGATTTCTTTGAGGTAATTTTCAATGGTATCGGCCATTTTTTCAGTAGCCAGCATCATTCCAAAGCCATACTCGGCATTGTCTTCAAATAAAGAGTTTGCCCAGGCTGGTCCTTTTCCTTCAGCATTTTTACAGTAAGGTGTTGATGGTGAGGATGCTCCCCAGATTGATGAACAACCGGTGGCATTTGCTACCATCATCCGATCCCCAAACAATTGGGTAATGGTTTTAATATATGGTGTTTCACCACAACCGGCACAGGCACCAGAGAACTCAAGCAATGGCTGACAGAACTGGCTGCCTTTAACAGTTGCTTTATTCATCAGGTTATCTTTAATTTTTACGGTGGTGGCATAGTTCCACATTGGGATTTGTTCAGCCTGGGTATCAATTGGTTCCATTTCCAGGGCTTTGGTTTTAGCCGGGCAGGCATCCTGACAGTTTCCGCAACCAGTACAGTCAAGGGTGCTGACCTGGATCCGGTACTCTAAACCATCAAATTGTTTTCCGGTGGCTTTAACCGTTGTAAATCCTTCTGGCGCCGCAGCTTTTTCACCAGCATCCACTAAAACAGGACGGATGGCAGCGTGTGGGCAGACAAATGAACACTGGTTACACTGAATACAATTTTCAGGAATCCATTTTGGCACGTTAACAGCGATTCCCCGTTTTTCGTAGGCTGAAGAACCAGACATAAAGGTTCCGTCTTCCACACCGGTGAAGGCTGACACGGGAATATCATCACCAGCCAATCGGTTGATTGGACGAAGAATCTTGGTGATAAACTCTGGTACATTTTCTTCCGCTGCGCCGTCAGCTTTAAGATCTTTCCATGCTGCCGGAACATCCACTTTAACCAGAGCATTAATCCCCTGATCAACAGCAGCGTTGTTCATATCAACAATTTTCTGACCTTTTTTGCCGTAAGATTTTTGAATCCCGGCTTTAGAGAAGGTAACCGCATCTTCAATAGGAATAATGTCGGCCAGTTTAAAGAATGCCGATTGCATAATCATGTTGGTGCGACGGCCTAAACCGATTTCTTCAGCAATTTTTGTGGCATTGATGATATAGAAATTAATGTCATTGTCGGCAATATATTTCTTTAAAGACGTTGGTAATTTTTCATCCAGTTCGGCTGCTTCCCAAACGGTGTTAAGCAGGAATGTTCCGCCTTTTTTTAAACCCTTTAACAAGTCATATTGGTTAACATAGGCTTGGGTTGAGCAGGAAACAAAGTCTGAGTTTACAATTAAGTAAGTCGACTTAATTGGTTTTTTACCGAATCTTAAGTGCGAAACGGTAACCCCACCGGATTTTTTACTGTCATAGGAGAAGTAACCCTGAGCATATAAATCGGTATGATCGCCGATAATTTTAATGGCTGATTTGTTGGCACCAACGGTTCCATCAGATCCCAGCCCCCAGAATTTACATCCTTTAGTTCCAGATGGAACAGTATTCAGGTTTTCACCCAGTTCGAGGTTTGTGTGGGTAACATCATCAACAATCCCGATGGTGAATTTATCTTTAGGCTGAGCCAGTTTTAAATTATCGTAAACGGCCTTAATTTGAGCCGGGGTAGTGTCTTTTGAGCTGAGTCCATAACGACCACCAACAATCAATGGTTGGAATTCTTTGCCGTAGAACACGGTACAAATATCCTGGTATAAAGGTTCGCCCAACGAGCCGGGCTCTTTGGTACGGTCTAAGACGGCAATCTTTTTAACGTTCTTTGGTAGTACCTTCATTAAATATTCTGGTGCAAAAGGTCTGAACAAGCGAACCTTGATCAGGCCGATTTTTTCGCCCTGAGCTAATAAATAATCAATCGTTTCTTCGATGGTATCGGTTACCGAACCCATGGCAACGATAATATTTTCGGCATCGTCAGCACCATAGTAGTCAAATAAATGGTATTCCCGACCGGTTTCAGCTGAGATTTTTTCCATATAGTCAGCAACAATCGCTGGAATATCATCATAGAATGGGTTACACGCTTCTCTGGCCTGGAAGAAAATGTCGGGATTTTGAGCAGTTCCCCGGGTTACCGGATGTTCAGGATTTAAGGCATGATCCCGGAATGCCTGGATGGCATCAAAATCGGCCAGTTTTTTAAAGACATCATAATCGATGACTTCGATTTTCTGAATTTCGTGTGAAGTTCTAAACCCATCAAAGAAATGCATAAACGGTACCCGGCTTTTAATCGCAGCCAGATGGGCAATTGCCGCTAAGTCCATTACTTCCTGAACGCCACCGGACGCCAGTAAAGCAAAACCAGTTTGACGGCAGGCCATAACATCGCTATGGTCACCAAAAATAGAAAGTGCCTGCGCAGCTAAGGTACGGGCTGTAACATGAAAAACGCCTGGCAATAATTCGCCAGCAATTTTATACATATTCGGGATCATCAGTAAAAGTCCCTGAGAAGCAGTAAAGGTGGTGGTTAAGGCACCAGCTGCTAATGAACCATGAACCGCACCAGCAGCGCCGCCTTCTGATTGCATTTCGGAAACTTTTACAGTTTCACCAAAAATATTTTTTCGTCCCTGTGAAGCCCAAACATCCGCATATTCGGCCATTGTGGATGAAGGGGTAATTGGAAAAATAGCAGCAACCTCGGTAAACGCATAAGCAACGTGCGCCGCCGCGTTATTTCCATCCATTGTCATCATTTTTTTAGGCATGATTTTCCTCCTTGAAATTAAAACAAATTATTTTGTTGATGGTTTAAATAGCAAAATTTTATCTATGAAATTATATCATATTAGTTTTTGAGTGTATACACTTTAATAAGGGTAATTTTTTGCCGTATATCTCCAGCAATTTTCGACTTGTTAATCCGAAAACGATTAATGTTAACCTTATTATCGTTTGTATCTTTTTAATATGGATAAATTGTTCCTTTGCGAACTTTTATCCATGCAAATTACTTTTTCACAATAATTCACTGCGGACGAACTGTTAAAATGTTCTTCAACAGTTCGTCAACAGTAATTTTTGTGAAGTGATAACTTTTTTTATTTAATTTTTTGCTTGTATTAATTGCTTTAAATCACTATTTCTTTTTAGCTTCTTTAAATGCCAGTTTCTCTGGTATTAAGAAGTCTGACTGGAATTCGAAACATTCCTTGGCAACCACACTGCTTAAAACGAGCAGACTGATTAAGTTTGGAATAGCCATCAATCCATTCATGGCATCTGATAAATTCCAGACAACTTCCAGAGCGGTGGTGGCGCCAACAAAGACAACCAGACAATAGAGGATCCGGTAGATGGTGACGGCAATTGGTGCTTTGATTAAGTATTCGAGTGATTTTTCGCCGTAATATTCCCAACCCAAAATGGTTGAGAAAGCAAAGAGGGCAATTCCGATAGTTACAATATAACCACCGATAGGTCCCAAGGCCGATTGGAATGCTGCAATGGTCAGATTAGCACCCATTAGAATTTCGCCGCTGGCATCTAATGTTCCTAGAGCCCCTGAAGAGGCAATAACCAGACCGGTGATCGTACAGACACAGATGGTATCAAAAAAGGTACCGGTCATATTGATATAACCTTGTCGTGACGGATGATCGGTTTTTGCAGCAGCTGCAGCAATTGGTGCCGACCCTAAGCCTGCTTCATTAGAAAACACGCCCCGGGCAACCCCCCAGCGCATTGCTGAGAGCATTGAAGCGATAATGGTTCCGCCTACGCCACCAGCCATTGCTTGCGGCGAAAAGGCCATGGTAAAGATTTCCGCAATCCCGGCTGGTAAATTTTGATAATTGATGATGATGACAAGAAGTGCTGTTAAAACATAGAACACGGCCATAAAAGGGACGATGACGCCAGCCACTTTACCGATGCTCTTGATGCCGCCAAGAATAACCAGAAATGCCAGTACTGTCAGAATCAGGCCAGTTATCCAGGTAGGTACTCCAAAGGTGCCAAATACTGCCCCTGAAATAGAGTTGGCTTGAGTCATGTTGCCAATCCCGAAGGATGCCACGGTGGCAAATAATGAAAATAAAAACGCCAATGTCAAACCGATTTTTTTATTCTTGAAGCCATTTTTCATGGCATACATCGGACCACCAGCCATTTCGCCTTTGGCGTTGGTTTCCCGATATTTAACGGCGAGAACACTTTCGGCATATTTTGTAGAAAGTCCAAATAGCGCCGAAATCCACATCCATACCAGTGCTCCCGGGCCGCCCAGGACCATCGCTGTTGCAACGCCGACGATATTCCCGGTTCCGATGGTAGCCGCCAGGGCTGTCATCAGCGATTGGAATGGTGAAATATCACCGCTTGAATCATCTTTTTTGGTCTTATCCTGTTTGGCAAAGACCGATTTTAATGCAAACCCCAGGTTGAGCCATGGCTTAAATTTTAAACGAACCGTTAAAAACATCCCTGTACCCATTAGTAATGCCAACATAATGGGTCCCCAAACAAAATTATTTACAGCTGCAATGATATCCGAAAAATTCATATTGCCCCCTTTAATTTTTTAGACTTTGTTATCGATTACACTTTATTAATAAGGGTTTCACTGTTATTTGCAACAGTGTCACCCTTATTATCAGTTATTTAGAGCTATTTTTTCTGTCTTGCTTTTTTCGTTTTCTTGATTTCTGGATGCTGACAATTAAAATTGTCGTTTCCGGGTTGGGTTTAAAATTTAGTTTAATCCTACAGTAATTCTTCTGCTGGTACGTATTCTTTATTTAAGCCTTCAGCCACGCCTTTACAAGTAACATGTCCCTTGTACGTATTTAACCCTAATAATAATGCGGGATCTTCCTTCATTGCAGCTACTGGTCCCTTGTTAACAATCGCCATTAAATATGGCAGGGTGGATCCGGTCAGTGCATAGGTAGATGTTCTAGGAACAGCACCTGGCATATTGGCAACTGAATAATGAATTACGCCATGTTTTTCAAAGCAAGGATCATCATGAGTTGTGCTATGATCAATCGTTTCAACCGATCCGCCTTGGTCAATGGCGACATCAACAATAACTGATCCTTTTTTCATTTCCTTAACCATTTTTTCGGTAACAAGTTTTGGTGCTTTTTCGCCGGCAACCAATACCCCACTGATGAGAAGATCTGATTTCTTTGTCAGTTCTGCCATGTTATAAGGATTACTGATTAGTGTCGAAACTCGACCATTAAAGACGTCATCCACATAGGTTAATCTTGGTTTGCTGATATCAATAACGGTAACATGTGCGCCCAGGCCGACTGCCATTTTAGCTGCGTTCATACCAACCGTACCAGCTCCAATGATCATTACTTCTGCTGGTAACACGCCAGTAACACCACCTAACAACATACCAACACCACCATAATAGCGTTGCAGCATGGTAGCGCCAACTTGTACGGACATTCTTCCGGCTACTTCACTCATTGGGATCAATAAAGGAAGTGATCTGTCAGCTAATTGTACGGTTTCGTAGGCAATACCGGTAATTTTTTTCTTTACTAATATATCTGTTAAAGGCAGGTTTGGAGCAAGATGTAGATATGTAAATAAGGTCTGTCCTTCTTTCATCAGTTCATATTCTGATTCGATGGGTTCTTTTACTTTTACAATAATATCTGATTGAGCAAATACTTCTTTAGCTTGTTGCAGGATTACGGCACCTTCTGCTACATATTCACTATCTGCGATTCCACTTTCAAGACCTGCTTTTGTTTCTACAAGAACCTTATGGCCACTCGCTACCAAGGCATGAACACCTGCTGGTGTTACGGATACACGGGACTCATTGTTCTTAATTTCCTTTGGAATACCTACAATCATGTTAAAAACCTCCTGATTTTATAATTTAATAGGCGTTTGCAAAACGCCACAGCCCGCATAATAACGGGATATTTCTGACATAAAAAAATATAACTCCTCACCAGATTGTGATAAAATTGAGTTGCTAAAAAACAAATCTATCAACCTGAAAGGAGTTATATCATGACTATTTTATCACAAAAACAGCTTTCTTTGGCTGAAATTTATTCTGATTGCACTCATTTTTTTGAAAGTGACAAACATCACTTTCTTTCGCTACTGGAAGAGAATCTGAACCTTCACGCGTTGATTCCGCATTCTTTTTATCAGCATTATTACCGCGCGCATGGCCGACATCGGGATTTTGATCTTTGTTCGATTCTCTGGGCGCTGATCCTGCAGCGGATTTTTTCCATCCCCACGGATACACTCCTGATTACGTTTCTCAAGTTTTCCAGAGAACTCCGCGATTTTTGCGGTTTTAACCGGGTACCCCATGCGTCACAACTGACCCGTTTCAAAAAAACATACCTGTTGGACTTACAATCGCTCTTTCATCGTCTTGTTGATGTGACTGAGCCGATCTGCCAGAAAATTGATGCCGATAAAGCAATGATGACCATTTTTGATACCTCCGGAATTGAAGCCTACGTCACTGAAAACAATCCCAAATTTGCCAATAAAATTATTAAGCAGCTCAAAGCATTCAAAAAATCCCACCAGCTTGATGACGCCTATGATCCCTATAAGGCGGCTTACGGCTCAATGCCCACGCACGCGAAATCCAATCCGGAAATCAAACAGCTCTACATTAATGGTCATTTCTGTTACGTCTACAAATTCGGCATCATTACCAATGGCCTTGGCATTGTCCGGGATATCACTTTCTATGATGCGAATTTTCTGGCTGATCATCCGGAGATTTCTGTCGAGAAAAAATCAGATTCTCCCGATGAGGACAAATCGCTTCATGATACCAAAGCCCTGATTCCGGTTCTTTCAGACTTCTTTAAAAAGCACCCGCTGATTGTCCCCAAACTTTTCATTGGTGATGCTGCGTTTGACAGTTCAGCGATTTATCAGTCCCTCCTTGGGGAGCTGAAATTTGAAAAAGCTTTCATTCCATTGAATCAGCGTGGTAAACTTTCCTATTCGGATTGTCCGGTTAATGCAGATGGGATTCCCTGTTGTCCAAACGATCCTTCTCTTCCCATGAAATCCGAAGGGCTGGCCAAACGAAAGAACGGCATGATTCGGTTTAAATTCACCTGTCCCAAAACAAAATGGATCAAACAGGAAGCCGGGAAAGCCAAACGTCAGTGTTTCTGTGAAAATCCTTGCACTTCGTCTTCCTGTGGTCGGATGTTTTACGTCTACCCTGAAAAAAATCTCCGGGCCTACCCCGGAACCCTTCGTGGGACACTCGAATGGGCTCGAATCTATAAGATCCGGGGCGTCGTTGAACAATCCATTAATCACTTCAAAGACAGTTTCTGTCTTGCCAACCGTAAAACTCAAAATGCCAGGACACTTCACGCCGATTTGCTATTGGCCGGAATTACCCAGCTGATTACTGCAATTCTTTCCGATACTATTCATCAGCATCAGTACTTACGCAGTCTTAAACCACTCGTTGCCTAGTTGGACTTTTTATCTTCTTTGCCCAGCTTTTGTTTTTGCGCTTTTTTTCTCATCTTCTGCAACATTTTCTTCGCTTTGTTGTTCGTTTCCCTTCTGACTTCATGAAGTCTGTCTGTTTCTTACCGCCGAATTCTCTGTGCTCTAAATCTTTTTCATTTCGCAATTACCTAA
>NZ_JAUSPS010000035.1 GCF_030652775.1 Acetobacterium sp. | reverse complement strand
TCAGTAAATGTCAAACTGTAGGCACCTATGTATAAAAAAAGTCCAACTCCAGGCGGAGTTGGACTCGTAATGTTAGGTTTATCAACTGGTTTTATAACAATCCGGTGAAAGTGTTTTTGACCAGGGTAGAAATTGATCAATCAATTCGGGGTGGTTCACCAGATCGGTGTTGGCCATCTCTTTGAGAATGTAAACCAGGTAGTTGTAGGGTTTAAGTTGATTGCTTTTGGCTGACTCGGTGAGACTATAAATCATGGCACTGGCTGTTGCGCCTTCGGGGGTATTATGCATGACCCAGTTTTTGCGTCCGATTGTAAAAGCTCGGATACTGCGTTCCCCACGGTTGTTTGTTAATTCCAGACGACCGTCTTGCAGGACGTTTTCCAGGTAAGACCATTGATTCAAAGTGTAATTCACGGCCTCAGAGAGATAGGATTTTGGCAGGGCATTAGCCTGCATTCTGACGAGCCAGTCGTGGAAAGCCGCCATCACCGGCTTTAGCAAGGTCAGCCGCTTTAGTTTTCGTTCAGCCGGGGTAAAGTCGTTCAGCTTTTTATCGATATGAAAAATGGTATCACAAAACTGAACCCCTTCATACGAAGCCGCTCGTCTCTGTTCTTCTTTTGGTAAGGATTTAATGGCGTCGGAAAAGCCACGCTTGACATGAGCCAGACAGCCGACCACTGTGATATCCGGAGACAGACGATGATAAACCTCATATCCATCCGCATGAAGATATCCTTTATAGGTTCCCAGAAAGCTAAGCGCCGCTTCCTTGCTTCGGGTGGGATGATAGTCGTAGTAGACCATCGGGGTTTCATCATGAACCCCGGTACAGTAGACCCACATATAACTTTTGCTGGTTGCCGGGCGATCGGTTTCATTGGCAACCTGAACGGGGGTCTCATCGCCATGTAAAACATCCCGGGTGAGCATGATTTCCCGCATCCGTCGACAGAGAAGTGAAAAGTAGTCTTCGGCGCAGCGCAGCAGCCAGTTTGACATGGTCTGCCGGGAGAGTGCGACACTGTACCGTTCAAACTCCTGCTGCTGCCTGGCCAGCGGCATGGCACAGACATACTTGGCATTGATAATGGCAGCAACCAGCTCCGGCGTTGTAAAGCTGCCGGGAATCAGGGTGTTTGGCATAGCCGCACGAATAAAGGGAATTTTTAAATCAATCCCATCGTCATGTTTGGCGCATTCACGGCAGGTATAAACATGCCGTCGATGTTCCTCCACTTCAAACCGGGCAGGAATAAATTTAAGCAATCGGGTGATTTCCACTTTCATGTCATGAAGGGGATGACTGCAATTGGGACAGATGCGTTCCGTCTCCGGCAGTTCATGTTCAATGACAATGGTCGGCAGATTGGAAAAATCCTTTTCCCGTTTACCCCTGGCTTTTTTATTACGGGGTTTCTTCGTATCCGCCAGGACATCAGAAAGATCCGGCTCAGCAACAGAAAAATCTGCAGCCGCTTCCGGTTCGTTGAAGAAGCAGAGCTGATCACTTCCTTCGGGATAAGCGACTTTATCAGAGCCAGATCCGAATTTCTGGTGGGTCAGGAGTCGGATCTGTTCCATCGCCCAGGTCAGCTGGGTTTGCGTCTGGATCAATTGAACCTGCAGTTCATTACAGGTTTTGAGCAGCTCATCATAGGGTAGAGATTGTGTCGTTAAGGGTTTAATTTTAGGTGGTTCCGATTGATTTTTCATGAGTTTATTATACCACAAAACCACTAAAAAGAACAGTTTAATCATCATCAAAATCGCATAACAGCGCTATTTTCGATAACTTTTCATCGCTGCAAAACTTAGATTATCAAGCGCTTGCTAACGGCTCGATGGGCTTGCGGTTGTTCCAGCGAAAGGCCATCCAAAAGCCAGCGGAGCTGCCGTTCGGAAATGCCTTTAACGGTCTGGGATTCATTAAACACCCATTTAAATGTACCCCGGCTGAGCTTACGATAGTAAAGCCACCAACCATTGTTTGACCAGCGGAGGATTTTAGCTTTATCCCCCTTTCGGTTAAAAAAGACATAGAGATGATTAGCAAAGGGATCCATGTCGAAAGTCAGCTGTACCAGCGCAGAAAGTCCATTGATCGATTTTCGCATATCACAAGGAAAACAGGCAACAAAAACCTGATCGATCAGCGCAGTGTCAATCATATCCCCTGGAGCGTTCTGATCACAGCGGCTAAAACGACGGGCTCAAAACCCGGATGCAGACAGATTTCAAAGGTATTAAACCTGATAATTATCGGGGTTGAATCAGCACTGGTTGCTTTATCAATCAGTTTCATGGTAGCCCAGGCCTGTTCCGGCTCTGGCTGATCGGCGTCTTTGATTCGTCGCAGCCAGTAACGCAGCGTGGATACTTTCATTGCATTCCCTTCGCACCAGGTTTCTGCTGATTGGCCGGAATTGCGATAATCTTCAATCTGCTGGCGACGAAATGCATGCAGTTCATCTTTGGACATTAAAAAATACCTCCATTTATTAATCTGATGAAGGTATTATCGCATGAATCTTTAGGGTGAAATATGTGTAGTCTATTTGACATTAACATACGAGTGGTTATCAAGCTTCTCCCCTCAAACGGGTTTATATTGAGAAATATGGTAAAAAGGAAAAGAGACCACTTAGTATACCAACAATTAAAGATCGGGCAATGCAGGCATTGTATTTATTAGCGCTGGAACCCCTTGCTGAAACAAATGCCGATGTAATCTCATTCGGATTCAGAAAATCCAGAAGTGCACATGATGCCCAAAGACATATCCACAACCTGCTGGCTAAAAAAACATCACCTCAGTGGATAGTAGAAGGAGACATAAAGTCCTGTTTTGATAAGATAAGTCACGATTGGATGCTCGAAAATATCCCGACAGAAAAAGATGTCTTGAAGAAATTCCTTAAAGCAGGATACTTATTTGAGGGAAAGCTTTTTCCAACAACGGAAGGATCAGCGCAGGGTGGGATAATTTCTCCAACCATTGCAAATATGGTTCTTGATGGCATGGAGGATGCAATCGCTCAAAAATTCTGGCCAAGTAAGAAAGGTCGAAATGAGGTAAAAGATACTCACAGAAATGGGGTAAATGTTATAAGATACGCCGATGACTTTATTATAACAGCCTATAGTGAAACGACAGCTAGTGAAATTATTAAAGTCATTGAGGAATTTCTGAGTATAAGAGGCCTTGTGCTATCACCAACTAAAACAAAAATCACCACCATACACCAAGGTTTCGATTTCCTAGGCTGGAATTTTCGAAAGTATTCAGGGAAACTGATTGTCAAACCATCTTTAAAATCCACCCAGAAATTAGTATCTACCTTAAGTCAAGAAATAAAGAATGGAACAAGTTCAGCACAATCACAATTAATAAGAAGACTCAACCAAATATTAAGGGGATGGACGAATTACCACCAGCCAGTATGCGCCAAAGAAACTTTTGGGAAAATAGTTCATGTCCTATGGGAAATGTTGTACCACTGGGCGAAAAGGCGACATCGGAACAAATCTAAACAGTGGATTGTCCGAAAATACTGGTGTGAAATCGGGACTCGAAAATGGGTGTTCAAAGATGAAAACATAATCCTGATAAAAGCAAGTGATACACCGATAGTACGACATATTCCTTTGAAATTAGATAAAAATCCGATACTAAATGAAGACTATTTCATGCAACGCAAGTTGAAACAACAAAAACTACGTCAACGAGCATGGAAAAATACGATTGCCGCCCAATTATAAATAGCTGGGTTATAAATACTTGAGCGGAATACAATGAAAGTTGTACGTTCCGTTCTTAGAAGGGAAAGAGACCGTGAGGTTTCTGACCTATTCGACCAGGTAGAGAAAAATACTTTATTATAGTAATAAACAAAGATGAAGGAGCCACCTGATGACACGATACAGTAAGGAATTCAAATTAAACATTATCAAACAGATGATGCCCCCAACCAATAAATCAGTTAACCAGCTTGCAGCGGAAACCGGTGTTTCAGAACATACCCTTTATGCATGGAAACGGGCTGCAAAATCAGCCGGTATAGCGGCGCCAGCCGGTGAATCATCATCGGAACGCTGGTCAAGTGAAGATAAATTTTTAATCGTTCTAGAAACCGTAACAATGAACCAGGCTGAACTGGCGGCTTATTGTCGGGAAAAAGGCCTGTATGTTGAGCAGGTTGAAGCCTGGAAAGACTTCTGCATCAATGCCAATGGCGGCGTTGCCGAACAATCCAAATCCCTTCAGAAAAATTTGAAGGAGAAGGAAAAGGAAGTCAAACAATTAAACAAAGAATTACGGCGTAAAGAGGCAGCACTTGCTGAAACCGCGGCTCTACTGGTGCTCAGAAAAAAGGCCCAAGCGGCTTGGGGGGATCACGAGGAAGACTGATCAATCTCTCCGACCGCAACTTAGCCGTTACCTTTATTGATGAAGCCATTCAAAATGGCGCCAGGCAGTCAAGAGCCTGTCGGGAACTGAATATCAGTGAACGAACCTACACGCGCTGGAAAAATCCCCAAACACCAATGGAAGATCAGCGCCCTTTAGCAAAACGACCGGTGCCGGCCAACAAACTGACCCGTGAAGAGCAGCTTGAAATTCTTGAAATCGTAACATCCGCTACCTATAAAAGCTTGCCGCCCAGCCAGATTGTTCCCCGACTGGCTGATGATGAGGGTCGGTATCTGGCTTCGGAATCCACTTTTTACCGGGTATTGAGGGGAGAAAATATGCAGCACCATCGGGGCAGAACCGCAAAACCCCAGACGCGACCCATTTCAACCCATAAAGCTACTGGTCCCAATCAGGTCTGGATGTGGGACATCACGTGGTTGCCAAGCGGAGTGAAAGGTTTCTATTATTATCTCTACCTTATCCTCGATCTGTACAGCCGAAAGATCGTCGGCTGGGAAATATGGCCGGAAGAATCCGCCGAAAATGCCAGTATTCTTGTTAAAAAAGCCGTCGTATCCGAAGGATGTCTAAACCGAACCCAACCACTTATTCTACATTCCGATAATGGTAGTCCGATGAAAGGTGCGGCCTTACTGGAAACCCTCTATAAATTGGGAGTTGCCACATCAAGGAGCAGACCACGGGTAAGTAATGATAATGCCTATGCCGAATCCATCTTTAGAACCGTCAAATATCGACCCGATTATCCCTATAAAGGCTTTTTTGATATTGACAAAGCGCGGGAATGGGTACTCAACTTCACTCGTTTTTATAATTATGAACATCGTCACAGCGGATTAAATCAGCTTACTCCGGTACAACGACACAGTGGGATCAGTGAACAAATTTTCGCCAATCGGATCGCTGTCTATCAGGCCGCAAAGGATAAAAATCCCAATCGCTGGTCGCGTCATATCAGAGATTGGTCTCTGCCAGATGTCGTATGGTTGAATCCTGAACGCACGGAAGTACTGATGCTGGATTCATTGGAAGAAGCATGATTTAAAAACGTTTACTGTCGAAATTTATTTCAATTAAAACTGCCAACTATCTTGACAACCACCGTTCTCTAGGTTAATGACATTATACTGAGCAATTCCCAGACATTCAAGTCAATCATTTTTGGGTCAATTTAGTTGGTCAAAAACATTAATAACGCCATTTCTAACTAAATGAAAAAACCACCTCATCACAAGGCGGCCTTTATTGTATCAAAATCTATATTCTTATTTGGTGGAGGGTACAATAATGAATCCGAACATAATATATTTTACAGAATCAGCTTTTCTTTTTTCCTTATTATTACAGTAATTTTAAGTGAGCACAGATTTACCGGTTTGTTTTTTCACTTATATTAGCGGATAAACCAATTTCACAGGTCTTACGCATCCTGATTTAAATAAAACCGCTTAAATCGAGGATATATACGAAATACATAAATCTTCTAAAATCCACTAAAAAGAGGGCAATCCGCAATGGACGCCCTCTTTTTTTTATTGAATTATTCTTTTCCGATACTCCGCTTTAACCGATTCATTATCCAGCGCCGCATATATCTGTGTTGTCCCTGGGTTTGAATGTCCCATCAATTCCTGCAGCACGTTGAGCGGCATCCCTGCTTTGTGTCCCAGGGTTGCGAAAGTATGTCTCAACAAATGCGGAAATACAACCTTATCGAATCCGGCCTGTACAGCAATCTTCCCGATCTCTTTTTCAACGGCTCTATTTCCTAACCGTCCGAATGGCTTTTTCTGAGAAACAAACAGCGCATCATCCACTATTGGAAATGTTTTACGCTCATTGAAATATTTCTGCAGATAGATCTTTGCCTTCGGCGAAATAAGATGGTTCTTTCCTTATTCCCTTTTCCTATTATATTGACGGATCGTTCGGTCCAGTTAATGTCCTGGATATTGACCTGTGTGATTTCTGATAACCGTCCCCCGGTGCTGAAGGTAAATTCCAGCAATGCCCGTTGCCTGTTTGTCTTACATGCATCGCGCATCAATTCCAGTTCCTCTGCAGACAAAGATTTTCTAATCCTCTTTTCCACTTTTGTCGACTTAATCTTCCTGGTAGGACTCTTGACAATGTAATCCTCATTTTCCAGCCAAACAAAAAAGCTCTTGAGGATTGATTTCTCGTTTTCTATTGTTGAGTTTTTCAGATTTTTATACTTAATCAGATCAGCCAGAAACATCCGGATATCCATGGCCGTAATGTCAGCCACATTCTTTTGAAAGTAATTTGAGAATCGTCGTAAGTGCAGCGCATAATTTTTTAAAGTCTTGTCGCTCAACCCGTCCAGTTTCTTTGTGGCCAGGTACAGTAAAATCATTTCGTTCATGTCTGATTGCACCACCAGGGCCGTGGACTTAGGCTGGATCTCGTATTTATAGAGTGCTGATTCGATAATGTCCCTTAGAACATTTCCGTCAACCTCTGGGAACTGATCCGTAACTTCTGCAATAATCTTCATGGTAATTTCGTTTTCGTGCATAAAAATAACACCTCCTGTAGTATTTGCTCCTGAATTTTATCGATGCAAGAAGTACAGTCAGGAAACCGTACTTTTCGCAAAGGCTCATGACTTCCTTTGCTATCTTGCCTATATATTCTATCATGATTCGTGTATTTTCTCAAACAATATTAAAAAAAGGCATAAAAAAAAGACCACCCGAAGGTGGCCCGAAAACTTTAACTCACCAAGCGATCAACCCTGTGTAAGTTGTGTTTTTAAAAAATGTGGCGCTATTCCTACAATAGTCGCCCATATAAAACGGTCTACCGTTTTTCATACATCAATATCCTGTATTAATTATATCATGATTTCCCGACGTCGGCAAATCATGTTTTTAAAACCAATCATATACCCCCTGGGCGACGACTTCCCCAAATGCTGCAGCGTTGGTAAGTAACCCGATGTCTGGACGAATGCCGCCGGTTTCGAAAATGCAGGAAGTCATGTTCGTGTCTGATACTTCCCAGTCATCCCGCTGGATGATCCCCCTGGTTCCGAGTCCGATCCTGGCTTTGGCTGAAGCAATTAAACAATTGGCAAGCCGGATCCCGTCGTCACTCCCTGGGTAGACAATGGGCAGTGTCCCGGATGGGGCTGCATTATAGTCACAGTGCAGGCTGATATAAACATCAGCGCCCCAGTTATTTGCCTCTGGTACGCAAGCGGCGATATTCTTATCATTTTCAGTATCGGCGTCGCTCATGACCGTGAAGCCAGTGTTCCGGAGACGGGCGACCGCTTCTTTTCCGATGGCTAGCATCAGATCCGCTTCGGTGTAGTTTCCATCGACGCAACCGCAATCCCATGATCCGTCGGAGCTGACGCCGTGGCCAACGGCCAGATATACTTTTCCGGATTTCTTTTCCTGTGATGGCGCTGCCGGGGTAGGAGCGGGAACCGGGATCGGCGCCGGCGCAATGTTGATTCCTGCCAGTGGATTATCAACCGCCAGCGATTCCACTGATTTAAGCAACTGGATCGCTTCGATCCGCTTTGATCCGCCGGTTGTCCCGGCCATTTCTCCGTCTCTTGCCCAATCCAGCCAGCCATAGTCCTGGACATGAACCCGATAATTAACAGCTTTGCCTTTAATCTCAATCGCTTCGATCCGTAGGCCTTTACCTTCGGTTCCGGCAATTTCTCCAGCTTTTACCAATGGCCCCCAGCCCTGATCCTGGACATGTACCCGGTATTCGTCGACGCCTTCAATGATTACGGCTTCCAGGCGCTGGTTTTTCCCGGTGGTGCCGGCGAACCGTCCCTCTTCAAACCATCCCGTCCATCCCTCATTCTCTACATGTACTTTATATCTCATCGTCTTTATCTCCTTTATTTTTTAAAATATCAATGGCCTTGATCAGCGCCGGGGGAAGATCCACCCCCATCAGTCCAATATTTTCAATTATAGAAATCGCCTCATTCGCTGAGAATGCGATGATCACACCATCCCGTATAAAATTGCTGCCTAATGTCATGTCCAGCCGGCAGGCGACCAGGACACAAAATAATGTCGCAACTTTCCGGCACAGACCTTTCCACCCAGCTTTGCTTTCCAGGGCGCCGGTGGCCGTTTTCGTTGATTTTTTGAATACGCCGGCAACCACCAGCCCCGTAACATAGTCGACCGCCATGAAGATAATTAATGTTGTCAATCCTGCGTCCCATCCTCCTAATAGCGTCGCTATCCATCCACCGGCCAAACCAACCATCATGTAAAACCATGTTCCAATATTCACTTTGTTTCTCCTTAAATTTTTGAATCAAAAAAGACACCGGTTAAGGTGCCTTTTGGCCGTTTTTTCTATTCAGTTTTTGTTCGCAATATTGTCCTATTCCGAACTAAAGCCTACTTAAATCTTCCACAAATTCCCTCATTGCAGGAACGTAAGTTTCTTCTAATCCGATACTCGACGGATGGTTTACGCCATTCCCCCCATATGGTTTTTTAGTTGTAT
>NZ_JAUSPS010000062.1 GCF_030652775.1 Acetobacterium sp. | reverse complement strand
TGCGCTTGCGGCGTAAGGCCTCATCGCATCTTCTACGGTTGCATAGAGATCAAAGGGAACAATTTCAAGGTCAATCTCGTTGGTCTCCATTTTTGACATATCCAGAATATCATTGATGACATTGCTTAACAAAATCGAGGATAGCTTCATATTTTTTATAAATAGCTGTTGTTTTGAGGTTAGCTCAGTGTTCTCCAGTAATTGTATAAATCCCAGAATGCCATTCATCGGCGTTCGTATTTCATGGGATATATTGGCCAGAAACTGATGCTTAATGTTATTTGCAGTATCCACCTGCTCTTTAGCTTTCACAAGAGCGGTTTCATTTAACTTCTTTTGGGTGATATCCCTGCCGGCCGCGTAAATATATTCCCCAGAAAGATGAGCGTCCCATTCGATGTATCGGTAAGTATTGTCTTTTGAACGATATCGATTAACAAAATTCATTATTTCTTTCGTACTTATAAGTTGTTCAATCGCAAAACGTGTAGCTTCTAAATCATGGTGATGAACAAAATCAAGATATGCTTTGTTGTTCAATTCCTGCGGCAAATATCCAAGTATGGTTAGAAAGCCATTATTATTTTTCACAAAAGCACCATTTCGATCCACGATACAGATAAGGTCGAGATTTAAAGAAAATAAACCATCGATAGCCTCAGTATCGCACTTCACTTCATTTGACTTTTCCATTGTTCATCATTCCTTTCTTCATTTAAGGTACCAATGCTTCCTGTCCATCGTGATTATTTATTGCCCAAAATGAACCAGTTCGAATCATCATATTGCCAATATCCGGTGCGTTTTAGTTTCCTCTGTTTTGCAATGATGATGATCCTAGGCTAAATTTTTATCAATTTTTAAGTCAATCGAAACCATCCAGATAAACAACGCCCCGATCTGATTCGAGCCGATTCAACTTTCTTGAACTATCATTATACATGTTGTTCTTTATTGAAGATACCCCTGATTATCTCTTTATCACATCAACCCTCAATATTGATAATGTGCTCGGCCCAGTCTTCATAAAAAGAAGCTTCATGCGAAACCAGAATCAGACTTCCGGTCCATTTGATCAGCTCTTTTTTCAACACCTCTTTGGCATCGGCATCGAGATGGTTTGTCGGTTCATCCAAAATTAGAAAATTCGCCTGAGTCAGCATTAGAATGCAAATTTTCACCTTGGCTTGTTCCCCACCACTGAGGGTAGCTACCCCTTGAAGCATGCTTTTGGCTTTTAAACCACATTGGGCCAGATAACGCCGCAACTGACTCTGGGAGAGCTTGGGATAGACTTCTGATACCACCTGGATCGGTGTCATGCTGGGGTTACCCCAATTGAGATCCTGCTCGAAATAAGCGATTTTGATGTTATCAGCAAACTTGAATTTTCCGGAAATAGCAGGAATCTGTTTGATCAGGGTTTTCAGCAGGGTTGATTTTCCGATCCCATTGAAGCCGGTGATCACAGTTTTTTGACCCGACTCGATTTTAAAATTCATTTTCGACAGCAGCGGATAATCATAACCGATCTCCAGATCTTTGACACTTAAGGAGCGCTGGGCGGAAATGTGCGTGGCGGTTAAACGAAAATTGGGTTTTGGCACCAGTTCTGGAGGCGGAATCCTGTCGATGCGATCCAATTGTTTCTGCCGGCTCTTGGCCATACTGGCCGTGGATGCCCGGGCCTTGTTTTTGGAAATATAATCTTCATACTTCTTGATCTCTTTTTTCTGAGCTTCAAATTCCCGGATATAACTTTCCCGACGCAACCCTTTTAAAGTAATGAACTTGGTAATATTGCCGCTGTATTTTTTGATAGTAGAAAACTCAATGTCGCAGATACAAGTGGTGATCTTGTCAAGAAAATCAAAATCATGGGAGATCACCAGAAAAGTTCCCTCATAAGTTTTTAGATAGTCGGTGAGCCAATCCACATGTTCCTTATCGAGAAAGTTAGTCGGTTCATCCAAGAGCAACACGTTGGGTTCTTCCAGCAGTAGCTTGGCCAGAATCACCTTTGCCCGCTGTCCGCCACTAAGTTGTCCCAGTAGGCTGTCCATCCCCAATGCCGTAATCCCCAGACCGTCAGCAATCTTTAAGATCCGGCTTTCCAGTTCATAAAACCCGGAATTCTCCAGCAGACTCTGCAGATCCGAAGCCCGGTTCATAGCTTTTTCACTGCAATTACTGCCCATGTCTTCATAAATTTTGGTGAGCTGAGCTTCTGTTTCATAAAGCTCATAAAACGAGGTTTTCAGATAGTCAAATACGGTCACATCTTGATCCATTTTAGCATGCTGATCCAGATACCCGACCTTGATTCCTTTTTGCCAGCGGATCTCCCCGCCATCGGGAATAAGTTCTCCGATTAGGGTATTTAAAAGGGTTGTCTTCCCGGTTCCGTTGCGCCCGACAATTCCCATGTGCTCGCCTTTGAATAATTCGAAGGAAGCCTCCTGATATAAAATTTTATCACCAAACGAATGTGATAGATTAATTACGTCCAATAGTCCCATTATCATTTCTCCTGTATGTTAGAATTTTTAACAAAAATAAAACAGAGAGCCATTTTATACTGACTCTCTGTCATTATAAAAGGCCATAACGAACATTGCGTTATGGCCTGAAAACTTTCCTGCTGGTTACCGGTTTAAGCGCACTAAAATAAAGTATAGCAGTGCTATACCATAAAAACGCTTAGACCGACGAGAATAAAAGTTTTAGTTTATCTTTAGGCTCTAAACAATGTCTCATCGTATCTCTCATTGCCAGAGCTGCTTCAATGGTTAAAATCATCTTGTTACACCTTCTGCTATTAGTTTATCAAAACAGACTGAACTTGTCAATTGGCATTAAAAAACCAGCACTAATCCTTTAAGGATGGTGCTGGTTTTTGTTGTTACATCAGTTTGCTGATGTTTTTGGTAAAGGCGACTACGTCGTCAAGTGGCAATCCGGCAATTAGTCGGGCCTGATTGTAAAGCAGCTCGGTATAGAGCGCAAACTGGTCATCATTTGCTTCGTAGAAGCTTCGCAGTTTTTCATAAACCGGATGGTTTTTGTTGATTTCCAATACTTTTTGCGCTTTGACATCACCGCCCTGAGGCATGGTGTTCAGGGTCATTTCCATTTCAATGGACAGATCCCCTTCAGTGGAAAGATAAGCAACGTCATCTTTCAGATGAGCCGTGGTTTTTACTTTCACTACCTCTTCCCCGATCAGGTCTTTCATTTTTGCCAGCAGTTTTTCATCCACTTCAGATGTTTCTGCGGCCTCATCGGCGGCATTTTCTTCCGGTGCTTCCAATCCCAGATTCTGGCTCGAAACTGAACGGAATTCTTTATCCTGATAGTGTTTTAAGGTCTGAGTTACAAATTCATCAATAGTTTCGGTTAAATAGAGGATCTCATAATCTTTGTTTTTAATAATGGAAACCTGGGGCAGTTTTTCCAGCTGACTGACCGATGAACCGGTGGCGTAATAAATGTATTTCTGATCTTCCGGCATCCGTTCCACATATTCTTTAAGGGTGACCATCTTGCCTTCTTTGGATGAATAAAAGAGCAGGAAGTCCTGGAGTTTATCCTTATCCTGTCCCCATTTATCGTAGGTTCCGACCTTGATCTGATTGCCAAAGGCTTTAAAGAATTTTTCATAGGTTTCGCGGTCATTTTCCAGCATTTTTTTGAGTTCTTCGGAAATTCGGGTATCGATTTTTCGACTGATCAGTCGTAGTTGCCGATCCTGCTGAAGCATTTCCCGGGAAATATTCAATGAAATATCTTCGGAATCCACTACTCCTTTAACAAAACTGAAGTAGTCCGGCAACAGCTCACTGCATTTTTCCATAATCAGAACGCCATTGGAATAGAGCTCCAGCCCCTTTTCGTAGTCTCTGGTGTAATAATCAAAGGGGGCCTGACCGGGGATATAAAGAATCGCTTTGTAGCTCATCGCCCCTTCAATACTCAGGTGGACATGAGCCAGCGGGGCATCAAAACCGAGCCGTTTGTCGTGATAGAAGTTGTTATAATCCTCATCGGTCAGCTCGTTTTTATTTTTTCGCCAGATCGGGATCATTGAATTCAGAACATCATCAGCCAGATAGGTTTCGTATTCGGGATTTTCACTGTCCTTGGTTTCTTCTTTAATCCGGCTCTTTTCATCCACCATCTTGATCGGATAACGGATAAAATTGGAATAATGCTCGACCAGGTGGCGGATGCGATAGGGTTCCAGATAGTCGTCAAAGTTATTATCTTCGGTATTTTCTTTGAGATGGAGGGTGATTTTTGAACCATGGGTGGTGCGGGTGCCGGGTTCAATGGTATATCCGTCGGCGCCTTCTGAAACCCATAAAAACGAAGCCTCATCATCAAAGGCTTTGGTTTCCACTTCGACCTTGTCAGATACCATAAAGGCCGAATAGAAGCCAACGCCAAATTGGCCAATGATATCAAAATCTTCTTCCATTTCCTGATCGTTTTTAAAGTCGCTGGAACCGCTTTTGGCAATGGTTCCCAGGTTATCTTCCAGTTCCGCTGCGGTCATCCCGATCCCGGTATCTTCGATCGTCAGGGTTCGGTTATCCTTGTTGGGGTGAATGCGGATGTAGTAGTCATCCTTATTAAAGGTTTTATCTTTGTCTGTTAATGTTTTGTAGTAAACCTTGTCGATGGCATCGGATGCATTTGAAATCAATTCTCTTAAAAATATTTCTTTGTTGGTGTAAATTGAATTGATCATCAAATCCATAAGACGCTTGGATTCTGATTTAAACTGCTTTTTTTCCATAACATACCTCTTCTTCATCTTGTTTATTGTTAGCACTCTTTCTTTAAGAGTGCTAACAATATTGTAAGTAACTTTATTAAAAGTGTCAACCCTTTTAATGATTTTTTAAGGCTGACGAATCACGATCTATTTTTCGTATAACCAGATGAAAAGACTAAAAACAAATCTTCCTAAAAAACAAAATGCCCGGACAATCGATATTGCCGGGCATTCCTTTTCAGTCTTACAGTTTAAATTCGGTGGTAAATCGGCGGATTGCTTCTTCGGTATTTTCTTTGCTGCCGAAGGCGGTGAGTCGGAAATAACCTTCGCCGCTGGGACCGAAGCCTACCCCTGGTGTTCCGACAATGTTGACCTCATTGAGGAGTTTGTCAAAGAATGTCCAGGAATCCATGCCGGCCGGTGTTTTAAGCCAAATATAAGGAGCATTGACGCCGCCGAAAACTTCAATGCCAGTACTGGCAACTCCTTCACGGATCATTTTGGCGTTATTCATATAATACTCCACCAGGGCTTTGATCTGCGCTTGACCAGCTTCAGTATAAACGGCCTCCGCTCCTTTTTGGATAATATAAGGAACACCGTTGAATTTGGTACAGTGTCTACGGTTCCACAGCTTATTTATTTCGACCGATTCCCCCACTTCGGTATAGCCCATCACTTGTTTGGGCACGACCACGTAGGAGCAACGGGTTCCGGTGAAGCCGGCATTTTTAGAGAAACTGCGAAATTCGATGGCTACCTCTTTGGCACCGTCAATTTCGTAGATGCTGTGGGGTACATCGTCTTCCTGAATATAGGCTTCGTAGGCAGCATCATATAAAATAATGGCCTGGTTGGCTTTGGCATAGTCCACCCATTTTTTCAGTTCGGTTTTATTGATGGTGGTTCCGGTCGGGTTATTTGGGAAACACAGATAAATCAGATCCACCTTTTCAGTTGGCAATTGTGGCACAAAGCCGTTTTCGGCGGTGCAGGGAATATAGACCATGTCGCTCCACTTACCGTCGGCACCTAGTGTTCCGCTACGGCCAGCCATAACGTTGCTGTCGACATACACCGGATAAACGGGATCAGTGATGGCGATTTTGGTATTCTGGCTGAATATTTCCTGAAAATTGGCAGTATCGCTTTTGGAACCGTCACTGACAAAAATCTCGTCAATAGCCAGATCGACTCCCCGGGTTTTAAAATCGAACTCGACGATTTTTTCCAGTAAAAAATCGTAGCCTTGTTCCGGGCCATAGCCCTTAAATGTTTTTTCGTCGGCCATTTCGTCAACGGCGGTATGCAGGCCGGTGATGACTGCTTCGGGCAGCGGTTTGGTCACGTCACCGATCCCCAATCGGATAATGTTAGCCTCGGGATTGGCGGTCTTATAAGCTTCCACCCGTCTCGCTATTTCTGAAAAAAGGTAAGAACCAGGTAATTTGAGATAATTTTCATTAATTAATGCCATTTTATTTTTTTCCTTTCGTTTTGTATTGTTTAGATCTATTATTTAGTCCACTTGGAAAAATCCAGGGTGGCAAAGTAGTCGGCCGGGGTTTCGGCGCGACGGATCAGTTCGGTACTACCGTCTTCTTTTAACAGCACTTCGGCAGAACGCAGCTTGCCGTTGTAGTTGTAGCCCATGGCAAAACCGTGGGCACCGGTGTCGTGGAGAACAACCAGATCTCCGATATCGATTTTAGGAAGTGGTCTGTCGATGGCAAACTTATCATTATTTTCGCATAACCCCCCGGTGACATCATAGACATGATCCAGTGGGGCATCTTCCTTACCCATCACAGTGATATGGTGATAAGCACCATACATGGCCGGGCGCATCAGGTTGGCCGCACAGGCGTCAAGACCGATGTATTCTTTGTGGGTGTGTTTTTCATGCAGGGCGGTGGTGACCAGATGACCAAATGGTCCCAAGACAAAGCGACCCAGTTCAGTGTAGATGGCAATATCGCCCATTCCGGCTGGGACCAGAATTTCTTCGAAGGCTTTTTGAACACCCCGGCCGACTTCATAAATATCGGTGGGCTGCTGATCGGGCAGGTAGGGAATCCCGACACCACCGGACAAATTGATAAAGGCAATATGAGCGCCGGTTTCCTGATTCAGCTCCACGGCGGTCTGGAAAAGAATCCGTGCCAGAGCCGGATAATATTCATTGGCAATGGTATTACTGGCTAAAAAGGCATGGATCCCAAAATGCTTGACGCCTTTGCTTTTTAAGATCCTAAATCCTTCGGTCATTTGTTCCCGGGTGAACCCGTATTTGGCCACCTGGGGGGTATCCATAATGGCATTGTCGATAACAAAATCACCACCGGGATTAAAGCGACAACTGATGGTTTCAGGCAGACCTGCGACCTCTTCCAGAAAGTCAATATGGGTGATATCATCCAGAGTAATCAGAGCGTCCAGTTTTCTGGCCAGAACAAAATCTTCTGTGGGCGTCACATTGGAGGTGAACATAATATCCGCACCGGTGAAACCAACGGTATCTGACATCATCAGTTCGGTATAGGATGAGCAGTCCACCCCACAGCCTTCTTCTTTTAAGATTTGCAGAATCGTTGGGTTAGGGGTTGCCTTGACAGCAAAGTATTCTTTATAACCCTTATTCCAGGAAAAAGCTTCCTGCAGATTTCGCACGTTTTCGCGGATCCCCTTTTCATCATAGAGATGGAAGGGGGTTGGGAATTCTTTGACTATCTCTTCTAATTTTTCTTTGTTTAAAAACGTCTTTTTCATATTTAGTTTCCTTTCGTCATTTCAATCAGCTTTATTTCATTTTTCATGGAGTCTTTAAACAAATCCACCAGATTTCGCTTGCGGGAATAAAGACAGGTGGAATGCTCGCCGTTACTCACATCGCCAGTCAGGACATTCGTTGAATCGGCAATCAGCCGAATCTGCTGGAGCGGTTGGTCAGCGATATGGATAGTGGCCCCTGCCAGCGTAAATGATCCATTGGTGATGATAACCATTTTAATATCACGATTAATCGCTGATTCAATATCCCCTAGCACGGTTTCCAGAATCTGAGCGGGCACTGAAATGTAGACCCGTTCCCGGGCTTCCAGAATCATGTTGCGCAGTTTGTTGAGAATATTGTTTTCACCTTTGATGGTGATATAGCCTTCCACCGCATCCCGTTTTGCGGGGATGGTAGCGATTAGATCCTGTTTGGCTTGCTGCAGTTTTCTGATCTTATTCTGGCAGAATTCGGCAATCGCCACTGGGGTGTAGCGGATGGTCGCTTCCTCAATCACATAAGCCCCGCCTTTTTCCACCAGGGACGCCAGCGATGTGTAGGCATTGGATCTTGAAATGCCAGTTGTCTTAGCCACCTCATAGCCATTTAGGTCACCTTCGGCAAGTAAGGTCAAATAAATAGCCGCCTCATGCCGGGTCAGTCCAAATTGTGTCAGTCGTTCAACGATATCCATAACCATCAGTCCTTATTTTTAATAATCTGTGAATTGTCGACCCGATCTGCCAGCGTAGCGGCTGTTTTTAAACCGCCACTGCTTCAGATCAGGCGCTTATTGATTTAGTGTTCCTACTTAGTAAGTCTACACTAGTTTTGATCTTCTGTCAAGAATGATTATAAAAAAACAGCATGAAAAATTCATACTGTTTTTTAAATCATTGCCCCTGTTATTTACGGGCCGACGTATTGATCGTTGGCAAAGGTTCCCACATAGGTGGTGCCGTCGGCCATGGTCAGGGTGCCTTTCCCATGCATCATGCCTTCTTTAAATTCGCCCGCATAGGTGTTTCCACTATCGGTCTTGGTGCCATAGCCGTCCAGCTTACCATATTTCCATTCCCCTTCGAATTTTGTTCCATCATACCCTATGGCAGTGCCCTTGCCATGGAGCTTGCCATCCTTCCATTCACCCTCATAGATTACATCCTCAGAGTAAGTGAACTTGCCATATCCATTGGGCACGCCATCTTTCCACTCACCAGTATAAATACCACCACCATAGCTCTGGGTGTGAACACAGCCGCTGACTGTCAATAACAGACTTGTCACCATTAATATCGCAAATAATTTCGATATCGTCTTCTTTTTCATCCGATCCCCCTGTATTGTTCGTGCATCCTTTTCATACGCCTCAGCTTTTAAAGAATTGTGGTCTTATTATACCGCATTAGTCACTGATAATAAATATTAAACCTACTAATCCGCGCAATTATTATTAAAACCATCTACGAAAAAGATTCTCTGATTATCAGCAGCCTGTCATAAACAGGGTACGGGTCAACACCATATAAAGTCCGGTTCCGGCGCTGATGCTGAGAAAAACATTTTTTCTGAGCCGATGAACAATGATCACCACGGCGACGCTTAACAGCTCCGGCAAGCCAAAGGGATAGGCGGTCAATCCGATATTTCGCAGACAGAACACCACCAGAATAATCATAATGGCAGCTGGTAAAACTGTTCCCAGATAACTTATCGTATCTGGCAGTTCTTTTTTACCACCAAAAAACAAAAATGGCAAAGATCTTGTCAGAATAGTAACCAGCGCCACAACAAGTAGAGCTTCCAGCGTGTTGATCCAATTAATACTCATAACTGATTTCCTCCGCTTGCTCTGTTAAACCCGCTTCCAATTCTAGACCACGGTTCTTTTTTTGATCGTTAAGCCATCGGGATCTTACCACGATTAACACGAGGACGCTGACAGCCAGGGCTGGCAGGATAAACTGACTGGGTCCCAGGATAAAGTAAAAGGCCAATGCGCTGATCAGCCCGGTGATTGCTGGCAGATGGGAATCCATGGACTGCCATTGATTCATGCAGACGGTAATAAAAAAAGCTGTGGCTGAAAATTCAATACCGGCCAGATCATAGGGTATCAGCTGTCCAAACAGGGCTCCGGCCAAACAGCTTAAAATCCAGACCAGATGAAGAATCAGGGTGATATAAAAATCGGTCTTCCTGACATCCACTTCATCCGGATAGTCGATGCTGCAAAAAATAGAATAGACCTCATCGGTAAGAGTCACGATCATATAGGGATATTTCCGTCCCATTTTTTTGAATTTCTCAATGAAGGCGATACCGTAAAAAATATGTCGGGCATTAACAAAAAAGGTCATTACGGCAATGGTACCAAGCGAGGCCCCGGCAGTAAGCAGCGAAACCAAAACAATCTGCATCGACCCGGCATAAATAAAAATGCCGGATAAAAATGACCAACCTGCTGTATAGCCAGCCTCATCCATTAAAACTCCAAAAGCGATGCCAATAAACAAATAGGGGAAAAAAACGGGTATCGCTTGTTTGAAGGCAAAAACAAAACTTTTCATCATCAGACACTCCCTTCACGCTCGGTTATATATGAGCTTTATTTTAACACGCAAAAATACGCCATACAATAGTTTAAATGTATGGCGTACAAATTAGCCTGAATTTCACAAATGATCGAGGAGGTTTTTCAAGATTATCAGTCCCTGTTCCAGTTCAGCTAGGGTTTCCGGGGCACAAACTGATATCCGAACGGCCCGGCTGGGCAAACTATTTCCGACCGTAAAGCGCTCGGCGCCGTAAACTCGAACCCCTTTTTCCATGGCCAGCACTTCAAAAGCTGATCCGCTAATCGTTCCCGGTAGCTCCAGCCAACGAAATATTCCGGTTTCATCGCCGTGGCAGGAGTATTCCCGAAAGTAGCGGTTCACCAGCGCATTACGCTGGCTGGCATTCTGCTGGTGGCTCTTAATAAATTGATCCAGCTGTCCGGAAACGATGACCCGAGCCGCCAGCACTGCCATCAGTGGAGAAACTGATATATTCAGATTATACAGGGCTTTCGACACCGCCTTTCGATAGGCCTGGGGAACCGACAGATAGGCCATTCGCAAGCCGGGCGCCAGGGTTTTGGACATGCTGGCAATATAGATAGTATGGTTTGGTGCAAAAGATGCCATCGCCGGCCGGGTATTTTGACCAAGAAAATGGTAGGCGCCATCTTCGATGATAAAGATGTCCTGATCTTTGGCAATCTGAGCCAGCGCCTGACGACGATCCGAGGTCATTGTATGGGTGGTAGGATTGTGATTGTCTGGGATCAGGTATACCCCCTTGATATTTTCGTTTCGGCAAGCATCAAGCAGCGCTTCATCATCCATTTCCCCACCACGATGGCGGATCGGTGTCAGCTGAATGCCCAGCATCGAAGCGGTGGTTTTGAGACCGGAATAGGTATGGGGGTCAGCCCCGATTTTATCGCCATGACGACAAAGCCCGGCCAGAATGGCCGTGATGGCATTTTGGCCACCGTTGGAAAACAAAATGCTCTCTGAGCCCGGGCTGAATCCGCCTTTTTCCATCAGCTTCACCGCTGTATCTTTCAGCCAGATATTGGCGTTGGGGCGGCTGTAATTAAACAGCTTATCGGCATCGGCTTCATTGAGCATATCTTTCAAACAGCCAATTAATGGTCCAAAGGTGGCCGTATCCGGAAAAACCGCACCCAGCTCAATCAGATTCCGGGGCTTATCATCCGGCAGCAGGTAGGCATTTGCCAGCGCATCAAAAGATACAAAGGTGCCGCTGCCCACGGTTGCACTGAGGAGCCCTTTTAACTCGCAGACCTTACAGGCTTTGGACACAGTGCTCACATTAATATCCAGAAAATCTGCCAGTTCCCGCTGCGGCGGTAGCTTTGTCCCCGGTAACAGATTGCCCTTTTTGATATCCTGCTCCAATTGACGAGCCAGCGAAAGATATAAGGGTTTAATCTGATGGTTCAGCGTTGGTTTCCAGGACATCGGATAATCTTCAAATGAGTTTACTGGCATGGTTGTCGCCTCCTTGTACCTTATTCTGTCTGGTGAAATGGCTTTAGTAATCGATCAAAACAGACTTAACCATCAACACCTCCGTAATTATCTGATATCATTTTATCTAAAAGACCTGTCGGCGTCAAGCCAACAGGTCTTTTAGATAACAACTCTACACTTCATTTAATGTCACTCGTTCCTCATCACAATCGGCATATTTTATCGCAATCTGCCGGAATTCTTCATTAACATCTTCAAAAGCATCGACCATCAGCGGATCAAAATGAATACCCCGGCCTTCTTTAATGATCATTACCGCCTGCCGGTGCGTAAATGGCTGTTTATAAATCCGCTTACTGATAAGTGCATCATACACATCGGCAATTGCCATGATTCTTCCAGCTATGGGGATATCATCGCCAGACAAACCATCCGGATAGCCTGTCCCATTCCATTTTTCCTGATGGCTTTTTGAAATCTCCATGGCGTGTTTTAGAAATGAATTTTCGCCAAGCTTTAATGACGCAATTCGAAGAGCATTATAACCAATCAACGTGTGTTTTTTCATTTCTTCAAATTCCTTAACGGTCAACTTACCTGGTTTCAGAAGAATTTCGTCCCGAATACCAATTTTTCCGATGTCATGGAGTGGCGCCGACTCGTAAAATATTTTGATGACTTCCTCATTCAGGATATTTTTATATTTTTCAAAGGTACTTAGTTTTTCTGCCAGAATTTTTACATAATTCTTTGTGCGATAAATATGTCCCCCCGTATCCGGATCTCGATATTCAGCCAGTGAAGCTAGCGCTTCAATGGTAATTTCCTGAGTCAGGCAAAGTTCTTCGGTTCGTTCAATAACCCGTTGCTCAAGTATTTCATTCTGTATAGCTAATTCCTTTTTTGCAATCGTGATATACAGATGGGTCTGTACTCGTGCTTTTACTTCCAGTATTTCAAATGGTTTTGTAATATAATCGACAGCCCCAGCTTCAAAACCCTTTGTTTTACTTTCGATGTCAGTCATCGCGGTCAGGAAAATAATTGGGATCTCTTTAGATTTGGGATTCTTTTTAAGTTTTTCGCAAACTTCATAGCCACTCAATCCTGGCATCATGATATCAAGTAAGATTAAATCAGGAATCTCCATTTCTATCATTTCGAGGGCTGCTTCCCCATCCATTGCGACTGACAGTTCATAGTCATCTCCAAGTGCGCCAACTAAAATGTCAATATTCATTTCTGTATCATCGACGATTAAAATATTATAATCTGACAATTTCTTCATAATCAAACCTCACTTAATTTGATCAATAGGGAATTTACGCATTCAGCGGCTTCTTTATATCGATATTTGGAAACAAGTCGATAGATCTCAGCGACTTCAATTTTGTTTTCATCTGGCCATAAGAATTTACAATAAGCTTCAAGAACATCCAGACATTTTTTGGGTTTCCGTGTTTGAATCCCCGGCATAAGTTCTTCTAAAAAACGCACCAGTTCAACCTTCGAGTAAACAGTATCGTAGTCGTCAAGGGGGTTTTTTTCTTTTGTCAACGCCGTTTCCAATGATTCAGTCAGCTTTTTTAACTGAACACTTAAATTTTTTATGAGCGGTCTTAATGTATCCTTACTGGGTTGTTCACGGATTGCGGTCTCAAGAATTGTTGCCGTTCGTCTTATTTCCATTGCCCCAATATTCCCAGATATCCCTTTTAATGTATGAACAAGCCTTTCAGCGGTGGTATAATCTCCATTACTAACTGCCTGATCCAGGTCTGTAATGATACTCTGTTGTCCAGCAATAAATTTTCTTAGCATATTTAGATACGATTTTTTCTTGCCAAGTACCCGCTGCAAACCCAATTCAACGTCCAGACCACTGATTCTGATGTTTAATTCCGCTTCTGGAAAAATCTCATCATCAGTATCAATGATATGATCTTCTGAACCATCGGTATTTGTCGTCGGCGGTATCCAATGTGTCAGCATTTCAAACAAATGATTCGGCTCGATCGGTTTAGGCAAATGATCATTCATTCCGGCGGCAATACAACGTTCGCGATCACCGGCCATTGCATTGGCAGTCATCGCAATAATTCGCAGTTCCGCAAATCGACTATCTGAACGAATCCGCCTGGTCGCTTCAAGCCCATCCAATACCGGCATCTGCATGTCCATCAGCACCAGATCATATTCATTTTCAGCCACCATTTCCACGGCAATCTGACCATTTTCTGCCACATCTACAATCAACCCGCCCTCTTTAAGTAGTTCAAGTGCAACCATCTGGTTCAATTCATTATCTTCCACCAACAAAATTTTAGCCCGGGAAATTGCCTGCAAATTTTTTCTTTGACCGGCCGCTACCACTTCTTTTTTTTCGACGGTCTCATTCGGTTGGCTTTTTCCAAGAATTCTAATCATCGTTTCATACAGTACCCAAAGATTAACCGGTTTAACCATAACCAGTTCAAATCCCGCCCGATCCGCTTTACTAAATACTTCTTCTCTTCCAAAAGCGGTAACCATCACATATTTGGGTGGGCTTTTCAGTTTAATTTGACTTAACCGTTCGACCGTTTGGATGCCATTTAAATTTGGCATCTGCATATCAACAAAGACAATTTCGTAGGGATCTTGCCGCAGATCTTCCATTTGAACCATTTCAATGGCACTCTCACCAGACCCTGTTTCATCCACCCGAATTCTCATGGAATTTAACATCGCCGAGAGGATCATTCGTGCCTGATTATTATCATCGACTACTAATACATGTAAATTTTCCAACCCTTCATTTGAGATAATTGATTGCTCCGTTTTACCAGAGACCCGAAAGTGGGTCGTAAACCAAAAATTACTGCCTTTACCATATTCTGATTCCACACCAACTTCACCGCCCATTAATTCCGCCAGATCTTTAGAAATAGCCAGTCCCAGTCCCGTTCCACCGTATTTTCTTGTGGTAGAAGTATCAGCTTGTTGGAAAGACTGGAATAATTTAGACTTTTGATCTGTTGTCAAGCCGATTCCGGTATCCTGAACTTCAAATTTAAGCAAGAATCCTTGGGTTAATGCTTCTTCTTTCCTTATTCCGACAATAATTTCACCTTGTTCCGTGAATTTTATGGCATTGTTGACATAGTTAATCAGGATTTGTCCAATTCGCAGCGGATCGCCACATAGTTCGTTCGGAACATTCGGATTAACATCAAAGACAAGTTCCAAACCTTTTGACATACATTTTTCACTAATACAATTGGACAAATTATCCAGGACTTCATATAATTTAAAGTCAATGCATTCAATATCCAGTTTCCCTGCCTCGATTTTTGAAAAGTCCAGGATATCATTAATAACACCCAACAAATGTTGTCCCGACAGCCGTATTTTTCCAAGATAGTCTTTTTGCTTTTCGGTCAAAACCGTTTTTTCCATCAAATAACTCATTCCCAGTATGGCATTCATGGGTGTTCGTATTTCATGGCTCATATTTGCTAAAAAATCGGATTTTGACTTGGCGGCCTCTTCAGCGGTTTTTTTTGCTTCATAGAGCTCTTCTTCCATGATTTTTCGTTCGGTGATATCTGTAGAAATACTACAAAGTCCGATAATATCATCCTTCTGTTTCATTGGTACCTTTGTGGATAAATAGGTTTTTGTATTTTCTTCCAGATTAGAATGCTCTTCGATTATCTGAATTTTCTTTGATTTAATAACATTGAGATCATTTTCTTCATATGCTTCGCCAAGACCTGGTCTGAATATGTCCTTAGCTGTCTTACCGATACAGGCTTCCCGCTCAATACCCGTTACCGCTTCCCATTGTTTATTAATATATGTATATTTTCCATTAAGATCTTTTGCATAAACAGCTGCCTGTAAATTTTCCAGAACTGATTCGATAAACTCTCGGCTACTTGCCAATTCTTTGTTCTTTTCCTCAATTTCTTTGAGTAATTCTGCTCTTGTCGGCGACTCGATTTCAATACGGATTTCTTCGACAAGGGTATCACAAAAGTCTGGTTCGACTGTTATGAAAGGAAAAAAGACATTAGCCAAGTATTTTCCATCAGGCTTTTCCTGAATTTCAAATAGATTTACATATTTTTCAGCACAATTCAATCTAAGCGGTACCTCAAGATTATCATATGCGATATTAATTCCTTCTTTATCCTGGCTTTTTATGACTGAAATGATGCAGTCAACTGTATTTGTTTCATCAAGCAACTGCCGAATCATTTCCGATAAAACTGCTTCAATTCGGGCTGCCTTAATTTCGGTACATCCTAATTTTAAAGCAACATGTCTTGCTTTTTTTCTTGCTTCGATCAAAGCAATATTACTATCGACCCTAGTATGACCCAATTCGATCATTGTTTTACCTCGATTCCGCCTTTATTTAATATACTTCAACGCTATACAGCAAGCATCATCAGTTTTTTTGCCAAATTCTTTAAGAACATCCCTTACAATTGATTCCGTCTCGCCAGTAAATAATTGCAAATGATCAAGCAAATTAAAGTGCTCTTTAATGCCATCAGAATAGAGAATCAGCAGATCTCGATCAGAAAATTCACATTCTCGAATAACTGGACTAATGCTTCCAAATCCTACGATTCCATCTTTTGAAAGCATCCGATGTTGATTGGCGCCGATTACTCTTCCGGTGACATTTCCAATTCCTGTATATTGAAGTTTCTCAGTCGGTATATCCAGACGACACATTAGAACAACCCCGCCTCTACTGCCATATAAATGTTTATGGAGACCGTTCATGACATCAACGAGGTTGCGTTGATAATTGGCTTCAAGATATTCTTCTGCATTAACTGCAATACTTCTTGCTAATTTACCATGACCTAGGATGTCAATCAAACAGACAAAGCATTTATTATCATATTCCCTGATGTAGCCCAGATCACCGCATTCTGAAATATCCCACAGCAGTGCTCGGAGTATCATTGCATATTCAATTTTCTTCATAATCTACCCATTTACGTGTCAGCACTCGTGTTCCTTTACCTGAAACCGATTCGATATAGAACTCGTCCATGATTCGCTGCACACTCGGAAGGCCTTGTCCCAAGCTATTTGCCTGTGAGCTGTAGTTTTCCTTTAGTGCCAGTTCAACATCATTGATGCCCGGTCCTTTGTCGCTTGCAAACAGTTCGATCCCATTGGCCTGGCTGACTTCATCGGTAACAATACTTACTTCAATCTGGCCGCTTCCAGCATACCGCAAAATATTTGTCGATAGTTCCGAAGCAGCTACGGCTATTAATACCTCATCAGTTAAACGAAAGCCAGCTTTTTTAGCGATACTACGAACAGAATACACCACATTTTCATTATCGTGGCTAAAAACGAGATCTATTTTTTTTGTTTCTCTGATCCTGACTCTTTCGTTAATTTCTTTTATTAATCGTACATCAGATATTTTCATCATCTTTAACCAGTGTTACCATTTGCTCTAATTGAGCAATGTTAAACCAATCTCAAGATTAACTGCCATTTTTATTCTTGTATTAATTGCAACATCCAAGTCAATCAGACCAAAAACTACCCCGGGACTTAAACCTACCCAGATTGTCTGAATCCCCATCAATGAAAAAACCCTCGTAATGTATTCAAAAGCCCGATATGTATAAGTATCCATAACAGTCACCATTGAAAAATTGAGGAGAACTCCATGAATATTTTTCTGATACGCTTTCTCGGTAATCATTTTTTCAATGTTTTGAATGCACGAATCAGTCATTTCTGCTGGAAGTGCCACGATCAGGTTATTTTTTATCACGGTTATGGATGTATTATAATCTTCTCCCATTACTTTCAACCTATTCCCATCAAAAATATTATTTCACTGCTTTTTCTTATTCACTTCCAGATTTAACATTAAAAATGCTTCTGTCAATGCATCACTGAGTGTTGCCCGGGTGTTGATCGCTTCCATATCAATGCCTAATTGGATGATTGTTTGCGCCACGGCAGGTGAAATTCCTGACAGAATACAATCACACCCCATCAGTTTAGTAGCTTTTGTTATTTTTATCAAATGATTGGCTACGGCAGTATCCACGGCTGCAACACCGTGAATATCCAAAATAATTACTTTTGCATAAGTTTCAGCGATTTTTGTCAGCATGCTTTCCATCATATGTTGAGCTCTCATTGAGTCAACAACACCAACAACTGGCAATACCATAACACCTTCCCATAATTTAATTGTCGGTGTCGACATTTCCCTGATTGTATGGTTCTGTTCTTTGAGACGATTCTCATATAGGACCCGCTCAGTAATGTCCAGAACAAATTCAAGGCCACCGATGATCTTCCCGCTATCATCAACTAGGGGTACTGCTGAAAATTCTAAAGGAATCGTTTGCCCCCCTAAGGTTGCTTCGGTTCGTGATGAATAGGTCTTCCCTGATCTCATTGCTTTTAGCATGGCACAATCATCGGTACCGCACTGATCGGTACAAATTATATCTTTACAGGCAATTCCAATAATATCCTCTGATCTATTTTTTAGTAATTTTTTACCTGCCTCATTCATATATGTCACTATCAGCTCTTTATTTACTGCCATGACCGGAGTTGGAATCTGGTCAAGAATCTGAGCCTTTAATTTGTCATCTGCTTCCTGAAACTTTTTGTTCATCATACCCTCCTGAGTATTATCCATTATTTATTAGTTTACAAAAATGATCATTTACCCGATTATTCAATCCACATTCTCATCTTGTTGCAAATCTTTTTCGCCGACTACTGATTTAATTTTCGTCAGGGTCTTTTCAAAGTCACTAGAAAGATTAGAAATGTCATCGATCTCGTCAAGTGAGAATATTTCATTTGTTATTCTGCCTGGTTTGGATAAAAGTGTGTCCAGCTCGTCATACATATCTTGAAAATTGGTTTTTATCTGGAGCAGTTGTTTTTTTGCATCAATCTGGCTTTTTATCCCATCACAAACGACTTTTTCTTCATCACCAAGAACATATTCGGATACATCTTCCACGACTATACAATCATAACCGAGAATATTTTTGACTGTTTCAGCAAATTTTTTTTTAGGTTCTTCTTCGCCGTGTACCAGAAAGATCTTCTTTGGTTTTTCTGTAAACCCGGACAGCCACTTCAACAGATCGTTTTTATCGGCATGCGCAGAGAAACCCTCGAGAAAATAGATTTCCGCATTCACACGGATCCGTTCCCGCAGGATCCGGACATATTTTTCGCCGCTGGTAATCGCCCGCCCAGTCGTGCCCTCCGCCTGGTAGCCGGCAAAAACAATGCTGGATTTCGGTTTCCAGAGGTAGTGTTTGAGATGATGCTGAACCCGTCCAGCGTCAGCCATGCCGCTGGACGAAATAATGACCTTGGGAGATGGATTATCGTTTAATGCCTTGGATTGCTCAATACTCTTGGTGAAATTCAGATTTCTGAAATAGAAAAGCTCGTCCCCTTTTTTGATCCGTTCCTTGATATAGTCATTAAAATAATGGGCATTTTTGCGGAAAATTTCGGTAGCGTCGGTAGCCAGAGGACTGTCAACATAAACCTTAACCTTATCAAGCTGATTCTGATAGAGTTCGTGGTTATCATAAAACACTTCCAGCACATGGATCAGATCCTGGGTTCGACCCAAGGCAAAAGCAGGTGCCACCACGGTGCCGCCCCGAGCAACGGTTTTAAAAATGATGTCAAGGAAACGCTTCCCGCTTTCCTGTTGGGATTCATGGACACGATCTCCATAGGTCGTTTCCATAATCAGATAATCGGCCGCTGCAATCATAGTCGGATCATTGAGCATCCGCTGATTGGCCGCCCCGATATCGCCTGAGTAAACAAGCTTGGTTGTTTTTCCGCCATCTTCAGCCCAAATTTCAATGATTGCTGCCCCCAATATATGCCCTGCTTCATTGAGCCGAATCTTGATCCGGGGACTGATCTCAAAAGTTTGACCATATGCCACCGGAAAGAAATATTGGGCGCAGCGAGCGGCATCTTCCTGGGTGTAAAGCGGATGAATCTGTCGCTGTCCAGAACGGGTCGTACGTTTGTTGATCCATTTAGCGTCCATTTCGTGAATATTGCCGCTGTCCTGAAGCATGATGTCGGCTATCTCAGCGGTTGCCCCGGTGCAATAAATATTTCCTTTGAATCCCTGTTTAACAAGCAAAGGGATACGTCCGCAATGATCTATATGAGCATGACTTAAAATCATAAAATCAATTTCTGCCGGATTGAAATCAAACTCCTGATCGTTTAATTCTTCCAGGGCTTCACTGCCCTGAAACAAACCGCAGTCCAGGAGGAATTTACAGTGATCAGTAGTCACCAGATGGCAGGAACCAGTGACGGATAGTGCCGCTCCTAAAAATTTAATTTTCATTTTCTTTCTCCTGTTCTTTTCATATTCTATTAAAACAATCCCCAATTTTTCAAGTTGCGCAGTTTTTTGTATGCCAACCATGGATTTTCATCTTTTATCATTTAACCCTTTATTTATTTATATCCAACTTACTAAAATTTACGCAGATTAGACCGATAAAAATACACCTGGGACTAAAATAAGTCCCAGGTGTCATGGTTTTTCTGACATGATCTTGTGTAAAATAACATTTGTTGATTTAATTATCCGCTGAACCGACAGAAAGCAAATGATAGATGAATTGCTGGGCAGTTCGACCTGAAATCCCACCATGTTGCAGTTCCCATTTATTAGCTTCCCGATAAAGTTCTTCCTCCGACAGGCTCAAACCTTCTCGCCTGGCCAGCTCAGCAACAATTCCGAAATATTGTTTTTGACTGGGTCGTTCGTAAAAAATACTGACCCCAAAGCGATTTACCAGGGACAGCTTTTCCTGCATGGTGTCTGATCGATGGATGTCTCCATTTGCTTCTATATCATTTCGGTCGTTCCAGGTTTCCCGAATCAGGTGGCGGCGGTTTGAAGTGGCATAAATCAAAATGTTATCCGGTTTTGTTTCCACGCCACCTTCGATTACAGCTTTCAGAAACTTGTATTCAATCTCAAATTCCTCAAAAGAAAGATCATCCATATAGATAATAAACCGATAGTTCCGATTTTTTATCTGGGCAATGACATTTGATAAGTCCCGAAATTGATGTTTGTAGATTTCAATCATCCGCAGCCCCTGATGATAGAATTCGTTGACGATGGCTTTTATACTGGTAGACTTACCGGTACCGCTGTCTCCGAACAGCAACACATTGTTGGCTTTTCGCCCTTCGACAAAGGCTTTGGTGTTTTCGACAAGTTTTTGTTTCTGATTTTCGTAACCAACCAGATCCGCCAGCATGACCTTATCCATGTTATTGATGGGATTAAAGATAACTCCGGTATTATCGGCTTTGGGAATAATCCGGAAGGCTTTGTTCAATCCAAACATACCCACTCCGTATTCTCCATAGAACTGCGTGATTTCATCGAAAAATAGTTGTTCGTTTGCGGCAGCTGCTAATTTAAGACTCAGCGATTTTACTTTTTCACTGACGTTCTGGTTGTACATAAATTCCGGTTTTTTGATGGCCTGGTAATTTGAAACCCGGGTGAAACAATCAATTCCCAATGCTGATTCCAATTCGGTGAAATTAAAATCAAAGAGATCTTTAAAAACCTTGCAGTCGTTTTGAGCAAAAAAGTTAACACTTCCTTCTTTTTTCCCCACCTTTTCACAGGTTAAACTGAATGGATTTTCATTGGTTATCAGTAAAAAGGTCAGGTAATGATGCCAGAGGTTTCGATCAAACCCAAAATCAGTGGCAATTTCCAACAGTGACTTTAACTGGTGATAACTTTCGGCAATCAGTTCTTCCTTGGTATCCGTGCCTTTATAAAAACGTTCATAGAGCTGACCCATCTGCTTCAGCAGACTCTCGTGATTTGAGTCGGTAAAAAGTATCAGTTTTGCGATTAATCGATTCATGATGATCTTCCTTCTAAAAAAGCCACCTCATTACAAGGTGGTCTTTTTAATCATTTATTTTGACTACTTGAATTATCTCAGCTGGAACTGGTCGATCATCTGTTTTAATAAAATTGATTGACCCGAAAGTTCTTCACTGGCAGCAGCGCTCTCTTCAGCAGTTGCTGAGTTCTGCTGAACAACTTGAGCAACCTGCTCAACACCCATATTAATCTGTGCGATGCCAGTGGCCTGTTCATTAGATGCGGTGGCAATGTTGCCGATTAAATCATTAACCTTGGCAATTCCGCCGACGATTTCATCCAGGGCGCTGGCAGTTTCATCGGCAATTTTTGTGCCGACCGCAACCTTGCTGATGGATCCTTCAATTAAGCCGGTTGTTTCTTTGGCCGCATCAGCACTACGGGCGGCCAGGGTACGGACTTCTTCCGCCACTACGGCAAAGCCTTTACCATGCTGTCCAGCCCGGGCGGCTTCCACGGCAGCGTTAAGAGCCAGAATATTGGTCTGGAAAGCGATATCGTCAATAACTTTGATAATCTTGGAGATATCTTCGGACGACTTGTTGATTTCCACCATCGACTGCTGCATCTCAGTCATCTGTTGGTTTCCTTTATCAGCATTAGCCATCACATCCGTAGCCAGTTCTCTGGCTTTGTTTGCATTGACGGCGTTGTTCTTCGTCTGGTCGGCAATCTCGGTAATCGATGCGGTCAGTTCCTGAATAGAGCTGGCCTGTTCAGTCGACCCCTGAGCAAGCGCCTGACTGCTGTCGGACACCTGATTTGCCCCGGCGTTAACCTGTTCGGAGGCATGATTGATATCTCCTAATAGCGAGTTCAAGGTGGCAATAATGGTATTAAGAGCGTCAGAAATCGCATTGAAATCGCCTCCGAAAGCACTGACATTTTCCAGATTAAGATTCCCATTACTGATTTCTCTGGTAACGGTAGAGATTTCTGTCACAATCGTTTTGAAGTTGCTGCCCATCTCATTGACAGCCTGTTTCAAGACATCAAAACTACCCTGGTAATAGCCATCAACTGTCGCATCAAGATTGCCGTTGGCGATCGCAGCCATCACATTTGCGACCTCTTCCATCGGTCTTGCCATGACCCCAAGAATACCATTCATGCCACTGATAAGTTCCTGCCAGGAGCCACTGAATTTGGTTTCATCAGCCCGGACATCCAAATCTCCCTGCATGGCTGCTGTTGTCAAGATGATAGCATCGCCAACGAGTCTATCGATGGAATCTTTTACTTCTCGTAAATTTGTTTCTATTGCTCTGAACTGCTCAAAAACTTCGCTGGTATACCCGCCAGGTTCCTGAATATTCAAATCAAAATCCAGATTTCCTGCTGATAGGCGTCTTAAATTATCAGCCAGTCGATTAATCTCAGCCTCCGAATAATTGTTAACACTCATAACCGGTGTTGTATCATGAGACACATCCACATAACCAATCTTTTCACCTTGCTGATTGATCAGATTCATTGTGTCCATCCGATAATATCGATCCCTGAATTCAAAGCTATGTTCAGAATAACCAAGCTCATTCAGTCGATCCCCACCAGCCTTTAATGCTTTGACACCACAATCTTCGGTGTGACACATTTCCAGATTACATGAGTTACAGGGCACCCCACGAATTTCTTCCCGTTGGTTAGCAGTGCCGGTCATTTTCATCAGATCTTCAAGAATTTTATTAACAAAAACCATATTCATGTCTTTGTCGATTGTTGTAATTCGGTAAGGGAGCGCATCCAGAATGGATAAATAGTATTCCATGTTTGAGGAGACCGCCGCCATGGCTTGATTTGCCTGCACCAAAGCTTTTTTATAATCACCGGTCATGTTTTTTTCAATATTTTTATCAAAATACTCTTTTTTCTCGACCAATTCCGGCATCATGACAAGATAGTCGAGGAGTTTTTTCATCGATTTTTGAGCTGTAACTAAATTATTCCCCAGCAGGTCTTTATCCGATAGCGGGATGATAGTCTTTGACAGATCTCCATCTGCCAGTTTTTGTGCAATTTCTGACTGAGTCTTACTGTTATCCGCCAGTAATGAAAGTGCATAAGCGATTTCTCCCACCTGATCCTGAGGTTTATCAGATCTTAACCCAACTTCAATGTCACCATCCGCCAACCGGTTAGCGGCCTCTGCCAGACTAGTTATTCTGTGCGAAGTTTCCTTCATTCCGAGCATAATCACACCGACAATAACCGCTAAACCGATTACATAAATCAGTATCAAACTGTTCTGAATCCCTGCGAACTGATCGACATTCTGACTTGTTACCATCATTGCAATACCTGCTATCGCACTAAATATTAAGGCTACTGGTAAAACAACAGTCATCAGGATCTTTGACAACAAACTCTTCTCATGTTTCATTCTTTTTCTCCTTCTAATTTTATATCAATGCAACATAAACTTTTTTTATTTTTATACCCCACTTTTTATCAAATAACTATAATACGCCCTTCGAAAAAAGGGCGCCGTTAAGTTTAACAACATTGCTGTATTTAATTGAAACATTTTAGTCATGATCAACATTATACCTGATTTTTTTCAAAACCTCAATTTTTATTTAACTTTTGTTAAATACTTCTGTTTTGGATACTATTACATTATCGTCATCAACAAACCATACTTTAGTTCAATTTAAGCTAACGTTTGTCATGTAATTTTTTCTTTTTTTAAACAATACCAGCTGATGCTTTCTTCAGCTGGTTCTGCAAAAATCGTCTCTTTTAATCTTTTCCATTATTAATGAGAACTACTATATACCAATTCATTTTTTTCAAAGTCAAAGGTATTGTTGATGTGCCCCAGAATGATGAGCACCTTGCTTAAATTTTCAAAATAGACTTCATCATATTTGGCACTGCCAATATCAAATCCTTTTAGCGTGGGTAATAATTCTTCAGCCCGATCATGATTACTATCCACGGTTGTACACAATTTGTAAAGCTTTTTAAACTGATATTCCTCAACCAGATAAAATCGGCTGTCGTCTACCCCATTTTGAATATTCTCTAAAAACCAGCGATGAATCTGATTAACCTTTTTAAATCGCCCCATCACTTCAGAAGCGACAGCCCAGGGTTTAAGTCGCAATTGTTTGAGATCCACGCCCCTATCACATTTATATAAAACACTTTCTAATCCCATGTTAATTCCTCCATTTATCGATAGGTCTAGCTTTTATAAGTATTCTCTAAAATTTAAAAAACACTTTATAAAAGCAGCCTGTTTTAATATCGCTTATTTTTTATTCACTATTTACCATTTTACCCACCCTGTTTCAATTAGTCAATTATAATAAAGCCTTAATTCGATTTATTTCTCTATATTAAATAAATTCTGGAAGAATTTTTATTTTCCTAGATGCATGGTATAATAAAGAAAATTTCGAAATAAGGAGAAAAAAATGAGAAATCGAGTAGGTAATTTGTTATGGGGGCTTTTATTGGTCGCTATCGGCCTTGGTTTTGCCGGAAATGTCTTCGGTCTGTGGAATTTTGAATTATTTTTCGCCGGCTGGTGGACCTTGTTTATTATTGTTCCCTGTGCCATCAGTATGGTGCAAAACGGCGTACAGCTTTGGAATACCATTGGATTGGGGATTGGGGTATTATTATTCATTTCAGCCCAAGGCTACTTTAATGGGGAACTACTGGGCGACCTGATCTTTCCCATCATTATTATTGCCATTGGGTTGAGTATAATGTTCAAGGATCGACTCAGTAAAAATGCCAAGTTGATTCAAGGTATGACGAAGGATGGTCTTCCTGATTATTCAGCAGTTTTTGGCGGCCAGGAAATAAACTTTCCCGGCGAACAATTCAACGGCGCCAATCTGACTGCGGTTTTTGGAAGTATTTCTCTTGATTTGCGCCAGGCCGTTATCAGCGAAGATATTTATATCTCGGCCACAGCAGTCTTTGGCGGCATTGATATGATGGTTCCTAGCAATGTTCGGGTGGAAATGTCAACCACGCCCATTTTTGGTGGAGCATCAAACAAGACCAACAAACCGCTGGGCGAAAATCCACCGACTATTTACATCAACAGCACGAATATCTTTGGGGGTACAGAAGTCAAATGAATACCAATCAAAGTTGGATTAAATACCTGGCCATTGCCTTTGGGCTGGTATTGGCCTTGGGGATCATCGCCAGCATTGTCAATGGCGGCGTAGCGATCATGAGGGGGTTTGGTCTGATGGAAAACAGAACCCAAATCAACGAGGGTGGAGATAGCTTTCAGCAGGATTTCACCGGTGAGTTGGAATCTGTTTTTATTAATTTCAATGCCGGTAGTATTACCCTTAAAACCGGGGATGCTTTTCGAGTAGAAGGGTCTGATGTTCCCGCGAGTCTAACCGCCACCCTCGATGATGGCGAACTTATCATCGAAGATAGCGGGAACACCAACATTATTCCTAACCTGATCGGCAAGGATCGTGCGCCTGATCTTGTGATTATCATTCCCAGTAACACCCACTTGAAAAAACTGGAACTTGAGATTGGTGCCGGTCGTGGTGAATTGTCACAAATTATCACTGACGAACTGACCATCAAACAGGGCGCCGGTGAAATTGTCGCCGATCAGCTTCAGGCAAATTCCGGTAAACTCAGCGGTGGCGCTGGTGCTGTTTATTTTACCGACGTAAAACTCAATGATTTTGAAATCAAAGGCGGCGTCGGACTCATCAACATTCAGGGAATCATCACTGGAGATTTGGAAATCGACTGTGGCGTCGGTCAGACCAGTCTGGACATCAACGCCAATGTTAATGATTATTTTATAACTGCTGACCAGGGTGTCGGCCCCATTACCGTCAATGGTGCGAGTATTTCTGAATCCGGAACCGGATCTAAATCTGCACCCCATCGCATTGATATCGATGGCGGCGTCGGACCCGTCAAGATGATATTTAAATAACCAATAAAAAAACACGTTAACCGTGTTTTTTTTATTGGCTGAAACGTTCCTGCTTTATCTGACAAAATGCATATATACTTTTTTAAAGGGATGTGGCTCAGCAACAACACCTTTACCGTTTTCGATAAGACGCATCAGCCAAACCATGTTCGCTGCCATGACCTCAATGGTCTGAGCGCCCTCAGTATCCTGAGATGCTTCTCCGGCGGTACGGCCATGGATAACATTCCAATAGTTGCCGGTTGCCATCACCATTTCCGAGTAGGTGATATAGTGATTCAATTGATCAATGGTTGCCACCCCGCCAGAACGTCTGACCGCCACCAGCGCTCCGGCCACCTTGTGACGAAATAATCCGCCATTGGCGCCAGCGACATAGAAGGCTCGATCTAGAAATGACTTCATATTTCCGCTGATCCCAGAAAAGTGAACAGGACTGGAAAAAATAACGCCATCTGCTTCTTTAATTTTTTGAATCCCTTCATTCACAACATCTTTGGTAAAGATACACTGCTCATTTTTATTTTTGCTGCAAGCATTACAGCCCGTACAACCCTGTACTGCTTTCATGCCAACATTGAAAATTTCTAAATCAATGCTTTCCTGAGCAAAAATTTCGCCGGCAATACTCAACGCCGTAAATGTGTTTCCTTCTCCATGGGGACTCCCATTAATGCCTAATACTTTCATCTCTAACCTCCCGAAGCGCTACGCTCCATCTGTTCTATTTTGCTGCTTATAGTATACCACATTTTTAAATAAGTTAAACATGTAATCAACAGATTCAAATATTTTCAAGCCATCACGATTTGGTCTTTGCCCGCTAATAGTTTTATGTTATACTGGGAACATTATTCTTAAAGGAGGGCATTATGACTGGATACATTTTTAGATTTCTCAAGCTGAATTTTGGACTCTTTCTTTATGGATTGGGCATTATTGTGACCATGCGGGCAAATATTGGTTATGCTCCCTGGGAGGTTCTCCACAGTGGGATCAGTCAAACCCTAGGGGTCAGCATTGGCCTGGTGAACACGGCAGTGGGCGCCATTATTGTGGTCATCGTCTTTCTGTTAGGTGAAAAAATAGGGTTAGGCACCATTTTTAATATGTTTATGATCGGTCTATTCTTGGATCTCATCCTATTTTTAGATTTCATTCCGCTTTTTAATAATTTCTGGATTGGAACCGTATTTCATATTTTAGGTCTCTTTATCATTTCGCTGGGGACATACTTTTACATTGCATCTGGCTTTGGTGCCGGTCCCCGGGATAGCCTGATGGTGGCGGTAACCCGAAAAACGAGGCTGCCGGTTGGCTTGTGCCGAGGCATTCTGGAAGTCAGTGTCGTCCTAATTGGTTGGCTCCTGGGCGGGATGGTTGGCATAGGCACGGTGATCTCGGCTTTTGCCATCGGTTTTTGTGTGCAAATCACCTTTAAGCTGTTGAAATTTGACCCGACTCAAGTCAAACACGAGACCTTCGGCGTCATGTTCCAGAATCTTCGCAATCTGAAAAAACACAATTAACCCAGCCCTATCCTCTAATGGATCGGCCGGGTTAATTTCCTGACAAATCTATTTCAACTTTCGTTTTCGATCATATCAATGAAAACCCTGGCAATTTCCGGATCAAACTGCGTACCGGAACAACGGTTAATTTCTTCGATGGCTTCTTCCACTGTAAGATCATCCATATGCAGACGCATTCTGGTCATCGCATCATAGGCATCGGCAATGGCAATAATCCGAGCTTCCAACGAGATCTCTTCGCCTTTAAGTCCTTTGGGATAGCCACTGCCATCCCAATGCTCATGGTGTTCTAAAATATGATCAGCTATTTCAGCAAATTCATTGGCGGAGCTTAAAATACGGTATCCAATTTCTGGATGACGTCGTATTTCTATCCAATCCTTTTCGCTCAGTTTTTCAGGCTTATCGAGAATCCCCTCAGCAATCCCGATCTTGCCAATATCATGCATCAAGCCGGCTGTTTGAAGATCATGGGAGTCCTTGGAATTCAGCCCGATTATACTTCCGACCTCAGCTGACAGTCGACTGACCCGTTCCGAATGGAACATTTCTTTCTGGTATTTATCAAATAAGGTTTCGATCACCATGCCGACAGTTTTGTTCCGCATTCCCAGACTTTCGGTCAGTTTCCGCCGATACATATAGTCTTCAGCTCTTTTAAAGATCCGCTGAATGTCTTCTTCTTCATCAATCTTTGTTTCAAAACCAAATGAAATGGAAAGTTCTACCGTACCCACTTGTTCTGTTTTGGCCAATTCTTCGATGCGAGCGATGATTTCTTCCGCTTCTATTTGATTTGTTTTTGGTAATAGCACGACAAATTCGTCACCACCCAACCTTGCCACCACATCATCGGTGCGACATGCTTTAGTAATCGTTGCGGCCGCTTTTATTAATAATTCATCACCCATAATATGTCCAAAACTATCATTTACCAGTTTTAATCCATTGACATCACCCATAATCAAAGACAATGGTAAGTTTCTTGGGGTATCCATTCGAGCGAGTTCTTCTTCATAAAATCGCCGATTATAAAGGCCGGTGAGCTGATCATGATAGCTCAAATACTCAATCTGATCCAGTTTCTGCTTCTTCTCGGTATAATCACGAAAGACCAGAACGACCCCCAGAACTTCGCCATTTTCATCAATAATTGGCGCTGCACTGTCCTCGATGGTTCGTTCACTGCCGTCTCTGGCAATCAACAGGGTATGATTATCCAACTCCCGGATTTCTTTTGTTTTAATGACTTCTTTAACAATATTTCCAGCTTTCTCGCGGTTAATATCATTGATGATGTTAAATACGGTTTCGATGGGTCTTCCTAAGGCTTCATTTTTTGTCCAACCCGTCAATTCTTCTGCCACCCGGTTAATAAACAAAACACGGCCATCCTTGTCACTGGAGATGACCCCATCCCCCACGGAAACCAAAGTTATTTCGAGCAGTTTACTTTCTTTTGCAAGTTCAGCTTCCAGGCGTTTGCTTTCTGCTATATCGATTCCCACCCCGGTAAAATAGTTTTTTCCATCAAGGGTCATTATCACACCGTTGGAACGGATGAGCAGTTTTTTTCCGCCTTTGGTAATCAGATTGGCTTCGACCTCGCCATAACCCTTCTTAAACACATCGTCCACAGCCGCCATGACTCTGACCAGATCATCGCCCTCAAACCACTGCTCCAGCGTCATATTCGCCAGTTCATCGGCCGAATAGCCGGTCATCTCTTCATGTTTTTTATTCCATTTGATCAGTCTTCCCGCTTCATCGTAGACGTATAGGTAACCCGGGATACTTTCAAACAAAGCTTGAATAAAAACCATTTCCCGTTCCAACTCAGCTTTAGCGGAAAGCAACTGATCATTAAGCTCTTTCAAAGCATAGGTGCGTTCAGCGACTCGTTTCTCCAATACTGTGTTTTCTTTTCGCAAGGCATCGCTATCGAGCTGCAAACCACTGATATCTGTTACAATTGAAAGCAAATAATTCCGGCCATCCAAAGAAACGGGACTAGACCGCACCTCAACGTCTTTGATCTCGGCATTAAAGCAACGATGCTTAAAATAAAACTGATTGCGTTCTCTATTTTGTGCCTGCTCAACTTCTTTTTTAAGTTGATCTTCACTGAGACAATTGAATTGAGTAATTTTATAAGTTACCATCTCATCATGGGTTTTTCCATAAAACAAACAGGCTGAACGATTGCAATCTTCAATTTTAAGCGTATCAGGATTAATCAGAAGCATAATTTCCTGATTATATCGAAAAAGCTCTTCAAAAAATGACTCTTTGTCTTTTATCGGCCCGGCTTTTTGATCATCCAATTTACTCACCCCATTTACATTCTTTTACTTAATTTCGATTCAACCTATCGTTTTATTTAATGTTCATCATGTAACTATATCTACCCCCGAACGCAGCTCTTTAACCATACCGAATATTTTAAACAGACCATTCCTTAAATCTTCTGAGCCGGATCGTCGTTCCATCGAATAAAAAAAGCAGCAAATCAATGTTCGCTGCTTTTTAAAGAACTCATATTATGGTTTTCTATCGGTATCACCCCGGACATCTCCCCAATGACATTGATTAGCTGGGTATCAGAAGGAATTACAATCTTAGCATTATTTTTAAGTGCTATCTCGGTGGTTTGTAATTGTTTTAGAATTTGAGCATTGCCAATGAAATACTTTTCCGCTGCTTCGTTCACTAATTTTATTGCAAACGCCTCACCCTCCGCTTCAAGAATTCTGGCTTGTTTTATTCCTTCAGCTTTTTTAATCTCCGCTCGTTTTACTCCATCTGCTGTAGTTTCTGCGGCAGTAGCGAAATCAATCGCAGCGACTTTTTCATTTTCGGCTTTGACCACCTTATTCATGGTTTCCTGAACGTCCTGGGGCGGATCAATTTCTCTTAATTCTGCTCTGACAATATCAATCCCCCACTTATCTGTTTCTTCTTTTAATGTCTTAAGCAAATCTGTATTAATTATGCTGCGTTCACTATTGGCAGATTTTAAGGTCATCGTGCCAATAATATTTCGCAATGTGGTCCGAGCTAGATTAACGATTTGCACCTTATAATTATTGACATTATAAACCGAGTTTTTGACACTCTCTTCGTCTGATTTAACCTTAAAATAAATCTGCGCATCGACGGTAGCGTTTAGGTTGTCATTAGTGATGATAACCTGTGGCTCAGCATTAAACATCTGCTCCGTAATATTGACGACAAAAAGTCGTTGCACACCAATTATAATCCAGTGAAAACCTGGTTCTGCGTATTTTGTGTACTTTCCCATTGTTTCAATCAGCCCCCGACTTGTCGGGCGAATAATACGAATACCGGCCAGAAAAAAAGCTAATCCAAGAACTGCAATTATTAAAAAATAAATCATTTCTTTTTACTCCTTTCTAATACTCTCCCAGCGGAAAATACTCCCCACTTTCAGACATCCCAATGGGATAGTGGCAGCGGCTGAACCAACTCTGGGTAGCAAGCTCAGGAATTGGTGGCAGATCGAGGCAGTGCGCAAATCCTTCCCGGACGATCTCCACCACCTGCTGATCAATATCGGTGGCTACTTCGTCAAAGACTTCCCAGCCTTTTTCCGGCAAGTGGAGCAGGATAATCTGAGTTTTATCTCCGCAAGTAAAGGTATCTAAAACCTTAAAATGCGAACCCGCTTCCATGACACATAAGCCCCAATGCGTCTCATGCTCATAAGCCTGCATATTAGCATAATGGTTGGATAAGATTGCCAAGCGATGGGTCGTAGCTATACCTCCCCGACGCAAACTGGCATCGGTAAAACCCAGCTCTTTTAATACCATTCCGACCTTGTACTTTGATCCCAGATCACCCAGATTACAGTCCCGAATCAATAGGGTGATGCCAGGATAGGTAAACTCGATAACTTTTTCTAATTCTTCCAGTTTTTTATACTTTTCAGTTAACATTATCTGACTCCATCGTTTTCGAATCGACTGGCTGATTCTCTGCGATTACCGCCAGCTTCGATTATATTTGTTTTTCTACTCTCTTATTTATCGTCAATACGCTTCAACTAAACAAGAGTAAACTTTTGTCATATCTGCTCACTCAAATTATTTTTTCTGTCCTGGTATGCCGTTTTCACAGGGGACATTGACCTGACATTTGCCACAGCCATACCGGGGCTTGAATTTTTCCGCCGTTTTATCCAAAAAAATACTGCACAGTCGATGGTCTTTTCCTTTTTCGATGGAGATAGCTTTCACCGGACATTGTTTGACACAAGCACCACACTGGGTGCAATAAGCGTTATAGATTTCATAAGGGCGTTGATTGGGTTCTAACTGTAATTCAGTGACCAGACTGCCGAACCTTCCGGCGATTCCTTTTTCCGTGATCAGCCCCTTTGACAGACCAAAGGTTCCCAATCCTGATAGATAGGCGATATGACGTTCTGACCAGTTGCTGGTAAATGCCAGGGGTTCACCGCAGAGCTCTTCAATGGGTTCGGTAATACTAAAGAACTTTTTATCCATGGATGGTATGATGGTGGCATAGCCAGCTTTTTTTAGGTTCGTTTCAAGCTGTGATAACAAGGATCGCAATAATCGGTGACCTTCAACCCGACCAACCAACCATCCCCATGAAGGCCAGATTTTCTGTTCTCGGTTGCTGGCTTTCACGGCCTCGCTATAGGGCAGAAAAAACGAGATCACGGTTTGTGCTGTTGGCAACCACTCCCGAGGATTCCGGAAATGACAGCCAATCACCTCCGGTTCCTTTAATATTGCAAACACCTCGTCACTGGCATCACAAAATCCGAAAATTGGAGCATCGTATATTTTCTCACCAACTAACTCGCTAGGTGCTTCGCTTTCCATTTTTATCCGGTTATCCACGGAGCTTGCAATAAAGTCTTCCGCAAGATGTATTACTTCTTTTTTGTCCATTTTAAGCCTCTCGATCAGATTCATCTAATTTACTCAATTATAAACCAAGCTCCTGGCTTTGTAAATTTTTTAGTTGTTAATCGTCAAAATAATTGTTAAAAAATCAACAAAATAGCCTTTATCCATAAATTTGAGTTGCTCATAAGTTTTTACCGCAGTTCAATTTTCAGACTGGGCTTTATCATTGTTGTCAAGTATGCATCTACTTAGCTCAGCTCAGCTCTGTTGTTTTAAAATTTTTGCAATCGCCGCCGCATCAAGGGGCTTGTAGTAATAATATCCCTGGATCAAATCACATTGGGCTGTTTTTAAAAAGGAAACCTGATTTTCATCCTCGACCCCTTCAGCCACTACGGACAATCCAAGACTTTTACCCAACTGGATTATCGCTTTGGCAATGGCCTGATCTTTGTGATCAGAGCCAATCCCATCGACAAACTGCTTGTCCATTTTAAGCCGATCCAACGGCAGCATTTTTAGACGCCCGAGGGAAGAATACTCAGTTCCAAAATCATCGATGGCGAGGGAAACTCCAATCTCCTTCAAGCCATTGAGTTTGCAGATAATCTCATTCAATTCTAAAATAGCGGTACTCTCAGTAATTTCTACTTCCAGATACTCAGGTTTAAGACCGGTCTTTTTCAGAATCCCCTCAACCTGGCTGATCAGGTTCGGGTTTTTAAACTGGCTGGCCGAAATATTAACAGCCATCAGAATCGGTTCCATGCCCATATCCTGCCAGGCCTTGTTTTGCCGACAGGCTGTTTCAAGCACCCATTCGCCGATGGGATTAATCAAACTCGTTTTTTCGGCCAGCGGTATGATCACCGCCGGGGAAATCAGCCCCAACTCCGGATGCTGCCACCGCAAGAGCGACTCAACACCGGTCACCTTCCCGGTATTCAGACATACCTGGGGTTGATAGTTAATAAATAATTCGTTTTTTTCCAGGGCACGATAAAGAAAACTTGTGAGCTGATTCTGACGATTTACTTCCTCTTTCATATCGGAAGAACATAGAAGATATTGATTCCGGCCTTTTTCTTTGGCTTTGTATTTGGCAATGTCAGCATTCATAATTAATGTTTCCGGGTCTTTTCCATCGATGGGATAGAGTGCAATCCCGGCACTGGCAGTCATGAAAAATTCCTGTCCCCTGAGAATAAAGGGTTCATCAAAAATACTCATCAGTTTTTCAGCAATCACAGCCATTTCATCTTTGTTTTTTATGTGACTGACCATGATTAAAAATTCATCACCGCTGAAACGGGAAACCAGATCCGTTTTATCTACCACTCGTTTAATTTTTTCCCCAACTAGATAGAGCAACTCATCGCCCATTTCATGGCCAACAGTATTATTAACCGTTTTAAACGAATCCAGATCCAGAAAAATAATCCCTAAATGCGTGTCAGTAAACTCTTGTTTAACGATGCTGAAATACAGGTAGTTTGTAAATAGATTCCGATTTGGCAACTTGGTAATCTCGTCATAATGAGCCCGATAACTCAGTTCCTTTTCCGAGTCAATCCGGGAAATCGTATCGCCGAGAATGTTCGCAATGATTTTGGCAAAATTCAGGTGGTCGTCCTGCCATTCCAGCACCTTTGTCTCTGTGTCAAATCCCCAGAAGCCAATAATTTTCTCTTTGCTGGCAATAGGGGCAATAATCTGGGATTTAATTAGGTTAATTTCCATATTAAAAAGCTCGGCGTTGACAAAATCCGGAAGTTTGCTGAGATCTGATGCCACAAATATCTCATTGCCCAGAATTTTCTCCATGCGCCAGTGACTACCATCAATAGGCAGATTTTGAATCCGCTCTTTACCCGACTTAATACCAGGCTGACAATAATCTTGGAGGCAGGAAAAGTTTTCATGTTCCGGGTCAAACAAACAGATATAAGCTCGATCAACGAAAAAAAACTCACAGCTTTTTTTTAACAAATAATCGATATTCTCCGTAAAATTCTGCTGATTGATCCCGACACAATCTGATGAAATTTGGGTGATCAGTTCCTGCAGTTCCATTTTTTCGGCCGTTTCATCAAGCCGCACTAAAAATAATTTATTGATGTAATAGCATAACCAGATCGCAATACAAAACAAGCCAATTCTTACCGAATAATCAACCCCGCTTACTTTCACGTATGTCAGAGGCACCATCACCCATACAATAATCTGAGTCGAAATAATTGATACTGTCATGATACCCAGTAGGATTTTTTCTTTAAATACTAAAAATGCAATAATCAGGATAAATGGAAAAGCCCAAATCGTAACTGCTCCAAATTTTGCAAACTCCAGGGTGACGATGGGAATCAAAACTGCCAGTAACGAAACACTGAGATAATCCTTCAGGTGATCCGACTGCTTCAGCCTTTGAACAAGCTGAATCATCAATCCAAAAGAAATCAATATCCCACTCATAACCAGAACTTCGCCCAGGCTTGATTCTTTGCTGACTAGATACTGGGTAACAAAATTCAGTACGCCGCCAAAAATCATTGCCATGGAAAGATAGATATATACTTTTTTTGTTGAGATAATATTTAAGTTCCTGCTTCCCAGTTTTTCCGGTCGAGCGCTGATTACGCCGAAGTAGTTTTTTGTATAGAACATACTAAAAACCGGTAACAAAAGAAAAATCGGTGCCATCTGAGGAATAGCAATTCCCAAATAAGTATTGCTAATGATATCGGTTAGCGTTCCCAGCAGAAAAGCTAAAAAATAGAATCCAATAATAATGCGTGATTGTTTTTTTATTTGGGGTTCTTCATGCTGAAGGCCCCAGCGCCAGATCATCACCATACTGGCCAGTGAATAACCAATATAATAGCTGCTATAAAACAAATCCCAAACGGTATTTTGAGCCTGGTTGATCCAACCCCACTCTGTCTCAACCAGGTTGAACAGAGTCGGTGCCAGGTTATTTGAAATGGCAAAAGCAAAAACAACAATTCCTGCCGGCAAATATAGAAGAATATATACCCACCAGCGCTTGAGCAGATCTTTCTTTTCTGCGAGCATTAAGGAAAAATGCAAAAGCACTGCAAAAAAGGATCCCCAGCCGAGTGCCGAAAAACGCCGCCAAAATAAACACGTCTCGTAATCGACGGCCGAAATTGCGATGGTAAAACCAAAAGTCCATAAGCTCAGCGACACTAGCGCAGCTAATAAAACCCGATTGATCGGTTTTTTGGGCGATTTAAAAAAAACGTAGAGACCTGCTATTGTATAAAAAATAAAAAATATAAAAAAGACAATTGACAATAAAAACACCCTATTATCCATGAATCACCTCAATCAAGTCATTCTAATGATTTAGCTGAATTATACCATTTTTTTGCATAATTGTCAGAAAAAAGAACAGCGGATTAAATTCAATAAAAAAGCGCACCTTCAAATGCCAGATTTTTCAGCTGTCATTTGAGATGCGCTCGATAATGATATTAAACTAACTTTTTCTTATAATCGATGAATTCATCATAGGTTGATAAACGATCGATGACACCTTCTTCTCTGATTTCAATAATTCGATTGGCCACAGTTTGCATAAACTGATGGTCATGACTGGCAAAAAGTAAAATGCCTTTGAAATCAATGAGTCCATTATTGACAGCGGTGATTGATTCCAAGTCCAGGTGATTGGTTGGTTGATCAAGAACCAGCACGTTTGAGCCAAACATCATTATTTTGGACAGCATGCAGCGAACCTTTTCACCCCCGGAGAGAACCTGAACTTCTTTATAAATATCATCGCCAGAAAAAAGCATCCGTCCCAGAAAACCGCGGATATAGGTTTCGGTGATTTCTTCGGTGTACTGCTGCAGCCATTGGCAGATGTTCAGGGTACAGCCATTGAAATAGTCGCTGTTATCTTTAGGGAAATAAGACTGGGTGGTACTGACTCCCCATTTGAAACTGCCTTCATCTGGTTCAATTTCTTCCGTCAGAATCTTAAACAGGGTCGTCATGGCTATTTCGTTATCTGCCACAAAGGCAATTTTATCATCCTTGTTGACCCGGAAACTGACGTTGTTGAGAACTTTGACGCCATCGATGGTTTTTGATAAATGCTCGACGGTTAAAATTTCTTTGCCGGGCTCCCGATCAATCTGGAATCCAACCCAGGGATATTTTCGGGATGACGATGGCATATCTTCGATGTTTAACTTATCCAACATTTTCTTACGGGAGGTAGCCTGTTTGGATTTGGACTTATTGGCCGAGAAGCGGGCAATAAAGTTTTGCAGTTCTTTGGCTTTATCTTCATTTTTCTTATTCTGATCTTTTAGTAAGCGCTGAATCAATTGGCTGGATTCATACCAGAAATCATAGTTCCCGACATAAACCTTAATCTTGGCAAAGTCAATATCGACGATATGGGTACAAACATTATTTAAGAAATAACGGTCATGGGATACCACAATAACGGTTCCCTCATAGTCCATTAAAAATTCTTCCAGCCATTCCACCGCCTGGATATCCAAATGATTGGTCGGCTCATCCAGTAAGATGATCTCTGGTTTGCCAAATAAGGCCTGCGCCAATAAGACCTTAACCTTTTCATTACCACTAAGGCTATCCATATTGGCATCCAGAATGTCAACCTTAAGACCAAGGCCCTGGATAATTCGGGACGCATCGGACTCAGCTTCCCAGCCGCCCATTTCAGCAAATTCACCTTCCAGCTCGCCAGCCCGGATACCATCCTCATCGGAAAAATCTTCCTTCATATATAAGGCATCTTTTTCTTTCATGACCGCATAAAGATGCTGATTTCCCATCATAATGGTATCAAGCACCGAAAACTCATCAAAGGCGTAATGATCCTGCTTTAAGACCGACATCCGCATGTTTTCGGGAATAAAGACATTACCGGTTGATGGTTCGAGCTCTCCTGATAGAATTTTCAAAAAAGTGGTCTTTCCGGCGCCATTCGCCCCGATGACCCCATAGCAATTTCCCGGGGTAAATTTTATATTTACGTTGGTAAAAAGATTTGTTCCGCTAAAATTCAAACTTAGTTCTGATACTGTTATCATTAATCGATAATCCTCCATTGATTTATTAGTCAGCAATCGCAATTAAGCAAGTTCAGCACAATTTTTCTAAACTGCCTGATTCTTATCTTTTTCCGGCAATGAATATCGCATTTCCATTGATGCGATCTCGTCATTGACATGCATGCCAGATTTTTATAATTTTATTGCCTTTCCGAAAAGAAGAGGCCTTTATCAGATCACTGATAACGAGCCTCTATCATAAGCCGTTTTATTATATCCTTTTTACAGCAAGTTATCCAGTCTTTTCGCAAAATATTATAGTATTAATTTACAGCAATTCCAACCGCCTTAAGACCGCTTCACGGCAATGTTTCTGGAATCGGCTTTAACAAAGATATCCCACGGTTGCTACTATTATTCTTTACTTATCGATTATAAAAATGTTCTTGCTCTGTCATAATTGTTTAATGAATATCTAAGATTTGTAAGGGTATACTTTTTTAATAGTGATATTTTTAATTTAATGCAACAAGCGCTTTAAAGCTCATCTCACTAAAGCTATTAGAATGGTCATGTATTCAGTTTTTACATTAGATTCAGGAGGTCTTCTAAATGAATATAAAAAAAGCCGCATTGGGCATCACCCTTGCTACCTCTTTATTAGGCGTGTCAAGCTGCACTCAAAGCACCGGCAGCCAAACCATCGAACCGCAAGTTGATGTCGATGCCCAACAGAATAACGATGGCAATTATAACATTGTCTTTGTGACTGTCGATCAGGAACATTATTTTGGTGAGTACCCAGCAGGATCCAATTACAAAGCCAGAGAACTGCTGGAGAAAATGGGAACCACCTTTGAAAAACACTATACCTGCACCAACGTGTCCACCTCATCCCGGTCAGTAATTTATACCGGTACCCACATCACCGATACTCTGATGATAGATAATACAGAAGCACCCTGGCAGGAACCAATTTCTGAAAACCTCACCACCGTCGGTGACAAGATGCTCTCGGCAGGTTATTACTCAGCTTTTAAGGGCAAGTGGCATATGGGCGATACCAGCGTTTTTGATAATACCAGCCAACCATCCATGCAGGAACAGAACGGTTTGCTGGGCTATGGGTTTTCCGACTGGAATACCCAGGGCGATATTACGGGACAACTTCAACAGGGCTACATGCAGGACAGCAACATCACTGGCGATACAGTCAGCTGGTTGCGCTCAAAAGGATCTGCCACCAATGCCGCAGGACAGTCTTTTTTTCTGGCCGTCAATCTCGTTAATCCCCACGATATAATGTATTATGACACCGATACTGATGGCGAAGCCGTTCAGAACACGGGACAAACAACCTTTGCCATTGAAGAGGCACCAGCCAATGTGATTTATGATACCAGCTACCCCAAGGCGGCAATTCCTTCCACCTGGGATCAACCGCTTGATGCTGAGGGACGAGTACCTGCTGAACTTGAATATTTTAATTTATGGAACCGTCGGGTGGGTGAGATTCCATCTGAAAAAAACCGCTGGGAAAATTTCCGTGATTATTATTATAATTGCATTCAGGACAATGATGACCAGCTCAACAATATTATTTCTGAACTATCTAATCTGGAAATGTTGGATAACACCATCATCGTCTTTACCAGCGACCATGGTGACATGCAAGGTGCCAATGGCCTCCGTGGCAAAGGTGGATTTATGTACGAAAACAATATCCATGTCCCCCTAATTATCGTCCACCCCGAATATGAAGGTGGGAAATCCATTGATGCCGTAACCAGCCACATCGACTTAGCAACCACCTTTATTGATATGACAAACCTACCGGATGCTAAAAAAACTGAGATTTCCGCCGGACTCCCAGGTAACAGTCTGATGGATCTGATCGATGGCAGCCAAACCGAAATTAGAGATGGATCATTATTTGCCTATGAAATGATCTCAATGATCGACAGCAACATGATGCAAACCACCGACCCATCAACTGGTGTCACTAGCTATGATATTGATTATTCCAAGCGTGGATTTGTCAGAGGGATTACAACCGAAAAATATAAATTTGCCCGGTACTTTTCGCCATTGAAATTCAATATGCCAACAACTATTGAAGAATTATATGCAAATAATGATGTTCAGCTCTTTGATCTCGAGAATGATCCCCAAGAATTAGTCAACCTGGCGGCTGATAAAGAAGCCAATGCCCCCCTGATTATGAAACTTAACAGTCAACTTAATGCCCTCATCACCAAAGAAATTGGCGTTGACGATGGCAGCGAAGCCGCCGCTGTTATTGGCCAGATTAATAAAACCCCGAATTAATGATGATGGAAAATAAGCCACAACAGGATTCCCGGACTTATGCCATTATCGCCAAACCCATTGGCGCAGCCTGTAATCTTCATTGCCGCTATTGTTATTACCTTGAAAAAAAAGATCTGATGGATCAAAGCGCTAAGCTAATGTCAGATCTGGTGCTTGAAACCTATATCCGTCATAATTTAGCGATTCACGGCCAAAACGCCGTTGTCGAGTTTGCCTGGCATGGCGGGGAACCAACTATGGCGCCCCAGGCTTTCTACAAACGGGCATTGGCTTATCAACGCCAATATGGCATCGGACGAAAAATACGCAATACCCTTCAGACCAATGCTACCTTGTTGACTGATTCCTGGTGTGAATTTTTTGCTGTCAATGATTTTCTGATTGGCGTCAGCATTGACGGCAATGCAATGTTTCATGATAGCTATCGACAGAGCCGTAACGGTGGATCTTTTGAGCAAACCATGAATGGTGTAAAACTGCTTCAGAAACATGGGGTATCTTACAACACCCTAACAACCGTCAA